>NZ_CP011042.1 GCF_002310835.1 Pseudoalteromonas tetraodonis | reverse complement strand
TATAAGGTATTTAAGGCTAAGGGTGTAAAATACATATATAACGTAATGATTTATATAAATAATATTAAAAATAGTGGATCAGCATTGTACGTGGTTAAGATCAGATCCTTATCTACTTGCAGATCAGCTTTTTACTAAGCGAATATTTACAATCTAAGTTACGCACAGGTTAAGCACTGAGTTACTCACAAATACCTACCTGTAGATCATATTTTTACTAAGTAAATTATAAAGTTATGCACTAAGCAATAGTGATAATGCATGGTTTAATTAGTATAGATCTGATCTGTAGTAAGTACAGATCAGATCTATGCTAACTCGAACTAAGCTTATCCACAGGGGGTTAAGATTTTTATATAATTTGTCGTGTAAAATATAAAAAAAAACACTTTGTAATGGACAAAATTATTATTTAGTTAGTAAAAATTTGGCTTATCAACACTCAGTTAGTAAAAATGTGATCTGAAAACGCTTGTTTTAAGTTTTCCTTAGTAAAATACTGATCTGAGCATTTTATTTGAAGTCAGATCACTTTTATACTAACTTAAACATTTAACTTTTGTGGCTTTATGTGTTGTTATTAGCTGTCACAATAAAAACGGAAATAAAAACCATGAGCCGAAAGGTCAACATCTCGGTAGATAACTTGCCCGATACACTTAGGGGCCAAATTCACGGGGTGGAAAGTGCGATCGATAACGAAAGCCTAGCACTATTTACAGATAATAAAGATGTGCGAATTTCGATAGAAAATGCAGCCCATGGGTTACGCGCTTACTCTAACACATTTAACCATTATGATCTGTGGGGACGTTTTGTTCGCTCAGGCCACAAAAAACTGCCACTTGAAGAAGCCCCTAAAAAAACCATCATTACGCGTAAGATATCTGAAAAAGTAGATGGTATTTTATATGATGGCGAAATAAAAATAACACCGGCTGTGGTCAGTACTCGTAAAGATGGCGAAGATGTAGAATATTTAGTGTGGCCATCAGATAGAGAAGAAAAAGTAGAGCGCGCATTAATTCGCCTAGCTTCAAAAGGTAAAATTGTAAAAATTAATTTTAAGTCCGGTATTCAATATGCCGTTGTGTTTTCTATGAACGAATTAGCACAAGAGCTTAAAGCGGTTGGCCAATCTATGCCATATCCGCAAATTAAAGAGTCGCTTGAAGCATTGCAAGGTTCTAAACTTTCTTTTAAATATTCTGCAACGGATACTAAAAATTCTGATATTGATGATTCGTTTTACGAGTCTAATATGAACTTTTTATCGTCTTTGCACTTTAGTGGTAAGAAAGGCCAAGGCGGAAATGTAAAATGTGTTGCGTGTTTAAATGCATTTGTACACAACATGATTGATAACCTTGAATACAAAGGTTATTACTTTAACAGTGCACAAGAATTAAAACGCGGATTATCGCGTTGGATGATGCTACGTTTATATCATTTATGGCGTTATGCAGCACCAGGAAAAACCTACCATTTTAGATTACTTTCTATTATGGAAAAATATGGCTCTATTTACTCAACGGATGATATTACCGAAAATAAATTAAAAGCACTGCGTCGTGATATGACAACCACGATGAAAGATTTAATTGAAAAAGGAGCAATATCTGAATACAGCATTACCAATGTTAAAGATGATAAAACCGGCAACATAGTCGATTACACTTATGAAATGCATCCGTCTGATCAATTTTGTGATGAGATATTGGCATTAAATAAACACAATAAGCGTATTGAAATACAAGGCGGTAAACGCATTGTTGAAAATGCGGTATTGATTGATGAAGATAAGCTGGAAGAAATTGTAGAAAAGTAATTCTATTTATTTTTACCAACAAATATATTAAAGGCCACATTATGTGGCCTTTTTAACATAATTTATTTAGTTACTTGTTCTAAATATAATCGGTCCACTAGAAAATCATATTCGCGTTTTCGGGGATGCGATAAGGGTTTTTGGTAACTCGGTAGTTCGCCAAATTTTACGTCGGGCTGTGGGTTAATTAGTATAAAAGGTAAAGCAGCACTAACATGATAGCGATTTTGTGCAGTGTACCTCACATTAACTTGAGGACTAACTCGAGTAGGGCGCCTAATTCGCAATTTTTCTTTTTCACCCAAACTGGCTACTCGAACCTGTTCTTGTGCAACCAGTGACTGCCATTTTTGCTGATCAATCATTCGCGGGTTTTTATAGCCTGCCGATTTTTCTAACATTTCAAGCGCCATTTTTTTTGTAAGTGTTTTGGTTGCGTGTTTATGCATCCAAGTAAAGCGAACAGAAAAAGGGGATTCAATTTCACTATGAATTTTACGATACGCCGCAAGCGTTATTAAATTTGGCATTGCATTATGCACCGCTTCAAATCGCGCGTCGTTATTATCTATTGCTAAAATACAATTTTTAAAAGCTGCTTTTGCACTATTTACCTGTGCTATGCGATCAATAATGGCTTGTTTATTCGCCTCTTTTATTACTAGCAAACCAGGGTGTCGCTTTAATACTCGGCTGCTTAGCCCTGGCTTTTTATACATATCTGAGAAAGCATTTAAAATTGCCTTATGTGCCAATTCCCCTGTTATTTTTGAAACGCTTATAGACTCAGGAATTATATTTTCTTCAGTACTACTAATCTCAGGTAATTGAAAATACTCTGCTTTAGCAAAGCCAACCCCTTTAAGCTCATCAATTAAGCTAAGTGTTAATTCATTGAGTAAATCAAACTGACTTCTTATTTGTACCTTTGTAACCATTAGCTACCTACCTAGAACACATCTTACTTATATACTATTCTCGCAAACAACCCTTTCTTTTGATATTTATTTCTTTAAATAACATGCTTTAGCTAAGATTTACAGTAATTTTAATTAAGTATGATGTGTTCTTTATGGTTTTTTAAGTACTTTTGCTTCATATACTTTAAAGGAAATAATAGAAGGGCTGAGTTAAGGCACTGAGCTTTGTATGAAGCGTTAGCATAAATATTTAAAAACGCATAATTGAGTAGCATTCTTTTTTAAAACCACCCGTAAAGTTAAGATTACATAAGTGCTAATTAAGTATGATGTGTTCCTATTACTATCTGTGTCACCATCGCTTAGCTGTTAAGCTTCTACTCAAGCCATTATAATGCACACTCTACCTACTTAGATTATTGTTTTTAAATGTTTATTTATTTTTGCTTTATAAACTTGCTCATCAAAAGTAACTCAAAATAGGCTCTTAAATCTTATTAAAATTTAACTAATAACTAAATAATTGGTAAATAGTGTATTTAGTCCTTGAACAAAGCACACTGCATACGTTAATTTCATTACATCAGGTAATAGGAATGAGGAATGAACATGCAATCGTGGAACCCAAATAGCTGGAGAGAACTGCCAATACTGCAGCAACCACAGTACCCAGATCAAGACGTATTAAAGTCGGTAGAAAGCCAGTTGAAAAGTGCACCGCCTTTAGTATTTGCCGAAGAAACAAGAAGTTTATTTAAACAACTTGAAGACGTATGCGAAGGCCGTGCCTTTTTACTTCAAGGTGGAGATTGTGCAGAATCGTTTAGCGACTTTAATGCCGCTAATATTCGCGATACATTTAAAACCATCTTACAAATGGCTGTAGTATTAACCTATGGTGGAAAGTGCCCGGTTGTTAAAATTGCACGTATGGCAGGTCAATACGCTAAGCCACGTTCAGCCGACTTAGAAACAATAGACGGCGTTTCGTTGCCATCTTACCGTGGTGATATAGTAAATAACTTTGAGTTTACTGAAGAAGCACGTATTCCAGACCCTCAACGTTTAATGACGGCATATCATCACAGTGCGGCAACGCTAAATTTGCTACGCGCTTTTGCACAAGGTGGACTTGCCGACTTACATCAAGTTAACCGTTGGAACATGGGCTTTGTTGCTGCTAATCCACAAAAAGCAAAATACCAACAACTTGCAGACAAAATTCAAGACGCGTTAGAATTTATGGAAGTGTGTGGTATTAATTCAACTATAGCGCCAAGCTTAAAAGAAACTGATTTATACACGTCACACGAAGCGTTATTACTAGGCTACGAAGAAGCATTAACACGTAGAGACCATTTATCAGGTGACTGGTACGATTGTTCAGCACACTTTGTTTGGATTGGTGAACGTACTCGCCAGCTAGACCATGCCCATATTGAATTTTTTAAAGGTATTAAAAACCCAATTGGCGTTAAAGTTGGACCAGGTATGGATCCAGACGAGCTTATCCGTTTAATCGATGCGCTTAACCCGGATAATATCCCAGGCCGATTAACACTTATCACGCGAATGGGTGCGGATGTATTACCAGAGAAGTTACCTGCGCTGGTGCGTAAAGTACAGCAAGAAGGTCGCAAAGTAATTTGGAGCTCAGATCCAATGCATGGCAATACTGAAAAAGCCAGCTCAGGTTATAAAACTCGCAGCTTTGATAACATTATGCGCGAAATTAGTCAGTTCTTCGCTGTTCACAAAGCTGAAGGCTCATACGCAGGTGGTGTTCATTTAGAAATGACCGGACAACACGTTACTGAATGTACCGGTGGTGCATACGGTTTATCAGATGATGACTTAGCGCAGCGTTACAAAACTCAATGTGACCCTCGCTTAAATGCCGATCAAGTATTAGAGCTTGGCTTTTTAGTTGCAGACCTTTTAAAAGATGCTCGCAAGTAATACTCTCCTAATAAGTTAAAAGCCGCTATTATTTAGCGGCTTTTTTGTGTGCTGTGTGTCATTACATGCTTAAATCACACATTAGTTTGTTAGTACTTACGACGCTCAAGGCCTGTATCAGAAATGATTTTTGCTGAAATTTCTTCAACTGAATGGTGAGTTGAATTTAAATGTGCAATTTTATGTTTTTTATACAGCATTTCAACTTCGCGCACTTCAATACGACACTGCCTGATTGATGCGTATTTTGAATTTGCCATGCGCCTGTCTCTTATTGCAGCCAAACGCTCTGGATCAATAGTTAAGCCAAACAGTTTATGCTTATAAGGCACTAAGCATTTTGGTAAACCTTCGCTTTCTAAGTCGTCTTCGGTGATCGGGTAATTGGCTGCTTTAATGCCATACTGCAAAGCTAAATAAAGACTGGTGGGTGTTTTACCACTTCGACTAACGCCAACTAAAATAATATCAGCCTCCGCAAAGTTTTTAATGTTGCCACCATCATCATTCATCAACGCGTAATTAACGGCATCAATTCTAAAATCATAACTTTTTTCATGAATAGAGTGTGTTCTGTGTACTTTTGGTACTGGCGCTACATTTAATTCTTTTTCAATTTTTTCACTATAGGTACTTAAAAAATCGTATGAAACTGCATCCGCTGAGCGAATAATCTCAGACAGCTTATGATTCACAAAAGTAAAAAACACCAAAGGCTTTTCACCTTGCTTAGATGACGTGGCGTTAATAAGCGCTTTTATTTCATGCGCTTTTTCTTCAGTTTCTACAAAAGGGATTGTTTTATGATTAAATTCGACAGGGAATAAAGATAAAGTCGCATGACCAAACACTTCAGATGTGATTGCTGTGCCATCTGAAATATAAAACGCAGTTCTCATAAAGCCTCTTTTTATTACATTTAATTTTAAAATCAGTGTATCACGGTTTACGTGGGGACGTTTGCCAGTGTAGAATGGTGGCGACCTTTATAAAAGGTTTTCTTTCTTAACTCTCACAGTTACTACTACAATTTGTTTTTTGGAGAAAGATCCGTGCAAGAATACGTTCTCTGGTATCAAGAGCTTGGTATGCAAGATGTTCCTCGAGTTGGCGGTAAAAATGCGTCACTTGGTGAAATGATTTCAAACTTAGCTAACGCAGGTGTGCAAGTCCCAGGTGGTTTTGCTACTACCTCAGACGCTTTTAACGAGTTTTTAGAACAATCAGGACTCAACGCAAAAATTCATGACATTTTAGATACACTCGATGTTGATGATGTAAACACACTCGCCAAAGTCGGCGCCGATATCCGCCAGTGGATTATCGATACCCCATTCCAACCTAGTCTAGACAAAGCAATCCGCGACGCATACAGCCAGCTACATGGCGACACAACTGCAGATGTTTCATTCGCTGTTCGTTCATCAGCAACCGCTGAAGATATGCCAGATGCCTCTTTTGCAGGCCAACAAGAAACGTTTTTAAACGTTGTTGGTATTGATTCTGTAATGACAGCCATCAAACACGTATTCGCTTCGTTATTTAATGACCGTGCAATTTCTTATCGTGTTCACCAAGGCTACGATCACCGTGGTGTTGCCTTATCAGCAGGTATTCAACGCATGGTTCGCTCAGATAAATCAGCATCAGGCGTTATGTTTAGTATTGATACTGAATCTGGTTTTGAAGATGTTGTATTTATTACATCAAGCTATGGTTTGGGTGAAATGGTTGTACAGGGTGCGGTAAATCCTGATGAATTTTATGTTCATAAACCAACGCTGCTTAAAAACAAGCCATCAGTAGTTCGTCGTAATATTGGCTCTAAAGCCATTCAAATGATTTACTCTCAAGACAAAGCCCACGGCAAACAAGTAGAAATTGTTGATGTAGATCCAGCACTTTCAAACAAATTCTCGATTACAGATGAAGAAGTGCAAAACCTTGCCAAACAAGCTGTAATCATTGAAAAACATTACGGTCGTCCAATGGACATCGAATGGGCAAAAGATGGTAACGATGGCAAACTATATATAGTTCAGGCGCGTCCAGAAACAGTTCGTTCAAACGAAGACACTAACGTAATGGAACGCTTCCAACTTAATGGCAGCAGCAATGTTGTTGTTGAAGGCCGTGCAATTGGTCATAAAATTGGTAGTGGTGTTGTGCGTGTACTTGATTCAATCAAAGAGATGGACCAAGTACAAGTAGGTGACATTTTAGTTACCGACATGACCGACCCAGATTGGGAACCTATCATGAAACGCGCGGCTGCGATTGTTACAAATCGTGGTGGTCGTACATGTCATGCTGCAATTATTGCACGTGAGTTAGGTATTCCAGCCGTTGTTGGTTGTGGTAATGCAACAGACTTAATTAAAGCAGGTCAAGAAGTTACCGTATCATGTGCCGAAGGCGATACAGGTTTCATCTACGAAGGTATTTTAGACTTTGAAGTGTTAACTTCACGCGTAGACGAAATGCCTGAACTGCCAATGAAAGTAATGATGAACGTAGGTAACCCAGATCGCGCATTCGATTTTGCTCGTTTACCACATTCAGGTGTTGGCCTTGCGCGCGTTGAGTTTATCATCAACCGTATGATTGGTGTTCACCCTAAAGCGTTATTAAATTTTGATGCACAAACTGATGCATTAAAAGCAGAAATTACTGACATGATTGCCGGTTACGAATCACCTGTTGAATTCTATATTGGCAAACTTGTTGAAGGTATTTCTACCCTAGGTTGTGCGTTTGCTCCAGAGCGTGTAATTGTGCGTATGTCTGATTTTAAATCAAACGAATACGCAAACTTAGTGGGCGGCCAGCAATACGAGCCAGAAGAAGAAAACCCAATGATTGGTTTCCGTGGTGCTGCGCGTTATATTTCTGAAGATTTCCGTGATTGTTTTGCCCTTGAGTGTGAAGCAATAAAACGTGTTAGAAATACCATGGATATGACTAACATCGAAATCATGATCCCATTCGTACGTACCCTTGAAGAAGGTAAACGCGTTATTGAATTACTTGAAGAGCATGGCCTTAAACGTGGCGAAAATGGTCTTAAAGTAATTATGATGTGTGAACTTCCGTCAAATGCATTAATGGCTGAAGAATTTTTAGAATACTTCGATGGTTTCTCTATCGGCTCTAATGATTTAACTCAGTTAACGCTTGGTCTTGACCGTGATTCAGGTTTAATTGCGCACTTATTTGATGAGCGCGACCCTGCAATCAAAAAACTTCTTTCTATGGCTATTAAAACAGCAAAAGAAAAAGGTAAGTACGTAGGTATTTGTGGTCAAGGTCCTTCAGATCATGAAGATTTTGCTGCATGGTTAGTAGAGCAGGGCATTGATTCTGTCTCGCTTAACCCAGATACAGTACTAGAAACATGGTTATACTTAGCTGATAAACTCGCTAAATAAATTACCTTGTTAAAAAAATGCCAGCATCTGCTGGCATTTTTTATGGCTTAAAATGTGTGTTTTGCTAATTTTTTATCTAAATAAGCACATGAACGAGTAAGCGCTTTTTGACACCACGCTAAATAACCTCTCGCTTTTGGGTAATACATAGAAAAGCACAGTAAACCTGCAATAAAAAATATTAACGAGGGTCCAGGTACTACGGCAAATAGTAGTCCTAATAAAATAAACAGTGTCCCGCTGATCTGTATAAGTAGTTTTTTCATATAAACCTCATAGTAGGCGTTTAATTTGATTATAATTGCAGCTGCTCATATTACGATTAAAAGAGTGTTACAAACTGTAAAATCTTCAATTTCTATTAGCCATCACCATGATATAATTACACAAATGCATTAAAAAGCGCCGCCATGATAGCAACGATTACACAACAAGATGCCGCGACCGAATTGGTTGCAAATTACTTAAATACCATAAAAAATCAAGGGTTTACTGGAGATACAGACGCCAGTTATGCAACGAGGCTGACTGCATCAACCGATAACAGTATTTACCAGCAGCTTCCGCAAGGTGTTATTTTTCCAAAAAGTGAAAAAGACATTCAAATTGCCTTACAAACTGCATCTCATGACCCGTTTTTGTCGTTAACTTTTGGTCCTCGCGGTGGCGGCACAGGCACTAACGGACAGTCTTTAACCCCAGGTATTGTGGTTGATTTATCACGTTACATGCGTGAAATCCTCGAAATAAATGTAGAAGAAGGTTGGGTACGAGTTCAAACGGGCGTGATAAAAGATCAACTTAACGACTTTTTAAAACCGTATGGATTTTTCTTTTCACCCGATTTATCTACCAGTAACCGCGCCACCATTGGCGGCATGATCAGTACAGATGCATCTGGCCAAGGTTCATTAGTTTATGGCAAAACCAGCGACCATGTTTTAGGGCTAACCACGTATTTAGTCGACGGCACAGCAATGTGTACCAGCCCAATAGACATAGAAAAAGCAAAAATAATTGCCGATCAAGACTCATTAATTGGGCAAATATACAAAACAGTTTTAGATATTTCAATTAGTGAACGCGACGCTATATTAGCCAAATTCCCACGATTAAATCGCTTCTTAACTGGGTATGACCTAGAGCATGTACTAAGTGAAGACTTACAAACTTTTGATATGAGTCGACTAATTACAGGTTCTGAAGGCTCATTAGGTATAGTTACTGAGGCGAAATTAAACCTAACACCCATTGCTGAATTTAAAACACTCATCAATATAAAATATGACAGTTTTGATTCTGCACTTCGCCATTCACCATTTTTGGTTGATGCCCGTGCTACCTCGGTTGAAACCGTTGACAGCAAAGTTTTGAATCTTGCGCGCGAAGACATTATTTGGCATTCAGTATCGGACTTAATAACCGATGTACCAAATAAAGATATGCAAGGACTCAACATGGTTGAGTTTAATGCTGTATCACCACAAGACATAAAAGACAAAGTAGACACTTTATGTAAATTATTAGATGAGTGCGTTGAAAATCAAACTAATGGGGTTATTGGCTATCAGTTAACAAGCGATAAAAGCGATATACTAAAAATTTATGCAATGCGTAAAAAATCAGTGGGTTTATTAGGTAATGTAAAAGGAAGCCAAAAGCCCCTCGCGTTTGCAGAGGATACTGCCGTACCGCCTGAAAATTTAGCCGATTACATTGTCGAATTTAGAGCATTACTCGACAGCTATAATTTACAATATGGTATGTTTGGCCATGTTGATGCCGGTGTATTACATGTTAGACCTGCACTGGATATGTGCGACCCAGAACAAGAAAAATTACTACGTACAATTTCAGATGAGGTAGTAAAACTCACCGCTAAATACGGTGGATTAATGTGGGGCGAGCATGGCAAAGGATACCGAAGTGAATACGGCCCTGAATTTTTTGGTGAGCATTTATTTACTCAATTACGAAAAATAAAGTCAGCTTTTGATCCTAATAATAAAATAAACCCCGGTAAAATATGTACGCCAATTGAAAGTAAAGACTCACTAGTTAGTGTTGATGGGCAGAAACGTTCTTACTTCGATAAGCAAATTTCTATTGATGTTAAAACCAGTTTTAACAATGCAATGACCTGTAATGGTAACGGCTTGTGTTTTAATTATGATGAAAACTCGCCAATGTGCCCATCTTATAAAGTGACCGGCGATCGTCGTAACTCACCTAAAGGTCGCGCGGGTTTAATGCGTGAATGGTTACGACTTCAAGAGTCAAAAGATGTTAATTTGCTTGAAGTAGAAAAAGAGCTAAACAAAGGTGAAGTGATCACCTGGTGGGAGCGTTTTGTTCATAGCCGTGAAAAAAATAAAGGCATTTACGATTTTTCTCACGAAGTAAAAGCATCAATGGACGAATGTTTAGCATGTAAAGCGTGTACTACCGCTTGCCCAATAAAGGTAGATGTACCAACTTTTCGAGCTCGTTTTTTAAATTATTACCATAGTTATTATGCGCGCCCACTGAAAGATTATTTAGTGGGTAGTATCGAAAATAGCGCACCGTTAATGTCAAAATTTGCTCGGATTATTAACCCAATTGTAAAAACATCATTGGTTAGTAGCATCATTAAAAAAACGGTCGGTTATGTTGATACCCCGCAGCTAAGTATTCCGGCACTCGGTAAACGTGTAAACAAAGCGCAAAAATTCGATTTAGATTTACTTAAAAAGTTAAGCGCCGATGAGCAAAATGATTATGTACTCATTGTTCAAGACCCATTTACCAGCTTTTACGAAGCCGAATTGGTTGAGAGCTTTATTACACTGATCACACAGCTTGGAAAAAAACCAATGTTGTTACCATTTAAACCCAATGGTAAACCTCAGCATGTAAAAGGTTTTTTACATGAGTTTAAAGTGACAGCTAAAAATGCCGCAGAATTTTTAAATCAACTTAACGAAATAAATGCGCCATTAGTTGGTTTAGATGCGTCTTTAGTTATGTGTTATCGCGATGAATATAATACAATTTTAGAAAATAACCGTGGTGATTTTCATGTGCAACTTGCTCATGAATGGCTAGAAACACAATCATTTAAACAGTTAACGGCTAAACAAAATTTAAATACTGAATTTACATTATTAAGTCACTGTACTGAAACAACCGCATTACCAAAAGCAGCAAACGTTTGGAAAACTATTTTTGATGAGCTTGGTTTAACATTAAAAACAACAAGTACTGGTTGTTGTGGAATGGCGGGTACGTATGGCCATGAAGCGCAAAACCAAGATAACTCTCGATCGCTTTACGAAATGAGTTGGAAACCAATTATTGATAAAAATAAACCTGAGCAACTTTTATCAACGGGATTCTCATGTCGCAGCCAAGTTAAACGTTATGAAAAGTTTAAACCCAAGCATCCGATAGAGTTACTGGCAAATGTACTTAGTTAATAATTTAATTAATTAAGCTGAAAATAAAAAGGCGTAACTTATTATTAAGTACGCCTTTTTATTTTGCTTATATTTATTTAGTTTTTTTAGCAAAACTATCTGCTATAGGTTTTGTACTAATACCGTGAATAAACACACTAAATAAAATTGTTGTCATGGCAATGGTCGCAATTTGAAATTTGTTTTCTATTTGTGTGTCTATTACCATTAAGGTAAAAACAATTGAGGCCAATCCTCTTGGCCCAAACCAAGCAAATGTAAAACGCTCTTTAATTGTTAGTGCTGTAAATTGCAATGACAGCATAACCGGTATTATTCTAATTAAAGTCGTACTTAATAATGCATACGTTATTATCGCTAAATTTAATTTAGGTAAAACTAAATAAGCACATACAAATCCAAACAAACACCAGATCATTAAAGAAGTAAAGTCAGCAATATGCTCTGAGTCTTCTATCAACTCTTTGCTTATTTTAGTAGTGGCGTATTTATCAAATAATAAACCCGCAACAAACACCGCAATAAATCCACTGCCATGAAAATATTGCGTAATCGAAAACACCGCCATAGCAAAACCTAATAATAAAAAAGGACTCGTGTTTTGCGCAAAGTAATGGCGCTTCATTGCAAAATTTAAACACGGAATAAAAATAGCGGTACTTGTAAAGGCAATTAATAAGGCTAAACCAAGTTCTCTGCCAAACACACTTAACGTTTGCGTTGCTGTGATTGCAGATTCAGGATTTTTTGCCAGTAATATAAATATTAAAAAAATAGGAACACATAAACCATCATTCAAACCACTTTCGGTATTAATTCCTTCACGAATTTTTTCAGGTACCTGCGTACTTGCCAATAACCCTTTACTCAACGCCGCATCGGTAGGCGTTAATATTATTGCAAGTAACGCCGCTTGAATAACAGATAAATCGGCAAACAAAAATAACCCAACGGCAATCCCAAGTAATAACGTTAAGGGGAGGGCGATAAATAACAGTAAACTTGGATACTGAAAGCTATGTCTTAAAACACTTAATTTTGACTTAGCCGCATCAGAAAATAAAAAAATACTGAGTGTCAATTCTATAAAGGGCAGTAAAAAATCTATGCCGGTTTTTATTCTGCTACTTTCGTTAGGTAAAAGTGTGGCAAGCAATATCCCACCAATTACAAAAAACATTGGCCCCGTTACTTCGGTTTTTTCTAGTTGGCGAAATGTTAAGGAATAAACTAAAAATAAAACGCCAATAAATGAGATCACTAAGTATTCCATTAAATTTTCCTTTTAATTCCAGATTTAGCCCGCTCTTTTATATTTGTTTGAATATAAATTTGATCGGTTGTAGCAATTTTTGCATGGCCTAAATCTTCAGATAAATGTTTTAAAGGGCGAGTTTGCGCGTCATGCGTTGCCCCCGTATGGCGTAGCCAATGCGCAGTGGCCGCTTCTAATTGTTCCGCGTCATCTTTAAATCCATCATCAAGTAAAGATTGTTGCGCAATATCGAAACTTTGTTGTACCAATCTGCGAATTTGTCTTACGGTCATTCCACCCTGACCACGAATTTTATGAACTAGAGGGTCTGACTCATCAACGCGGGGCAGAGCAGGCAAGCCTCGATACAAGCGATAACGTTTTAAATACTCAAGAAAATCATCACTTAATGTTACATCGCGTAATTTATTTCCTTTGCCCATTATTCGTAAAAACCAAAAGCCATCATTATCTTGCCAAAAATGAGACATAACAGGTGACCATTGTGGTCGCTCTGATAATTCTGAAATACGAAGATAGAGTCCTTTTAAACAGGCGAGGGTAAATAAGTTTCTTTCATACTCTGGTTTTTTTTCGCATATATCTCTGGTAACGCCAAATACATATTCCCATTGAATATCACTTAATGTATCGGGGATTTGTATTTGCGATTGCACAACCAAGTAGGGACTATTTTTTTTAACAACAGGTACAAAGTTAGCAAAGGTTTTTTCTTCTAAAATAGCGAATTTATAAAATACATTGAGGGCAGTAAACATGGCCGATAATGTTTGCTGACTCGCAATAGATTCTTTTAACATGAAAGGGCGCCAATTTTGATTTAACCGACGAATTCCTTGCTCATCTTTATAACGCCATTGAACAGATTTAGATGCCCATTTTTTATCCGGTTCAACCATAAAATCAACATAGGCTTCAATATCTTCACGCTTAAGTTCAAATACAGATTTTTCAGCTATAAGCCATGACCATAAATAAAAACGTTCCAACTCATTACGAAAACGACTATAGGTTGCCTCAGATTTTCGTCCATAAACATATAAAAACTGGTATAAAAAATTAAGATCAGCCTTTGATTCAGTTACAGTCAAGCTGACTTGCTGTATAAAAGAGGCTAGTTCTGGATATTCTGATGAGAGTGTATTATCTTCAAGATGAGCTATTTGATAACGTAATTGTTTTAATGTATCGACCAGAGCAACAAGCATAATAGTAAAATATATAAGAAAATAATAGACTTATAGGTTAACCTTAAAGTCCGATACTGTCTAGTATTGGACATAATGAATTTTGATATTTATGCTAAACGCAGATTTATTAACCATATACCTTATTAAAGGAAAAATCATGAAAAAATTACTTCTGTTGAGCATGTTAGTTATTAGCGTTTTATTAACAGGTTGCGCTACTACAGGCAGTGCTTCCCCTGGAGAAAAACGTGCTTTAGTACAAAGTATGAAATCGAATACATTAACTGCTCTATACGAAAAAAAACCAGATGTTAAAACTCAAATTGCAAACTCTGCCGGTTATGCTGTATTTGATAATGCCAATGTAAACGTTATTTTAGCCAGTTTTGGTGGTGGGTACGGTGTAGTAAAAAATAACCTAACCGGAAAATCTACCTATATGAATATGGGTGAAGCTGGTTTAGGCTTAGGTTTAGGTGTTAAAGATTTCAATATTGTGATGGTTTTTCACGATCAAGCTGCGTTAAATAGATTTATTAAACATGGTTGGGCGTTCGGTGGTAATGCCGATGCTGCTGCAAAATACCAAGATAAAGGTGGCGCTTTAGTTGCCGAAGCTATTGCTGACCAAGTTACTGTTTACTCTTTAACCGAAAGTGGCCTTGCACTGCAAGCTGTTTTAAAAGGTACTAAATTTTGGGTCGATTCTGAGCTAAACTAAGCTATCAAAACCCTATCATAAGTGGGCTAGTTTTATGGATTACGCCCACTTTAATTTAAATTGCTTAATTTAACATAACGTAATTTATGGGTTTTCAGCTATCAGCTATCAGCTATCAGCTATCAGCTATCAGCTATCAGCTATCAGCTATCAGCTATCAGCTAAAATAATTTAACGCTTATAATTTCAAAGGTAAAATACTTATTATTATTTTCTTTTTATTACTTAATAAACTCTCTATTATTTAATGTTATTAACGTATATTTTCATTATTAATTACGTCTCCTTTCCCTAACTTGCCCATGCCCAGGTATAGAACTCCCTATTAAGACAACACTATGTCTAAACATTGAGGAAAAGTAAATCATCTGCGGTACATTAGTTAAGTGATATAAACTGGTCAGCAAAAAATATGAAACCATGTACAAAAAACTTATGGAGCAAATTAAGACTTAAGACCAATATTTATTTGATTTGCAAAGTCAATTACTAGATATTGTAGGTGTTCTAGCAAAAAACAGTAATCAAATAATTACAGGGAAATTCATGAAAGACATAAAAGATATTCTTACTCAGGCTCTTTATGATTTGTATGAATACGAATCAAAAAATGGGAAAAATACTTACCAAGAATATACTGAAGCTGATTTTCGGACTTATGTTCAAGAGTCCGTTGATAGCATTCTACCTAAACTATCATTTTATTTTATAGATGATTCTATCCTGAAATTTAACACAGAATCGGACGACATTTTTTTTAAATCCCATAATAAACAATGGGGTACTTTAATTGAAAAGCTTGAGCGCTTCATTTCATTTTCTGTTTTTGTGGGTTCAGAAATTAATGAAGAGTTCAGGTTGAGTGCATCTGAAACAAATGATGTAATGTTTGATGTTCTAATTAAACTTCATGCTAGAGCATCTTTAGCATCAAATGAAATACTATGCTTAATAAAAAATGGCTATCCTGATGCTGCTTTATCAAGATGGAGAAGCCTGTATGATATATTGGTTATTTTTATAAGCATTTTTACATATGGCCCTGAATGCGCTGAAAAGTTTTATCATCATCATATTGTTGATAAGTTTAATAATCTAAATAAATCTAAGCAAGCCAAAGATAATTATCCAGAAAAGTATAAAGACTTAGTCGTCGATGACGACCAAGCCAAACAAACAGAAGAACTTTATAATTATTTATTAACTACATATGGTAAAAAATACAGATTTGATTATGGCTGGTTGGATGGCTTTGTAGAGCCAAGTAATAAGAATGGTAAAATAACCTTTGCAGATATAGAAAAGACTTTGTCTTTAGATCATTATGCACCTTACTCTAAAATTGCTAGTCAAAATATTCATGCTAGCTCTCAAAGTTTAATTTTGAACCTTGCAACGAATGGTTCTTCTTATGATCAACTTTGTGTAGGAAGAAGTTCTTTAGGTGCTAAAGTCCCAATAGAAGGTCTTACTCTGTGTATGTTTCAAATAACAGCAAATCTTTTAAATTATTTTTCTACTAAAGATAATAAGATTTTTTTAGCCATGCTTCACTATCATTTTAAAAATATTATGAATTTTTTATCAGACGACAAACTGTCACTCAGGCAGAATCTATAAATATCTAATAAAAAAAGGCTTACGCCCTTTTATTTATACTGCATACCGTAATTTATGTATAGTAAGTAATAATTAAAAAATTTTTAAATCAAAGCTTTCATTTTCTAAATTATTATCAAATGTTTCGGCCAGTTTCTCAGTTTCACTAAACACGGTGTTCCAATATTTAATCCGCGTGTCTGCATCAAGATCAGTAAAGTCGTTTCTATCTGGGATTTTCCCGTAAGGTAAACCCGCGACAAATTCTTTTGATGGGGTGATCATCACAACGTTATCATAATTTTGTGGTGACACTTTTCGTTTTAAATTTTTATCGAACCACCCTGCTTTTGGTTCTGAATTAAAATGCGGATACAAAATTAAGCCTGGGTTATTAATTTTTAAATCAAAGTGGTAATCAATAATGCCGCCATCGCGGTAAATTCCTGGTGGGGAACCGGCAATATTTTTTATGCCTTGCATTACTAGTGGTATAGAGCCCGATGCCAATAAGGCATCTTTTAAATTTGTTTGTGTGAGTGCGATATTTTGAGTTTTAAAATTGTAGCTGTCGGTAATACTTAAATCACTATTGGGCGCGCCAAAAATAAAACGCTCATATTGCGAGCCTAATAATTTTCGATTAACGCGGTTAAGCATATAACTTTTTGATAAACCCAAAAGCTGTATTAATTTATTCTCACTGGCAATAAACCCGTTAGATTTTGCGACAATAAAATGCGCTTTAAATACCGGATTATTTATAATTTCAGTAACGCCATCATCACCAAATACATCTTCAAGTAATGCGCGGGCTTTAGTGGTAATCTCAGTTGGGGTGGGTTTATTACTAGAATATCGGGTTTGCGAATACGATTTTGCTAAACGTTCAATGGCTTTAACTGGATCGTTTTGTGCAAAACACGCAGAACGAAAAGCCCCTGCCGATGAGCCAATTAAATTAAGCGGTTGGATGCGATGTTTAAAAAATTCGCCAAATATATATTTGTCTAAGCCAAATAAGGTAAACCATTTAGGGCCACCACTTGCCCCTAAAAACGAGGTAAAAAGCTCAGGTTTAAACCCTTGTTCGTTTATTATTTTTGCTGCAGTTTTACCTGCAAAAATGTCGATCATCTAAAAATACTACCTGTAGAGTCGCAGTTTAATGTTGTTAAAGCCAAACTTAAAAATGAATACTTATGCAATAAAAAACTTTTAAACTTTAATCTTAATCCCAAATTCCGTCTTCACATTTGCCCTGCACTTTTACGTTTTTTACCTTAAATTCAGGCTCTATGCCTTTGTCTCTTTGTGCGTGGTAGTCGTTAGTAACAGACAAAATAGTTGGCGTTAACAGTATAATAGCGATTACGTTCACCACTGTCATTAACCCTAGGGCAATATCGGCTAAATCCCATACTTGTTTTAAGGTGGCTGATGCGCCCCACAACATCATTGATAAATAAAGCAAAGTATAAATACCGCGCCCTACTTTGTTATCAAGCTTAAATAGGTGCAGGTTACTTTCAGCGTAGGCGTAGTTAGCAACCACCGAGGTAAAAGCAAATAAAGTAATGGCAGCGGCTACAAAATACACGCCACCTTGTGCTAAATGTGAGGTCATAGCGGTTTGGGTTAAACGAATGCCTTCCATTTCGCCGCTTATGTTCACATCGGCCAATAAAATAATAACCGCGGTACAGCTACAAAGTACAATAGTGTCGAAAAACACGCCTAGCATTTGTATGTAACCTTGGGTAACTGGGTGATTAGGTATAG
Source organism: Pseudoalteromonas tetraodonis (assembly GCF_002310835.1). Taxonomy (NCBI): domain Bacteria; kingdom Pseudomonadati; phylum Pseudomonadota; class Gammaproteobacteria; order Alteromonadales; family Pseudoalteromonadaceae; genus Pseudoalteromonas; species Pseudoalteromonas tetraodonis. Next base: position 711,096 of record NZ_CP011042.1, on the reverse strand, counting down.
GGCTGGCACTTGCCGATGCATGCGGCACACTACCTGCGCCTGCTTCGTTTGAATATAAGCCCCGTTGAATACCATTTTTAATCGCCGCCCCCATTGCGCCTGCTCCCGCTTCTTGTAAGCCAAACGCGGATAAAAATATATCTTTTAGCATACTGGGTACTTGGGTAAAGTTAATCAGTGTAATTACCACAGCAACAAGCACAAACACGATGCCCATAACAGGGACTACTCGCTCAGCAAAACGGGCAATAGCTTTAAATCCACCTAAAATAATTGAACCGGCTAACAAAGTGATCACGATGCCGGAATAGTGTGTGGGAATTTCAAAGGCATAATTAAGCGCATCGGTAATGGTGTTGGTTTGCATGGCGCTAAAGGTAAAGCCGTAACCTAAAAATAAACAGGCGGCAAACACAATAGCAAACGCACGGCTGCCTAAGCCTTGTTGAATATAATACGCAGGGCCACCTCTAAAATCGCCATTACTATCACGAATTTTATAAATTTGCCCAAGAATACTTTCTGCAAAACCGGTCGCCATACCCAGTATGGCAATCACCCACATCCAAAATATGGCGCCACTTCCACCAAGTGATATAGCAACAGCCACACCGGCTAAATTACCAGTACCAACACGCGCACAAAGCCCCGTACATAGAGCCTGAAAGGAGCTAATGTTATTTTTATCACACTTGCTACTGCCTTTTAGCAAGCTAAACATATGTGTAAATTTAACGAGTTGAATAGCTTTTAAACGCACAGAAAACCATATGCCAGCAAAAAGTAAAATGTAAATGAGTACTTGGCCTTCGCCCCATAAAAGGCTATTTACACTTTTGATCAGCGTGTCGAACATCAGGCTTCCTTTTTATTATTATTTGCCACGTTATTAATTTAGCGACGTGAGTGTTTAAGTTTAGTAGAGACTTAGCCACTTTATAATAAAGCTAATTAGATGTGAATTATTTTTCTTTATTAATGAATATAAATTCACCAAACAAACTAATTTATATTGCAGTGTAATTGCTGATGTAAAAGGAATGTTTTAGAAAGGAATTAGTCGCGTGCTTTAATAACCGTTAGCGCATTATTTTCGAGGTAAAAAACCGAATATTTCTCACGGCTAAATGACTGCCATGAGAACACAGTAAATGCTGATTTATTATCTTGCTGATAATAAACACACAGCTACGCTATGTAGCTGTGTTTATAATCATCCTGATCTGGGTGATGGTTTTTTAAGTAGTTATGGCCTGCTGCTAAACCAAGTTTATAGTCAAATCGTAAGTCATCATTTGAGCTGCCTAATAACTTACTATACAACTTTTGATTTGCAAAAATTTGGATTATTTCTACATCTTTTGGTGGGTTAGCAATAAATGCTAACTCATCTTCGTAAGCTTGCTCATGTTGTAATAAGTAGTCTATTGTTTTTGGGCAATAGCCAGATACTTCAACAAATGATTTTAATTTACTTACCCATGCTGATTGAGCCTGAAAGGCTTCATCAACGGTGCGTATAACCACAATTTTGCGTGCGCCACGATTATATGCTTCGCGTACAGGAAGCGGTGCGGCAAGGCCACCGTCTAAGTAAAAATCAGACTCTGACTGTATCTCGGTCTTACCTAATTCATTTGCGGCTAATGCATTTAACCACGGCGTCAATTTTACACCTTGCTTATATAAAAATGGCAGTGCACTTGACGCTTTTAATAGCTCTCGCCATTGCTGGCCTTCCCCTGTTGGGGATAAAAAATAAGGTTTGCGATCACGGGCATTAGTTGCAGTAATTAATAGCTCACGGTCACCTAAACTGGCTTTTGCGGTTTTAAAATCAAGCGCTCTGTTCACTTCGGTAGTTTTATCAAAGTACCAATCTAGGTCAACAATATGTTTACCCATTAGGCCGCGACCTAATTGAAAAAAACGTTTATGACGCGAAAGGCCTCTGATCAGGCGTTTAGCATAGCCTTTTTGACGCGCCAAATAGCTTGTTAAGTTTTGAGAGCCTGCAGATGTGCCAATAAATAAGTCAAACGGATCATACTCTTGCTCTAACCAAGCATCGAGTACACCCGCGGTAAATATCCCTCGTTGTCCGCCACCTTCTGCTATCAGCGCTACTTTTGGCTGCACTGAGTTGTTGCATGAATGGGGTGTCGTACTATTTTGAGATTTCACGCTTTACCTTCCTATTTATTTAGCTGAATTGTGTTGCATACCCTTATAATAATCGTTCAATATTCATAATTAAAATTGATTGTTTAAATCAGTTCTATTGAAAAAACAGAACAAACCTTTTCATTGCCACTTTTTAAATAATGTAAAATGGCCCCGACGTAATCAACTTTAATCTGTTTAATAGCATAACAAGCGTTGAGTGTACGCTTGCTTAACCAATTGCTTATCCATGTTTTATTTGCATTAAAATTTCAAGCGCTTTATGGCGCTTTTCATTATCAAATAAGTCGTTGGTGAATATAAGCTCATCAACCCCTAATTGATTTACAATCATTTCTAGCTTGTGTTTAATACTGGCTGGCCCACCGGTAACACTTAACCCTAAAAAGCTCTCAACATGAGCGCGCTCTTGTTCGCTCCACAAACCTTCCATTGTTTCTACTGGGGGTTTTAACCACAACTCGTCGCCTCTAATTAACGATAACACTCGCTGTTTGGATGTAGTTGATAAGTACTGTGCTTCTTCATCTGTATCTGCAGCCACTAAAGGTAATGCCAACATGACATAAGGCTTAGCTAATACATTTGATGGTTTAAATTCTCGTTTATACAAGGCTACTGCATCATGCACAAAACGCGGTGCAAAGTGCCCCGCAAATACATAGGGTAATCCTTTTTGTGCAGCTAACTGCGCACTAAATAAACTTGAACCTAAAAGCCAAATGGGAACATTGGTGTTTTCACCAGGTATTGCTCGCACGCGCTTAGTTCCCTCATAAGGGCCCAATAATGTTTGTAACTCGCTCACTTCATTAGGAAAGTTTTCAGCACGACTGATATCGTTATTTAATGCACGACTTGTCACAGGATCGCTACCTGGAGCGCGCCCTAACCCTAAATCAATTCGACCTGGGTATAAACTTTCTAAGGTGCCAAATTGCTCAGCAACAACTAAAGGAGCATGATTAGGTAACATAATTCCACCCGACCCTACGCGTATTTTTTTAGTGTTACCGGCTATGTGCCCCACCAAAATTGAAGTAGCCGCACAAACAATCCCAGGCATATTATGATGCTCGGCTAACCAAAAACGGTTAAAACCGAGCTCATCAGCTTTTTGTGCATAGGCTGTACTTTTATTTAAGGTGTCACTCACAGTGGCGCCTTTAGGCATAGGCGCCAGTTCTAATAACGAAAAAGGAATAGTTGATAACAAAGTAGCACCTCCAAATTAAATAGCGATTTATAGCGCTAGCCATAAATAATGAGTCTACGCTAAGAGATGGGTGTGTATGACAGTCAATTCAAGGCGCCTTGCCTTTTAAAAGCTAAATAGCGATGTGATTGAACAACAATTAAGTTAGCTATTTTTAGCCGCAGCGTGTTGGCGCTTTAGTTTATAAGCTTCTGAATCAAGTCCTTTTTTCCAATAGCCCGATGCAACAATTTGACTGCGCGGTATAGCTAATTCATCAGTTAATATGGTTTTTGCTTTACGGACTAATCCGGCTTCAAGTGCCATAAATACAATAGGTTGTTGCTCACTAAGTGGTAGCGATTTTAATGCGTTTATCATATCTGTATCGGGGTTATTTGTTATTAACCACGTTACATCACGCGAGGAGTCTAAGCTAATCACATCATCTTTTGTTGGTGCATGGATAATCGCGTCAATTTTTGCGTTTATAGGCAATTGTTGCACGTAGCCTTTAATTGCATTAACCGAAGTTAAATCGCCAAGTAATAGATAATATGAATGATCATAGTTATCCAACTTTTTAGGGCCTGGCCCTGCTATACCCACTTCATCGCCTACTTTTGCTTCTTTAGCCCAATTAGTGGCTGGACCTTGGTGCATATTTATCACAAAGTCGAGGGTAAGTGCACCAGTGTGCTCATCAACATGTCTTATAGTGTATGAACGCATACACGTAGTTTTAATATTAAAGTCAACGCGGCCATTTTGTGGAATAAGCACCTTTACATAGTTACCAATGTATTGCGCACTCAGGTCGTTAAACTCATCTGAGCCGACAATAATGCGTTGTAAATGTGGGGTTATTTGCTTTGTGCTTAATACGGTTGCTTTGCGTACTTTTTTACCCATATAAATTTACCTCACTAAAATGATGAATTGCACAACGCCCCATTGGTTGATAAAATCAACCATAGCAATTTAATTGACTTTGTCAACCATTATGGATTTATTATGAACTCTTCATTGGCCAATACATTATTTGCTTTAATGCAAAATTATCGCGTTACCATACGCGAAGCCATTAATGCAGGTGAGCTTGGATTAAACGCGATGCATGTGCGTTGTCTGCATATTATTGCAGCGACACCTCAGTGCACTGCTAACGATATTGTGAATCAAACCCAACGCGACAAAGCCCAAATAGCACGGTTAGTGAAAGAACTGCTCGCGCTAAACTTAATTCATAAAAATGCCAGTGAGCATGACAAGCGTTGTTTTATTCTGTCGTTTACCGCACAAGGGTGCACGCTTTACGACAAATTATTAAACGCTGAGCAGCATGTAAATGCCCAAATGTGTAAAAACTTAAACCCACAGCAAATCAATGACTTCTTAGATACAGCTCAGCAAATGATCAAAAATATGGATTGATCGCAGATCCATTACTTGGCATAACTTATATAAAACGCATATACTGTACACTTATACAGTATATGCGTTTTAGGTTGTGTTATGTTTGTTATTCCCATTTATATAGAGGCCGGTGTATGCGGATTTGAGTCACCTGCAGCACAATATACAGAGCTTGGCGTTTCACTTGATGAGTTATTAATAAAGCACCCTGATGCCACGTTTATTGGGATAGCATCTGGGTGCTCTATGCAAGAAATTGGTATTTTTGAGGGCGACTTACTGTTGGTTGACCGTGCAGAAATACCAAAAGATGGCGATGTTATTGTGGCTAACTTAAATGGTTTATTTGTATGTAAGCTGCTTGATAAGACCAATGCACGCTTGCTATCAGCCTCTTCTGCTTATAAGCCGGTGCAATTGACTGAATCAGATGAGTTTCAGCTTGAAGGCGTGGTAACTCGCTCTATTAGGCTGCATCGACAAAGCCCTGAGTTACTTTCATGTATGCCTTAGTCGATGCCGTTGCTTTTTATGCCAGTGCAGAAAAAGTATTTGATCCGGCTATTCGCTCAAAGCCTGTGGTGGTGCTTACCAATAACGACGGTTGTGTGTGTGCGGTCTGCCCAATTGCGCGTAAGCTTAATATTCCTAAATTTGGCCCTTACTTTAAAGTTAAGCAGTTACTAGAACAAAACAATGTGGTTGTACGCTCTAGTAACTATGAACTATACGCTAATTTAAGCGACCGGATGATGAGTGTAATTGGCCGCTTTTGTGACACCCAGCATGTTTACAGTATCGATGAATCGTTTTTACACTTTAATGGTTATCAACCTTTAATTAACGATTGGCAAGCATATGGGCAACTAATTAGGCGTACTGTATGGCGCGAAACCAAACTCCCTGTTGGGGTTGGCTTTGGGCCAACACCGACCTTAGCCAAAGCCGCTAACCATGCAGCTAAAAAACTAACTGGCTTTAATGGTGTTGCAGTGATTGACGATGAAGTAAGTCGCCGCACTATTTTACAACGAATGCACTGCCAAGATGTTTGGGGGGTGGGCAAACGTTTAGCTAAAAAGCTGGCTCTCATGGACATTCATACCGCGTGGCAACTGGCTGAGCAAAGCCCAAAAACTATTCGTCGCCAATTTAGTGTGGTGCTTGAGCGCACAATTAACGAGCTCAACGGCATTACCTGTTTAAACTGGGATGATGTACGCCAAGATAAACAAGCTATTTTTTCAACTCGTAGTTTTGGTCAGCGACTTTGCGACCCCGATGCAGTTAAAACCGCCCTAATAAATCATGCTAGTGTAGTTGCACAAAAATTAAGAGCACAACAGTCGCTCACTCATCGTATTTATATTTTTGCTGCCAGCTCATCACATGAACACGCCTTTTATAAAAAGTCAGTTATGTATCAATTTGATCCGCCCACTAACGATACTCGCGTTATGGCCAATGCGGTATCAAAGAGTTTTGAGCAAATATATCAACCGGGAATTCGATTTTATAAATGTGGTGTGGGCGCATTAGAGCTCAGCCCGCAGCAGTTTCAACAACATCATTTATTTGATAAGCAAACCGATAACCCGCAGTTAATGGGCTGCTTAGATGCGATAAATCATAGATACGGTAAAGGAATGCTTAGCGTGGCGAGCAGCCAATTAAATGATCATTGGCATATGAACAGGGCTTTTTTATCGCCGCAATACACGACTCGTTGGCGTGATATTCCAAAAATAAAATGCGATTTATAGACGCTTTAATTCAAACTTACATTGAACATTAGCATTTTTAATCGAATATTCTAACTGTGTGTCAGAAACAAAATTTAGCGTGCGGCTAACATCTAATGTATCGCTATTATTGTCACACCTGTCTTGGCGCAAATCCATTGTTAAACCAATATTCGTATATTTAAACTTAGTAGTCACTAGGCAAAAATCAGGGACTTTATTAGTTTGTGTTCCATTATGTAAATCAATAAAAGAAATTAAACTACCAAGTCTAAAACCCAAATCGGTATTATTTCTATCGAGCCACATTAATGAACCTGAATCACAATAGCGAGCATCGCCTGAAATTAATTCATAATCGCCAACTTTACTATTAAACAAGCTAACAAACTTAGTTTTGTTACTAGGTAAAATCGTTTTAGCAAAAGACTGATTAGCAAAAAACAAACAACCAATACACAATAGAACTTTATAATTCTTCATTAAAAAAACCTAACGAGTCACAATATAATTAGCTTAACACATTAAGCCTACTTACTTATTTTAAAATTTATGCAAAAAAAATCCCTTGATAACAATCAAGGGATTTAATAGTTATAAAGCAGACTGTTGTTATTTGTGTAACAACTGTACTCTTCTATAAACAAACAAAGCGGCTAAAAGTAATAAGAAGAAACTGAAAGAACCTCCTCCACTTTTATCACCTTCTTTAGGTGTTGCAAGTGCTTCAGGTACATTATTAATAGTAACGATAACACTTTGCTCTGTCTCCCCTTCACCATCAGAAACACTAAGTTTAAAGCCAAGTTCACTTGTTACAGATACATTTGGCGCCATAAACGACAATGTACTTGAATTAACATTTTCAATTGCGACTTCTATACCTTGTGTTTGAACCCATCTGTAAGTAAGTTCAGATGACTCTTTGTCTGTCGCAGTTGCTGTAACGCTAACTTCTTTACCCTCATCAACCGATAAAGAAGATGAGCTCAACTCAACTGCTGGTAATTGATTAACGTGCATAAAGGTCACTGTATATATCTCTGTAAATTGCTCGTAACCATCTGAGATTAATAAAGTGATATCTGTAGTGAACGTTTGCTCTATTTCACCTACAGTCAGTGTCGCTTTACTGTCTGTCTCTGAAGGCGTCAGTGATAATTGAGGATGATCAATACTCCACTCAAAACTTAGTAGGTCACCATCAGGGTCTGTTGTTCCTGACGCATCAAGCTCAATAGTTGTAAGCTCTTCAATTGTTGCTGGAATTGTTACATCTAAAACTGGCGCTTGGTTTAAGCTTTCTTCAGCTAACTTAGCAACTAATTCAATCTCACCATTAACTTGACCGTCTAAGTCAAATTCACTGCCGTCTGTTACTGCAAAAGTAAAGCAACCTGAACAAATTTGCTCGTAGACGTTACCAGTTAGCATTGAAACCGACTGCCAGCCTGTATTAGATAACAAACGAATTTGCATTTCTGAACTTAAAATAGAGTTAACGTACTCTGGTATCGCAATTTCAGACGTACCCGATGAGTTTGAAAGAGTAATGTGAATATTTACAATATCACTTTTAGCTTGAAAGTGAGGTTCTGCAATGTCTAAGCTATCAAAGTAAGTACTTAAGTCTTGCTCTGAAATAGACATATCAGCAATCATTTGCGTTACAGTAGCCTGTTTAATATCACCTACTGACAAATGATTAAACTCATCGATGCTACGAACCATATCGCCTGAATCTAAAACAGCTGAGTGCGTAATAGAAGAGCTATCTAAGTAATCAACAATGCCGTCTTTATCGCCATCACTCACACCTTCTTCAGCATCAGAAATACCATCACCATCAGTATCTAACTCAGGATCATTGAAAGTAACTGCGTCAATCACACGTAAACTAATTTGATCCGTTGCAACAGCTTCGCTATTTTGTTTTATAGTGAATGCAATGTCTAGATTGTCAGAATCTGTAAGTAATTGAGGCGTAAATGTAATATTCCACTTTGAGGGACCAATTTTATTTACAAAGTAATCACCTTGTGAAGATAGCTGGAGCTCTATTGAGTTATCACTTGCTGCACTAGGTAAATTAACTGCATGAACATCAACAATAAAGTCTGACGAATCGCGTTGAACTATCTTGCTTATTACTTTTCCATTCTGATATAAATTAGTAATGAATTCAGGTTTTGCAGTTTCATTTAGAAATACTAACTGGCTAGTATCATTTCTATCAGTAAATGAGCTGCTTCTCGTATTAATGCGAATATTCGACGCATTTTCAAAGAACTCACGTTCTAGCACTACCTTGACAAGACCATGCTGATTTGTAGATATATATTTACTAGTATTATTTCCAATCAGATCAAAGCTTACTGAACCGTAAGGGCTTTTACCACTTATGAATACATCAATAACCGCATTACCATCTTGGTAAACATAGGTAGTAGGCTGGATACTAACCTTAGGAAAAACACGAGCATTTATTTCACCTGTAGAAGTATTACCCGCTCCATCAGCGGCAGAAACAGGAATTAAAGTATCCCCCGTTCTGAACACAAAGTTACTATCAATATCGATAGTGGCCACATCCGATACACTATCGTAGATAGCATTAGAGTTAAATAATGCCGCTTTTATGTCATCAATTGAGCTGCCATAAACATTAACTGAGTAATAGTTTTGTATAACAGGTGGCGTTGTGTCAACCAAGGTTACCGTTTGAATAGCCGTAGTTTCGTTACCAACATAATCACGAGCAACCCATGTAATTTGATGTTCACCAAGGGGCAAGTAAGACCCAGAAGCAGCATAAACATAAGGTTCTAAATGTCCGTTATCAGTTGCCTCAGGAACAAAAATATTTGTAAGGTTAGTATTTTGAGAAGTTGCTTCAAGAGTAATAGGCTCTAAACTTGATACAAAAACAGGGGCTATATTTTCACCCAAACTAGAATCAGTTGGGTGGCTATCTTCACTATCTTGCACACCGTCGCCATCTGTATCTGTAGAAAGCGGATTACTCGACATCTGATACTCGTTTAAGTTAGATAAACCGTCGTAGTCTGGATCATTTGATGCATCATAAGAGTCAAGTGCATTTAGTCCATTCTGTGCTTCCCAATAGTCTGGAATACCGTCGCCATCAAAGTCACTAACTACATCCAGCTCAGCAGTCCATGAGATATTATCAACTGAAAAAGGCATATCTGCTAAGTAAGGGCTTTCGTATTTTACCTTCACAATATTAAAACCATCATTTACAGGAATTAACAAACGAGAGCGATAATGCTTAATATTGTACTGAGTACCGTTAACACTAATTTGAAATGACGAGTTACTGTTTGAAAAGTAATCTAAATTAATGAACCCCGCCTCAAATAACCCTGCAATTGCAAAGCCGCTTATACTACCTGCTGGAGAAGCATTTAGGCTTAAGCTTGATGTACCATCCGTAGACCAGTTGGTATTAAGCTGCCATTGAGTAGAGTGCTCTGCAAGCTCAGTAAACATAGCTGGCAAAAGCCCTTCTTCAAAGCTTTCATTTAGCTGAGAAAAAGACTGCACAGTTGATGTTGCGTCATTAGCAAGGCTTTGCCCATAGAACTCTTGGATATTAGTATAACCATCAGCATCAGAATCTAAACTCGCATCTGAAGGGTCAAGTGGTAGCAAGCCATTAATAACTTCATAGCCATCACTTAACTCATCAGAATCTGTGTCAGATGAATTTGGATTTGTTCCTAGGTTATACTCATCAAGGGCTGAAAGGCTGTCAGCGTCTTTGTCAGATAGTGCATCACTTGCATCAAAACGATTTAAACCATTTAGTAGTTCCCAATAGTCTGGCATTTGATCGTTATCAGTATCGGTTTGATCACCGACTGGAAGCATAGCAAAATTATCAAGCCATACTGCATCAGCATCAGTTGATACTGATCCGTCTTTGGTATATTTGAACTCAATCTTATGCACCCCTTCACTAATATTAACTAAAAATGAAGTTGGTTCAGGTGCGTCCAAATTTCCACGTTCAGCATTACCAATAACTTCTTGACCATCTATAGTCACGATAAAAAAGTCACAACACGCTTCAGAATCAATCTTATAATCGAACGCTAAAACCCCTTCTTCAAATAAACCCGTGACGGTAAACCCGCTAAACTGAGAATCAGTGATGTCTCCCGAGCGAATACTTTGTGAGCCCTGTGTGGCAAAGTCGTTTGTGATAAAAAACGGCGCACTTGAGTCTACTGACTCAGTCATCCATGTTGGAAGTGTATCGCCTTCGAATGACGTTGTGATATTTAAAACAACAGGGTAAGAAGTATCTGACTGAGGATCTGTATTTGCTTGATACTCTGTGAAGTTAGTAAATCCATCATTGTCAGCATCTTGTGACGCATCAGCGGCATCTGTAAGATTTAGACTGTTGTTATACTCCCACCCATCAGGCATTAAATCGCCATCAGTATCTGAGTTGTTAGGTAAACCGTTATTTAAAAACTCAAGAAGGTTAGATAAACCATCGTTATCTAAATCAAGCGCTGAGTCGTCAGTATTTATATCCAAACCATACGATAATTCCCACATATCTGACATACCATCACCATCAGAGTCAGGGAAACTAGGCCCAATGTATAAATTATCGATAAATACAGCATCTAAACCTTCAGACACTATAACGTCTTTAGTGTATACAAACTTAACTGTATTAAACCCAGTAGGTAATGGAAAAGAAGCCACCTTCCAATCAGTTAGGCCTGACTCATCAAGAACTAGTGTGTCGTTAATATAAACTTTAAAGAAGTCATAATTTGCTTCAGTTTCCAATAAGTAGTTAAAGTTAACAAAACGTTGTTCGTCACTTATAAATTGAAATTCAACACTCGTTTGTTGCGAATCAGTAATATCACTGTTAGTTAACACTAAGCCATCGTGGCCGTCATAATCAGTAATAAACCAAGGCGTTTGAGGGGTTGAAGAAACTAAAAATTCAGGGACAACTGCGTCATCAAAATTATAAGTAGTTTCAGGAAAAATAGAAGGTTCAGAGTTTGGATCAGTTGGGTCGCTGTTGCCATAGTACTCAATTAAGTTAGCCCAGCTATCGGAATCAAAATCAAGTTCTGCATCAGCTGCATCGAGTGGATTAAATGAAAAAGTGACTTCCCAGCCATCTGGCATACGATCGGAATCTGAATCCACGTTGTTAGGCAACGTCATGTAGACGTTTAATTCATCGTAATCAGATAAACTATCAGCATCAGTATCAACTGAGTTTGGAAGAGTATTTGCTAAGTATTCTTCCAAGTTAGAAAGACCATCTTGGTCCAAATCTAAGTTAGCATCATCGGCATCTGAAGGGTCTAGTCCGTATAACAGTTCCCAGTTATCATCCATTAAATCTGAATCAGTATCGACAAACTTAATATTATCGCAAATAACTTCTACTTCATTAAATGCTGAAATTACATCAGATGCATTATAACGTAGGTCAATTGCAGAGTTGATTGCACCACATGCACCATCGATAAAACCACTCGAGCTAACCCAGTAGTTTTGATTTGCTTTTAGCATTATTTCAAACGCTTTTTGAGGATCCCAACCATCAGTATTTGAAAGCAGGAAAAAAGCACGGTTAAAAACACCACTACTAAAGTGAACATCCATGCCCGGATAAAAATCGCTGGCTTTATCAATAGAAACACCATCTAATGAAGGCGTTTCAAAGTAACGAAGAGCTGGCTCTACTTTTGAAATATCCGCCCCTGATAACCAGTCGGTTTCACCACGTAAAAAATACTCTGCAGTTTCACCTGCCATATCAGAGAAAGACTCGTTAATTCCGCCTGATTGATTAGAGTAAATAAGATTGGAGTTTTGACTAGTAAAGCCATGGCTAACCTCATGAGATACAATATCAAGAGAAACCAGCGGATAAAACCTATCAGCGCCATCACCAAAGGTCATTGCTTGGCCATTCCAAGTGGCATTTTCCCAGTTATCACCACTGTGAACTCGCATTAACAATTGAAATGTAAGCGGTGCAGTGTTGTACCATTGTTGATACATATCAAAAACTGCAGTTCCAAATGCATGAGCGTCATTTAATGGGGAAAAAGCACCATTTATTTCCTTATGCGTATTACGATTACATGTGAATGAAAAGGCTTCACTTGGCTCAGAGCCCGATTCCATAGTGACTGTTTTTACTTTGTCATTTTCTAAAAAACAAGTATCGCCAACTTGGGTAACATTAAATGCGTCTTTATCTGTACCGTATTCATATTGGCCAATCTTTTGATTACCACCAGGTCCTTTACCGTCAACACTTTGAATATTATCCCACAGTTCAAAAATCTGATAAGTCGATTCACTTATTAAACCTATTGGCATTTTTTCAATGCCATTCTCAGTTACTTTAAGTTCAATTAAGCGAACATAGTACGCTTTTCCATCATGAATATAAATGTAGCGCTTATTATTTATTATTTCACTCTCTAGTGAATCATCTAATTTAGACTTAGTCAGCAACGATTTAACCGCTTTTAACTCATCAAAAGTAGCGGTCGCTGTTTTATTCAAAGATGCGAAGTTAATGTTTTTAGCAAAAAAACCACTAATATGTTCAGAGTTAGACTGAACTCTAATTTGCTGACCCCACACTGGAACCCCAGAAAAGTATTGCTGCATCTTTTTAGAAGATGCATTAACTTGTTGTGAAAGGCTCAATTGAGGTTGCTTTAATTCTACAAAATAAGAACTTGCAGAAGATGTATTAGCAATAGAAGAGTTTTGATTTAAAAGTTGCTTAACTTCTTGGGTGGATGATTTGTTTATTCGCTGTGAAACAGCAGCTTGGGAACTTAGCGTGTTCAAAAAGCAAAATGCTATCAATCCTGATGAAAGTGTTTTATACATAACATTCCTATGTCGTATATTATAATTATTCAGTGTTTATTCATTTAAAAACGTTTAAATGTAACATATTTGATAATGGAGAGTCATTCAAAAAACTAAATAAACAGGTACAATTGTTAACTAATGTAAGAGGTAACTAAATAATTAATTGAAACCGTGATTTGAATTTTAAGGATGCAAAAAATAAATGATAAAAGAACAAAGAAACTGCATAGAAAAATTAAATATCCACGCAGTTTTATGTTTCAAAAAGTTGTTAAGAATTATGCAATATTAACGTCTTACTGCCAATATTTTGCAAATAATTGCGGGTAATTTTGTTTTAAAAACTTAGGTTTGTCTTTAAAGCGCTTACCTTTAGGTTGTTCAAGCCCTGAGGGGATAAAGGGTAACTCATCGTCATTACGTTCTTCATATAACAAACCTGCAATTAGGTCATACTCATCTAAATACGGGTAAGGTTGCTCGTTTAAAAAATAAAGTGGTGTGCACTGTGCAAGGCTATCGGGGTTTTCTAACGCTGCTTTAAATACCGCTTCACCCCGAGAAATTAGCCAACAACGAAATTCAGAAAAACCATATTCATCATTACAACCAGCCATTACAAACGCCGCACCAAATAAATCCCAAGTATAACTTTGGCGCATACAAATACTAAACTGTTTATCAAATTCAATAAGCTGCTCGTCGGATAAATCACTCAATGCAGCCTTAAGGGATTGGCATACAGACTCAGGCTCTGCGGTTCTGTCGTTTACAGTTACCAATCGCCAAAAATCAGTTAAGGTTAAATCGCTCATGCAATGATCTCTTTTACCCGACCTACTTGACCATCTTCTAACTGTACTTTAATACCGTGCGGATGATTAGGTGACTTAGTTAATAAACGCGACACTATACCATTGGTTAAAGTACCACTGCGTTGATCTTGTTTAAGCACAATATTAACCTCAGTGCCGGGTGTTATTTGTGAACGTGTTGGAACAGCCATATATAATCTCTTTTGCTATTTTTGGGGATTATAGCCTGCTTAATAAAATCACTCCATATTAAAGCTTTTAAAGGCCCTATAAATGCCTAATTCAAGCTAATGTGGAGAATAAACAAAACCCATCGTACACATTATGGCTGCTTAGAAAATGAAATGGCATTGGCTTTAATATGTATGTTCAAGCTGGCTAACGCATTACAAATAAGCTGCTCAATGTAATCAAACTGATTTTTTTGTTTAGCCTGCTCTAGTGCAATATCATCAATAAAATAACAACTTACTTTAAACTTAGAAGGTAAATTGTTTAAGTCTGCTGAATGGGTAAGAAAGCTAAAGTCCTCCACAGTATCTTTTATTTGCTCACAAGCGAGCGTTAATTGCTGACGAATACGTTTATCTAGCTGCTTTTGGGTTTTGGTCATCGTTTATTGCTGCTCGCGAGCTTGTTGTTCTTTAAATTCTTTGTAACTGTCTTGCTGTTGTTTAACACACTCATGGTATTCCTTATCTGCCATGTAGCTGCATTCACCCAACCGCGCTGATTGAATTTCATGGTAGCGGCTATCGCTGCTACATCCCGCTAACACCAATAATGCGGATAACGAAAATAGATATTTTAACTTATTATTTAACATTCAAAATTCCTACTATTTTAACGGGAAAACTACTGATTTTCGTTATTTTTGCTGTATATTGCACTGGTTTTGTATTTATAACCGTTAAGGGCACGTTATGATGTTGTCGCAGTTACAAGAGCTGTTCCAGCGTATCGATAAAAGTAAACTATTTCAATCATTTGTTATTGCAGTTATTGTTATTTCTGCATTGACCGTGGGCGCACATACTTATTCATTGCACCCAACCGCCGAACTCGTTCTACATTGGATGGATATAGGCATAACGGTATTTTTCTTAATTGAACTGATTATTCGCTATATTGCCAGCAAAGGTATCAAGGACTTTTTCTCCAAAGGTTGGAACATTTTTGACTTCATTATCGTGATCGGAAGTTTATACCCCGCGGCAGGCTCTACTATTTTTATTGCTCGACTGCTGCGTATTTTCCGCGTGTTACGATTAGTCTCAATGATCCCAGAACTGCGCTTATTAGTAAATTCGCTAATTAAAGCAATACCGCAAATGGGCTACATTGCGCTACTCATGTTCGTTATATTTTATATTTATGCCGCCACTGGCAGTATGTTGTTTGCTGATATAAATCCGGTACTTTGGGGCGATGTGTCTATTTCTATGCTCACCCTGTTTAGAATAGCCACCTTTGAAGATTGGACTGACGTCATGTACGAAACCATGGCCGTGTACAAATTAAGTTGGATTTTTTACCTAACCTTTATCTTTTTAACTGCATTTGTGTTTTTAAATATGATGGTTGGCGCTATTTTAGAAGTGATGAGTGAAGAGCATCGCAATGCACGCGAAGAGCAAGCCGATATAGACTCACTCCCTGCCACCCAAGGCCAAGTAAACGAATTAAAAGCACAACTAGCAGAATTAAAAGAACTACTTAAAAATAAGTAGCAGGGATAAAAAGGGCATGCATTTGCTTGCCCTTACACTTTAAATTTACCCACCAACCCCGTTAAAATTGACGAAAGACGATTCATTTCGTTGCCGTTTTCACTGGTGGTCACGGCAATATCACTCACCTCATCAGCCGCATTTTTAATTTCAGTAACATTGCGGTTTATATCTTCAGCTACATGTTGTTGCTCTTCAGCAGCGGTGGCTATTTGGGTATTTAAATCGCTAATATGAACGATAGATGCCGTGATCTCACTAAATTGTTGCTGCGCCGAATGCGCAAGCTCGACAGTTTTATTAGTGGTTTCTATACTGCGTTGCATGTCTTTAGATACCTTAGATGACATAGTACGTAGTTTATCAAGCTGTGAAGCCACTTCTTCGGTTGACTCAGCGGTTCGTTGCGATAACGCGCGCACTTCGTCGGCCACCACAGCAAAGCCGCGTCCGTGCTCACCGGCACGTGCAGCTTCTATCGCAGCATTTAAGGCCAATAAGTTAGTTTGTTCTGAAATACCGCGAATAACACTGAGTATCGACATAATGTTTTCGCTTTCAGTATCTAGCTGAGTAATATCTGCTGAGGCATTGTTTATTACCTCACATAGCTGAACCACACTTTCCACAGTTTGTGTAATAACCGATTGCCCCAAATCTGATGCTTGCTGTGTTTGAACAGCCAAATCCGCTGCATTTGCACAACTGCTAGACACTTCGTTCGCGGTGGCAGCCATTTCATTAATAGCCGTAGCTGCCATCTCTAAAGCTTGTTGCTGTTGGCTGGTGGAGCTTGTTAATTGTGCAGCTTGCGATGAAGTTTGCGATGAGGTTTTACTTACATTTTGCGCGCACTCATTAATTTGAGTTACCAGCTCGCTGATCAAGTTTAAAAATAAATTAAAGCTGTTAGCCAGTTTAGCGGTTTCATCTTTGGTTTTTATTGTTAAGCGTTGGGTTAAATCACCGCCACCTTGCGATATTTCAGTTAAGCCATCACTCACTTCAACAATAGGGGCTGATATTAATTTAGAAATATAACTCGCTATAGCAACAAATACGGCAATTAATATCGCACTAATAACCAATATGGTATAGGCCATAGTATTCGCCGTGCTCATCACTTCGGCTTTTTCTACTACCCCAATAAACTTCCAACCTAAGGTAGCAGAGGTATGAATATTAGCCATATATTGTTTACCATCTATCTCTACATCAAACAGCCCTTGGGTATTTTTAGCTAAGTCGGCGTATTTCCCCCCCTCAAGATCTGCTAAGTTTTTAAATCGGTAATCTGGATGTTTAACATCCACCAGCACACTGCCACTATCTTCAATTAACATTAAATAACCGGTTTCGCCTAATTTAATATCGGCAATAATATCGGTAAGCCCGCCTAATGATACATCCATTCCTTGGGCGCCAATTAATTCCCCGTTATCAATAATCGCTTTAACCGTAGATACAATAACTAAATCATCAGCGGCCCAATAATAGGCATTAGTACGCGTTGTTTTACCATTAGCCGCTTTTGCTGCCATATACCAGGGGCGCTCGCGCGGATCATAATTGGCGTTTACTTCCCCCATGGGCCATTGAATATACCCTCCTTGTTCGTTCCCCATGTAGATATAAGCAAGTCCTGGGTGTGTTTGGCCAAAATGGTCAAACAAGCTATATGCAGCTTGCTCTGTTGGGCTTTGATTAGGATGGTTAAGCATCACTGAGTTGGAAGCATCCATATGGGTTTTAACATTGGTGCGTGCGTTTTTAATGGTGGTGTGGGATGCTAAATAATCAACATTTTTGGCAATTTCGGCAAAAAACATCGTAATAGCGTTGTCTACTTGGCGCGCTTCTCGCTCACTCAATTGAGAAAAATTATCGAGTGCTTGCTCCCTCGTTTGCGATATAACAATAGCAGCAATTACAAACAAAGGCAGTGCGATAGCTGATGCAAAAGACAGCTTTAATTTTTTTGATATATTCATGTAGTTACATCCCAAGAAGCTAGATAAAATATAGTCTTGGAATATGTATTGAGCAAGAAATTAGCAATTATTTAAACATCACTCATTTAATCTTCAACCAATGACAGTTAAGCGCCTGTTTACTGTTTGTATGGTCACCATAAATCATGAATATCATTTAATTAATAAAGATGGGAGGTTACTTTTCAAATAGTTCACTCAAGGACTGTGGTTTATGGATAGCATAACCTTGAACGTAATCGACTCCCATTTGTTTTAAGATAGACTTAATTTGCTCGGTTTCGACAAATTCAGCAATTGTCTTCATCCCCATAATTTGACCTATTTCATTAATAGCTTTAACCATAGCATGATCTATTGGGTCACTTGCGATATCTTTAACGAAAATGCCATCAATTTTTAGGTAATCAACTTTAAGATTTTTAAGGTACCCAAACGATGATAACCCACTACCAAAATCATCAAGTGCGAAACGACATCCAAAATTTTTCAGCTTATTAATAAACTTTCCTGCAAGCTCTAAATTTGAAATAGCTGCCGTCTCTGTAATTTCAAAACAAATTTTATGACTGTTTACCCCTAGCGTTTGTAGTTGCTCAATAATAAAATCAAGAAAACTCTCATCAGTCAGCGATTGCCCTGAAAGATTAATAGAAACAAAGTTAATATTTTTAAGAAAAGCAGCGTTACGAACAATTAAACTAAAGGCGTTTTTAACAACCCACCTGTCCACTTTTACAATTAAATGATAACGCTCGGCTGCGGGTAAAAATGCACCAGGCGATATAACATTATCATGCTCATCAATCATTCTTAGTAACAGTTCGTAATGTTTATTTGAATCTCTGGTCAGTGGCTCAATTGCTTGCGCATACAGGCGAAAGCTGTCTTCATCAATCGCGTATTGAATGCGGTTTACCCACAGCATTTCACTTTGCCTTTGTACCAATTCTTTATCGTTTTCATAATGTACGTGAATACGATTTCGCCCTTTATCCTTTGCAATGTAGCAGGCAACATCGGCTACTTTTAACACTTCGATAAAGTCGAGTGCTTTTTCTGTAATTTGCATTAGCCCTATACTGGCACCAATACGAAAACTTCGCCCTTCCCATATAAATTGAAAGTCCTCAATAGCGCTTTGAATAGAGAGTGTTATGCGGTGCGCATCACTAAACGAGCAATCCTCCATTAAAATAGCAAATTCATCTCCGCCAAGGCGCGCCACTATGTCTGATTGCCGAACAGCTTTTTCCAGAATAAAACTAAGTTGGCGAAGTAATTCATCACCCGCTGAGTGACCGCAAGTATCGTTTACAACTTTAAATTGATCGAGATCCATATAACATAAAGCATGAACAGGCCGGTTATGAGCAGGAACAGCAAGTAGTAACTCTGTTCGACGTTTAAACTCTCTGCGGTTTAGCAACCCCGTTAGTGAGTCATGAGTAGACTGATAACTGAGTTTTTCCTCTGATTTTTTTCGTGCTGTAATATCAATATGAGTACCGACTAAACGGGTGATCTCCCCTTCTTCACTTTCAACCATGAAAGAACGAGATAAAATATTGATATAATGGCCGTCTTTATGGCGCATTCTAAATTCGACTTCATATTTTTTTATTTTCGCATCTATAAAAGATTGGATCTGCGCAAGCGTTTGTTCTAGGTCGTCAGGGTGTAATAAGCCTTCCCAGGTTGAGAAATGATCAACCAGCTCGTCCTCTGCATAACCTAACATTGATTTCCAGCGGGGTGAGTAATACATTTTATCGTTGGCTATATCCCAATCCCATAAGCCATCATTTGCGCCTTGCATAGCTAAACTCAAACGCTCTTCATTGGCTAGCGCTTTTTCTTTTTCGAGAATAAGTTCTTTATGTTGCTGCTCTAATGAAAGAGTCATTTGCGTCAATGAGTCAGATAATATATTTATTTTACTATTTGCCTGCGTTAAATCAGTAATATCGTAAAAAATCACCAAATACATTTGCTCAAAATCGGTTAAGGGCGCACAGCTGGCAAGCACGGTTCGTTGTGCACCATTTTTGCAATGTACATCTAACTTTATAGGTTCAAAGTCGGTATTTGTTTTTTTTGCTCGCTCAGTGTTTTTTTCCCATGAACTAATCACCCATTCACGGTATTTAGGGTTTGGGTAGGCTTTGGGCCACCAATCATTTAGTGTGGGAATATCGCTAAGTTTATAACCATAAAGCCTTGTAAACATGGGGTTTACATTAATAATATTTCCATATACGTCATTTAATGCAAAAGGCAAAGGCGAGGAATTAAAAATATTTAAAAAGATATGGCTTTGGGCTGAGCTTGTTTCTAGCTCAGATATTCGAGAATGTGCGATAGCTAATTCAGACTGAAGTTGCTCAATGCTATTCATTTATGCTTCCCAAGAATATAAATATCATAAAAAACCTGTAGTCAGGTTTATGCGTAAAACTGGCGAATAAATGCAACATTTAAATAGCATTTTGCGATGAAATTATTATACAGAGTCAAACGAGTGTTTAGTTGAGCATTGATAGTAGGCATTAAAACGGATTTAAGCAACTTATCATAATTATTAGGTAGTTATACGATGTTGCAACGTAAAATTATCACGCCTATTTTATAAAAATAACCATGCTATATTCAGGTATGAGAGATGGTTAAGCGATCATCTAGCTACAATAAATTTACTTGTGCTTATTACTCTATCCGAATAATCATTATGATATTGAACTATAATTGGTTTAAGGGAATTTTAAGGTAGCTTATGCCGTTATCTTCAGCGGGAGGTGGGTTGCCAGCTCTAATATTCATTTGAATAGCAGGTAAAATTAAGCGAGGCATAGGTAATTCTTCGTCACGGCTATCACGCATTTGGACAAACTGCTCTTTGCTTATTTTAGTCTTTACATGAATATTTGTTTCTTTTTGTTCTTTTACTGTGACCGCAAAACGGTGATTTCGTTTTTCAGTCGGATAATCATGGCATACATAAATTGTTGCCTCATCGGGCATCAAGAGTAGTTTCTGGATTGAATCGTATAATGTTTCAGAGCTACCACCTGGAAAGTCACACCTTGCTGTGCCTACGTCAGGCATAAAAATCGTATCACCAACAAAAATGGCCTCTTCATTTATAATGTAAACTAAGTCGGCGGGTGTATGCCCCGGTGTGTGCATTACTCGTATTGATAACTGGCCAACATTAAAACTATCTCCATCTTTTAATAGTCGGTCAAAATCAGCCCCATTGGGTAAAAATTCTTTTTCAAGATTAAATAGCGCCTTAAAGCTTTGTTGTACCGTTTTGATATGTTCACCTATGGCTATTTTAGCGCCAAAGTGTTTTTTAAAATAAGGAGCTGCAGAGATATGATCGGCATGAGCATGTGTTTCGAGAACCCACTCTAATGAAAGAGAATGGCTTTGAAGGTACTCGCCGATTTTTTTGGCGCCTGATTCACAGCTGCGACCTGATTTATAATCAAAATTTAAAACGGGATCAATCAAGATTGCTTGCTGAGAGTTACTATCAGAAACAACATAACTAAAGGTTTCGCTATCGTCATCAAGAAATGCGTGAACATGAAATTTACTGTGCATAATATTCTCCAATAAGTCTGAACTCATCACTTGAATTAATAAAAATGACCGGAAGCAATAATATAAACGTTGGTAAAGGCTATGAAGATATTAGCGATTTAATTATTAAATAAAAAGGGCTAGCCAATGCTAACCCTCAAAGTAAATATTATTTATTATCAACAATAATACGTAGCATACGGCGAAGTGGCTCCGCTGCACCCCATAAAAGCTGATCGCCTACGGTAAAGGCACTGATATATTTTGGCCCCATGGCGAGTTTGCGAATACGGCCAACAGGTATACTTAACGTACCGGTTACTTTAACTGGGGTTAAGTCGGTACTGGTAATGTCACGCTCATTAGGAATTACTTTAACCCACTCATTGTGCGAGGCTAAAATTTCTTCTATTTTTTCTACGCTAATGTCTTCACGTAATTTAATGGTCATCGCTTGGCTATGACAACGCATTGCACCAATGCGTACACATAAACCATCAATAGGCACAGGTTGTTTAGATGAGCCTAAGATTTTGTTGGCTTCAACTTGCGCTTTCCACTCTTCTTTAGATTGACCGCTTGGCATAGGCACATCAATCCATGGGATTAAGCTACCCGCCAGTGGCACACCAAACTGGTCTTGTGGCAAATCGCTTGATGCCATTTTTTCGCTGACTATTTTATCAATTTCTAAAATAGCTGAACTTGGGTTATCTAGTTGCTGTGAAACACTTGCATGAATAGCCCCCATTTGAGCTATGAGTTCTTTCATATTTCGCGCACCGGCGCCCGACGCAGCTTGGTAAGTCATTGGGCTTACCCATTCAATTAGGTCGTGCTCAAATAAACCACCCAGCGCTAGTAGCATAAGTGAAACCGTGCAGTTACCACCTACAAAGGTTTTAACGCCTTGCTCTAGCCCTTGTTCAATGACATCTTTGTTAACAGGGTCAAGTACGATAATACTGTCGTCACTCATACGCAGTGCAGAGGCTGCATCTATCCAATAGCCATCCCAACCTGATTCACGTAATTTTGGATACACCGCATTGGTATAATCGCCACCCTGACAGGTAACAATAATGTCCATTTTTGCAAGCTCAGAAATATCGCTGGCATCTAAAAGCGGTTTAGCTGCACCCGCTAACTCAGGGCCAAGCTGACCTGCTTGTGAGGTGGTGAAAAAGGTGGTGTCGATATGTGCAAAATCATGTTGTTGTTCCATTCGCTCTAGTAACACTGAGCCTACCATGCCGCGCCATCCGACTAATCCTACTTTTTTCATTGTTTGTTCCACTGTTTGATTCATAAAAGGAGCCTATACATTAAAAATTAAAAATTCATTGCGTGAGATTTAATTTTTACAGCCCTAAGCTAACACCACCAGCACGCTAAAACTAGTCAATAAACTGTAACTTAAATATTTTTCATACACATAAAAAAGCCCTGTATAAAATACAGGGCTAATGAGTAGTTAGGCGTTGTTATAAATCCTATCCTTGGGCTTTTACTTAAAACTCGTAACTATAACTAATATCAAAGTTCATACCGACTTCTTTAGAGCGAACAATAATATCTGATTGCGATACTTCCTGATCTTCATTAAGTAGGTTTTTAACTTTAAACTTCACCTTAGAGTTAAAGTCAGGGTAAAAGGTATAAACTAAATCAAGTGAATGAAATGGCTGCTCATAAGCATCATCTCGACTCGCAACACCGGCTGCTAAAATACGTTCACCAAATACGTTATAAACCAAAGAACTACTGTGCATTCCGTCGAGTGAATCGTAGTTAAGTTGTAAATTAACTACGTACTCTGAATGACCCGTCATACGTTTTTTAGGGTTAGTTAAGGTGCCCGCAAGCGCAGGATCGATAGACGCTTCTGAATCACTCAAAGTTATATTACCACTGGTAAATAACCCTTCAGATAAAAACGTAAGATCTTGCAACCATTCAGCTTCTATACCGTAGACCTCAGCGGTTTCACCATTGATAAATGAGGCTGAATAGTCTTCATCGCCAATATTTAGAACCGTTTCAATGGGTGAAGTAATATCTTTGTAAAAGGCAGCCACACTAAACGAATTACCGGCTTCACCGTAATATTCATAACGTAGGTCATAGTTTTTAATTGGGCTACTTTTAAGCCCTGTACGGCCAAATGTTCTAATATCGGTAAGTGGGTCAAAGTAAGTAACCGGTACCACTTCACGAAAATCCGGACGAACTACCGTTTCACCATAGCCTGCACGTATTTGGTAGTTATCAGCGCCTACATAGGTGACAGAAAGCGCAGGGTACCAATCGTCGGAAACAATAGAGCCTGCTTGAATTTTTTCAGGGTCGTAGAAAGTATTTAAGTCATCTTGATCAAATATTAGGCTAGATGTACCAATAGACGTTTGTTTAAATTGTTCATAGCGTACACCACCGCTAATGCGTAGCCATTGATCATAAAACATATCAAACGAGGCATAACCCGCATCTACTTTTTGTCCTGCTAGGTAATCATCCGCATCAGGAGCTGTTGGTTCGTTAAAATCAACCAGTATCGCGTTATTATTAATAAATTCATCGCTTAGATACCCGCTATTATTTAGCGCATTATCACTGCCATCATTTATAGTGATACCAGCACCACCACTGTTATTAATAGCAAAACTTGAGGTATTAAAAATACGCGCCCTATCTGAAAAGTCATACCCTACTTTAAATTCAACATCCATGCTGTCAAAGCTAAGCGGTAAGTTTAAATTACCACTGTAAGACTTAACTCGTTCTTCCATGTTGGTGTATGACATAATCACACGATTATCATCACCCGTGATTTGAGAACCTACATACGACCCGTCTGTGTTGTACTCATCGCGAAATTCAAAATCAGCATTCGTCGGAATATCCGTTGTTGCCTTCGCTTCGGTATACTGCCAATCAGCGCCAATCCCCATGTAATCTAAAAAGGTGTGCTGACCAATAAACTGGGTAATATTGAGTTGTCGCTCTTCGTAGTTAAAAGTATGGTTACGATTAGCAACGCCATCCCCTGCAATACTAAATGTTGAACTACCCGCTGGACTTTGCGAAATAGCAATTTCAGACTCATCTTCATTATCAATAATGTATAGCTGCTGCGCTGATATACTGTGAGTACCTAAGGTATAGCCTAAACTAAATGACGCATTATAACGCTCGTTTTCTGTGGTCACTTGGGAATTTTTTACAGTATTAAAACATGAATTTGCGACATCATCTGCAGTATTTAGCGCTGTCGTACAGTCAATTTTACCGTCTTCATTTTTTAAATCTTGGCTTATCACTGAGCTAAATCGGTCTTCAAAATCCCACTCATTTTTATAAGCGCCAGAAAGCATAAAGCCTAACTTGCCGCCAAAGTAAGATTCGCTAAAGCTATCACCGTAATGGGCTTTAATATTGTATTGTGGATCGAGAGAGTCTTCTTTTAACTCATAACCACGCGGTAACGACTTAAGCAATTCGTTATTAATCGCAGTCGCTTGCTCTGCACGTGTTGTATCACCATCGACTAAGCCATCGCGTTTTACTATGTTGCCAATACCAAAATCACCTCGGTATTGTGTTATTGCAGATGATAACGCATCAGGTAGTCCGCTTTCTTTACGGTTGTAAGTAAAGCCGTCACTTGCAGCAGTGTTATAACCAACACCCACCTCTACACCCGCTGTAAACTCGCTCGGTGCAGTTTTGGTTCTAATGTCAATATTACCGCCACCAAACGCGGCGGGCATATTTGGTGAGTAAGCTTTTTGTACTGCCATGCTTGAAATTATACTAGCGGGAAAAATATCAAGCGGGATCACATTGCGAGTTAGATCGGGGCTGGGTATGTACGCGCCATTTAAACGTGCGCTCGAATAACGTTCACCTAAACCACGCACATAAATGAACTTGCCATCAACGAGGGTCAAACCGGTTACACGCCTAAGGGCAGAAGCGGCATCGCTATCGCCAGTACGTGCTAATTGCTCTGAGCCTAAAATATCGGCTACAAAGGCTTGATTTTTTCGCTCTTCAACCACAGCAGCAGCACTGCCTTGTAAGCGCGTACCTACTGCCACTACTTCTTCTATTTCTTGGGCTACATCAACATCATTTTGCGCAGCAAATAGGCTTACAGATTGGGCACACAGCCCTAAACCAATCGCCCATGTAATTTGATTAAGTCTATGCTTTTTAGACATAAGATACATCCTGATCAGATTATACAAAAGAGGCGCCAAACGCTTATTATGCAAGCTCCAAGGCGCCTTCAGAAGTTTATAAATAGTGCTAAATTAGTCTGCGTTAGCCGCGGCTACTGCTGCTTCAACCCATTTATACCAATTTGACGTTGTATCCTGGTCCGATACGGCACCGATGTAATTTACCGATTCAAAGAACGAATCTGTTGTACTTAAATCAGTGGCTGTAACGCTCACATCTGTAGAAGCCGTATTAGTAGCAAAACCATTAGCAGCAAGTACAGAGACATCATCTGTTAAAATTTCACTCGCACCGCCATTTTCAAACCATGCTGTTTTAGTTTGTCCTGCAAGCGGACCACCAGCAAAGGTATCTGTATTAGCGAAATTATTTGAACATGCCATTACTGAGCTAGTAAAAGAAATGTTATCGGCTTGCTTTTCACCATCACCCGAGAATTCGATACATTGTGTATTAACTGCGTTTTTCTTAACAATTAACGCGTTATAAATGCTTGAATTAAATTGATCATCAAACTTGTAGGCTTGTGAAGGGTCATCATCACGAACTGAATTGCCATCAGTAGTAATCACAGTCACATTAGCAACCATCGGGTTTGAAGGTGACACTTGAGCAGAAGATGAACCTTTAACGCCGTCAGACTCAAAACCATTATTACCCATATTAACCACAGAACCATCGTTAAGCGTTACCGTACCGTGTTGAACAAATAAGTACTGCGCCTTACCTTGCCAACCGGCATCAAAGTCAAACGAATCATCTTGAGTATCTGTTACTGCAATATGCTTAAGCGTGGTTGCACCACCAAAGATTTCAATACCGTCATCAAAGCCTTGGTGAATATGAATGTAATCAAACTCAGAGCCTGAACCAACAGCATTAAGTGTTAATGAATTTAAATCATCGCCTTCACCACCTACGCGAGGGCCAGAGCCTGCATACCATACTTTAGCCCATTTAATATTACCGCTTGAATCGCTATTATCGTTACCACCAAAGTAGCTTGTTATACCTTCAGAGGCTACGTTACATGTACCGCCATCACGCTCTGCATCTGTACATTGGTCAGTAATACCTTGACCATTAATGATAATGCCACCCCAGTCAGCATAACGTGCACCTTCACCAGCTGTATCAAAACGGTCAAAGGCATTAGCTGAGGTAAATACTACTGGCTTTTCTGCTGTACCCACGGCTTGAATTTTTGCACCACGTGCAATACGTAAAATCGCTTCACCTGATTGAAACGCAAGCGTTGCGCCAGGCTCTACAGTCATAGTTGGGCCATTAGTTGGAATAGAAAAGCCATCAACTGTGTTGCCATCTTCACCAATTTGCAGGGCATCAGCAAATACATGTACACCACCGCCAGGTAACTCTTTAAATGTAATGTTGTTAGTAATTGAAATAGTTTTACTTGAAAATGAATCGTTGTATAAGCAATCTATACCACTGACCACACCTGTTACCGTGCCTGCATCTGATTCATAGCTTGCACATACAGCCTCATCATCAGTTGTTGAACCGGTGTTGTTATTAGAATTATTAACACTGTTGTCTGTACTGGTGCTGTTATCATTAACGGTTGGTGTAATTTCTATATCACCACCACAACCAGCAAGTGTCATTGCTGTAGCCACTAAGCTGATTTTGAATAAGCCAGATAATTTCATTGTTCACTCCGTAAAAGTATTTAATTATTGTGTTAGCGCATTAAGTAATAACTTAAGTCACTTTAAGGCACGATACTCATGCATTAAGGTCACTTGAGTTATCGAATACGAAGTACAATACGGGAGTGATATGACAATGAAGTTACACTTTAATAAACATAAAATGACAATGTTAATTAATTAAAAATCAATCAGTTATTTTAAAAATGCAAGCAAAAAAACCACACTAACCGAATGTTAGTGTGGTTTGAGTAGTGCAATTATGAAATGGTTTTTAGTGCGTCAATTAAGAACTAATAATCGCACTATAAAAATTAAAGCAGTGCTGTTTTTAATGTTTGCGCATGCACTTTTTCGCGTTTTACATATTTGATCCATTGCTGGGCTAAACGTTGCGACTTTTTGTGCTTTTCGGCTTGTTCAAACGCAAGGATAGACGCATCAAAATTTTGTAAATTGTATTGCGCCATCCCTAAAGCAACAAACGCATTTGATTCAAAATCAAGGCCGCCTTTATCCAGTGCCATTCGCGCTGCATCGGCAGCTTCGTCATACTGCTCGGTGTTTACATACACTTCAGCTAAGCGCTGATCGTATTTACCATGCTCTGAACGCTCTGCAGCTTTGGTAAAGTAACTAATCGACTTAGCATCTTCTTTAGCTTGTACCATGGCCTCGGCTACAAAGGCATAATTTTTAGCAGTTGGTTCAGCAATCCCCTGCTCTATTGCTTTACTCATTACACTGGCTGCTTTATAAGCAAGCTGATTATATAAATATACCTGCGCAAGCTGCCTTAAGTCAGATTTAGAGGTTAAAAATCCTTGCTGGTAAGCAGCCTCTAAAACACTAAGCTGCTGTTTTTCTTGCCCAGTTTCACCATACATACCGGCTAATTGCACCCAATACTCAGGTTTATTGTAAAGCTTTACCATACGCTCAAGTACGCTCACTACTTTATCGGTTTGGTTAAGTGAGTAATACATAGCGCGTTGCAGTACCAGCCAGTTTTCTTTGGGTACTTTGCCTTCGCTATCACTTAAGTTAATGGCTTGGGTAATGTAACTTAGGCCTTGCTCATAGTCTTTTAATTGATAGTAGGTTTGCGCCCTTAATAAATAATAGGCGTCGGTTTTAGGCTTAGTGTTTATGGCGTCCCATTTGTCTAAAAATGCAATCACCTTTTTATAGTCACTGTTAGCCATAGCAAGCTGCGCAAGGCTGAATGTTGTGCTCAGGCGTAGTGTTTCTGGAATACCGTCTTCGGCAATCACTTTTTCAAATGAAGCAATCGCTTTTACAAGGTCGTTCTCATTGTAATAAATAAACCCATAAAAGTTATGCATCATCGCAATTTCATAAGAGTTCATACTTGATGAGCGCGCTTGTATGCTGTCAAGCGCAGCCAAGCCCGCTTTACTGTCGCCATCATCCGCTAGTTTTTGGGCGCGAGCCAATTGGCTGTATACTTTTTCACGCAGTGCGGGTACTCGTGTTGTTTTTTGCTGTTCAGCGGCCTGTACTGTCGCCAAATTTACACCCGGAAGTACACTTAATGCACTTGGTGTAACAATACTGGCACTGATTGCAACAGTGCACAGCATACTCAGCTTTAATAGCTTGGTTGTTAGTTTTAATTTCATAATTGCCTCACGTTCACTCTTTGCTTACTTAACAGAATTAACCATTAATTTGGAAAGAAATTTTATTTTGCACACCGGCTACTTCAACGGCTTCACCATTAACCACGCGCGGTTTATATTTAAATTTAAGGGCCGCATCCATCGCTGCTCTGTCAAATAATGACTCTGGCTCGGCTTTAATAACTTGCGGCTCTTTAACCGTGCCTTGCTTTGTCACTGTAAATTCAACAATGACATACCCTTCAATACCACGCGATAACGCACGCCTTGGGTAGACCGGTGCTACTTTTACTATGGGTAAATACTCACCATCACTGGTTTCTAACGCTAATCCACCCGCTAGATTTACATCCGCATCGACATTGACAGCAAAATCAAAGTTGTTGCTGGCTGCGTTGTTATCGCTACTTTGCATTTGTGGCGATTCCATTGGCGGTGGTGGCTCTTTAGGCGTTGGCGGCTTTTGTGGTTTACGCTCCTTTTTTTGTACCGTTTCTTCTTTTTTCAAACGTACAAAATCTAACACATTCCCTTTAGCAGGCTCCGTCATGGCGCCTTCACCACCGGTGATCAATGCCTGCATACCTAAAAACAGCATAAAGGTCACCACACCCGCTATAATTAACGCAAGTACATAACGCATCACTCGTTACCCTTCTTGAGCCGCTATTGAAACATCAAATACACCCGCTGCACGCGAGGCATCCATGACTTTTATCAAGGTTTCTGTGGTGGCTTTTTTATCAGCCTGAATAACTACACTGCCTTGTGGATTTTCAGCTTTTAAGCGCTCAATGTTGGCTTGTACAGCGCGTACATCAATTTGACGTTTATTGATCCAAATTTCGCCTTGATCTGAAATGGCCACTAATATGTTAGCCCGCTCTTTTTTTACTGCGGTTGCCGCTTCTGGACGGTTTACATCAATACCCGCTTCTTTAACAAACGAGGCTGTCACGATAAAGAAAATAAGCATAATAAATACAACATCCAGCATAGGGGTCATGTTTATTTCTTCTGCTTCGTCTTCTTGGAATAAATTACCTAATGGGGCTCTCATGTTATTTCTCCTAGAATAAGCGGTAATTATGTTCACCGCTTTTCAATAATTATTTAGTGGTCTAACACCATAGTGTCTTGCAACAATTCAACTTCACGCTTTGCTTTTCGTTGTAAATAGGTTGAGGCAAACACCCCAGATAACGCACCGACCATTCCTGCCATTGTTGGTATGGTTGCTTTTGACACACCTGATGCCATAGAGCGTGCACTGCCTGTACCTGTAATGGCCATTACATCAAAGACTTCTATCATCCCTGTAACTGTGCCAAGCAATCCTAATAGTGGACACAGCGCCACCATTACATTAATCAGCGGTAAATTTGCGTTTAAACGCATGCTGGCGCGTGACACCATGGCTTGGCGTATTTGCTCTGCATTCCAGCTGTTGCGTTCACTTCGCGTTTTCCACGTATTTTTAACGTCTTTTTTGTAGTGCCGATAGCCATTAAAAAAGTACATAAATCGCTCGAGTATCAATAACCACATCGCGAAAATTAACACGGCAATGACCAAGAGCACTTGGCCACCCGTGTCGAGAAAATCACGGATAGCATTGATTGAATCAATCAATAGCACCATGGTTTAGGCTCCTTTCTCGCTTCGCTCGGCAATAATACCTGCACTTTGTTCTTGTAAAATAAGCAGTAAGCCTTTTGAGCGAGTATTCAATAAGGTGTATAAAAACACCGTTGGAATGGCAACCACAAGACCTAATACCGTAGTAACTAGGGCTTGCGAAATACCGCCCGCCATTAGTTTAGGGTCGCCAGTACCAAATAAAGTAATTGCTTGGAAGGTATTAATCATCCCGGTTACCGTACCGAGCAAGCCAAGTAATGGCGCTACCACAGAGATAATTTTAATAAGCGTTAAATTACGGGTGATTTTTGGCATTTCGCGTAAAATGGCTTCGCTTAACTTAAGTTCAAGCGTGTCGTAGGCCACATTTGGGTATTGATCTTTCACTTTCATGACGCGCCCTAACGGGTTGTCATCACGGGCTGTATCGTCTTTTAATTGACGACGGATTTTTCCACCCATCAGCATGAGCGATACAAAACGCTCTAGCGCAATTAATAACGCTAATAAACCAACGCCTAAAATAACGTAACCGACCGCACCACCTTGATGAACTTGCTCGCTGGTATCAGGGGCTTGTACTAACAAACCTAAAATTGAGCCGCCTGTTGGGTCAAGCGCAAACGGTACAACACCCGTGTTTGCTTGCTGCAAATCAGCCGCAGTCGCAGTAAAGCGGCTACTTGGTTGGCGAGTAAGCTGGCTAATGGTATTGGTGGCCGGTGTATACTCTAAGTACTGACCGTCACTAATAAGGTTAAATGCACCCACACGTACCACTTCTTTTTGTACTTTATTGCCCCCTTCAACAATTACATCAGTATTGAAGCGGCTTACTTTTCCTTGTTCGGTCATTTCGCGTTGTAGCTCAAACCAAACCTTTTCTATATCTTCAATAGACGCAAGCTTTGAAGTTGAACCCATTTTTTGCGCCAATTCGTCCATAAAAGTACTACGCCCAGGTAACTGTGCCGATACCACAGAGGTAGCAAACTTGTTACTTGAATCGCCAGCGACTTGTTGTAGCACACCAAATAGCTCTTTTAATGAACCCATACGCTTTGATAAGGTATCAGTTAGATTAGCCAATTTAATTTCGTTTTCTTCAAATTGCGTCTCTAAACGCTCTGACTCGCTAAGCATTTGGTTACGTTTAGCTTGGGTGTTTTTAAGCATTTGCACTTGTTCATTTTGACGTGCTGCAAATTCTTGTTCACGTTGTTTATTTTGCTCTGATTGCGCTAATTTACCCTGCTCTAAGGTTTTTAATAAAGCATCTAAATTCATCGGCTCAGCGGCAATGCTGGTGCCCACAAAGCTTAAGCTGGCTGCAAACACGGCCATTTTTGTCATTTTCGTTAATAATTTCATGGTAAACCTCTTATTCTGCAGCGTGAATTGGCAGTGTTAACATATCGGGGGCAAGTTGTTTGCGAGCAATGCGAAGCCCTTTATTAATTTGGCTTATGGTTGAATCTGGTAGCGCAACAAACGACTGTGACTGCTGATCCCAACTACCTGCTTGTTTACCATCGCGGGTGAGGTAAATTAGCTCTAAACGACCAATGCGTAGAAAGTCGACTTCGCGTTCTTTATTATCCACATCAAGCAATGCGGTATACGCCTCAATAGTGCGTCCGTAGTCAACCTCAACTTGGTAAGCTTCTAAAACACGACGAAATTTTTCACTTGATGAAATATCAGCACGCGCCATCATTGCATTTAATGATTCAAGGCGCTGCTTACGCTCTTGCTTTAAAAACGGCACATCTAAGGCAACAAACTGTTCAAGCCCGGTGATCATACGAAGCATTAAAGGGGTTATTTGGCGTTCAATTATCGATACTTGATCCATCGATAAATTAATCGACTCCATCTCTTCTATTTGATTATTTAACTGTTTGGTAAGCTGTGCGTTATAAACGGCTAGGCCATCTATTTCTTTATTTAGGGTTTTAAATTGCTGTAAACGCCCTTGCATTGAATCTGCAATCTTGTCTATTTTTGTTTGTGATTGCGCAGCTAAATTATTAATTTCGCTGCTTTTCTCAATTACCGTGTTTAAATCATTGGCGTGGACTGCTGCACTTGCGGCTACAATACCAGCTAAAATTAATGGTTTAACGCCTTTCATCGTATACACCTTTGCTCGTTAATTAGCGGATTTGCTAGTGTTTATTAATCGCTTTAGCTTGTTTACAAAAAAACAATTTAAAGCGAGATAGTTTCAATGAGCGAAAGTGTATAGATTAAAAATGACAAGCGTGTTGCGTAAAAAAGTCGCTTTTATGACAACGGTAATAAATTAGCCTTATTGGCCTATTTTACAATTCAGGGATGAAAATAGTGGGATTAAGTTTACAAGTAAGATTGTATTTCAATCAGGGTTTGTCGCCAATCTGTGTAGTTAATAGCAATAGGGTAAGCGCGATTGTTATGTATTAATACTAACGACGGAAAACCTTGAATAGGTAAACTGCGAACATAATTAAGCTCATCATCAAAGCGACGCTTAAGCTCATTAGAGTGAAGTAACTGTGCAAATAAACGGGCGTCTAAACCAATTATTTCGCTCAGTTTAATTAAAACCGCTTCATCCGATGGGTTTTGTGCCTGTAAATAATATGCCTGCTGTATTGCCGCTATCATCTGTGGTTCTTTGTTGAAGCTGCGAGCAATTAAAGCGGCCCTGCAAGAGGGATAGGTAGAACGGCGAGGTTGGCAGTCTCGCCAAAAATCAAAATTAAACTCTGTGCCTAACTGGCTGCTAATTTTTTGCCATATGGCTTGTAGTTGCAACTGCATATCCTGACTCATTGGCAAGTCAGTATCTGCAGCTAAACCACCCACTCTGTATTCAATGGGAAGTTTGTTTACCAAGGCAGCCTCAAGCGCATGCCATGTAGGTTTATAACCCCAGTACCAGCTACACATAGGGTCGTGTACATATATTAATTTACTCTGAGGCGTGTTGATCATGTACAGATACCACCTTATTTCTACCTTGCGCCTTAGCGCTGTATAAATACTGATCCGCTTGCTTTAACGCATTATTATAATCATCTACACTGTTAGCCTGAGCAATACCCATACTACACGTTAATGATACTCGCTGATGTTTGTCGGTTAGCATCACATGGTTTTGCACACATTCTCTAAAACGGTTGGCCAAAATGCTGGCCTCAAGGGTTGTTTGTTGCGGTAAAATAACCACAAACTCTTCGCCGCCATAACGTGCTTTAAGCGCTGTTGCAGGAAACTGAGACTCTAATAACTTAGTAAATTCAATTAAAACCGTATCACCAAAATCATGTCCGTAGCTGTCGTTTAATTGTTTAAACTTATCTAAATCAATGAGTAAAATAGACAGCGGCAAATAATGTTCTGGCCTTGAAGCTGCTAGCTTTAAAAAATGTGAGGTAATAAAGCGACGATTAGGCGCCCCGGTAAGCTGATCGGTATGAGCATGCTGTTTTTGCTCTAAGGTGATATCAGCAATTGCTAAATGACTGCGGTGACGAAAATACTCACCGATAAACGAAAACACTAACACCAGCGAAAATGCAGCAACAAAACGGGTCTTTTCTACCGCGCCATAAATAACTTGCCCCATATCAGGGCCATACAACATAACAATACAGCTCAATAACATGGCACTGCTTAACCAGGCGCCAAACTTCACACCCAGTATGGCAAATACAGCAACGGGATAAAACATTAGCCAATATAAAGCAGTGTTTTCTTTACCGCCGGTGTATACCAAAGCTAAGCACATCACAAATACAATCACTAAAGTGATGAGGGCGATTGCATCAATCTGCTTTGTTTTCATAAAATAAATAATACACCCTACAATCGTTACGTTAACCACAATTAACGCAATAGTAAGGATTGGTGCATACACGTGATGATTGGCAATTACTAAATAGGTAATTAACACCAAGGCAATCGCTATCATGGTAAATAACGAAAATACTTGGCGTTGTTTATCAAAGCTATAAACGCTGTCAATATTGATTAAATTGAGCCAGCTTGGCTTATTTATTTTTGTTTTACTGATCATACTTTGAATTTTTTAACCATGCGCTCTAAGTCACTAAATTGATGCTTAAGTTTGGTACACTCTTCCAAAGTAAGATTTAGGTTTGATTGGCCTTGAATCGATAAGTCGCTGATAACGTGAATATCGCTATGTAATGACTTAACCACTTGGTTTTGCTCATCCGTAGCATTAGCGACACTATGATTGGCGTCGGTTATTTGCTTAATCGCACTAATTATTTGTTTCATTACATCGCCAACTGCATCCGCTTGCTGAACACTTTTTTCACTTTCTTCTAAACTGGTTTTCATAAGTTCAACGGCAGAGCTTGAACCTTTTTGTAATTCAATGACGGTGTTTTCTATTTCTTGAGTTGATTGCTGAGTACGCTGTGCAAGTTGCCTTACTTCATCGGCAACAACCGCAAATCCTCTTCCCGCTTCACCAGCACGAGCCGCTTCTATCGCCGCATTTAAAGCCAGCAAATTGGTTTGCTCACTCACCCCTTTTATTACTGCCAATACATTTCCTATATTAGCGGTATGCGAGTCTAAACTATTTATGGTTTCTTGCGCTTGCTCTATATTTTGTGACAGTTGATGAATACTTGAAACGTTGTTTGTGAGGGTCTGTTGATTCTTAGCACAGTATTGATCTGCATCTTTGGCAAGCGTCGAGGCATTACTGGCGCTGGTTGAAATTTCTGTTGAGGTAGCTGAAAACTGATTAATTGCCGACGCCACACTGTTGGTGCGCTCACTTTGGTCATCATACATAGTTAATGTTGAGTCTGTCTGCGTAACCAATTTAGCAACTGCCGTTTCCAGTAACTGCGTTGAAGATTTAACCTGAATTATTGAATTTTGGATTTTTTCTATAAAAATATTAAACGAATTGCTCAATTGACCAAATTCGTCATCGTTTTCAACGCTTAACCGACAGGTTAAATCGCCTTCACCCTGCGCTATATCTCTAATGGCATCATTGAGACGATACATAGGGCGCATCAAATAACGCAGTAAAAATTCCAGTGACGCAACAATCACTAAAATACCAATAATTAAAAATACAATTGCCTTTTGCCCAAACGAAGAAACACTTGAATACGCTTTATCTTTATTGACTACTACACCTAGATACCAATCAACGTTTTCAATACCACGAATTTTAGTAAAGGATACCAGCGAGGTTTCACCTGCTACTTGATGCTCGGTGAATTCTCTTGCTAACGGTGCATTTTTACCAATTAAGTCAGCGACTGTTTTTGAATTTAATTTGCTATCAGGGTGACTCAATATTTGCCCTTTATTATCAAGCAAAAAACCATAACCGAGTCCTAAAAAATCAATATCTCCAATAATTTCAGCGATGGTTTGCATATCAATATCTGCCCCCGCTACCCCTTTAAATTGACCATTACTATTAATAGGGGCAACGGCTGAAATTGTCAGTTCGTTGGTCGTTACATCGATATAAGGCGTTGTAAAAGCCGTTGTTGTTTTATTTTCTACTAATTTATACCAAGGGCGACTTGTCGCATCAAAATCGCTGGGGAGTACAACACTTTGATCATTTAGAATAAATGTACCCGATGATTTACCTATGTAGGTATTTTTAAAATCCCCTGCAAGCTCAGCGGTATTTAATTGCGAAAGCGTTAAAGACTTGGCATCGTCATCTTGGTATGTTTTTGCGATAGAGATCACAATCGCTAATTTATTATTTAGCCAGCTTGCAATATTTTTAGAGACAGACTCAGAGTTTTGCTCTAGTACTAGCGATAACTGCTCTTGAGTTTGATGCCGCATTGAAAAATAATTATTTATGGTGAAAACACCTAGCACTAAAACTAACACTAATGATGCAGCAATGGTGATTTTGGAGGTGAATTTAAGCGAGCTAAACATAAGTACCTTAAGTATTAATCATTATTATCAGTGTCTTTTTAACAAATTTTTAACTGAATGTCTTAGCAAATATGATTTCAATGAAATTAAAGAACAAAAATAATAATAAATAACTAGTTCTTTCAAGGATGACTTTGCCACAGTGCGTTTAATTTTTAGACTAGCAGAGCTAGATAAATAAGTGTTTAAAAGCACTATGGGGATAAATTTTATCCCCATAGTAACGCTTTATCTAAATTATTCATCTTGTTGGCACTGGCTTGTGATCGGTAATTGCCGAAGTACCTTCATCTGTGGATCTACAATAATATGATCAACAGGTTTAGCTTTAATGGTAATGACTCCTTCAATTGGTGTATAAACTTGAAGCTGGCCATTAATTGAAATGGGTACTGGCATTTTAAAAGGCGTCGCATCTTTTTCACTTTTGCTCCAATATAAATTGGCCACGTTATTTTGACGTTTCATGGTTAGTGTTGGCAATGCAGCTTGTTTTAAATACACATCAAATAGCCAGTTATAGTCTTTTTTTGTAATGCGATTAACAATATCAATAAACTGTTGCGTGTTGCGATATCGCGATTGAATTGGGTAACTGAGACTTTGCGTGTCGCTACTCCCGTAGATTAACTCGCGTGTTGCTTGCCAAAATAACTCATCACCAATTAACCAACGCAAAGTGTGTAATGTCCAGCCTCCTTTACCATAAATATCTGAGTTAAAAGCTTCTTTTGAGCTTAACTCACCCTCTTTAACAATAGGTTGGCAGTTTTTTATCCCTAAATAGGCTTTATACATTGCATGGTTATAAGCGGCCTCACCAAAGGTATATAAACTGTAAGACGGTTGCATGTAAAAGCCAAAACCTTCATGTAACCACGCATCATTCAATTGCTCGTGTGTCATTAAATTACCAAACCACTCATGCGCTAATTCATGCTGAATAAGCCAATCATAACCACTAGGGTCGCGAGTGTACCCTTTGCCATAAGCATTTATCGTTTGATGTTCCATGCCTAAATGAGGCGTTTCTACAAAGCCAAGTTTTTGTTGCCCCCATGGATATGGACCTAACACAGATTCAAAAAATGCCATTTGTTGATAAACATCGTTGGTGAGCAAATTACTGGCTTTTTGCCTATTTTCAGGTAACACCCAAAATTCCACAGGAATGTCAGTACCATTTATACTGGTATATTGCTGTTGAACACGCTCAAATGGGCCAATATTCAGCGCAATGTTGTAATCACTCGCAGGCTCAGATAAAAACCAATCAAACTCGGTAGTCTTGTTTTGTAATACAGTTATATTTTTTAGTACCCCGTTACTGGCAACATACAATCCAGTGGGTACCGTTACCCGTATACGCATACTATCGGCTTTGTCACTAAAGTGATCTTTACAAGGCCAAAATAAATCACAGCCCTCACCTTGCACCGCTGTTGCTATCCAAGGTTTACCATCGTTTGTTTCACTAAATACAAAACCACCACTCCATGGAGGGTTAAGCGCAATATGTGGCTTGCCTGAATAGTTAATGGCAACTTCAACCACTTCTCCAGGGTACTTTTTTTCATATAAGTTAATCGTGATCACACCATGAGAATGGAGAAATTCGGCTTTCTTATCAGCCACTGTTACTGTGTTTATACTAAAGCGACTATCGAGTTTTAGTTCAATTTGCTGAGTTTCTTTAACGACCCGAAATACTGTTTTCCCTGTGCCGGCTATCTGCTTTTCTTCTGGAAAAACGGCTAACTTAAGATCATAGAAAATAACATCGGTTGATTGAGCCACGCTAGATAATGGTTGACCAGTATTAGCAACGAGGGGATCTAATTTTGCAGGTTTGCTGGTGCAGGCACTGAGTATATATATCAATGTAACAACCAAGTAACACCTAATCACATGGTGCAAGAACAACATAAATAATAAGCTCTTATAATTATAATTTTTTAATATAATTACATAGTTTTACATTTATAGTGTTTAAAAAAGACGAATTGCTTATTTTTTAAGTTAACTAGTTACTTTATTTTACATTTAGCAAGGGATAAACCTTAAAAAGCTAATATATTTAAGGTTGTTTTTGCCATTTCATTTTATTATTGGTATCGCGTGAAGTGATAATGGTTTCATCACTACTTTGAATACCGCCAAGCTTGGCGAGCCGGTCATAAAGAACAACATTACAGGTTGCTGCTAAATTCATACACCCTATGGTTGGAATATAAACAACTTCATCGCACCATTTTAAAACGTCTTTTGGCACTGAACCA
Organism: Pseudoalteromonas tetraodonis; assembly: GCF_002310835.1. Taxonomy (NCBI): domain Bacteria; kingdom Pseudomonadati; phylum Pseudomonadota; class Gammaproteobacteria; order Alteromonadales; family Pseudoalteromonadaceae; genus Pseudoalteromonas; species Pseudoalteromonas tetraodonis. The sequence continues at coordinate 672,096 of NZ_CP011042.1, read as the reverse complement.
TCCTCTGGGCCGAACACATAAAATGCGTTCTCAGGGTGGGTAAACTCAGGCAAGGGAGTGGCCCCTTCTATTAGCTCTATCACCACCACTTTAGCGCCTTGTGGTTTACTTGATGCTAAATTATCGGTAGCGGTTAATGGAATACGTTGCACTACATTTTTAGTATCGGTATGAAATTTCTGTGCGTTTAAATAACGGTTGCCAGTAAAAAAAACCTGCTGTGCGTCATAACAACCTGCGGCGCGTAATACGCCCCCCACGTTGGTCGGGCTTTTAGGATTAATTAAGCCAATACTTGCTTGTAATTTACTCATTAATTGCAATCCTTGGTTGGCCACTCGGCTATATACAAATCAAAATCTTCTAGCTTTACGTCACAGTCTTTTACGGTTTTATCTTTAACAGAAATGTTTAGCTCGTGCATTTTAGTTTTATCGCCGTTATTAAGTAACGGATGCCACGTTGCTAATCCACGTCCTTCGTGAAGTCGGCGATAGCTGCAGCTTTGCGGCATAAAGAAAATGTCTTTGAGGTTTTCTTTGGTAAGCTTAACGCAAGAAGGCACTAAGGTTTGGCGGGTTTCGTATTCACTACAACCACAGGTTGTGTTATCAAGGTATTGGCAAACAATATTGGTAAATATAAGTTGCTCACCTTCTCTTAGCTGATCGGTGGCGGTAAAGTCATCTTCGTCTTCGCTGTCAATAAAGGTGTTTAAACAACACTTTCCGCATCCGTCACAAATGGCTTCCCATTCTTGCTGGTTCATTTCATTGAGACTTTTGCTAAGCCAAAATTGGGTTTTTGCTAATTGTTGATCAAACATGGTGTTCTCGCGCCTTTTAAGAGCGCGCATTCTAACGTATTGCAGCAAAGCGCGCAAAGCCAATCCCTGTTCAAATAATGACTTTGCGCGATTATGTTACTGCTGAGATTTAACCCAACGTTTAATTTTTTGCTCTAAGATAGGCATAGGCAATGCGCCATCTATTAATATTTGCGTATGAAAGGCTTTAATATCAAATTGCTCACCTAACTGCTGGTGGGCGTAATCTCTGAGCTCTTTAATTTTAAACTCACCCAATTTGTACGATAATGCTTGCCCAGGCCATGCAATATAACGCTCAACCTCAGCAATAACATCGCTTTTTGCCATTGAAGAGTTTGCTAACATGTAGTCAATGCCTTGTTGACGTGTCCACCCTTTGGCATGAAAGCCTGTATCAAGCACTAAACGCATAGCTCTTAGCTGCTCATCGTTAAGACGCCCATACCACATATACGGGTCGGTAAATAAGCCAAGCTCTTTGCCAAGACTCTCTGCGTATAATGCCCAGCCCTCAGCAAACACCGTGTAGCCGCCAAATTTACGAAAATCGGGCAGGCTTTCCACTTCTTGTTGCAGTGCAATTTGAAAGTGATGACCTGGTGCTGCTTCATGAATAGACAGCGTTTCAAGTAAAAATTTAGGCTGCGCTTTTAAGTTGTAAGCATTAATGTAAAAGATACCCGGACGAGAACCATCTGGTGCAGGCCCTGCATAAGATGCCCCCGCTGCCGATTGCGCACGATACGCTTCTACTGCTTTAACAATGTAAGGGGCTTTAGGCTCAATATTAAATAATCGCGGTAAGCGCGCATCTATTTTTAGTTTAATATCTTCATAGGCGGCAATTAACTCATCGGCTGTTTTATAATAAAACTCATCTGAGTCACGTAAATGATCAAAAAACGATGCTAAATCACCTTCAAATCCCACGGTGTTTTTAACCGTTTTCATTTCACTTAAAATTCGAGCCACTTCACGTAAGCCAATGTCATGAATTTCATCTGCTGATAAACTCAACGTGGTGTTTTTCTTGATTTGATATTCGTACCACGCTTTACCATTAGGTAAATCAGCATAACCAACAGAATCGCGAGCATGAGGAATATAGTCGTTGAGTAAAAACTCACTCATACGCTGATAAGCGGGGACTAATTTATCTAAAATAAGCGTTTTATACTGCTCAGTGAGTTGCTGTTTTTGTGCATTAGAAAATGAGTCGGGCATGGCCTTTATTGGTGAATAAAATAATGAATCTTCTGCGTTAGTTACTACGTGCACTTTAAACTGAGGCAATAATTTTTTAGCCAATGGCATAGGCAATACCACGCCTTGTTTAACACCTTGCGCCATTGATTGTTCAACACTGGCTAACCATTTCACAAAACCATCAGCACGTTTAATAAATTGCTCATAGTCGGCAACAGTATTAAAGGGCTGTGCACTTTGCCCTGAACCAAATCCAGCAAAGGTATTATGTGCTCCCGACATTTGGTTAATCGGTAACAAATAATCTTTATATTGCATGCCCTCAAGCTTCAGGGCTAAATCTCGCGATAATACTTCAAAGTTAAGTAGCGCCTGCCCTGTTAATTGTGATTCATCGATTAGCGTTAAACGTTGTTGATATTTTTTATAAAAAGCAGTTTTTTTATCACGATTAGCCTGCGATATCACCGGCAAGAATTGATCATCGAATTCATGGCGACCGTTATAAGTGGCGCTTAAGGGATTAAAGGTTAATGACTCATCGTAGTACTGTGCAACGAGCACATCCAACTGTTGCTGTGCTGATAATTCGCTTATTACAGGCGCGACCGGCTGATTTGTGTTTAATTGTGAGCTGGTGCTCATACAACCACTTAAGGCAAACATAACGCTACTGGCAACCAGTGCTATTTTAATAACTTTCATAAAGATCCTTGTTAGTTTTTACCCGCCAATTATGCGGTTTTAAATGGCTTAAATAAAGCAATTACGGTGAGTGGGATTCGTCGCTAAATAATTTACTCAATAGCTAATGATTGCTACATTCAGGTAAATTTAAATAATTAAATAATAAAAATGATCAAAATAAAAAAACATTTACTAACTACATCAATCGCATTACTGAGCTTAACCAGCGCAAGTACACTGGCAACCACCTATATATCGGCCAAAGCTTTGCTTGATGTAAAAACTGGAGAGCTAAAAGCTAATCCGTTAATCGCGATTGACGAGGGTGTAATAAGCCAAATCCAATTTAATAAACAGCCAACGCTTACCAGTAATGATGAACTGATTAACCTACCTGAACTCACCGTAATGCCGGGGTTGATGGATATGCATGTGCATTTAACCAGCGATCCAACCGTTTCGCGCAGTGAACGTATAGGCCAATCAGTACCGCGTATGGCTATTAAAGCCAGTTACTTTGCTAAAAAAACATTAGAAGCCGGCTTTACCACAGTGCGTAACCTAGGTGCAGAAGGCTTTAGTGTTATTGCGGTTCGCGACGGCATTAATGCAGGTGATATTATTGGCCCTCGCATCTGGGCTGCAGGCCCTTCTTTGGGGATTACTGGCGGACACTGTGACAATAATCGTTTGCCTCCAGAAATGAAATATACCGCCTCGGGGGTTGCTGATGGCCCATGGGCTGTTCGCATTAAAGTACGTGAAAATATTAAATATGGCGCTAATGCAATTAAATTATGTGCAACTGGTGGGGTATTTTCTAAAGGCACAAAGGTGGGCATACAACAATACGCATTTGAAGAAATGAAAGCCATTGTGGATGAAGCGCACATGCGAGAATTACCTGTTGCGGCTCACGCACACGGCACTAACGGCATTAAAACAGCCATTAAAGCCGGTGTAGACAGCGTAGAGCATGCTAGCTTTTTAGACGATGAAGCGATTGAGCTTGCTATAAAGCACGGTACTTGGCTCTCTATGGATATTTACAATACTGAATATACACTGAGCTTTGGTGAGCAAAATGGGGTAGATGAAGAGAACCTAAATAAAGAACGCCTTGTTTCTAAAAAGCAAAGAGACAGCTTTAAACGCGCCGTTGAAGCTGGGGTTAACATGGTATTTGGTACAGATGCGGCTATTTATCCACATGGTGATAATGCGAAACAGTTCTCGCGAATGGTTGAATTTGGTATGAGTGAATTACAAGCTATTCAAGCCGCGACCATTAATAGTGCTAAATTACTAAAGGCAGATTCACAACTGGGGCAAATTAAAACTGGTTTTGCTGCTGATATTATAGCGGTGAGTGCTAACCCACTTAAAAATATTTCTACACTAGAGCGTATTCCTTTTGTAATGAAAGCCGGTGTCGTTTACAAGCAGTAAACCCAATACATCTTTATAAGGTTGAGCTTAGCTCAACCTTAACAATTTTTTAGCTAATGTAGCTAAACTGCCCATTTAATCATCAATACTTTATTTAAATTCTCTCTTGGTAAAGCCAACTAGCGACTGCAATACCCCGTTAATATTTTTAAATGTGATTGTTTTTAAATCACATTGTATAACTATCAAGCAAACACACCCATTAAAGTAAAAAAGTTTGAACTTTTTATTTTATTTTAAAATGATAACCATTATCATTCACGAAAATTAACAAATGCGAATGGTTATCACTCTATGAAAAGGTTTCAATACTCACTACTCACACTCGCGTGCTTAAACGCGCACTTGGCATTGGCAAACGAGTCACAAGTTAATTCCGATATTGAACGTATTAGTGTTTACGAGCAACAAAACCGAGTGGTAATGAGCTCAGGTTTGGCCACTAAATCTGATATGTCACTAATGGAAACCCCTGCACCCGTGGTCATTGTTGATAAAGCGCTAATTGCATCGCAAGGTATTGATAGTTTACAAGATGTGATCCGAAATGTAAGTGGTTTAACGCAAGCCGGTAACAACTATGGCATTGGTGATAATTTAGTAATTCGTGGTTTAGGTGCTAATTATACCTATGATGGCATGTACGGTGGTGCAGGATTAGGCAATACCTTTAATCCAACGCGTTCTTTAACCAATGTTGAATCAATTGAAGTATTAAAAGGCCCAGCAACTGGTTTATATGGCATGGGCAGTGCTGGTGGTGTGATTAACCTGATTGAAAAAAAGCCACAGTTTAACGAACAACATACCTTAGAAATGGATATTGGTCAGTGGGATAGTTATTCACTGGCACTCGATAGCACCAATGCAATAACAGACGACTTAGCTTATCGAGTCATGGCAAAAACCGCCTCTAGCGATGGCTTTCGTGATTTAAAAGAACAACGTGATGAAATTTATTCGTCTTTAAAATATGTACTAAATGATCAACATGCGTTTGTGTTATCGGGAGCCTATATCAAGGACGCCATTGCTGTGGATTCTATCGGCCATCCTATTCGTATTTTTAACAGTGAATCGGTAAACGGTTTAACTGCAGGTGAAGTATCAGGCGCCGATTTAGTGAATGACCCTACAGCAAGTGGCTTACAATTGAGTGAAGCACAACGAAATGAACTAGCTAACTCTTTGGCAAGCAATGATGGTTTAACACCCTTTAACTTTGGCACCAATGGCATAATATCACCGATGGCAAAGGATAACGAAGGTGAAGAGCTGCGTTTTAAATTAGCCCATAATTATTACATTAGTGATGATTTATTTGTTAATCAACAACTACAGTACCGTAATTACACCTCAAGTTTTGCCCGCCAAACAGGTGCTTACAACTACGTTTACTGGAAACGTAACGGCGTGATCAACCAAGACCCACGCGCACCGCTAGTTGTTGATGACGTGTTATACCCTTTTGCAGCCAGACGCCAAGAGTACCGCCAAGTAGAAGCGGATGAAAAATCATGGCAATACTTTTTAGATTTACGTTATGACTTTATGCTCGGTAACATAGAAAACGAATTACTGGTTAATGCCAACTATGAAGACCGTGATATTCGTTTTAAACAATATTCTATTTACGATGCTGATAAAGTCATTAAAAACAAAGCCGGTGAAGTTATTTACCAAGGCGCACTGCCGTATATTTTTGATATGCGTCAGCCAAATTGGCCTACAGGTGAATTTAATAATTACGATCCGCTTAAAACCAGCGATTATAATAAAAAAGTACAAGCATGGGGTTTAGGCCTTCAGCATGTTGCCTACATTAACGATAAAATCACCACCCGTATTGGGATTGCTCATAATCGTATAAAACAAAGTTACGAGCATTTTGGTGTTGACCCACGTTATAGTCAAAGCCGCGCAAACCCAACGCCAGAGGCAAACACCTCAGATAGCGGTTTAACGTACAATTTAGGGGCTACTTATCAATTAAGCGCTGACATGGCTTTATTTTTAAATCACTCAAAAGGTCGTACTGCCTACAGTGTACTTGGCTCTGTTGCTGGTAATGAAGCCGATAGAGAAGACTCAGAATCTGTTAGTAACGATTTAGGATTTCGTTTTAAAGCGTTTGATGACCAATTACTGGCTTCAATTGTAGTATTTGAAAGTGCACGTACTAATTTAGAATATGCCAACCCACTTTATGAAGCAGGCGTGTCTGCACCAAACGTAGTGGAAAGTTTCTTTGATGGTGAAGAACAAACCAAAGGTGTAGAAATTGACTTAAATGCGTATTTGAACGATCAATGGAAAGTTAACATCAACGGTGTTTATCAAGATGCTAGAGATAAAACTAACCCTAACAGCACAAGCTTTGATACTCGCCAAAAAGGCGTGCCTTATGTAACTGCTAGCTCATGGGTAACTTACTCTGCGGCGTTATTTGAATTACCTCACGCAGTAGATTTAAGCGCAGGCTTAACGTTTGTTGATAAGCGCAGTACTAACTCAAGTTCGTTCGGTATTGATAACGGCTACGTCCCTGCTTATACCGTGTATGATGCTGCAGTTAGCTATAAAGCAGACAACTGGCAAATGCAATTAAACATTAATAACCTGTTTAATAAAAAATACTATTCTAAAGCCATGTTTTTAGGCGGTATGCCAGGTGAGGAAAGAAATGCAAAGTTAAGCTTTAGTTATACGCTTTAACACAATGCGCACAAGCCAGGTTGGTTTGTGCGCACTATATTTTGGTATAGTTAGATTGTAACAACTATACGACCGTTAATTTCGCCTTTGAGCATGTCATCGAAAATTTCATTAATATCTTCGAGTTTTTTCTCTTCAATGATAGCTTTTACTTTACCTTGTGCGGCAAATTCAAGGCATTCTTGCAGGTCTTTACGTGTACCTACAATAGAACCAACCACAGAAACACCATTTAGCACAGTATCAAAAATTGGCAGTGGCATATCTTCTGGTGGTAAGCCAACTAATACGCATTTGCCCCCACGGCGAACACTTTTATACGCTTGTTCAAACCCAGGTTTTGATACTGCGGTACAAACAACAGCGTGCGCCCCACCTACTTGCTCAAAAATAGCCTCACTTGGCACCACTTCTTTAAAATCAAGCGTAATATCAGCGCCTAACTCTTTAGCTAGGGCCATTTTTTCTTTGCCTGTATCTACAGCAATAACATTAAAGCCCATTGCTTTTGCATATTGCACCGCTAAGTGACCTAAACCGCCCACACCAACAATAGCAACCCATTGACCCGGTTTTGCATCTGATACTTTTAATGCTTTATACGTTGTTACGCCGGCACAGAATAACGGGGCAGCTTCAGCAAAGCCTAATCCTTCCGGTATTTTGATGATGTAATCACCATGTGCTAAACAATATTCTGCATAACCACCGTCAATTGAGTAACCGGTATTATGTTGCGATAAACACAGGGTTTCACGTCCATCTAAACAAAATTCACAATGGCCACAGGCGCTATACAACCAAGGTACACCCACTCGGTCGCCCACTTCTAAATGTTTAATATTACTGCCTAGTTTTTCTATCACACCCACGCCTTCATGACCTGGTACCAATGGCATTTTTGGTTTTACCGGCCAATCACCATGACACGCATGTAAATCGGTGTGACATACACCACAAGCGGCTATTTTTACCAGCACATCGTTAGGACCTACCTCTGGGATTGGTAAATCGGTGATTTCTAACTTGCCTTTATATTCTGTATTTATTGCTGCTTTCATAGTCATTCCATCGTTTATAAAAAATTATGCTATTTAACAAAGGCGTTAAACAACAATGTCATGTTGCATACCCGCAACATAACCCACTATAAATGCTTAAATATTAATCTATATCAATCATTAGTCGTAAAACGTGGTTTTTTATCCAAGCTAAACGCTTGCCATACTTAACCAGCGTGCTAGCATAGATTTCATTTATTTTTGAAACTTGTAACAATGACATTATCAGAAAAAAACTTTGCCTTTGTAATGCATTGTGGCGAGATGGGCAGCCGCTGGGGATTTAATCGTACAATCGGCCAAATGTGCGGGTTACTTATTATTACCAAAGATCCAATGACGGCAAACCAAATCGCAGATGCGCTGAGTATTTCACGCGGTAACGTAAGTATGGGAATTAAAGAATTACAATCTTGGCAGCTGATCAAGGTAATGCATATCCCAGGAGATAGAAAAGAATACTATGCACCTGCAGGCGATATTTGGGATATGGCTAATCGCGTGTTTGAAGAACGTAAAAAGCGTGAAGTAGAACCTACGCTTAGCTTACTCAGAGATAATTTATTAGATGAAGCAAGTAACGACGATGAAATTTATGCACAAAAACAAATGGGCGAAATTCATAACTTACTTGAAACAGTGACTAAATGGTCGTCAGAATTACAACGCTTAACCCCAGAGCAGCTCAACAAACTAATGAAGCTAGGTTCAGGCATTGGCAAAGTCATTGACCTTAAAGATAAAATATTCAAAAAAGAGCAGTAAACCATTAAAAAGCCGCAATGAGCGGCTTTTTAGTTATTCGTCTTAGCTTAAATTTTTGGGTAAGCAATTCTATCTGACAAATAACCTACGCTGGTTGCAAAGTAATATGATCGATTCCAGTGCATAAATACTTTGTAGTTATCGTATGCTAAATACATGCGTCCATTTATATCATCCGGCATCACCAGTGCTGCATCTACAGCAACCGTAGGTAAATCACTGCCATCAACACGACGAACACCTAATGCTTGCCAATCTGCTAAAGAGCGCTCTGATTTATCCCAGTACTCTAGCCATTGCTTTCGGGTTTTAGTACCGCGCTTTAATATATACTGCTGGTCAAAATCAGCAGGTAATTGAACTTGGCGACCCCAGGTTAAGTTGTCATTCCAACCCTCTTGCTTTAAGTAATTTGCAATTGAAGCAAACGCGTCTTCTTTGGTTGTCCAAATATCTTTGCGGCCATCGTTATTGTAATCAACGGCGTAAGCATTAAATGAGGTTGGCATAAACTGGGTTTGCCCCATTGCACCCGCCCACGAGCCTTTAAATTTATCAAGCGTGATATGTCCCGACTTTAATATATCCAGTGCTGCCCACAATTGGCGTTTGTATAACGCTTCACGACGTCCATCAAATGCTAAAGTTACTAAGGATGAAATAACATTGTGGCCGCCTTGAATAGCGCCAAAATTACTTTCTAAACCCCAAATAGCCACAATAAAACGCGCTTGAACACCAAAGTCTTTTGCTACTTTTTCTAAGACTTCTTGGTTTTCTTTATACAATTTACGCGCACGATCTATTTTCCATTGCGGTACTCGTTTTGGTAAATACGTTTCCAGCGTTTCTTTTACTTCTGGCTGGTTTTTGTCTGCTGAAATGACTTTTTCTTTATAAGATGCAGTGGCAAATGCTTGCTCAATTAACTGAGTATCGTAGCCTTTTGCTATTGCCTCTTGCTTTAAATTAGTAAGATATTGTTGAAACTCAGCTTGTGTTTTTGCCATCACCGATGAGCTTAAACACACACCACACAATACAACCGCTAATTTTTTAATCACTATCTGCTCCATTTTGTTTTCTTAATTGACTTAGCAAGTTTTCCTCTGGTGGCGGAATTTGTAAATAATAGCCTTGGTCGCTAAGCGACTGTTTTAAAGTGTCTAAATCCGCAACGCCTAATTGAGTCCGCTTCGCTAAGTTAATGATCATCACGTACTGAGGTTGACCAAACATGGCCATTAAAGGTTCCGGAACTTTACTAAAATCGTCTCTTTTTTCAATAAATAAGAAAGTATCTGCTTTTTTCTTACTTTTATATACCGCAGTTAGCATTATGGCCCTATAAAATCTTGCTTAACAGTGCTACACACTATAACATGGCAATAATAATAAGTTATAAAAATTAGTGTGGAAACTGTAATAAAAGCCTTGTTCAGCCTAGGTTTATATAAAGTTACATGCTAACTAGACAATCCAGTTGAGCATCTATGTCGGACCAAATTTTTGAGCTAAAAGGCAACCTTTTTACGTTATCAGTTTTACATCTTTATAGTACTGATATTAACCTTTTAGCAGAACAACTGTATGTAAAAATTGCCCAAGCCCCAAAGTTCTTTGAGGGTGCCCCCATTGTCGTCAATTTAATTGAAGTAAAAAACAGCGCAATCGACTTTGTTCACTTAAAATCGCTTATTGAACGCATGAGCTTTAATGCTGTAGGTGTATGTAATGGTTCGGATGAACAGCATAAACAGGCAAAAGCCGCAGGGTTATCTGTTTTAAACTATTCACAAGACGTTAAGAGTGAACCCGCAAGAGTAGAGTCAAATACTTCGGTTGTAGAAAAAACCGTGTATTTACCAGCGCAAATTATTAATGGTGCGGTGCGCTCAGGCCAACAAGTTTACGCCAAAGACCGCGACTTGGTGGTGTTAGGCGCGGTAAGCCATGGCGCAGAAGTGATTGCCGATGGCAATGTACATATTTACGGAACCCTACGAGGGCGTGCAATTGCCGGCGCAAAAGGGCTCGAAAACGCATACATATTTTGTAATAAATTAGAAGCAGAACTCGTTTCAATCAATGGTAATTACTGGATCAGTGACTCACTGCAAGGTGAACACTGGGGTAACGCAGTTCAAATACAACAAAAAAATGAATCTTTAGAAATTTCAGCTTTGGTTAAAGGATAAATCTCATGGCAAAAATAATTGTCGTTACCTCGGGTAAAGGGGGTGTTGGTAAAACAACATCAAGCGCAGCAATTGGTACAGGCTTAGCATTAAAAGGCTACAAAACTGTTATCATCGATTTTGATATCGGCTTACGTAATTTAGACCTCATCATGGGTTGTGAACGTCGCGTAGTGTATGACTTTGTTAATGTGATCAATGGCGAAGCTAACCTTAATCAAGCACTCATAAAAGACAAACGTGTAGAAAAGTTATTTTTACTTCCTGCTTCACAAACTCGCGATAAAGACGCACTCACCCGTGATGGTGTTGAACGCGTATTGAACGAGTTAAAAGAAGACTTTGACTATATTGTTTGTGATTCTCCTGCAGGTATTGAAGCCGGAGCTATGATGGCGATGTACTTCGCTGATGAAGCGATAGTTACAACCAACCCTGAAGTCTCGTCAGTACGAGATTCGGATCGTATTCTAGGCATTTTACACAGTAAATCGAAACGTGCCGAAGAAGGATTAGAAAACATTAAAGAGCATTTGCTAATAACACGCTATAATCCAGATCGTGTATCAAAAGGTGAAATGTTATCTGTTGAAGATATCCAGGACATCCTAGCCATCGACTTACTAGGTGTCATTCCTGAATCTCAAGCAGTGCTTAGTGCATCAAACTCTGGACAACCGGTAATTCTTGATAGCGAATCAGACGCAGGTCAAGCTTATGCTGATGCGATCAGTCGTTTATTAGGCGAAACGGTTGAATTTAGATTTTTAGATGTAGAGAAAAAGGGTTTATTCAAACGGATATTTGGAGGTTAATGTGTCTTTACTTGACTACTTCCGCTCAGAAAAGAAAAACAGTGCGTCATTAGCAAAAGAGCGATTGCAGATCATTGTCGCGCACGAGCGTTCTCAGCGTGGAACACCAGATTACTTGCCACAATTAAAGCAAGATATTCTTGATGTCATTCGTAAGTACGTTAATGTAGGCGCCGATGCGGTTCAAGTTCAGTTTGATCAAAATGAAGACGATTTAGCGGTACTCGAGCTCAATGTCACATTACCTGACGAAGAAAAGAAATAATAAAAAAGGGCGCTAAGCGCCCTTTTTATTTTTTACATCAAGCTATTTAATACTCTAATTATCCCACTCTTTTAGCGCATCTTTAACAAAATCATATCGCCATGAGCTGATTAAATCTGGTTTTATGTGTTTTTCTTTTTGCTGAGCAGTTAACTTCCAGTTCCAACTAATTAGCTGATTTATTTGCTTTTTAGAGGCCATAACGTCTTCTGGAATGTTATGCTCTTTAGCAACTTTAGTAATTTTTTGTTTGATCTCCTTCGCTACTTTTTTATAGGTAGGAAAATCAATTAACCGCTTTAATACTTGTGGGTGTTGCTCAGCTGGAATGGCTTTGGCCTGCTCAATACACTTTAAAATTTCAACCCCAGAACGATTCACTTCAATGGGTTCTACCCCAGGAATTTGTCTCAGAGCATTTAAACTTGAAGGGCCTCGTTTGGCAATTTCGGTCATATTGTGCTCTTTAAGCACAAAATTAAGCGCTAGATTTTTACGAATAGCTTTATTTCGACGCCATACTGCTAACTCTTTAAGTACCGCTAGTTCATGCGGCTTAAGTTGCCATGCATTTTTAATTTCTTTGTAAAGTAGTTCATCCGGAATTTGAAAAGCACGTTTATTGGCAACTAATTCACTTTCATTGATCACAATATCAAATAAATCAGCGGCTTTAATGCTATCTATAATTAACTCAAAACAAGGCAGCAGGTGATACGTATCAGCAGCAGCGTATTCAAGTTGCTTTTGGGTAAGGGGGCGTTGTAACCAATTAGTGCGCGATTCGCTTTTATCAATCTCAATATTCAATAATGTTTTCACCATTAAGGCAAAGCCCATACAGTTTCCCTCACCTAATAGCTGAAGTGCAAACTGGGTATCGAATAAAGGATAAGGAACAAACCCTGCGTACTTTTGAAAAACTTCAATATCTTCTGAGGGTGAATGGAGTACTTTTAGCACTTTAGGATCTTTAAGTATTTGCCAAAAATCAAACAAGGAAAGCTCGGCAAGCGGGTCAATAAGCGCTAAATGTTCACCATCATAAACTTGAATAAGTGCAACTTCTGGATACAAAGTACGGCGGCGCATAAACTCGGTATCAATAGCAAGAATGGGTTTGTTTTTAATTTGTTCTACAAACGTATTAAGCTCATTTTGGGTTTGGATCAATTGGTAGTGCACTGAGTCTCCTACAATAAAAAAGCCGACTGATGTCGGCTTTTTTATAGTTGCTAATCTTTTAAGGCTCTTCTGAGAATTTTACCCACGTTAGTTTTGGGTAACTCATCCTTAAACTCAACGAGTTTAGGAACCTTGTAATTAGTTAAATTATCACGACAATGTTTTATTATATCTTTTTCAGTTAAAGAAGGGTCTTTTTTCACAACAAAAACTTTAACTTGTTCACCACTAATGTCATGAGGGATACCAACCGCGGCCACTTCAAGGACGCCTTCGTGCATGGCAACCACTTCTTCTATTTCATTTGGGAAAACATTAAAGCCTGAAACAATAATCATGTCTTTTTTACGATCAACAATGTAGAAAAAACCTTCGTCATCGTAAGTGGCAATATCACCAGTTGCAAACCAGCCATCTTTCAAACATTCAGCTGTTGCATCAGGGCGATTATAGTAACCAAGCATTACTTGCGGACCTTTTACCCACAGTTCACCCGGCTCACCTTTAGCAGCTTCTTCACCGTTATCGAGCATTAATTTAATGTCAGTACTTGGCGCAGGTAGACCGATAGAGCCATTATAAGCTTCTAAATCATACGGGCTAATTGTGACTAAAGGAGAACATTCTGTCAGGCCATAGCCTTCCATTAGTTTGCTGTTAGTGACCTTTTGCCATTTTTCTGCAACAGGGCGTTGTACTGCCATGCCGCCGCCTAATGACATTTTAAGGTGACTAAAATCAAGCTCAGAGAAACCTGGGGTATTTAATAAGCCATTAAATAAAGTGTTCACCCCTGTAATAGCAGTAAATTTATGCTGACTAAGCTCTTTTACAAATCCAGGCATATCACGTGGATTAGTAATTAAAACGTTTAAGCCGCCGTATTTCATAAATGCTAAACAGTTCGCTGTTAATGCAAATATATGATAGAGCGGTAGCGCGGTAATAACCACTTCTTTACCACGCTCAAGCACGTTATCTAAACAACCAGATACTTGCTCAAGGTTACCCACCAAATTACCGTGGCTCAACATTGCCCCTTTAGACACACCGGTTGTACCACCGGTGTATTGTAAAAATGCTAAATCGCTTAAGTTAACCTCTGGGCGCTTATAGCCATTTAGATCAGCTTTTAATAAATCACAAAAGTTAATCGTGTTAGGCAACGTATAGCTTGGTACCATTTTTTTGAAATGCTTAACAACAAAATTGACTAAATGCTTTTTAAGACCACCCATCATGTCACCAACCTGCGTAACCACAATGTGTTTAACGTCAGTATTAGGCAGTGCTTTTTCAAGCGTCACAGCAAAGTTAGCAAGAATAAATATTGCTGATGTTTCAGAATCTTTTAATTGGTGCTCTAGCTCACGAACGGTATATAGCGGATTAACGTTAACCACCACACACCCTGCGCGTAAAATACCTAATATAGCAATTGGGGTTTGCAACAAGTTAGGCATCATAACAGCGACTTTATCGCCCTTTTTTAATCCTAAATCGTTTTGAATATAAGCCGCAACACGTTTTGTTGCCGCGTCAATTTCGTTATATGACAATGTTTTACCCATATTAGTAAATGCAGGTAAATCTTTGTAATCATTAAAACTTTTTTCAAACACTTCGAGTAACGAGTTGTAGTGCTCAGGATCGATTGTTTCAGGCATACCTTCTGGGTAGCGCTTAAGCCAGATTTTTTCCACTCTTAGCCCCTGTTTATAATTATATTTTTATTAACCTTAATCTAAGTAAGGCACTTTCACAATTGAGCAAATACTCTAATCTAGAGATAATCCCACATTTATCGGTAATATACAATTAACATGCACTACTTTGCACCATAAATGCGTGAATGTGTTCAAAACATAGTCCACTACTTTGCATATGGCAATGATGCCCACCAGGCACATCTATTACACTCAAGTTATTGTAATATTTACTATACTTGTCTAGATTTTGTTTTACAAATGGATAACCTTGATCACCTAATATTAATTGGCATGGTGCAATTAATTCTTTTATTGCACCAATACATTGCGCTTCATCAAATCGAAAACCTGAGTGATTTTTAAGCTTAGGATCGCAAGTTAGCTCAAAACCACTGTGCATTTGTTTTATATTTCTGTCCATCAGCAATGCAATTTGTTCATTATTTAAATCAGTTGTTTTTGCACGTGCTTGATAAATTTGTTGTTTTGAAGTGTATACCCGTGATTTTTTTGTACTAAGCCTTGCTCGGTTTAGTATGGCATTTCTTAGCTGAGAACACACTTCATCGCTATCGGTAGTAACACAACCTAAACCTTCAATAAAAGAAACAGATTTTACATACTCACTAAAACAACTAGCAAATAGTCCTGCAACCATAGCCCCCATAGAATGACCAACTAAGTGTACCTTCTTTAACTTAAGCGCTGTGATTAATGCATACACATCATCCACATAATCAATAAAGTAGTAATGTGCCTGAGGGCTTCGCCAAGATGACAGTCCATGCCCTGGAAAATCAATGCAATACCATGTTTGCGAAGTTGCAGCTCGACTCAGCATAGGCACAAAGCTAGCACTATTATCTAGCCAGCCATGCAAAGCGATAACGACGTCTTCACCGTCTCCAAATTTAATACCGTGTATATCTAGGTCATTAGCTTTTACCGAAAATGGTTGCAACGCAAACCTCTACTTTTTTATTTGGTTATGGCCATAACATACAAGAGTTAATACACAAATAATAGAACTGAACTAATAGAACACACACTTAAATTTCGAGATTTCATAACATATTCATTTATTTATCTTGCTATCGGTATACAATAATAGTCGCTATTAAAATAAGTACACTTAAAGGGTACACACAATGAAAAAACAGTTCGGCTTATTAGCGCTTTTATGTACAACAGGAGCATTCGCTCAAACAGCGCCTAAAAATGTTATTTATATGATTGGTGATGGCATGGGTCCCGCTTTCACTACCGCTTATCGATATTACAAAGATGACCCTACAACAAAAGAAATAGAAACAACCGTTTTCGACACTATGTTAAAAGGCATGGCGCACACTTATCCTGATGACCATACTTATGTAACAGACAGCGCAGCAGGTGCAACTGCACTTAGCAGCGGCCATAAAAGTTATAATGGCGCAATCGCTGTCGATACGGCCAAAAAACCGGTTAAAACCATGCTAGAAATTGCAAAAGAGCAAGGAATGACAACAGCGTTAGTGGCTACTTCACAAATTAACCATGCAACACCTGCAAGTTTTGCCGCGCATAATGAATCAAGAAGAAATTATGATGACATCGCAAACGACTACATTGACAATAAAATTGCTGGTAAATTACCGGTTGATTTAATGTTAGGCGGTGGAACTCAATATTTTATTCGTGATGACAGAAACTTAGTCGACGAATTTAAAAAAGCAGGTTATCAATACGGCGACGATATTAAAAACTTAGGTCAAATCACACAAATCCCTGCCATTGGTCTATACGCACCTAAGGGATTACCTTTTGCGCTAGATGAAAACCCTACGAGATTAAAACAGTTAACCTCTAAAGCGTTTGATTTGCTTGATGGGCAAAACGATAAAGGCTTTTTTGTAATGATTGAAGGCAGCCAAATTGACTGGTGTGGCCACGCAAATGACATTGCTTGTGCAATGGCTGAAATGGATGACTTTGCAAAATCAATCGAGACGGCAAAAGCGTATGTAGATAACAACCCAGACACTATTTTAGTGATCACGGCTGATCACTCTACAGGCGGTTTAACCATTGGCGCGCATGGCCAATATAAATGGGAAACCGACATTATCAAAGGTGTTAAAGCCACTGCGGGTACATTAACCAAATTATTAATGGGATCAGATAACCTTAAAACGGTATGGCAGGCTAATACCCGTATTGAGTTTACAACTGAAAACGAAATTAAACTTAAGCAAGCTAAAGCCATGGGTGAAAAAACCCTTAATTTAGCGGTTAAAAGCATTATCAATGATTTAAGTTTCACTGGTTGGACAACGGGCGGACATACCGCTTCCGATGTGCAAGTATTTGCCTATGGTAAAAATAGCGATGACTTTATTGGTTCGCAAAACAATACTGACATAGCTAAAAAACTGATTAGTTACATAGAACAGTAATCGCTGTTATGAAAATAAAAAGCCCGAATAATTTATTCGGGCTTTTTATTTGGCTATTAATTTTATAATTAAGCGTATATATCAACACCAATTAAGCTTTGAACTTCAGCTCTTCGCTCTAAATTAGCAAACTCAGTGTAAGTAGAAATTGCCTTACTGACTTGCGCACTCGGTTGATCGTAAATAGTTTGGCTATATTGGGCCTCTTTGGTGTTCGCTTTTACAAACTCTTTTGCGAGTTCAAGCCCTTCAGGACTGCTCTTAACATAATCTGTATTGGTTTTCTGTGGTATTGGCTGCTCTGATAGTCGTTCAGGCTTTGCCGTAACAACAGCAGTAGAACGCACCTTAGCAGGGATATCACCAGTAAAAAAACCAGAGCTTATAGGCAGCGACATTACGCTTCTCCAACCAACAACATGCTTAAATTATGATTTAAAATAGCTCAATATGCAAACAATACAACTTAGCGTTACTCGCGGCCTGGTAATTTTTTCCATGTCACTGTGTCACGCACATACTTAGGCTGAGCATCACTTGCTTTTACGCCATTACCTGCAAGGTACTGTGCATCCACTAACGCTAACATGTATTGTGCATCGGGTAGCGTAATTTCAGGGTGTACACTCACATTTGTAAATGTAGTTAATGCATCGGGGTAGCTTTTAAATCCAGTCCCCACGCCGGTTGCTGTTTTGTTTGTGTCTATCAATGAAGCATCAAGCAGTTCTGGCTTAAAAACACGTTCTTCACCTTGAAGTGTCATCAAATTATTATTAACTTGGTATTGAGCAAAGTATATTTCCCCCATACGCGCATCAATGCTTGGATAAACCACTTCATCGCCAAATTGTTCAAACGCTTGTTGCGCCATAACCGCTAAGGTAGAAACCCCCACTAGCGGTAAATTCGTTGAATACCCAAGCCCTTGTGCTATGGCCACACTAATACGAACACCCGTAAAGCTGCCTGGACCTTGGCCAAAGCCAATAACATCTAAATCTTTTAATTTACAATTGGCTTTATTAAGCAGCTCATCAATAAGTGGCAGAATTTTTTGGCTATGCTGCTGCGGACACTCTTCAAAATGATGAAATGTTTTACCCTGATAATGCAAAACAAGCGATAAAGCCTCAGTAGAAGCGTCTAGGGCGAGAATGTTACTTTTGATCATTTTTGTACTCAATTAATATGTTTTAAAAATGTATTTGCATCTTCTAAGCTACGTGTACGGCGCATTGGCGGTAAACTCTTTAAAAATACTTGTCCATATTGGCGTGTAACTAAACGATTATCGCAAATTACTAACACACCTTTATCTTTGTTATCACGAATTAAGCGACCTACGCCCTGCTTTAAGGCAATAACCGCTTGTGGTAACTGAATATGCGCAAACGGGTCTTTTCCTTGCATTTGGCAATCTTGCATTCTAGCCTGCAAAAGCGGATCATCGGGCGCTGCAAACGGCAGTTTGTCGATAATAACACAGCTTAAAGTACTGCCTCTTACATCAACCCCTTCCCAAAAGGACGCTGTACCGAGCAACACGGCATTACCATGACGGGTAAATTTTTCTAATATAATGCGTTTAGACATTTGCCCTTGCATGTAAACCGGATAGTCCATTTGTGTGGTTAAGCCCTCAGCCACCAAATGCATCATTCGGTAACTAGTAAATAGCACAAAACAACGCCCTTTTGCTGATTTTATGAGTTCGAGAGTTAACTTTACAATCGCATGCGGCATATTATCTGCGTGGGTTTCAGGTAAATAGCGCGGTAAGCACAATAGCGCCTGATTTTCATAATCAAACGGGCTATCTACCATCATACTTTGCTTTGGTTTTAACCCAAGGCTGGCATTAAAGTGAGTGAGTTCGTTGTCGACCGATAACGTGGCTGAGGTAAACACAAACCCTGCACCAGACTCTTTCATCATCAAAGCAAATTTAGCCGATACATTCAGTGGCGTTATATTTATGGTTAAATAGCGCCGCGTGGTTTCGTACCAATAACTAAAGCCTGTTTGGGCGGTATCAAATACGCGCTCTAACTGGCCTTTAAATGCCAGCACCCGCTCAAATGGGTGTTCAATTTTATCACTTCGCTCTAGGCAGTGTTTTAAAACCTGATACACAAATTCTAAATCACTAATAACGCGGTGTAATGCAGAGCAAATAAGCTTATTACTGAGCTTTTCACGCCAATCACCGCGGCTACCATCCACACCAAACTGCAATCTTAAATCGGCGACACTGGTTTCCAGTTTATTCAAACTTTTGCCTAATTGCAGCATGTCAGGAATTTCAGCGCGGTAAATAGCGCGTAAATCATTAATTAAATCCACCAGCTTTTTAGTACTCATGGTTTCGCCAAAATAGTCGCTGGCAATTTCACTTAACTGGTGGGCTTCATCAAATATATAAGCATCTGCGTTGGGCATTAGCTCTGCAAAGCCAGACTCTTTAACCGCCATATCGGCAAAAAATAGATGATGGTTAATCACGACAACGTCGGCATCCCCTGCCTTTAAACGCGCTTTACGAATGTAGCACTCTTGAAAGTCAGGGCACTCTTTACCTAAACAGTTATCTGCAGTCGAGCTGACATACGGCAACACTTTGGCATCTTCTTCAATACCAATACAGTCGGCTAAATCGCCCGTATGCGTTTCACTGGCAAATTTAGCAACCATAGCGAGCTGATGCATTACATCAGGGTCGTCTGTGGGTACGTGTGCAACATGTTGGGTAAGCCGATAAGTACATAAATAATTGGCACGCCCTTTTAACAATGCCGTTTTTTTAGCCGCGCCTAAGGCTTTTACTAACACAGGTAAATCACGATGATACAGCTGTTCTTGCAGTGCTTTAGAACCAGTTGAAATTATTGTTTTTCCTTTAGATTTAAGGGCTGGCGCTAAATAAGCAAAGGTTTTTCCTGTGCCAGTACCGGCCTCAACAACAAGCTGGGAACTTGTTTTTAATGCATCCTCAACAGCCACGGCCATATCAATTTGAGGTTGGCGTGGTGAGTATCCATCTATTGATAAAGCCAAAGGCCCGGTTGCACTAAACAGCTGTTTGATAATACCAATCACTTTATAAAAAATAATAGCGGGATTCTACGTAAGCTATTGATGAAGGGCAAGCCAAATAGCGTGAGAATTTGGCCTTTAAAGGGGCTTATGCCCCTGTTAATTATTGTGCATTTATAGTTAGCGTAATACCACTTGCATTACGATAGCCTTTAACATCTATGTGCCATACGCCTGCCTGGGGTGCAGAAATAGTGCAACTTTCTGTGTTGCCGTTTTTATATGGCCTACACACAAATTGTGTATTTGAAGATGGCGCACCGAAATTTAAATACAAATCAGCATCGCCGCTTCCGCCTGAAATAGCAACGTTTAGTGAGGCATAACCCGCGGCTAAACGTTGTTCAAAACGCTGCCAACCACCTGTATTTACGCTAACATTATCTTCTACGCGATTAATGGGCTCTAAAGCGCCTGCTGGCTCAAAACTGCCCGTCAAAGAAACATTACTAATTGCGCTGTATGCCTCAACCATGACATAGTAAGTGCCTTCATTGCTGGTTGGAATGTCGCAACGCTCATTACTTGTGGCAGAGGTACTTTTACAGTCGTAATCAGTTAACGTGGGCGCCTGATTATATTTAACGTATAAATCGGCATCGCCATTATCACCTGAGGTTTCAAAGCTTAAGTTTTGCGCTCCTTTTGGTACATTCAATGTATAGATAAGCTGCTCTTTAGCAGTGGCATTGATACCAGAAATTGGTTCACCATTGACTAACTCATTATTATTTGGCGGAGTGACATCACCGGCATTTTTTGCCAATTCAGCAACAAAGCTAACGGCTAAGTTAGCAAATTTAATTGCATGATCAGCGTCAAAATTACTGTCGTTTTGTGTATGTATCAGTGGGTTAATGTCATTCATTTTTGATTCGAAAGGCATAGAGGCCGCAAACCCTTGTTGATACCACGAAGCATGATCGGAGCAACCATACCCACATTGATCAAAGCCATAACTAATTTGTGGTAAGTAGGTGTCTATCAGCTGGGCTAAAAACTGGTTTTGAGCATTGGTGGTGTAATCCGTCATCATAATAATATCTTCGATACTGCCGTTATTACCAGTCATATCAAATTGCACCATGCCAACTACATTCTTACCCAGCGAACGATAGCTACTGGCTATAGCTTTAGACCCTTTTAACCCCACCTCCTCTGCTGCAAACGCCATTATTTGAATAGTTTTTTGCGGTTTATAATTTGTATCAACAATTGCTCTTAACGCTTCCGTTAACACTGCAATACCCGATGCATTATCATCCGCGCCAGGAGAGCGCCCTTGTGCTGGATTTGCTTGGTTAATCGAGTCTAAATGCCCCCCAATAATAACAATTTCATCTGCATTTTCAGCACCTGCAATGGTTACAATCACTGATGATTGCGCCCAGCTATGCTGATAACTCTCAATGGTTATATCACTTCGAACGCTGGCAATTTGTTGCCAATAACTTTGCAGCCACTGTGAGGCATCAACGCCGGTTTGCGAAGTATAATAACGATTATTAAAACTAGTGAGTGAATTTACAGTGCTTTGTAAATTAATTGGGCTTTGTGCACTAATTAAACTTTGTACTGTTTGCGCATTATCAATTGAATAATTAAAGGCTGATGTAGCTTGGCTATTTTGAACAACAGCTAATTGTTTTGCGTAATCATTCGCTTCTTCGAACGAACTATGCGCAACAAACCCACCACAACGGTTATAGTTCTGGTGCATAAACTCACTTAAATTGTTTACTGCGTCACGCGGTACACTGAGTAAATCAACGTCAGGTAAAATACTTGATTTTCTATGCGCAAATTGCATTTTTTGCAAAAATGTACCTTGTTCATGATGATAATGCTGGGCTGCAGTTGAGTCAATGGTGACCCAAATATTGTCTGGATTTTCATTTGCTAAGCAATTAAAACTTAAGGTTAAAGTAGTAATAACTGCTAACTGTTTAAAGTAGTTCATAAATATTCCTTATCTTGTCACTTTTATTTTAAGCATTAAAAAAGGGGCAAAGCCCCTTTTGATATGTATGCCTAATTAGCCGTTACGTTGAGTGTTACGCCGCTTGCTAAGCTGTAACCTCTTAAATCAATGTACCAAGTACCTGCTTGTGGGTTATCAAATGTACATTCTTCATTATTACCATTTTTGTAGGGTCTACATAAGTATGAAGACGTACTTGAAGGCGAGCCAAAGTTTACATAAAGATCAGCATCACCATTACCACCGGCAATACTAATATTTAAAGTGCTATACCCTTCTGATAAATCTTGAGTAAAGCGGCTCCAGTTATTAGTAGTCACATTAATATTAGACTCAGTTCTATTAATTGGCGTCACACCACCATTCCCATCAGAGTAGCTTCCCGTTAGCAATACACCAGATATCGCACTCCATGCTTCAACCATTACATAGTAAGTTCCTGCTTGTGCATTACTTATGTTGCAGCTTTCTGTACTGGTAGATGTTGTGCTATTGCAATCATAGTTATTTAAGCTTGGTCTACTAGCAAATTTAACATATAGGTCTGCATCACCTGAGCCACCCATTGTATTAAATTGAAGATTTGTTGCGCCGTCAGGGACTTCCAAAGTAAAGAATAGTTGCTCTTTTTCTGCGCCGCTAATACCCGTACGGGTTACCCCATTGGTTAACACTTCATCGTCAGTCGGTGGTTGTGGTGTAGCACAATCACTACCTGAACTAAGATTTGAATTAACACCTACCGCAGCCAAAGCGGCTTTTACATCATTAGGGTCATAATTTAAATCACACGCAGCATCCATCACACCGTTACCGGCTAAATCCCAGCCTACACCCGCACTCCAATATAGTTGGTTAGCACGTGCCATTACGATAAAGGCTTTTTGCGTATCCCAACCCGGCGTGGTTGCTAAATTATAAAATGCCTTGTTATAAACACCTGAACTATAATGCACGTCCATACCTGAATAATAGTTACTTTGGTTATCTATTGAACGGCCATCTTGGGTAGGGTTATTCATGTAACGCAGTGCACCATTACCTTTAAAAATATCCTTTCCGACTAGCCAATCGTTGCTGCCTTTCATATAAAATTCAGCGGCTTCACCAGCCATATCCGAAAATGCTTCGTTTAACCCGCCTGGTTTACCATTATAAATTAAGCCTGAATTTTGCTCAGTAAAGCCATGGCTAACTTCATGTGCAGATACATCTAAACTTACCAATGGATAAAACGTATTTTGGCCATCACCAAAGGTCATTGCACTGCCATCCCAAAACGCATTTTCATAGTTACTTGAGTAATGAACCCGCATTTGTAACTGAAAACTCAAAGGCGCAGTCCCTAACCAATCGTTATACATATTAAAAATAACGTTACCAAAAAAATGAGCATCGTTTAGCGGTGAATAAGCACCGTTAATTTCTTTAAACGTATTTTCAGGACATGTAAATGAATACGCAGAAGAGCCACTTGTTCCGCCATTTAAATTAATAGTGCGAACATTTGCGTTATTCATGCTACAAGTATTACCTGATTGACTAACATCTAGGCTGTCAAAATCAGTTCCATATAAATACTTGCCTGTTTTTAGATTACCGCCAGGGCCTGTTGCATTGGCATGTTGCAGGTTATCGTAACTAAGCAAGACCTCACCGGTATTAGCATCAATGATCAGGTATGGCCTTGATGGTGACTTGCCATAAGTAACATAAGACACTTCATAAACTAAATGCGCCTTATTTTGATCGTCAACCCAGATAGCAAGTCTGGATTGCTCATTATGTTTTTTTAAGCCTACTGATTTTGCAGCTATACCCGTTTTAGACCCTTTTAAAATCGCATCTTTTTTTGTCAATTTAGCCGATACATCAGATAAATCTTCATCAATATTATAAACAGCTGCACCATGGGCTTTTTTAAGCATCCCATTATTAAATGTTAAGCTGACCGTATCACCAATGACAGGAATGCCCTGATACGTTTGTTGATAGCGGCGGGTTACTTCTCCGTTATTGCTAGTAAATTCTTTTAATACAACTAATTCGTTCCCTACACTCAACCCAATCAACTGATTTGGACTTACTGATAATAAGGAAGCAGAGTTTGATTGCACCATATTATTAATTGTCGGTTGTTGATTTAGGTATTTCTTATTCGCAGCTACTGCATTTGTTGCTTGAACCAAAGTTAAAGCAGCAAAAGTTGCTATTGTGATTTTAGATAAATTCACGTTTACGCTCCGTTAAAGTTTAAGTTTTTAATATATTTGTATTAATCGGCACACCTTGTACCCGATTAAGGATCAGAGTAGGTTACAAACTTAAATAACGAAAATTAAACATTTAATTTACAATTAAAGTATTAGCTCGGAAATTAATCTATTATTTTACAATGATTTAAAAACTACTGTTTTAACTAATGAAGTCCAGAAACAACATTTCGTATACATATATTTACATAAAACAGCAAGCAAAAAGCATTAGATTTTAAAATCACACGCTTTATTGTTAATCACTAATCGACTGCTCAATGAGCATGTAGTTGCAAGGAAAAGACTTTACCTGTTGAGCTTTAAAAGAGGGGTAATCTATTTTAAATGGGTAGGGAGTAGTTTTAAAAACACGCAGTTCATAGCCATGCACCACTATTTGCTATGTTTAAACAAATTTGCTTTTATTGAGGGCGATTTTAACTTGAGGCAATAACGGTATCGCCAATCACTTGTACTAAGCCCATGTATCTAAATGGGGTTTGTCGTCATCTTCTTCAGCGGTTTTATTGCGCGATTTATTTTCGTCAAACGCCAGCTTATGTTGCTTTTCTACTTCTCTTTTTTTACGCTCTTCTAACTCGACTTTTTTGGCACTGGCACTTTGTTGAACCCCAGCAATATGAAAAGCCCCTTTAGATTCAAGCGTTAAACGCGTAATAGGCCCTAAATAAGGGATCATTATATCCATGCGTGCCTCCATTGAATTGAATGTAATTTAATCACTATAAAACTGTTGATAAATAAAGCAAACCTTTAGTTATTATCGACAGTTATAAGGTATTCTTTAATTTAAGAAAATTTTTCTTGCCATGCTATTGGTTTATGTGTTTTTATAAATGCGAAATTTATTAAACAAGCAACAGCTAAGCGTTAACATAATAACGAATAGCTAAACAGGATAAAAAATGCGCAACACTCTGACAGCAGTACATCACCACCATCATTCATCGGAATAACCTGTCAGGTCTTTCGCTGAGAGGTTGTTCCTAAAAGGAAACCTCTGGCGAATCAACATACCAAGATTCATTTTCGCCCTGAGGTTTCCCTCGGGGTTTTTAGTTTTAAAATTAAAGGAAAATGAGTAATGAATAATAGTAATCGTCTTCGTATCGCCATCCAAAAAGGCGGCCGCCTATCTAAAGATTGTCAAGATCTGCTTAAGCAACTGGGTGTAAAACTCAACCTTCGCGAGCAGCGCCTTATAGCACACTCAACCAACATGCCAATTGACGTTTTACGTGTACGCGATGACGATATTCCAGGTTTAGTTATGGACGGTGTATGTGACTTAGGTATTGTTGGCGAAAACGTTTTAGTTGAAGTACAAGCAGAAAGAGAGCGCCAAGGCGTTCCAAGCGAAGTAACTAAATTATCAAAATTAGATTTTGGTTACTGTCGTCTTGCACTTGCATGGCCACAAGAACTAGGTAAGCAAGACAAAAGCTGGTTTGAAGGCAAACGTATTGCAACCACCTACCCTGAAATTTTAAGCCAATATTTAAAACGTGAAGGCATCAACGCCAGCACTGTTATGCTCACAGGCTCTGTTGAAGTGGCGCCGCGTGCTGGTCTTGCTGATGCCATTTGTGATTTGGTCTCAACAGGTGCAACCCTTGAAGCTAATGGCTTAATGCAGGGTGATACCATTTTAGAGTCAAACGCTTGTTTAATTCAAAACACCCAACTGCAAGATGCTGACAAACTCGCGCTTATCAATAAATTGATGCCGCGTTTGCGTGGTGTTAAGCAAGCCAAAGAAAGCAAATACATCATGCTACACGCACCAAAAGACAAGCTGGATGAAATTTGTGAAATCCTGCCTGGTTCTGGTCAACCTACATTACTTGCACTAGCAGGATCTGACGAATATGTAGCATTGCACATGGTAAGTAGCGAAACGTTATTTTGGGAAACCATGGAGCAACTTAAAGCACTCGGCGCGAATTCTATTTTAGTTATGCCAATTGAAAAAATGATGGAGTAACAGCCATGCTTCGTTGGAATGAAGAATCATCACAGGTTCAAGCAGCGGCGCTGATGCGCCCTGCTGTATCAGCGAGTGAAAAAGTAGAAAGTATTTGCCAAACTATTTTGGCAAAAGTAAATGCGCAAGGCGATGCTGCATTACTGGCGTTAGCAAAAGAGTTTGATAACCGAGCTGAGCCGCGTTTACGTGTTCCACTTGATGAAATTAATGCCGCTGAGAAAATGCTAAGCCCTGAGCTTAAGTATGCAATTGATACCGCTTATGCAAATGTAAAATGTTTTCACCAAGCGCAACTGCCTAAAGATATTAAGTTATCGACTCAACCGGGCGTTGAATGTGAACTGAAATATCAAGCCATCGAAGCGGTCGGTATTTATGTCCCTGGGGGCAGTGCCCCATTGCCATCGTCAGTTATAATGCAAGGTGTATTGGCGCAGTTAAGCGGTGCAAAAACCGTGGTACTCACTACCCCAGTACAAGGCGATAAAGCAATAAATCCTGCTATTTTATATGCTGCTAAATTATGTGGTATCACCACTATTATTGAAAGCGGTGGTGCAGGCGCGATTGCTGCAATGGCCTACGGCACTGAATCAGTACCTAAAGTGAATAAAATTTTTGGCCCAGGTAATAGCTTTGTGACTATGGCAAAGCAGTTAGTTGCACAAACAATTCCAGGAATGGCGATTGATATGCCAGCAGGTCCATCTGAAGTATTAGTGATAGCAGATGAACGAGCAAATCCAGAGTTTATTGCGGCCGATTTACTCTCACAAGCAGAGCATGGCGCCGACTCGCAAGTTATTTTATTGTGTAACAGCGAAACTATTATTAAACAAACACAAGACGCGCTTACTCGTCAATTAGCTAACTTAAGCCGAAAAGACACCGCTGAACAAGCGTTGGCCAATTCGTCACTTATTTTAGTGGATTCAATAGCGCAAGCATTTGATGTATCAGCGCAATATGGGCCAGAGCACTTAATTTTACAGCTGGCAGATGCAAGCCCGTACCTTGATGCGGTTAAAAATGCAGGTTCAGTATTTGTTGGCGACTACACACCAGAATCGGCTGGCGATTATGCATCGGGTACTAACCACGTATTACCTACTTACGGTTATAGCGCGACATACTCAAGCTTAAACTTGCTTGATTTTTTCCGCACATACACAGTACAAACTATTAGTAAAAGTGGCTTAACAGAGCTTTCAAAAGCTATTTTACCACTGGCAGACGCAGAAGGCCTTGATGCCCACGCTAATGCGGTTTCAATTCGTTTAGAGGCAATAAACAATGAGCAATGAGAGCGCCCAAGCAACCAGCTTATTACCCGAGAATATTAAAGCGCTTGCTGCTTACAGCTCGGCTAAAAGTGAAAAGTTAACAGGCACAACGTGGCTCAATGCCAACGAAAGCCCATATGCTAAAAACCTTGAGTTGAGTATTGAAGATTTAAATCGCTACCCCGACCCTCAGCCACAATTGGTTATTGATCGCTATGCAGCTTATACCGAGCTTAAAAGCGACAATGTCCTTATGACGCGAGGTGCAGATGAAGGCATTGAGCTTTTAGTACGCACGTATTGCCAGCCAGCTAAGGACAGTATTGCGCTGTTTTTGCCTACCTACGGTATGTATAAAGTCACTGCTGATACGCACAATGTGGCTATTAACGCGCTTACTCAAGAGTTATTATTAACAGCCAATGTTGATGATATTGTCACTGCGGTCGGTAGCTCAAAACTGGTGTTTATTTGTAATCCAAATAACCCAACAGGTAGTTTAACGCCGCTAGATAAAGTAAAAGCCATTGCCACTGCGCTTGCAGGTAAAGCATTGGTGATTGTTGATGAAGCCTATATTGAGTTTTGCCCAGAGCAAAGTGCAACACAACTTATAAACGAGTTTAGTAATATTGTAGTGCTACGTACACTGTCAAAAGCGTTTGCGTTGGCAGGCCTGCGAACCGGGTTTACCCTCGCTCAAGCCAGTGTACTTGCGCCCATTTGTAAAGTCATTGCACCGTATCCGGTATCGAGCGTGGTAGCGAGTATTGCAGCGCAAGCCATTGCCCCTGATGCCATTACCTCTATGCGTCGCCAAGTGAGCATTTTAAACAGCTTAAAATTAAAGCTAATAGAGTGGTTAAACGCCTCCCCTGCTGTATTAAAAATTCTCACTGGTGAAGGCAACTTTGTTACCTTAAAATTGGCCGATAAAAACAGCTTTAAAGTTGCCCTTGAACAAGGCTTAGTCATGCGAGCATTTACCTTATACGGTGAAGACGACTGGCTACGCATTTCAATTGGTAGCGAACAAGAATTAGAACAAGTAAAAATTTGGCTCGATGGTTTAACCACCCCAACAGCCCTATCACAACAGGAAGTATCATGAGTAATCCCTATTTATTTATAGACCGTGACGGCACCATTATTGAAGAGCCAATCACCGACAAACAGGTAGATAGCCTTGAAAAGTTGGCTTTTTTACCTGGTGTTATTCCGGCATTATTGCAACTGCAAGCAGCAGGCTATCGCTTAGTGATGGTATCTAATCAAGATGGTTTAGGCACTGACAGTTTCCCTACTGCGGATTTTGACATAGCCCAAGACAAAATGATGGACATACTCAACAGCCAAGGGATTAACTTTGAAGATGTACTCATTTGCCCACACTTTGATGAACAAAACTGCGATTGCCGTAAGCCAAAAACAGGCTTACTGACCGAGCTTATGCGCTCTGGCAACGTAGATTTAGCGCGCTCTTTTGTAATTGGCGACCGCCAAACAGATATTGGTCTTGCGCAAAACTTATGTTGTGAAGGTATTTTATACGATGGTAGCTGGCCTGCTATTGTTACTAAGCTTACAACGGCAAACCGTGAAGGCCGTGTTACACGCAATACCAAAGAAACACAAATTGATGTAGCGGTTAATCTTGATCAAACTAAAAACGGTAGCATAGACACCGGCCTTGGCTTTTTTGATCACATGCTGGATCAAATACGCACCCACGCAAACATTGGCTTAAACATTAAAGCCAAAGGCGATTTACACATAGACGAGCATCACCTTGTTGAAGACATTGGTATTGCCTTAGGGGTTGCTCTTAAACAAGCACTTGGCACAAAATCTCAAATTGCGCGTTATGGTTTTGCATTGCCTATGGATGAATGTAAAGCCGAAGCACAAATTGACTTATCTGGACGTGCTTCATTTGTGTTAAACGCAAACTTTAGCCGCGAAAAAGCCGGTGATTTAGACGTACAAATGGTAGAGCATTTTTTCAAAAGCTTAAGTGATAACGCTGCAATTAGCCTTATTTTGTCGGTAAGTGACGGTAACTGTCATCACCAAGTAGAGGGCTTATTTAAAGCGTTTTCACGGGCACTGCGTATGGCAATTGCACAAGATACTAGTCAACAAACAGCCAGCTCTAAGGGGTGTTTATGATAGCGATAATTAATACCGGTTGTGCCAATATCAACTCGGTACGCTTTGCATTTGAGCGTTTAGGTAAAACCCCTACGGTTATTACCTCGCCAGAACAATTAGCGGGCTATGAGCGCGCTATTTTACCTGGTGTTGGCCATGCATCTGTGGCTATGAAGCGCCTAGTCGATAATGGTTGGCAGCAAGCCATTAACGAATATCAGCGCCCGCTAATGGGAATTTGCTTGGGGATGCAACTGCTGTGCGAAAGCACCGAAGAAGGTAACGTGCAATGCTTAGGTAAAATACCAGGCCAAGTAAAAGCACTGGATGTAGGTAGTTTAACGTCACCGCATATGGGGTGGAATAACTTATCTATCCAACAAGCGCACCCACTAACCAAAGGGCTGCATAAAGACGATCAGGTTTATTATGTGCACAGCTTTGCGCACACCGTTAACGATGCCACTTTAGTCAGTAGTGAATACGGGCAAACTTTTTCAGCCATTGTTGCTAAAGATAATTATGCCGGTATGCAATTTCACCCAGAGCGAAGTGCTAAAGTAGGCACTCGTTTATTACAAAACTTTCTAGATTGGCAGTTATAAGCGACTGTTAATAAATAATAAAAGAGATACACAGTGATTATTCCAGCATTAGACGTATTACAAAATCAAATTGTACGTTTGTATCAAGGTAAATATGATACCGCACAGTTTTACCCCTTTGAACTTGGCGCTCGCCTAAAAGAATACGCTGACAGCGGCGCGGGTAAACTGCACCTAGTTGATTTAGAAGGCGCACGCGATCCAAGTAAAAAGCAGTGGCAACATATTCAAGCAGCCACAAAAGCACTGGATGTACCCTACCAAGTGGGTGGTGGTATTCGTTCAGAGCAAGATGTGAGCGATTGGATAAAAGCCGGAGCAAATCAAGTGGTTATTGGTTCAATGGCAGTTGAAAAGCGTGAACAGGTTAAAGCTTGGATTGAACAATTTGGCGCTGAGCACTTTGTGATTGCCCTTGATGTTAATAAAACTGAGTCCGGCTGGGCGCCAGCAACCCATGGTTGGTTAAATGAATCTGAGTTTGGGCTATTTGAACTTATTGATTTTTATGTAGAGCTGGGCATTATTGATTTTTTATGTACGGACATCAGTAAAGACGGCACCATGACCGGCCCCTCTTTTGCGCTTTATGAAGATTTAATTAATCATAATGCAGATATTAAAGTACAAGCGTCGGGTGGGGTAAGTTCGTTAGATGATATTAAAAAGCTAAATGAACTTGGTGTTGGCGGCGTGATTTTAGGCAAGTCTTTATTAGATGGTGCTTTTAGCGTAGAAGACGCGCTTAAATTAAGCTAAAAATATAGCTCTAAAAAAGGCACAGGTGCGAGCGCATCTGTGCCTTTTTTGTATAAAACTATCAGTTTATTTATGCTTACCAGGTAACATAGAGCCTAATACGCCATCTTGCTTTATTAAACCATGATAAAGCGCGGCACTAACATGCATAAAAATAAACAATAAAAATGCGTAAGCAATTAAACCATGTGCTTCACGGAAAAAAGCATATAGTTCAATATCTTTACTAACTAAGCTAGGCAAAGTAAATAAATCAAAAAAGCCCACATGACGGCCATCAGCGCTTTGCATTAACCAACCAGAAATCGGCATTAAAATCATAGATGCATATAAACCCACTTGGGTTAAATGCGCGGCTAATGCTTGAGCCTTAGGCACACTCGGTGGTAATGCAGGACTGGTGGTGACGACTTTATTGATTAATCTAATAGCAACTAACACCAACGCTAAAATACCAAATGACTTATGCAGCGCAATGGCCTCTATTTGCCAAACCGCTAAACTTTGTACCATCGACAAACCAAGAAATAACATAGAAAGTATGATTAACGCCATCGCCCAGTGAATAAGCATACTCGACGCTGAGTATTTATTAATTGTTTTCATTCGATATTTCCTGTTATTAATTATTTAAAAGTACTTCTTTAGCACGACGACGAAATGACTCAGCATAAGCCGCGCCACGGGCACGTAATATAGGATCGGCGCTTGGCTCTATCCCTGTAGGAAGTACCAAGGGATCAAAGTTCATATCAGCACACACGCCTCCTTCTTGCGCCTGAAGCCTTGAGATAACTAACGTACCGGCATTTATGGTTTTACGTGATTGAGGCCATAAAACAGTTGGGTTATTTTCATCATCCTCTTCGGTTGCAAAGCTAAACAGCATGTCGAATTTAACGGGGGCTTGAGCAACTTGATCTTTAAGTTGTAGCTGCAATGCATCGGCTGAATCATTATTAAGTGGTTGAATGTTTTCATCACTTAATTGTGGTTTAGCTATCCAACGTACGGCGTGCTTTTTATTATTTTCATCAACCAAATAAAAGGCATTAATACTGTGGTATTGCTCAGTGGCAAAACTGCTGGTTGGTTTATAACTTGCTTTCCAGTTATTAAATGCGGCACTTTCAGGGTGTGCGGCAAAAAAGGCTTTAATTTTTTCAGGACTGCGTTTTTTAGTTACCGGATCAGGGGATAGCGCTTGTAACTGTTTAAAGAACGCATCTGGCGTCGCTACAGCCATAACTGGAGGCGTGTTCATTGCTACGCGCCATTCTTGGTTATCATCGGTAGTTATAGAAAACGCTAAACTGCGCACCGGTGCTTTTAAATCAGGCGCGGTTGGGTTATTGCCCGCAATAGAAAAACGGCCAACAAAAGGAGTGGCCCCTAAATCAAATACCTTTGCTTGCGAATATTTAGCAAGCTCACCGGTAGACTCAAACGACCCCGCTAAACAAATACCTTTTGCATGGGCTCGACGAAAACCCGCATGGGCTTGATCACCTTGTTGTAAATTAACAAAACGCTGCGCAGTAACCGCATCGCTGTTAAAAGCGCCGGTAAAATATAAAATCGTCAGTGCAAATAAAGTGATTATTGCAATTAAGGTGATTTTTTTACTCATGGTAGGATTAGACCTCGTATGATTATTTTCATGATGATTATGTTTGGAATTTTTCATAGTTTTAATTACGTCTTT
Organism: Pseudoalteromonas tetraodonis; assembly: GCF_002310835.1. NCBI lineage: Bacteria > Pseudomonadati > Pseudomonadota > Gammaproteobacteria > Alteromonadales > Pseudoalteromonadaceae > Pseudoalteromonas > Pseudoalteromonas tetraodonis. Next base: position 638,934 of record NZ_CP011042.1, on the reverse strand, counting down.
AAATTAATGGCTAACCATTACTGAGATATGCTTTAGATCGGATAGCTTTTATTTAGTTATACCGACACGACACTCACAAGACCGACCCCAAGCAATTAATATTTCAATTTAATTAATAAAAACCGCACTTTAAGTATTTTAAATTCCAAAAATATAATCTTTATGAGCTGCGCTTTAAAAAAGCCGATTGTTAATTATACTAATGTTGATACAAAGCAAGCATTAGGGTACTGATTTATTACGTTCTACAAAATCACACAAATTAAAACAAAACCGTACAGCAATAATAAACTCTTGAAATTAAAATGTTATTTTTTACTCATTAACTAACGGCTGCTTCTATTCAAGTAGTCAGTAGTTACTACTTTATAAATTGCATTTCAGGTAAATTTGAAAACAAACTCAATTGGCTATTTTGTAATTTTTAATTGCTTAAAAATGCCAACAATTAACAACGCACTCTTTATTTAAGGTAAGCCAAATGATCAAAACACCATGTTTTACTAAATTTAATTTAATTAGTATTACGTTTTTGCTTTTATTAGCCGGTTGCTCAGAAAACGAAGTCACTACACAAAAACAAAACGAACCACGTGCGGTTAAACTAATAACCATAGGTGATGAGTCGCAATCAAAAACGCTCACCTACCCCGCCACTATCGACACTATAAATAGCTCAAAGCTTGCTTTTCAAGTTAGCGGAAAGCTAGAAACGCTTAATGTTATTGCCGCACAAAATGTAAAAAAAGGCGATGTAATAGCCGTATTGGAACAACGAAACTTTATTAATGAGGTTAAGTCGAGCAAAATTCAGTTTGAAACCGCCGACAATGATTATCAACGTGGTTTAAAGCTCGCTAAAGATGGGGTTATTTCGCAACGAGATATAGAGCAACTAAAATCTAAAAAAGAAGTAGCCGAATCACAGTATGACTCAGCGCAAAAAGCACTATCCGACAGTAAAATTATAGCGCCTTACGATGCCATTGTTGCTGAGGTGCCAGTAAAGCAGCTTGAGAACATAAGCGCGGGTCAACATGTTGTTACTTTATTTGGTAAAGGCGAAATGGAAGCGGTGGTAAATATTCCCGCTTCAATTGTGGCCACGGTTGACTCTAAGCAAAACAATGTAGCGTCAGTTATTTTACAAGATGTATCGACTCCCCCCATTCCAGCAACATTTAGACGTGCCAATTTAGAAGCTGACTCTGCGAGTCAAACTTATGAAGTCCGATTTGCATTTGCTGTACCAAATAACCTTAATGTATTGCCTGGCATGAATGCCAGTCTAAAAATAACCCGTGAAAGCAGCTCAAATACAACTCGTTTATTAGTGCCAACCTTTGCTATTTTTGAACAAAATGGTGAACACTTTGTATGGACAGTTGACGCTCAAACTATGCAAGCTTCTAAAACTCCCGTTACTATTGAAAATGGCATTGGAGAACAACTCATCGTCACTGACGGTTTAAGTGCTGGCGATGTAATTGTTGGTGCAGGTGCAAACTATGTAACTGAGGGTATGAAAGTACGTCCTTGGACTAAAGCATAGGAGCGCGGTAATGGATTTAGCAAAATGGACAATCAATAATAAATTAATTAGCACCATACTCATAATTTTAACTCTAGGGTTTGGTTTTTCATCCTATAAAAATATGGCGCGGTTTGAAGACCCCGAATTTATAATTCGCACCGCGCAAGTGTTTGTCTCGTACTCAGGTGCAAGCCCGCTAGAAGTAGCAAAAGAGGTAACTGAGCCGCTTGAACGTGCAATTCAAGAACTACAAGAAGTTGATACTATATCGTCCACCTCATCTACAGGTTTATCTGAAATTAAAGTAGAGATTAAATCAGAGTTTTCTCCGACTAAATCTGAGTTGCAAGTTATTTGGACTAAGCTCAGAAACAAAATAAATGACACACGTCCAACATTACCGCCAGGTACTGGCACGCCTCAAGTTTATGACGATTTTGGTGATGTGTATGGCTTGAGCTATTTAATAACCGCCGAAGGATACTCACCCGACGAGTTACATGCCTATGCTAAAACGCTACAAAGTGACATTTTACAAGTAGACGGTGTAGCGAAAGTTGCCATGACGGGCGTACAACAAGAGGGAATATTTGTAGAAATTGCTCGAGAAGAGTTAGCCTCTTTAGGTGTATCTATCAATAACATTTACGGTATTTTGGATGAACAAAACGCCGTATTGAGTGCAGGTAATACCCAAATTGGCGATCAACGTATTTTTATTGATCCCACCGGCGAATTAAACTCCGTTGATACCATTAAAAACCTACTGGTAAGTGCCAGCGCTAAAGGTAAAACAATTTACCTAAAAGATATTGCCAATGTATACCGCGGTTTTCAAAGCCCAGCAACCAAGTTAGTGCGCTACAACTCTAAGCCTGCCATATCCCTGGGGGTTGCCAGTGTATTAGGCGCTAATGTGGTAAAAGTGTTTGACCGCGTTGATGATAAAGTAAAGCAAACTGAAAACCTCAGACCGCTTGGCATCAGCGTGCATGAGTTTTACCACCAAGGAAAAGTGGTACAAGACTCAGTCGATAACTTTGTGGTTAATGTATTAGTCGCGCTGGTGATTGTCATGGTCACGCTACTGCTATTTATGGGGTTGCGCTCTGGGATTATTATTGGCGCCGTATTACTGCTAACTATTTTTGCGACACTTGCTACCATGGACTTTAGCGGTATACCCATGCACCGTATTTCCTTAGGTGCGCTTATTATTGCCCTCGGTATGATGGTTGATAATGCGATTGTGGTGACAGAAGGAATTTTGGTAGGCACACAACAAGGGCGTAAAAAGTTAGACATTGCCAGTGAAGTTGTAAAACAAACTAAATGGCCACTACTTGGCGGTACATTAGTCGGCATTGTTGCCTTTGCACCTATTGGCCTCGCACCGGGCGATACCGCTGAATTTACCGGCCATTTATTTTGGGTTATTTTAATCTCCTTATTATACAGCTGGTTATTTGCCATTACCCTAACTCCCTTATTTTGCTATTGCTTGTTTAAAGAGCAAGATAACGACACCTCAGGCTCAGCAAAACCAAATAAACTCATGGCTCTTTATCAATCGGTAGTGGTGTCAGCACTGCATCACCGCTGGCTTAGTATTGCCATTGTGGTTGCCACTTTTAGTGTGTCTATGTGGGGATTTCAATTTGTAAAATCAGGTTTTTTCCCAGCTTCTACCACACCGCAAATGGTGGTTGATTTTTGGCTACCGCAAGGTACCGATATTGAAAAAACCAAAAAAGATATGCTCAAGTTAGAGGAATTTGTAAAGCAACAAAATGGCGTTGAAGGCATACAAACGCTTATTGGCGGCGGCGGGCTTCGCTACATGCTTATTTATGGTAGTGAGTCACCAAACAGTTCTTACGGGCAAATTTTAGCTAAAGTCGATGACTACAAAAAGCTAGATCAACTTTTACCTACCGTACAAAATTACATTGACGATAACTTTGTCGATGCTCAAGGCAAAGTATGGCGCTTTGTAATGGGCCCAGGTGGTGGCTCTAAAATAGAAGCCACATTTAAAGGCCCCGATCCGAGTGTATTAAGAGAGCTGGCAGCAAAAGCAAAAGCCATATTAATTGATGATGGCGGTGCGTTATCAATTAAAGACACCTGGCGACAACGCATTAGTGTTATTGAGCCACAGTACTCAGCCATTAATGCACAGCGCGCAGGTGTAACGCGCAAAGCTGTTGCTGAAGCACTGCAACAAAACTTTTCAGGGCAAGTGGTTGGGCAGTATCGTGAAGGCGAAGAGCTCATTCCTATTATCGTCAGAGCGCCACAAAAAGAACGCGTAGACATAAACGACATTGGTAACATTCAAGTGCAAAGCAATATCACCGGTGAAACACTGCCTCTTGCTCAAGTCACCAATGGCTTTAAAACCGTATGGCGCGACGGCATATTAAAACGTGAAGACCGTGAATGGACCATAAAAGCCCAAGCCGATCCACTGCCAGGGGAGCTTGCTTCTGAGTTATTTAATAGAGTAAAACCAAAAATAGAAGCCATTGAACTACCACAAGGCTACCGCCTAGAATGGGATGGCGAATATGGTCAATCGAAAGAGTCTAACGAAATGCTGGCCTCAACTATTCCACTGGGTTTTTTAGCCATGGTACTCATTGTTATTGTGTTATTTAACGCATTAAAACAACCTATTATTATTTGGCTTGTGGTGCCATTAGCCTTAATTGGTGTTGTTTTTGGGCTGGTTACTACACAAATCCCATTAGAGTTTATGGGTATATTAGGATTACTGTCGCTCTCTGGTTTATTGATTAAAAATGCCATTGTATTAGTGGATCAGATGGATATGGAAATACGCCAAGGAAAACCACGCTATGAGGCCATTATCGATTCGGCAAATAGTCGGGTAAGACCAGTAATGATGGGCACACTCACCACCGTACTAGGGGTAATACCACTATACTTTGATGCGTTTTTCCAATCGATGTCAGTGGTACTGGTGTTTGGGTTACTGTTTGCCACCCTACTGACTTTAATTGTGATCCCCGTACTCTACGCGATATTTATGAACGTAAAAACAGATGAACATATACATAGTTAATTGTTGATCACACTGAATCTTGGTCAAATGTTATGAACACTTTGATCAAGATTCACCCTACTTTAGTCAAAAATTACAGAATAAACGCACAACCATAATGGCAATAAACGCACTTTCTAATTATTATATTAATATCAAACAGCAGTATTTTTAAATTAACGATAACAATTCTACTGTCCGCCCTATATTAAATTTAGTCGCTTTTGTTATTCAATAATAATTGGCTCGGAAACTTTATATGCCATTACAACGCTTACTTATTCTATTTATATCACTGGCGTTAAGTGAAGCCATTATTATGATGTTATTGGCATCATTTGTTACGAAATATACAGGCATCTGGTTTTCTGTAATATTAGATGTCAGCCTTATCTCATTCATTGCTATTATTACTATTCACTACTTATTTAATGATAGTGACTTTGTAAAAAACCAACAATCGAGAACCGAATTCCTAACATTTAAAATAGCTATGATCGTTTTTACGATTGAGGCTTTAGTTATGTTTGCCTTTAATTTTGACGAATTTGTTTTACAGCAATGGCAAGTCATAGCAATTGATAGCTTAATACTCAGTAGTCTGAGTGTGCCTATAATTTACTTTTCCATTATTAAACCTGCCTTCTTGCCCTTACAAGAGCAAAATTCGCAAAAGCTAAACACAACCATATTTACTAGCCTACTGACCTATTTTTGCTCTGCAATTATTTTATATATTGCCTTGTATATGTTTTACGAAAACCAAATACAAACGCGTATAGGTTCTGTTATTCAAAAAGAGAAAAATGAGTTAAAACAAGCTAAATATTCGTTTTTACAACAACTTAATCATGCATCTCGTGATCTGTTAATTCTTAAAAATAATCACCACTTTAAGGAACAGCGTTTTTTTAGTAATGAAAACAAAACACTATTAGAACAGGACTATTTTAATTTTATCACCATAAAAAATTATTACACCCAAATAAGAATTCTTAGCTTAAAAGGCCAAGAGTTAATAAGGGTGCAAAGAGAAAATAACAGTACCGTTATCGTACCTCCAGACAAGCTTCAAGATAAAAGCGATCGATACTACTATAAACGCGGGATAAAGCTCAGCCCTGATGATATTTTTATATCTCCATTAGATTTAAATATTGAAAATGGTCAAATTGAAAGGCCATTAAAACCAATGATCCGTTTAGGCTCAGTGCTAGTTGACAAAAACAATGAAAAGATTGGCTTACTTATAATAAATCTCGGAGGTGTGCATTTACTTAGTCAATTAGAAAATATTTCTAAAAGCTCACTAGGTGACATTATGCTCTTTAATGAAGAAAGTTACTGGTTATTTGGTGATGTACAAAAACAATGGGCTTTTATGTTTGCCAATAAACCCCAGCAACGTTTTCAAGATATCCATCCAGATATATGGCAAGCGATGGAAACTAAAACAAATGGGATCATTGAAAAGGATAACAACATTTATATTTTTGAACACATGACCTTACTAGATCAAGTACCAACACTTGATAATCCGAGAAATAGCAACGGGAAATGGCCCAAATGGAAGTTAGTAAATAAGGTCCCTCTATCACTGATTGAAAACGAATTTAGTAGTTTAAAAAAATTGATTGTTTTGCTCTATCTAGGTGTAATGTTATTAATGATATTTGTTATTTACACCTTTGCTAATCACACTATCGCCAGACGAGAATACGAGGCCAAAGTAGAAAGTTATGCGTTTGTAGATAGCTTAACAGGACTTTATAACCGTAGGATATTTTTAGATAAGCTTGATAAAGAACTAAATAAAGCCCAGTTCAATGAGTCACCATTAGTCCTCATGTATTTAGATTTAGATTACTTCAAGCCAATAAATGATGAGTTAGGCCATGGTGCAGGCGATGAAGCACTTAAAGAAGTTGCAACGCGCATAAAAAGCTGTTTACGTAAGCACGATATTATTGCTCGAATAGGTGGAGATGAATTTGCAGCAATTTTGCCACAGTTAAATGATAAAGACGTGATCTCTGAGATAGCACAAAGAATCATTACAAATATTAGCAAACCATTTATTTTATTTGACCAAAAACGCACGCTCGGAATAAGTATAGGAATTACCATCACAAACGGACAAGCTCATACTAGCTTAGAAGTAAAAACACACGCAGACCAAGCACTTTACGAGGCTAAAAATTCCGGTCGAAACTGCTATCGGTTTTCTAAAGAAACACGCTAATTTTTAGTATTTTATGAATTTAGTATACGGTTTCAAGATTGCGCGTTTTTCCGGAATGAATTATCACTTTTAGTTCTAGCTTTTACCATTAACATAGCGCAAGTTTTATTATATAGTGGAGCCAAGAATTCATTGCATAGTAATGCATTTAGATTCATTCATTAAATTAACTATTCATTTTTATTAAAAATATAACATATCAAGTGCAGTCTATGTGTCTTCTAATGAGTTATACCAATAACAAACGTAATAATAACCATATTACAATCCAGAATTTTAAAAACGAGGTAAGCGCATGTTATCAAAACGCATAATTCCTTGTTTAGACGTAAAAGACGGCCAAGTCGTTAAAGGCGTTAAATTTAAGGGCCATGAGGTAGTCGGCGATGTTTTAACACTTGCTAAAGCCTACAGTGAAGCCGGTGCCGACGAACTGGTATTTTACGAGATCAGTGCAAGCGTTGAAAAACGATTACTCGATGTAAATTGGGTAGAAAATATTGCCCGCCATATCGACATTCCATTTTGTGTAGCGGGTGGCATTAAATCGGTAGCCGATGCAGCGCGCGTACTTGAACGCGGCGCTGACAAAATCAGTATTAATAGCCCTGCCATTGCCCGTCCTGAGCTTATAAAAGAGTTACACGATGAGTTTGGCAAGCAGTGTGTGGTTGTCGGTATTGATAGCTTTTACGATGAAAAAACCGGTGAATACTTAGTGTATCAGCTTACAGGCGATCCTAATGCCTCAAGCCGTACTCGTTATAAAACTCAAGAGTGGGTTCAGCGGGTACAAGACTTAGGTGCTGGCGAAATCGTTTTAAATTGTATGAACCAAGATGGTGTTCGCAACGGTTACGACAATGAGCAGCTGAGTAAAATACGCGAGCTATGCGACATTCCTTTAATCGCCTCAGGGGGTGCAGGCACAATGCAAGATTTTGTTGATGTATTTAAACAAAGCAAAGTAGATGGTGCACTCGCAGCCAGCGTTTTTCATAAAAACGTGATTAACATTGGCGAACTAAAACAATTTTTAATAGATAACCAAGTGGCAGCCAGATTATGCTAGTAACGCAAGAAAACCTAACTCAAGTTGATTTCGCAAAAAGCGAGATGATCCCTGCGATTGTTCAAGATGCACGCTCTGGCGTTATTTTAATGCAAGGTTTTATGAATAGCGAAGCGCTTGCTGTCACGCTTGAAAGTAATAAGGTTACTTTTTATTCGCGTTCTAAATCGCGTTTATGGACCAAAGGCGAGTCATCAGAAAACTACTTAAACGTGGTCTCTGTGCATACAGATTGCGACTACGATTCAATTTTAGTATTGGCAAACCCAGAAGGGCCAACGTGCCATTTAGGCACGCAAAGCTGTTTTGGCGATGCTGCAAAACCAAGCTTAAGCTTTTTAGCGCAACTTGAAGATGTGATTGTTGCACGTAAAAACGACGATCCAGCTAAAAGCTACACCGCGTCCTTATTTGCTGAAGACTTAAGCCGCAGCTGCCAAAAAGTAGGTGAAGAAGGCGTTGAAGTGGCGCTTGCGGCAATGAAACACGACAACAATGAGCTTACTAACGAATCGGCTGACTTGTTGTATCACTTAATTGTGTTACTACAGCGTCAAGGCTTAGAGCTCACCGATGCAGTTGCTTGCCTACAAGGGCGTCATAAGTAAAACCGCCTGTTACTGTGTGCGCCATTTTGTGGCGCACTCAGTATGTTAAAACCATAAATTCACTTTAAATTACACCTTGCGAATAGCATTTACTCCCTCCCTTAGGTATTCTTTAACTAGGGTCTGTTGACCTTTGCGGATTAAAATTTGTTCAAACTAGGGGCGGTTTAATCGCGGCGCGAGGTTTGCAACCTAGTGGGCTAAGTCAAAACCGAGCAACAAAGAGTAAATCGCCCCTAGGCAGAACCCGAAGGGCAGCGCCTGTTTGGCATTGATGCTGCGTTAGCACCTATTTATGGGGAATAACAACACTACATAGGCTCTGCCTTGCCTAAATACCAAACAGACTGCTGCAAATTCAACCTTGAAAGGTCAATAGACCCTAATGTTCAAGGAATAGCTATTACAAAAGGATAGCGCATTATGAAAACCTATATATCGCTGGTATTAACTGGCCTAATTTTATCTGGCTGTAGCAGTTTAACCACTGAGCAAAAAGCTAAACTAGATAACCTAACCCCCTGCGAAAAAATGGATGGGCTAATTGCCGCCTATGACAATCGCTTTGAAGCGTTAAAAGACACCAAAGTAAAAACACCTTATTTAGATGTGTGGAGCGCAAAGTACAACGTATTTGGCAATAACTGCCAAGTAACCAGCTTTAACAATCAAACCGTGACCTATCGCTGTCAAGAAAACTACAAAGACCAACAACAAGCCGTTGCCATGCATAAACAAGCCGTTGAGCTCACTCGCCAATGTTTAACAAAAAATAGCAACTGGTTAGAAACACAAAAAGAGTCGGAAACCTCTCTGCGCACCACCTTTGTACTTGATGATAGGTCGCCGGTTATTTCTGTTTATACCAGCAAAACCTTATCAAAAATTAAAACCTGGTCTACCTCGTTAGAAGTAGGAAAGCCCGTCGCCACTAAATAATTACGAGAGAATGTATGCGCCTAACACCCAGTAAACAATCCACTCATTTAAAAACAGACTGTATCGGTGAATGTTATAGAATGAATGGCTACTGTACTGGGTGCGGGCGCACAAGTGACGAAATATTCGACTGGATTATTTTAACCGATGAGCAAAAGCAAGCTATATTGGCCTCCCCTCGTGAAGATGCAAAAAAAGACTAGCTTAAATTTATAACCATTAAGGCGCATTACGTTGTGATGGGTCACGTTTAAAGTCTTTACTTAATCGCTTAGGGTCTAACGCTTCACGTTGTTTGCTAGCACCTTCTGCCCACCAAATTAATTGGTTAAACGTGCGCGAAAAATAGCTATCCCATGATGTTTGCTCTGCCGCATTATTTGCGTCACCACTTTCAATAAACACATCCTGCGCTTTTGGTACATGGATCATTGCTGATACCGGCAAACAGCCCAGTTCACTTAAAAAGCTGCGCATACCAACAGCAGCGCGCACGCCGCCCCACTGCCCTGCAGAATAGGTAACAATTGCGCTGGGTTTATAGCCAAATAAAGAACTACCAAAGTGGTTTAGCAAATTAGCGAGTGCCGGACTCATCGAATGATTATATTCAGGGCTCACCATAACAAAGCCATCGCTGGCTTTAATTTTTGCCGCTAAGTCATCAAGCTGTTTAGGTACCTCAGCCTGCGAATAAGCAAAGTGCGGTTTAAACACAGGGTCAAAATCGTAATCGAGCGGATCAATAACCTCTATTTCATGCTCAGAGTAATGCTCAAGCAAACAACGCTCACATGCTTTCGCTACTCTCTCCCCTAAACGCGCAGGCTTAGGTGGGGTACTTTTTCTAACCGAACCGAGAAAAATTAAAATTTCATGTATCGGCACTCCTTTTTAATTGCGAAAATAAATACCTCAAAAAAGTTTGAGGTATTTACTGTACGATTTAGGCCTTATCGAGCGCTTGGCTTACATCGGCAATAATATCGTCAATGTTTTCAATACCCACCGATAAACGAATTAAATCGCGGCTAACGCCAGCATTGGCCAGCTCTTCATCATTTAATTGTCGATGCGTGGTAGATGCTGGGTGGCAAGCCAGCGATTTAGCATCGCCAATATTTACCAAGCGTAAAATCATGTTAAGGGCATCAATAAACCGCGTACCAGCCTCTAAGCCACCCGCAATACCAAAACTTAAAATACCTGACGCTTTACCATTGGTAATTTTTTGGCTTATTTCGTTATACGGGCTTGATTTTAATCCCGCATAATTAACCCAAAGCACCTTAGGATGGCTCTCTAAATATTCAGCAATTTTTTGCGCGTTTTCACAGTGACGATCCATTCTAAGCCCTAATGTTTCAAGGCCAATTAAAATGTCTGATGCGTTTTTAGGCGCAAGCGCCGCACCGGTATTTCTAAGTGGTACAACGCGGCAACGCCCAATAAATGCCGCTTCAGCAAACGCATCGGTATACACTACATTATGGTACGACGGATCAGGCTCATTCATCATCGCAAAACGGGTTGCATTGGCTTTCCAGTCAAACTTGCCCGAATCAACAATCATGCCGCCAATAGCGGTTCCATGGCCGTTAATGTATTTAGTGAGTGAGTGCACCACAATATCGGCACCTAACTCAAATGGACGACACAGATACGGCGTAGCCACGGTGTTATCTACAATTAAAGGCACCCCTTTGCTGTGGGCAATTTTCGCAAGGCGAGCGATATCAACTATATTCCCAGCAGGGTTACCAATTGATTCGCAAAAAACTGCACGAGTGTTTTCATCAATGGCGTTTTCAAAACCGTCAAAATCATCGGCTTTAATCATTCGCGCCTCTATACCTTGGCGCGGCAAGCTGTGGGCAAATAAGTTATAAGTACCACCATACACTTGGCTGGTGCTTACAATATTAGTACCCACTTCACATAAACATTGAATCGCATAGGTAATCGCCGCCATACCCGAGGCCACAGCCAGCGCACCAATACCGCCTTCCATCGCGGCAATACGCTGCTCAAGCACCGCATTGGTTGGGTTCATTATGCGGGTATAAATATTACCAGGCACTTTTAAATCAAATAAATCAGCGCCATGCTGCGTATTATCAAAGGTGTACGAAGAGGTGTTATAAATCGGCACCGCCGCCGACTTTGTGGTGGCTTCAGATTCATAACCATGGTGCAACGCTAAAGACTCAAGTTTCATAATTTATTCCTTCAATATAGTTACATCTAACGTAGCATTTAATGGTTACAAAATGCACATGAAATATACTAAAGAATGTTGAAAGAAATAGATTTATCGCTGTATCTAGCTAAATGTTCAAACTACCGTTTGCTCATATATTAAATAAAATGAGCCAAGCGCGCATATTATTCCTCTAAGCGTTGCTTAAATACAATAAAAAACTAGTGATAGTAATATGTTAGGTAATTTGTTAAAACTATATAAAATAGAAAAGTGAGCGCAGCGCTGGTATAAATATGCGCGGTGAGCGCACTATTAAATTGTTAGGCATCAGTGTTAACCACAATAGTGGCACCAATATTAGGAGTAAATGTGGAATATATACTCAGTATATTATCAGGTGGTTTGAGTGGTGCCGTATTAGTTTGGTTAGCTAAAGGGTGGATATCTGAAAGGTTGAAACAATCCATTCAGCATGAGTACGCAGAAAAACTCGAAAGCTATAAAACAGAGTTGAACTCGAAAGTTGAGGGTATTAAACATGAAAATCAAGTTTCTCAACTTCGTACATCATTGTTCTTTGATCACCAAAGAGATGCGTTCGCCGCTTTGATAACGAAAATAGCTCAAGTGAATACTGATTGGTTGAAGCACTATGATCCAGACGAAGGGTTATATGAACCTGTACCATTTGAAGGGTATCGAGAATTTAAAAGTCTGTTATACAAGCATCAATTGTTTTTGGACGAAGAATGTTTGATGGCAATGTCTTTAATCACTTCTGCATATACAAGATCTTTTCCCTATGATGATCGTAGTGGTGCTCCTCCACACCAAAATGATTCTAGTTCCCATGTTTCATATATTGAATACCTACAACCAAGAATCGCTTCAATTTTCCGAAGTAAAATTGGTGTGGCATCTGATCCCCAACATTTAGTTGATATTGCTGTTCTATCCGCTATCGAGCTTGTTAATGGCTACCACTTTCTAGAGGTTGATATCCCACCTAAAGGGAACTTATCAACAAAGGGCATTAACAACGCCTCTGATAAAGTTGCTTTAGGTTTGAAAAACAAAGATGAATTAATATCTCTACTTGAAAATTTTGATGTGTACTTAAACCGAGATGGTGGTTGGCTTCATGAAGCACAACTTAAAGTAAAACGAACCCTAAATGTACTTAGAAAAATGCCTAACAAGGGCATTCAAGTGGAAAAATAACAGTTGGCCATCGCTTCGCGATTATACGCCAACCATTATTTTCCACTTAATAGCAACGTTATGTCTACAAGGAGGTATTATGCAAGCACCATGGAACGGTGAAAAAGTTAATTTATTTATTCGCTCTTTAGCAATAATATTTATCATTTGCGCACTTATTGCGTTTAGTAGTTTACTAATTGCATTCTTTGAACGGGGTAATGTCAGTTTTGATAATCTAGATTTTAGGGCTGTATTCGGTATGCTATCAGCTCCTTATTTTTTCCTATTATTTTTAAAAGTTGCGGTAACAGGTCATGCGCCAAAATCATGGATTCCATGGAAGTAGTGTAAACATAACAAGCGCTTTAACAAAATATGTTAAAAGTAAAAGGAAATTTATGAGTCTATGTCCTCGCTGTGAACATAAAATAGATGTTTTCAGCCTTTATTTATCTGCATTCCCGTTTTACTTTAAATGTGCCAATTGTCAGTTGAGATTGAAACTTATCAGCTCAAAATTATTTTGGGCTATATTTTTATTGTATTCGGCAGTCGTGTTTACATTGATAATGTATATTCCAATTTTTAGCAAATATGGTTTAGGCGTAATATTAGCCATATTAGGCTGGTTCTTTGTTTACTATAAATCGTCACCTTACATACTCAGCAAAGATAACGTTGCACTATATGGTAGTGACTAGCTAAAAACAGCTTTGTTTTATCTCTTCCTCTAAAAGCGCAGCGTCTCCTGCCCTCTTTGTGCATAAATCACTTAAAGACCTTATTACACAAAGAGAAGTGGATGGGAGGCTTCGGGCTACGAGGCGCGAGTAAAATGCTAATGCCCATAAATACGCGATATGAAATCGCTGCTACTAAAGACATTTACTGATAAAAACAATTTTTTGCACCACAGAGAATCCCGAGGCGCTTTGCGCTACACAGAGGTGGATTGATATCTTTTAAGCATTTCTCTGTTAACTCTGTGTCCTCGGTGGTAAATACTTATTTAGGCTTAACTCTGGCTCGATATGAAATCGCTGCTACGAAAGACATTTACTGATAAAAATAATTTTTGCACCACAGGGAATCTCGAGGCGCTTTGCGCTACACAGAGGTGGATTGATATCTTTTAAGCATTTCTCTGTGAACTCTGTGTCCTCGGTGGTAAATACTTATTTAGGCTTAACTCTGGCTCGATATGAAATCGCTGCTACAAAAGACATTTACTGATAGAAACAATTTTTGCACCACAGAGAATCCCAAGGCGCTTTGCGTTACACAGAGGTGGATTGATATCTTTTAAACATTTCTCTGTGAACTCTGTGTCCTCGGTGGTAAATACTTATTTAGGCTTAACTCTGGCGCAATGTGAGATCGCTGCTACAGGGCAATATATGGCTTTTTTACGTTCACTAAAAGGTCTTATTCTACAAATAGAAGTGAATGAGCAGAAAACACAGGCATAACGTGTACTGGCTCAGACTGAAAAAAATCGTTGGCTAACTTGGTTTTTGGCTATTTTTCATCATTTCTAAATAGCGCCCTTCAATGAATTTTTTTTCTTTTGTAAGGTGTTTAAGTGCGTACTGTGTTTTTTCTAGCTCTTGCTTTAGTGTGTCTAACTCCTCACTACTTTCTGGCCCGTCTGTTTGTAACTGCAATTGCTGTAGTAGTTGGTCTTGCTCTGCAATTTGCCTTTTATATTCGTTTAAAGTGTTAAGTAGTCTTGTTTGATCGGGCGTTGAGGATGTATCTGCGCTTGATGTTTTATCACTATTTTCGCTTGCGGTTTTAAGCGCTTCATAATCTGCTTGTAGCTGGTCTTTTTCTTCTTGAAGCACAGTCACTGCATCATATTGTGCATAGAGCTTTTGACGGGTCACTTTTAATTTTTCAACACTTTTATCGAGATCCCCTTTTAGTTTGCGAATTAACTGATGCGAGCGTTTTAATTTTTTATTGAGATCATCAATTAGCTGTTGTTCTTTTTCGGTAACATGATCTTTGGTTGATGAAGTAACCTCTGTTAATTGCTGTTGTAACAGCATTTGTACACTGATTAACTCAGCGATAGTTTTTCGATTATCGTTAACATAGCTCATGGCATTGTCAACAGACTCTCTGCACATAGCTAACGTCGCATCATCCATTGTGCCGTTACTTTTAACCATACTCAACGCAAAAGCCCTAAACTCTCTGAGTATCAATAAAAGAATATAAAACCACGCGGCTAAAATAAGTAGCCCAAAATTTATAGCAATATAATGATAAACCTCTGGCGGAAAAACGGCATATGGCATTATTAAATTATCTTAAATTAAGTGTTTATTTACTAGAGTTTAGCGCTGTCAAAAAAATCTGCCATAATAACAACAACATTTAAAAAAAAGTAACATGCGTGAAAATACTTATCGTGGATGACAGCCAAGCAACACTCGAAATAGTACGCCGAGGGTTGGAAAAATTTGGCTATCGAAAGTTATTAATAGAAAAAGCTAGCAATGCTAAATCTGCGTTAACGCTGATTGGTAGTTGGCACCCCGATATTGTCCTTACAGACTGGCATATGCCTGATATGTGTGGAGTTACGTTATTACGTGCAATAAAGCAAAGGCAACTTAATATAATAGTGGCAATGCTGACCACCGTTGATGAAAAGTCTCAAATTGAAGAAGCTATTAGCTTTGGTGCATCCTTTGTATTATCAAAGCCTTTCACAGACGCGCAACTACACGATAAATTATTGCCTTTAGTACAGCTTGTTGAAAATAACGAAATCATCCCTGATGAAATTGAATTAAACAGTGATTTAGCGTTACCAA
This sequence comes from Pseudoalteromonas tetraodonis, assembly GCF_002310835.1. Classification (NCBI taxonomy): domain Bacteria; kingdom Pseudomonadati; phylum Pseudomonadota; class Gammaproteobacteria; order Alteromonadales; family Pseudoalteromonadaceae; genus Pseudoalteromonas; species Pseudoalteromonas tetraodonis. The sequence continues at coordinate 623,241 of NZ_CP011042.1, read as the reverse complement.
AACTGTCGCAATTAGAACGATTGTTTCATAAACATATAAGTCAGTCCTTAATCGTAAACACAATTCAACCTCAGGTATTTGATGAGTCTAAAGTACCCTGCGTCATGGCTGTTTATGAGGATCCAAAAAGTCAAAAAGTACGTGCCATTGCCATACTTGATATTTATGCTGCCTGCGTAATGGCAAGTGGCTATAGCAGCTTGTCGGCTGAAGATATCAGTAACTCTATATTGTCAGGCGTTGTAACGAATACAGCATTAAGCGCATGTAAAAAAGCGTTAACGGAAACGGCTTTTGCCTTTTTAGACAAACGAACACGCGTTAGTTTACAAATCAAAACGGTCAAAGTGATTACCACGCCTTTTCGTAAACTCACTTTGCTGTATAAAACACCTGCTGAAAAGCGCATTGATTTTAGTTGTCAGCTTGAGGGCATGGCACAAGGTAAAATCATGTTGGTTGGCATTTAGTAAATTAAACGCACGTATTTACCATTATTAAAAAGTTTATATTTAAAAACACCCTGCTCCTACAAAAGCGCAGCGTCTCTGCACCCTCATGGTAAATCAATCACTTAAAAACCTTATTCTACAAAGAGAAGTGAATGAGCAGTAAATTAGTAACCTAAACCACCAAACAACCTTGTTTTATACCTTCCTCTGAAAGCGCAGCGTCTCTTCGCCCTCTTTGTGCATAAATCACTTAAAGACCTTATTTAACAAAGAGAAGTGAGAGCTACGAGGCGCGAGTAAAATGCTAATGTCCATAAATACGCGATATGAAATCGCTGCTACGAAATACATTTACTGATAAAAACAATTTTTGCACCACAGAGAATTCCGAGGCGCTTTGCGCTACACAGAGGTGGATTGATATCTTTTAAGCATTTCTCTGTGAACTCTGTGTCCTCGGTGGTAAATGCTTATTTAGGCTTAACTCTGACGCGATATAAAGTCGCTGCTACGAAAGACATTTACTGCTAAAAACAGTTTTTTCACCACAGAGAATCCCGAGGCGCTTTGCGCTGCACAGAGATGGATTCATATCTTTTAAGTATTTCTCTGTTAACTCTGTGTTCTCGGTGGTAAATACTTATTTAGGCTTAACTCTGACGCGATATAAAATCGCTGCTACTAAAGATACTTACTGCTAAAAACAAATTAACTCCCCCCGCAACCCGAACCTCGCAGCTCGTAGCCCGCAGCCCGTACCCTAAGTTAAATTAATCGCCGAAAATGTTTAAACAAAAAAAGGCGCTTCCGATTAAGGTAAGCGCCTTTTTGTTATTTTAACTGCTTCTTATTTTACGATTTTCATTTCGTCTAATAAGTTTTGGGCGTTATCTACTTTATCCATTACCCACAGCATGTAGCGTGAATCTACATGGATTGAGCGATTTAGCTCTGGGTTGTAATCCCAATCACCAATAATGCTTTCGTACACACCGTCAAACAGTAAACCCACCAGCTCAGCTTTACCATTTAGTGTTGGTGAACCTGAGTTACCGCCAGTTGTGTCTACGTTTGATAAAAAGTTAACCGGTACGGTATTCATGCCACCTGTGTAATCACCATAAAGCTTGGCTTTAATTTGCTCTTGCAGCTTTTTAGGCGCATTAAATGGGTCAACATCGGTGTTTTTAGCCAGTAACCCTTCAAGTGAGGTAAACGGCGTGGCCACTAAACCATCTTGCGGAGAATACCCGCCTACCGTGCCGTAAGTTACACGTAATGTGCTATTTGCATCGGCGTAAACCGGTTTGTTTTGCGCTTTATTAAAGGCAATAATCGCACTCATTAACTCTGGGCGAGCGGCTTGTAACTTACCTGCAAGGGCTTTTGACTTATCTTCCTCAGCTTTCATTACCGTGAATATGGCTTTTGCATATTGCATGAATGGGTCTTGGCTTTGGTTTAATTGGCTAAGCGTTTGCTCAAATAATGAATTACGTACAATTTCGTTATCAAGCGTTGATTTAGCGTACATTTCATCAAGTAATGCACTTTGTTTTGCTTTATCAAACCCATTTTCTAAAGCAAAGGCTTTATCAATTTCACTAAAACGCTCTGCTTTAGGTAATGCTGCATATTGCTCTAAAAAGTGCAGTAATATGGCTTTATCTACGTTTGCGTCAAAGCGACGAGACATACGCTCTAAACCCGATTTAATACGCGGTAAATCACGTTCTTGATAACCCGATTCACGCTCGCTATTTGGCTTTTGTTTTTCATAAGCTAAACGGTATAAACGACGTGCCGTGCTGATCATTTGTGAACGGTGAACATAGCCTACCATACGGTCGCGCTCACTGTGCTCTTGCGATTGTGCAACAAGTGCTGATAACTCATTAAGTACATTACCGTAGCGCTGTTTACGTTCGCTATCGCTGTTTATCCAGCTTGTAAGTTCTTGTTCAAACTGCTTTTTACGCTCAAACATGGTGCCTTTTTTAAAGCTTTCGATCATCGAGCCATAGTTTTTAATGTAGTTGTTATAACCAGCTATGGTGCTTTCGTAAGCAATACGCGCTTTGCTGCCGTCTTCTGAGTTTTCTTCAATAAGTGACACGTATTTAGTATTGTGCATGCGCGCTTTAGGGTAGCTGTCGTTAAATACATAATCGACCTCTGCCGCAATACGGTAACGATTGGTTCGTCCTGGATAGCCAGTAACCATGACAAAATCACCCTCTTGCACGCCTTTAGCACTTACACTTAAGTAAGACTCAGGCACGTACGGTACGTTGTCTTCGCTGTATTCTGCTGGTTTGCCGTCTTTACCTACATAGGCGCGGTAAAAACCAAAATCGCCTGTGTGACGCGGCCACATCCAGTTATCGATATCGCCACCGTATTTACCTACGCCCATAGCAGGTGCATACGCTAAACGTACATCTTTAATTTCCAGCGATTTAATAAGGTAAAACTCTAAACCACCATGAAACGAATATACATTACAACGGTAGCTAGCATCAGCTTCACACTCTGCAACGAGGGCTTTTTGATTTTTTTCTAACGCATCGTAGCGTGCTTTTGCACTTAGCTCGTTAGTGCCGCTAATTACTTTATCAGTCACGTTGGTCACTGTTTCTGTAACGTACACACGCGAACCTGGCGCAGCAGGTAAATCTTCAGCCGGTGTTTTTGCTAAAAAGCCGTTTTCAAGTATGTTGTTTTCAGGCGTTGAATTATATTGCACTGAGCCATAAATACAGTGATGGTTAGTAACAACTAAGCCCTTTGGCGAAACAAACGAGGCTGTACATCCGCCTAAGCTAATAACCGCATTCATTGGAAATTCGGTTAATTTTGAAATTGAATCAACACTGATTTCAAGGCCTTTGGCTTTTAAAATTGATTCCAGCTCTGGTAGCTGATGTGGTTGCCACATACCTTCATCGGCATTGGCCGCAGAAGAAAGTGCCAGTGAACAGGTTGCTACCAAAGTGGCAACAAGAGGTTTTAAACGCATTATAGAATCCCTTTTATTATTGAACCTGCAGATTACTCATTAAGTATGAGTAAGGTCAACTGCGCTGAGATAAATTGTTACAATATAGCGCCCAATAAACAAAAAAGGAGCTAAGCTCCTTTTTAAACAAAATGATAAACGATGTTAGTCGTCTTTTTTCACATCATTTGGATGCGCTACACCCATCCATGCTTTAAATAATGCTTTTTGCTCATCAGTGGCATTTTTATTCGCAACCACTTTTTTAGGTTTGTCGAAATCTTCAGACAACACAAGCTCAGTCGACATTAATGCATCACGACGAATAAAATCAACAGTGACTTTATCGCCTGCTTTAAAGGTTTCTAGGCTGGCTGTTAAGTCTTTACCTACATGCTTTTTATTAATAGCGACGAGTTTATCGTCGGTGGTTAAGCCGCCTTGCCATGCTGCACCATCGCGGCGTACATGGGTAAGCGTAAGTAACTCGCCAGTATTTTTAGTCAATGCATCTAAGCTTGGTGTGGCCTTGGCTTTTTCTGGTAACTCTAAGCTTAAACCTACTTTTGCTAGCAGTGCATCAAAATCAAGGTTGGCTGGTGAGCTAACATTTGCCTGCCACCACGCGCTGTAATCACGCCCTGATAGTTGTTTTAAAATAGCCAGTACGTCTTGCTCAGTAAACCCTGCCGGTAATTTATGCTGTTTATAAAGCGCTTTATGTACATCTCTGTAGCTAATTTTACCTTGGCTATTTTCAAGTAGGTCGATATCTAACGCCATCGACAATAATGAACCTTCAAGGTAAATATTAGTGCTGTAGTTACGTGCGTGATCGCCGCCTTGGTTTATCCATTTATCAAAACTGGTTTCGCTGGCACTTTGTACTTCACGCCCAGGGGTAGTGAGGTGGCGGTTAATGGTTTTGCTTAATACTTTAAAAAACTCATCGTTAGTTTGAATACCCGAACGCACTAATAAATGATCTTCAAAATAGCTGGTAGAGCCCTCTGCTATCCATAGCAATTTTGAATAATTAATATTAGTGTAGTCATATGGCGCAAGCCCTTTAGGACGGTACGCTTTTACATTCCAAGTATGAATAAACTCATGAGCTGCCGTACTTATAAAACCTAAATAGTCTTCACGTTTAGCAAAGCGGTCGCGTGGGCGCTGAATAATCGTTGAGTTTAAGTGCTCAGTTGCCCCGCTTGCGCCTGATGTAGCATGTACCATAAATACATAACGTTCATAAGGGTAGCTGTCCCAAATCACATTGCCGGTAGCCACTAGCTTTTTCAAATCGGTTAGCATCAGTTCAATATCGTAATTGCCCTCACCCCATACCACCAGTTCGTACTCACGACCATCAACTTCAAAAGTGCGTAGCTCGTTAATACCGGTTTCGATTGGCGAATCAACTAATACATCGTAGTCACTGGCTTTAAAGCTGTGCTTATTTTTATAATTTTCCATGCCTGACACAGAGCGCCATGCTTTAGGGACGTTTAATTCAACCGTTACTGGCTCTTGGCGAAATGATTCGCTAAACATAAAAAAGCCTGACGCATCAATAAAGGCATGGCTGTCGTCAATATGGCGGGCGCGCTTACCTAGCTCATTGGCATACACTTGGTAATCTATATTTACTTCAGTGGGTTCATTTAAATGAACGCGCCATGTGCTGTGGTCAATCTTTTCCCACTTTAATGCATTACCTTCATCATCACTGGCTTTAAAGTAGCGAACGCCATTGGCAAGATTTAAAATTTCATAACGACCAGTGCGCCATGCTGGAAGTTTCACATCTAAGAAAGACTGCGCCGTTTTAGGAAATTCTACGTTCACATCACCTAAATGATGCTCTGGCTGAGAAATGTTTAAAGCGTAATTAACGTCGGCAAATACCGGTGCTGAACAGGCAGCTAAAATTGATAAGGCAAGTAGCTTTTTCATAAAGGCTCTTTTTTATATAACGTATTGTTGTGCCAAGGTTAACAAGACCCATTTTAAAAGTGAATTAAAAGCGATAAATACACTTATATTTAAGATCGTTCGTATTTTGTTGCTAAAAACATTAAGTTTTTGATCTCATACCTACTATTAATATGTTTTTGTTGTAAACTAAACCAATAAAGGTATTAAAATAATGGTGTGTAGGTGTCTAGGAGCTCCAATACGGTGGAACAAAAACTAAAACAAGCAATTGACAGTAGAAAAGTAATAGAAAGCGCTCGTAAACATCAAGTTGACACCCTTTCTAACTTTGCGGCTAAGTTATCTTTAAGCTGTAAAGGACTTGATATTGAGCTTGATAACCGCCTAGCAAAGTTCCGTAGCGCATTAAACAAAGGAATGGATTTTGAAGACTTCTCTCCTTTGGTAGATGATATTTTGGCCTTGCTAAAAAATCAGGAAGCGATTCAACTAGCGCATCAACGCGACCTGTTAACCAGCGTACAAAATGCAGGAAAACAGTTACAACAAACGAAAGGCCTGCCTGACGAAACCCGCAGAACGCTGCGTCATTTATTAGATAACCAACTTGACGATATACAATCGGTGCATGGGTTTATCCCAATATTAAACCAATTGATCACCTTTTATCATCAAGCTTTAATTGCTAAAAGCAATAATACCTTTGAACCACCCAATCTAAGTGTGCTCACTGAAAAGCTGTTTAAATTAGTTAGTGAGCTCGTACTAGAAGAAGAAGCCAACGAATCACTGTATTTAATAAAAAAACGCATTGCTAAAAATAAAGCCGTTGACCAGCTACTTGATGCCGCAATAGATGTGATTACTTTAATTGTTAAAAGTATTCACGTTGAACGTGAATCAGCGCAAAGCTTTTTAGCTTCATTAAACCAAACACTTGAAGAGCTGCATCGCTCATTGGTATCAACCAGTGAACACTCTGAATCAATGAATGTTGAATTTGACTCAATAAATCAACGCATTGGTGAAAAGCTAGAAAGTTTAAATACACAAACAAAAAATGCGACCTCAATCACAGCGTTAAAGCAGCTAGTTGAAAACGAGTTACGCTCACTCAGTGCAGATATTTTAGAAAAAGAGCAACTCGAACAAAAAGATCGCAGAATTTTAGTTGCCAGCTTTACACAAATAAATGAAAGAATTAATAGCTTAGAAAACAAAGTCAGTAACTATAAAAAACGTTTAAATGAGCAACGGTTTAAAAGCTTACTCGACAGCCTGACAAAACTGCCTAATCGCGCGGCATTTGATGAGCGTTACAACCACGAAATTAATTTATTTAACGAACAACCGTCAGACATAACGCTAGTTGTTATAGACGTCGACCATTTTAAATCAATCAACGATCGATTTGGCCATACTGCGGGCGATATTACTTTACAAGTTATTGCCAAAGCGCTGCAAAAGTCGATTAGGCAATCAGACTTTATTGCACGCTATGGCGGCGAAGAGTTTGTGCTATTAATGCCACGCACTTCACTTGAAAACGCGACAGCGCACCTCAATAAATTAAGACAGTCTATTAAAAAGATACCGTTTAAATTTAAAGACAAACAAATTGAAATTACTGTTTCGCTAGGCGCAACCCAATTTAAAGAGGGTGATACCCCTCTAAAAGCATTTGATAGAGCCGATCAAGCTTTATACGATGCTAAAAATTCAGGCCGGGATCGTCTGTGCATTAGTAAATAGTGTTATGCATTTCTACCTTTGAGTACAAGGCATAATTACGCAGTAAATTTACCCAAGAAGTATCAAGGAGAATGCCGATGCTAATACAGTTAAACCCAACAGGGGTATTAGATTTATTATCGCAGCTAGAAGTAGACCTCTTAGAACAGTCATCAACAAGCGAACGCTACAGGTTATTCAGAAATTGTGTTTTAGCTGTGCTTAATGTAGGCAGCCATACCGATGTAAGTAACGATATATACGAAAAACATAAAGACTTTGATATTCGTTTGGTAAGCCGTGAACGCGGTATTAAAATTGAATTAGAGAACCCGCCGCAAACGGCCTTCGTTGACGGCCACATAGTCACCGGCATACATGAGCACATATTTTCGGTTATTCGCGATATCTTATTTATTTGCCAAAAGTATGAAAAAAATCTCCAAGAAACTAAAGCCATTACCCACATGGTTTTTGACATGCTTAGAAATGCCGACGCTCTTAAAGTAAATAGTGAACCTAACATGATTGTATGCTGGGGCGGCCACTCTATTAACGAAATAGAATATAAATACACTAAACAAGTAGGTTACGAATTAGGCTTACGCGGGTTAAATATTTGTACTGGCTGTGGGCCTGGTGCAATGAAAGGCCCGATGAAAGGCGCCACTATTGGTCATGCCAAACAACGTATAACTAACAACCGTTATTTAGGTTTAACTGAGCCCAGTATTATTGCAGCTGAGCCACCTAACCCGATTGTGAATGAACTGGTTATTTTACCCGATATTGAAAAGCGACTTGAGGCCTTTGTTCGCACCGCTCATGCCATTATTATTTTTCCTGGTGGTGCAGGCACAGCTGAAGAACTATTGTATCTATTAGGCATTTTGTTGCACCCTGAAAACGAAAAGCAATGTTTACCTGTTATTCTTACCGGTCCAAAACAAAGTGAAGCTTACTTTGAGGAGCTGTGTCAATTCATTCAAATGACTTTAGGCGATGCAGCCCTAGATAAATTTGAAGTGATTATTGATGATCCTCAATTAGTAAGCCAAAAGTTAAAGTCGGCAATGAATGGTGTACGCGAATACCGTAAAAGCCAAGGAGATGCGTATTACTTTAACTGGACCTTGAAAATAGACAGTGATTTTCAGCAACCTTTTTACCCCTCTCATGAGGCTATGGCGTCGCTTGATTTACACCTTGATCAACCCAAACAACAGTTAGCGGCTAATTTACGCCGTGCGTTTTCGGGAATAGTGGCGGGAAATGTAAAAGAAGAAGGTTTAAATGCGATTAAAAAAGACGGCCCGTATGTCCTCAGTGGCGAGCCTGATTTAATGAAAGCAATGGACACACTTTTACAAGCGTTTGTAGAACAAGGTAGAATGAAGCTCCCTGGCAGTAAGTATATTCCTTGTTATACAATAAAAGCGTGAGTTTATAATTGAATCCCCATTTACTTCTTATTGATGCGCTTAATTTAATTAGGCGCATCTATGCTGTTGATGCTAACCAAACGCATCACAGCGACGAACATATGTTAAAAGCATGCTGCGCTCGAGTAGCACATGCCTGCAAAAAACTCATAACAACCACTAATGCAACCCATGCAATTGCTGTATTTGATGGCGATAAAAGTTGGCGCTATCACTTTTACAAAGATTACAAACATTCGCGCGCCCCGATGCCACAAACGTTAAAAGAAGCCTTGCCACATTTTAAAGCGGCCATCGAAGAAACCGGCATTGTGGTATTTGAACCGACTAACGATGAAGCTGATGATATTATTGCAACATTAGCCCATAAAGCCGCCAACAATCAGATAAATAACACTATTGTCTCTACCGATAAAGGGTTTTTACCGCATTTAAATGAGCAAATTGAAGTGTATGATTACTTTAAAAAGCAACAGCTCACACAGCAGCATATCCAAGAACGTTTTGGCGTGGCACAACACAAACTCATAGACTTTTGGGCTCTGGCAGGAGACAAAACCAATGACATTCCAGGTGTTAAAGGCATTGGTGTTAAATCGGCGCAACAATTGGTGAATCAGTACAACACTCTCGAAGAGGCATTAAGCGATGAATCATTAAGTGCGCGCTTACAAAAAAAGCTTGCTGATGATATGGATATGTTTGTTATTTCTAAACAATTGGTGAGTTTGCGTACTGATATCCACTTAGGCTTTAGTTTAAAGCAGTTAAGGCTTAATTAGTCGCAAGTTAATGGCACTGAACGATCGCAATACGTATACTAGTAATAGTTATATTGGTCTGGGTAGGCAATGTTTAAAAAGTTTTTTAGGTATTTGATATTGGGATTAGGTTTATATGCACTGATAGCCACGTCGGTTATTATGTTTTATAAAGACGATCCACAAGCAATGATTTGGCAAGACCGCGAAGCATTCAATAAACGCTATATTGAAAAACTGCGCTTAGAAGATTCTTTTACGCTAAATGCTGTGCTTGAATATTTAGGCAGCCCAGATTTAACCTACGCCAAGCGCGATGGTGAACAGGTGTGGCAAGTTATATTTTATCGTACACAACATAAAACCTCGGATGGCATTACCACCATGGATGAATGTACCGGGTTATTATTTAAAAACGGCCAACTAATAATGTGGGGCCCAAGTGCTTATGAAAAATACCTTGAGCAAAATGATGGAACAATTTAATGGAAGCACCACTGTCGGGTAACCTAAAAAAGCTACTCGAAAGCACACAGTTGCTTTTAGGTTCACATAATAATAAAAACCAGTGGCATACTTTTTACCCGATTGTTTGTAAACTTGCAGAACAATACGCAGCGTTATATAAACAAAACCCAGCGGCGTTACAAGCTCAGCTCAATTTGTATAAAACACACTATAGCTTTGCAACCAATTTAGTGGTTAATCAATGTGTTTTAACCTGTGCATTAAGTGCTAGCCAAAATTACGATAAACACTTAACAGAGCTTTATATCAGTGTCTCATTGGTGGAACACCTTTGTGTTGCTAATCAGTTGAATAAACTAGCCCAACAGCAAACATTTACTAATACCGACACTAAAATGTGGCAGTTACGCCATAAACTTGCTGCCAAAGTGATATTGACATCACAACAACCAGCACATCAAATTGCCCATATTTTAGCTAAACTAGCCAAATACAAACACGCATTATTAAACACGCCTAAAGTCATGCTTTATGACGGAGCCAGTGTATTGGTTGCTTTGGCAAATATTTTGGCGCTTAACGTAACCTGCAACGCAAAACAGCAGCATATTAGTTTTTATAAAGCAGTAGCTGATTTGTACATAAGAACCCCCAACTCATTTGCACAGAGGCTATTAAAAGACTTAGTGGCACACGTTGGACAATATGTACCAGGTAGCCAAGTAGTTTATGCTGACCAAACAATGATTTATTTGGCTACAGATTCGGCAGGCCGTCATATTATCGTTAATAATGCCAATTCAAAAATGGCCTGGTATCGGATAAAAGCATCATTAGAGGATGGCTCAAAGGCATGGCCGTGTAATGACGATCGCTTGTTTTTAAAAGTTTGGGACAGTGAGTACCTGCATATTGTTCATAAGAGTGACGATACACAGTCTTCTTTGTACGAATTAGTTAAACAAATAAAAAACCAACAAGAGTACAGTTACAAAGCATTAAGTACATTACTTACCCCTTATCCTAATGTTATAAAATCAGTGTGCCATGCAGTAAAACAGTATAATAAAGAGCTGCAGCCGGCAAAAGATTTAAGGCATAGCTTGTCTATGGTCGGTTACGATAAGGCCCCTGCGATTATTCAAGGCATGGTTTTCGAGCAGTTAGTAAATAGTATTGCCCATCCTTTACATACATTTTTGTGTACCCGCATGGGTTGTTTAATCAACATTGTAGAGCTGTTAGTAAAACACGATAAAAATTTGCAAAGTGAACGCATTAGTTTGAGCCTATATGCCTATTTATATTATCTATTAATTAATTACAGCCCAGAAGTTTCTAGAAAAATCACCTTAGACCAAACACCGAATAAATCCTTAGATACGCCAATATGCACATTTTTTGGCATAAACAATGTTGATACCCCTCATTTAACTAATGAGCTTAATGAATTACTTAGTAGCGACCCTTGGGCAATAGCGTTATTAAAAGCTGAAACATTGCCTAAAAAGCAGCTCGATGATAGCGCTAAGTTGTGGGCAGCTTTGAAAGTTGTAGCCCAGCGCGTACTTAAACCTAACCAGCCATTAACAGCATGGCAACAGCAGATATTAAATCAACAACTCACCCGCCATGGCTGGAAAAGTGAGGCCATTTTTTATCAATCCCTGCAGCAATTAGGTCTGCACAATAGTATTTAGCTGACTTATTATCACTATAAATTAAAGTTATACCCTGTATTTGCAGTATAAACTGGCAAAATGTTCAATAAATTGGTATAAATGCCGGCTTAAATTTAGCACCCCTGTCATATAAGTAGTCTAAACTCTGTGAGTATTTTTTATTTATGTGTGTATCCAAATCTTTAAAGGAAAAGTTCATGGCCAAACAAACCATAACAGTGATCAAAGGCGACGGCATCGGCCCAAGCATTATCGACTCAGCACTTGAAATACTAAAAGCCGCAGGATGCGATTTTGATTATGAATTTGTTGACGCTGGCCTCGCTGCGCTTGAAAAAACGGGCGAATTGCTTCCACAAGAAACAATTGACACGATTGCTAAAAATAAAATCACTTTAAAAGGTCCATTAACGACCCCTGTAGGCGAAGGCTTTACATCAATCAATGTAACACTTCGTAAGCAGTTTGGTTTATACGCTAATGTTCGTCCTGTGAAGTCGTTCGCAGGTACTAAAGCACGTTACGATGACATTGATATTATTACTGTTCGTGAAAATACCCAAGGTATGTACTCAGGTGCAGGTCAAGTAGTGAGTGCTGATGGCAACGAAGCTGAGGCAATGTCTGTTATCACGCGTGAAGGCGCTGAAAAAATCGTTACTTTTGCATACGAGCTAGCTGTACGCGAAGGCCGTAAAAAAGTAACCGCTGTTCATAAAGCAAATATTTTAAAATCAACATCGGGTTTGTTCTTAAAAGTTGCTCGTGAAGTGGCTGAACGTTACCCTGAGATTGAATCAACTGAAATGATTGTTGATGCAACCTGTATGAAACTAGTAATGACACCGGAAGAGTTTGACGTAATTGTAACGACTAACCTATTCGGCGATATTTTATCTGATTTATGTGCTGGTTTAGTTGGTGGTTTAGGCATGGCGCCTGGTGCTAACATTGGTGAAGATGCGGCTATCTTTGAAGCTGTTCACGGTAGCGCACCTGATATTGCAGGTAAAAACCTAGCAAACCCAACGTCAGTTATTTTAGCGTCTATTCAAATGCTAGAGCATTTAAATATGGGCGATACGGCAGAGCGCATTCGTAGCGCAGTGGCTGATGTAATTAAATCAGGCGACCGTACTACTCGCGATTTAGGCGGCAGCCATGGTACAACTGACTTCACTCAGTCAGTAATCGACCGTCTGTAACAGTATAATTGAATTATAAAGCCAACATCTGTTGGCTTTTTTTATGCCTGCTCAAAACCGCTTGTATCACTTTAATGTAATTAATGTGTATTTAAGCTCCCTACTCCTTAAAATTAAAAATGCATAATTTCTGCTTTTAACGTGAGGATATTTCACAACAATTAGAATTTAAGATTAAAAAAGATATAAAAATGAATTTTTAATCCAAAAACGTTAGTTTTGGGTTGACATGAGCGCGCAAAAGCCTTAAAAATAACCACATACAAAAATTGTAATTTAAACAGCATTTTATTTTAAAGAGCAAAACATCATGAACACACAATTTCGTCTTTTAGTCTTACTCGTACTGGTCTTAGTGATAAGCCCAGCGGGGATGTATTAAAAGGTGAAACATGCTTTTTAAAACCCTCGCACTACGCGGGGGTTTTTTTTTGCATAAATCAGTCAACAGAGGAATGAGGATGAGTAAACAAGAATATAATGGCTCTGAATTGGTTGTTAAGTCATTAAAAGAGTTAAACGTTAAGTATATATTCGGTTACCCCGGTGGCTCAGTATTAGACTTATATGATGCGCTATTTCAGCAAGATGATATTGAACATATTTTAGTCCGTCACGAACAGGCCGCCACACACATGGCCGATGGTTACGCAAGAGCAACCGGTGAAGTCGGTGTTGTACTTGCCACTTCTGGACCAGGGGCAACAAACTGTGTAACAGGCATAGCAACTGCGTATATGGATTCTATTCCGATGGTGGTGTTATCAGGTCAAGTGCCAACCAACTTAATTGGCGATGACGCGTTTCAAGAAACGGATATTGTTGGCTGCTCTCGTCCGATTGTAAAGCATAGCTTTAATTGTAGAAGCGCTAGTGAAATCCCCAATATTCTTGCTAAAGCCTTTTATATTGCCAGCTCAGGTCGCCCAGGCCCAGTTGTCGTTGAACTTCCTAAAGACATGCTTAACCCTGAGCTAACTTTTGCTTACAACTTTCCAGCGGCAACAGAACTCAGAACCTACAACCCTAATACCAAGGGTCACTCTAAACAAATTCGTAAGGCCGTTACTGCTATTTTAGAAGCGAAAAAGCTGGTTATTTATTCTGGTGGCGGAATTGTGCTTTCAAATACATCAGAGCAACTAACCCACTTAGTCGAATCGCTTAATGCCCCTATTACCAATACCCTAATGGGACTAGGTGGTATATCAGGCATTCATCCTAACTTTATTGGTATGTTGGGTATGCACGGTACATTAGAAGCAAATAAAGCCATGGCCAATGCTGATGTTATTTTAGCCCTTGGCGCACGATTCGATGATCGGGTTACCAATAACGTACAAAAGTTTTGCCCTAATGCCACTATCGTGCATGTAGATGTCGATCCGACTTCAATTTCCAAAACCATAAAAGCACATATTCCGGTTGTTGGCTGTTTAGCCACGGTACTTGAACAGTTACAAACTGCTATAGATAAAAGCCCAATAAAAATAGACCGCAGTGCACAAGAAGATTGGTGGCGACAGGTGATCAGTTGGCGCGAACAAAAATGCTTAAACTACAATACCGATGGCGATAAAATTAAACCTCAAGCAGTTATAGAGGCTATTTATAAAGCGACTAATGGTGATGCTTATGTCAGTTCAGATGTGGGCCAACACCAAATGTTTGCAGCGCAGTATTATCCATTTAAGCACCCTCGTCAGTGGATCAACTCAGGTGGCTTAGGCACCATGGGCTTTGGCTTACCAGCAGCTATGGGGGTTAAGCTCGCCTTTCCGGATAAAGAGTCTTTATGTGTGACTGGCGACGGCTCTATTCAAATGAACATTCAAGAGCTTTCTACCTGTTTACAATACAACTTAGCGGTAAAAGTGATCTCGTTAAATAACCGTTCACTAGGTATGGTTAGACAATGGCAAGATATGATTTATGGCGGCAGACACTCCTCTTCCTATATGGAATCACTTCCTGACTTTGTAAAACTTGTAGAAAGTTACGGCCATGTAGGAATACGAGTCAATACACTGGATGAATTACAGCCGGCAATAGACAAAGCCATGTCGATAACCGATAGATTAGTGTTTTTAGATATTTTAGTAGACGAAAAAGAACATGTTTACCCGATGCAAATTAAGCACGGTGGCATAGATGAGATGTGGTTAAGAAAAGGAGTAAAGGCATAATGCGTCGTATATTATCTATATTATTAGAAAATGAACCCGGTGCGTTATCACGTATAGTGGGGCTTTTTTCTCAACGAGCTTACAATATTGATAGTTTAACTGTTGGAACCACTGATGATGAGTCACTCTCGCGTATTACTGTCACCACTAAAGGCGATGATAGAATTGTTGAGCAAATCACCAAACAGGTAAATAAACTGGTCGATGTACTTAAGGTGATTGATTTAACCGAAATGAGCCACATAGAGCGCGAACTGTTACTAGTAAAAGTATTTGCTCAAGATGAAGCTACGCGAGCTGCTGTAACGCGGGTTGTAGATGTATTTCAGGGCGCTATTTTAGATATGGGGCGTCAAAGTTACAGCCTACAGTTGGTAAGCAGCACCGATAAAATAGAGTCGTTTTTAGATACCTTACGTCATGAAACAGACATTATAGAAGTGGTTCGCTCTGGCGCGGTCGGCATTGGTCGCGGAGATAAGGCGCTTAAAGCTAAATAAGCGTTAAATTTACGGCAAAAAAAAAGGGCTTAATAGCCCTTTTATTATTTTTATAAACCTAAACCTTATAGGTTTACTTGGTCTTTAAGACCTTTACCTGGTTTAAAGCTTGGAATAGTCGCTGCTGAAATTTGGATTTCTGCACCTGTTTGTGGGTTACGACCTGTGCGAGCAGCACGTTCTTTAACTGAAAAAGTACCAAAACCAACTAATGCAACAGAGTTGCCTTCTTTTAGTGAAGAAGTTACAGCGCCTGTGAATGCATCAAGTGCACGTGTAGCGGCTGCTTTAGAGATTTCTGCGTCAGTAGAGATTTTTTCAACTAGTTGAGCTTTGTTCATTATTAGATTCCTATTCGTTATTATTTTGCCTTCGCAAATCCTATCTTTATGCATTTTCGAAGAGTTAGCAACAGCAAATTACGTTTTTTATCTAAAATACTAAAAAATTAGTAAAATTATAATAATTCACTGTAAAATACAGCGAGTTGGGTTAACAAAAACTTAATTTAAGCACAAATATAGTGCAGCTATGCACTGTGATGAGTCGCTATATTTTTTCTATTACTAAGGTCACTTCCCCGACCTCAACGCCAAACTTAACAATAGATGTGCGGTTTATCAAGCGCGTGTTGGTGACTAAATACATCCAATCATCAAAGTTAACTTCAAAAGTGCTGCCATCGTAAGGAATTTCTACATTGTAGTTCCAATGAAAAACACTGCCTTCACTTTTGCCTGTGGCCGTGCCTAAAACATCAGAAGCAGTACCGGTTAACGTGTTGTCGTCGTTTAAGGTTATTTTCCAAATACGTTTTTGGGTTTCGCCGTCATCATAAACGAAGTCTTCCTCAATAACGCCTTGGTTGCCATCCCACGTAGCGCTCAAGTCTACAACAAGCTTTCGGGTTAATTCGCCTTTAAAGTCTTGTACAACACCGTAGGCTTTTAAATCGCCGCTAAAAAAAGTCTTAAAATCGAAATTAGGTTCTGAGCCTTTGTAATGCTCTACACTCGGCGCTGAACAACTTGCAATAAAGAAGCTTACTACCAGTAGCAAAGTTACTTTGATACGTTTTAGATTAATCATATTAAATCCCTAAAAGTTGATTTCTAATCGATGGTTCTGAGGTGTTCTCACTTAGCCAAATAGCTAAGAAGTCATCTGCAAAAGTGGTGTCTTCTATGCGGCCTATTTCATTGTCATTGTGAAAGAAAATACTGTGTCCTTGCTGATCGGTCAGTAAGGTTAACGATTCACCCTTTTTAATGTCTGGCCATATGGCTAATAATTTATCTGCATAGCGAGCTGATAATTGTGATTTACCTAAATGTTGCCATTGCTCTTTAGTGGCTTTTACAATGTCTTTAGCATCAAAGTCGCGCAGGTAAGTTAAAGTAAATTTAACCGGCGTTTGCTTGGGACTATAAGATCCAGAGGGAGTAAAAAGCGTTGCATCATAAACATCCCAAAAAAGGTATTCCATACGTGCCTCGCCCACTTTGTTAAACTGGGTATCAGCATAAGCAGCATGGTTAAACAGGGCATAAATTAGTACTAAATTTAAAAGCGTTTTCATAATCAGCTCCAAGCAGTAAATACAATTGTTTTATTGCTTAATAAACGCGCCAATTTTACCGTTAATAAATAAAATAACGCTAAACGTTGCAGCCCATAAAGCACCGTATAAAGGCCAAAATTGCCATAACGGCAAGCCGAGCTCTAACACATCGAATCGCGCCCCTGCCCAGTAACTTCCTGGTGCAAACACTAAGCATACAATAAACGCTTGCCAAGGTTTAATGGTTGTTAAAAACGACATAGAGGTGTTAATACATAGCAATAAAGCAGCCCATAAAAACACTAACCAAAGTGGAAATGGCGCTACTTTAAATTCAATCAGACCGAACTTAACCGCGATAAACTCACTTAGTAAGGCTAGTGGTAAGCACTTTAGAAGCAAAAAAGCATCCTGTTTTTTTTGCGCTGACAAATAAAACATTAATGCAATGACTACTGTTGAATAGACAATTGAATGCTGTTCAAGCAGTAGGCATAAAAACCACACTACTTGAAACAGTACAAAATTAATAAGCGAGTGCAATCTCATCATTACTACTCGTAAAACGGGGTTTGCGTGCCATTAAATGCACGGTGCTTGTTGCGCGAGTTCTAAATGCGCCCTCGCAATAAGCAAAATAAAATAGCCATAGACGGTAAAATCGCTCATCAAATTTATTACTATCGAGGTTTGGCCAACTTGCAATGAAACGATCTCGCCAATCAGCAAGGGTTCTTGCGTAGTGAGCACCAATATCGCTAACTGAGTGGATATTCATATCGGTATGATTTTTTATTTGCTCACTCATTTCGTTGAGCGAAGGCAAACACCCACCAGGGAAAATATATTGCTGAATAAAGTCAGAATTTTTTAAATAATGCTGGTAACGCTGGTCGCTAATTGTAATTGCTTGAATAAGCATAGCACCGTCGTCTTTTAATAGCTGACCGCACTGTGTGAAAAAACTAGGCAAGTACTCATGACCAACCGCTTCTATCATCTCAATTGATACTAGCTTATCGTATTTACCGGTTAGTAAACGGTAATCTTGTTTGAGTAAAGTTATTTTATTTTCAAGCCCAAGCTCTTTAATTTTATTTGCAACATAATCGTGCTGTTCATCAGAGATGGTAGTGGTTGTTACATGGCAGTCGTAGTGAGTAGCCGCATAAATTGCAAATGCTCCCCAACCTGTACCAATTTCAATGACGATGTCGCCTTGTTGTAACTCGACTTGTTCACAAATACGCTGTAGTTTGTATTGCTGTGCTTGCTCAAGGGTGGCGTCTTTACTTGGGTATACGGCACTTGAATAAAGCATTTCTTTGCTTAAAAAAGACTCGTATAAGTCATTGCCTAAGTCGTAGTGTGCAACAATATTCTTTTTAGAGCCCGAGTGAGAGTTTTTATTTTTAATGTGGTTTATACGATGAGCAATGTTACTAAAAAAAGCGAATTTCTTTTCAAATGCGTCTAGTTGGTCTTGGTTAATTGCAAAAATTTCTATCAACCGAGTTAAGTTATCACACTGCCACTGCCCTAATATGTAAGATTCTCCCGCGCCAATACTTCCCGAGAGCGCAAATGCTTTATACATAGCAGTATCATTAACGGTTACCGTTACTTTAAGCTCTGATGACGTATCGCCAAATACAGACTGCTGATTATTGTCTACAAGCACTATTTGGCCTGTTTCAATAGACGAGAACGCTTTGAATACTAACTTCTTGTATAAGTTAGTAAACCAACTTGTGCGTTCTTGAACGCGTAAGCTCGATACCTTTTCCATACACTTACCTATATTATTGTTATTACTTGTTAAACAACATAAATTAATAAAAAATTATGATCTACCTGAATGACCTAAAAATGGGACTTTTTTTACAAACAGTTTAAATGCCTGATAGTAAATACCTTTGAAAATAGACCATGTCATTGCTGGAAAACGCTTAAGCAATTTACTCATTTGTGCTGTGCAGAGTGTTTGACGCTGTAACCTTAACGATGCGTCAAAAAGTAATTCGTCATCACGCTTATTTTCTATACGTATCAGTATATTGTCTTGCTTTTGTCGAACAGTCCAATGGTAGTTCATATCTAAGTTCATAAAAGGTGATACGGAAAAAACTTTCTTAAAGTTCACTTTTTTTTGTAGTGGAACCAAGTAGTAATGTCGTTCATTCCATGGGGTATTACTCACCTCAGCGACCATGTAGCTAAATTGATTATCGTCATGGCCAAAAAAATAAAAATTAACGGGGCTAAAGTAAATACCCAAGCAACGTAACTGCCCTAACATATAAACATGACTGAACTTTTCTGTAACCCCTAGCGCAGCTAACTGAGCGTGAGCACGCTCTACAATGGGCTTATTGTCAGTGTTCGCCAATCCTTTCAAATAGTCAGACTGTTTAAATTTTAAAGCCTTAAATCCTGTGGTACCAAGTTGTTTATGTACCCCATTAAGTGCTTCGATGTTATTTAAGTCAACCCACATCATATAAAGCGGGTAACTAAACGCATGATGTTTAACAGCAAAACGGCGATGTTTAACATCGCCTAAATACACTGCATTAGTCAAACTCTACTCCAAGTTGCTTGGCCACATCAACGGCGCTGCGCACACCATCCTCATGAAAACCGTTGTACCAATACGCTCCGCAAAAGTACGTGTTATTTTGTCCATCAACGGTATGTTTTTGCTGTTGGGCGGCAATAGACTCTTGGTTAAATACAGGGTGGTGATAGGTAAATTCACGTAAAATTTTACTCTGATTAATACCTTCTAAATGATTCAAGGTAACGCAGAACTGTGTATCTGATTCTATCCCTTGCAGTATATTCATTTGATACGTAATCACCGCCGCTTTATCGGTATTATTATTGAGCAAATAATTCCAACTTGCCCATGCGGCTTTTCTATCCGGTAATAATGATTCATCAGTGTGAAGTACTACTGAATTTTCTGTGTACGGGATAGCACCCAAAACAGTGGTTTCTTGCTCACAAGGATCGCCAAGCAAAGCTAAAGCTTGATCAGAGTGACAGGCAAAAATGACTTTATCAAACTGTGCTTGCTGATCATCTGCAAAGGTAATTGTTACGCCTTCTGCGTTTCTAGTCACAGACTTAATGTGACTGTTAAGTTTTATGTTGTCGGCAAAACCGGCAATTAAAGGCTTAATGTATTCTCGCGAGCCACCGGGAATAACGTACCATTGAGGTCTATTGGTAATGTCTAGCAAACCATGGTTAAAGAAAAACTTTACAAAAAACTCAACCCCTACATTTTCCATTTCTTTAATGCTAGTAGACCAAATGGCAGCACCCATAGGTAAAATGTAGTGGTATTTAAAGAAATCATTAAAACCATGTTGTTGTAATAATTGACCTAGTGATTGCTCTGTGTAGTGACCTTTTGCGTGCAAAGCCTTACATAACTTATTAAAACGCACGATGTCATACAATAAACGCCAAAATTTAGGTCTAACTATATTTCTGCGCTGAGCAAATAAACTACTAAATGTATGCCCATTGTATTCAAAGCCGGTTGCTTCGTTATGCACACTAAAACTCATTTGTGTCGGTTTACGTTTTACACCAATGCGTTCAAGCAACTTTTCAAAATAAGGGTACGTTCTATCATTAAATACAATAAACCCCGTATCTACCGCGTAATTAATACCGCTGTGCTCTACATCTACAGTTGCTGTGTGACCACCAATATAATCATTTTTTTCAAATAATGTGACATCGTAATGCTTGTGCAGTAAATGCCCGCAGGTTAAACCTGATACGCCAGTCCCAATTATTGCTATTTTTTTCAACGGGTTAATCCTTTTGCAATTTTAAGCCAAAGCGAAAGTGGCAATATTCGCAATGCTTTAAGTATAAGTGTAAAACGATAGGGGAAATGAACTTCTTTGCGGCGTTTAGCGACGCCTTTTATTATATAGTCAGCCGCTTTTTCGGCTGTAACAGCCATCGGCATAGGGAAATCATTTTTATCAGTTAAAGGGGTTTTTACAAAACCAGGGTGTACTAATGTCACATCAACATCGGTTAAATCTACCGCTAGGCTCTTAGCTAAATAACTAACGCCTGCCTTTGATGCACCGTAGGCTTCTGAACGTGGTAATGGTAAATAAGTAACACTTGAACTAACCATTACTAATTGCCCGCCAGAGACTATTTTTGGTAAAAGCGCCTCTAAGCAGTAACCCATTGATAACAAGTTAACGTTAATAACGCGCTCAAATAAGGCGCTATCAAAATTACGTGCATCGTCAACATACTCGCAGTTTCCAGCATTAAGAATTACGCGGTCAAATTGAGTGTACCCTAACGTTGCCGCTTTTATATCTTGTAAATTAGTGGCGTCAAATTGGCAGGTTTCTATGTTGTTGTGTTTGGCAAGTTCAGCGAGCTTTTGCGTATTACGCCCGCAGGCAATCACTGTATCACCCTGCTCGGCATACTTAATAGCAAGTTGTTCACCAATACCCGACGTTGCACCTGTAATAAGGGTAATCATAGTTAACCAGCCCTTTTATCAATAAAATTAATGATATTACCTAGTAATGGGATATGCTTGTATAACAGCTCACCAGCATTAAAGTAATCTCGATGTTTTACAATTTTGTCGCCTTCAAATACCAACTTGCTGTGCCCTTGCACTGTGATTGTTTTACCGGCATTCAGTTTTGGATGAGAGTAATACATTGTCCAATACACAAATGCGTTATTATCGTTGGTAAATGAATCGGTTATGTCAAATCGACAATCCTTAACATTACTGTATAAACCACAAAAATAACGCCTTAAATCTTCTAGACCATTAATTTCGTGCAGCGGATCTATAAATTGTATATTTTTTGCGTAAATTTCGGTTAATAACTCAAGGTTATTTTTATCAAGCTTTTGATATATTTCTACAAATTTATCGACTGATAATTGGTTATCCATATCACACCTTAAATGCATCTAAAGCCCTAGCTCGTGCTGCTTTATGATCAACAATTGCCGGCCAGTAACAGTGTTCACTTTGCCCCGTTGCTGCTAAATAGGTATGAGGAAAATGAATGTGTTTATCTGGGACTTTTTCTAATTCAGGCAGATATTTACGAATAAATTGACCACTTGGATCAAAGCGTTCACTTTGAGTAATAGGGTTAAACACTCTAAAATAAGGCTGTGCATCACAGCCTGTACTTGCCGCCCATTGCCAGCCGCCATTATTCGAGGCTAAATCACCATCAATAAGGTGCTGCATAAAAAACTGCTCGCCCTTACGCCAGTCGATTAAAAGATGTTTAGTTAAGAAACTTGCCACTACCATTCGCAAACGGTTGTGCATCCAACCAGTTTGCAATAGCTGTTGCATGGCAGCATCAACAAGTGGATAGCCAGTGCGGCCTTCACACCAAAGCTTAAACTCAGCCTCATTATCACGCCAAGCAACACTATCGTACTTTTCGTTGAAATTAGCACCGCGCGATAATTTAGGAAATTCGGCAATGAGGTGTTTATAAAATTCACGCCAAATCAGCTCGTTCACCCACGTAAAGGTTTTACTTTTTGAGGTAGTCAAAATATCTGGATACTGCTGTTGTATGTTGACCATTAACTGCTTACTGCTAACAACCCCTAATGCTAAATATGGGCTTAAACCCGATGTTCCTTTTACACTAGGTATATCGCGTACATCATCATAACTTGCTAATTTATCATGGATAAAATTATCGACCACACTCGCTAAGGTGTCGTCATCAACCGGCCATTTCTTTGAACTGTCATCACTGCTGAGTAATTCACACGATTCAATATCAATAGGGTTTGAAGATAATGGCCACGACACCAAGCTAAAGTGAGTATCTTGATACTGTTTTAACCACGCCCGCTTAAAAGGCGTAAACACTTTATACATTTCATTGTTTTGAGTGCGTACACTGCCAACAGGTGCAATGATGTCACCTTCGTATAAAGTAAATGTTATTTGCTGTTGATCGCATTGCGCTTGAATCGCTTTATCTCTATTAAACTCATTAAGCTCATATTCTTTATTGGCTATTATGTGTTTAATCTCATACTGCTGACAAAAATCGAGAAGCTTAGTTTGGCAGTCTGTGAAATAAGGAGCCTCTATCACGTGTAAATTAATGCCATACTCAGCTAATTTTTCACGTATGTAACTGACTCTGCGTTTTAGTAAATCAATTTGAATTGGGGCAGTGTTATGCTGTGCCCATTGTTTTTCGCACACAAAAAAAATGGTGTGTTTAGCACCATTATTTAACGCTTCAATAAGCGCTTCGTTTGAAAAAAGGCGCAAATCACGCCTAAACCAAAATAGTGTATTCATTACAAACCGTAACGTAACTTTAATTCATTAGGATAAGGGTTAAAGTATATTTGCTTGCTTAAATATTCATTAGGATGAACCTTTAAATGATGCTTAAGTAAGGTTAGTGGTACATAAAGCGGTACCAACCCTTGGCGATATTCGTCTATTGCATCTCGCATTTCTTCTTTTTCGATTTTCGATAAATCTCTTTTGAAGTAACCTTGCAAGTGCATTAAAGTATTTGAATTGTTTTTTCTTGACGCAGGACGTTTCAACGCGGTCATTAAACCGAGAATATACTCATCGGCTAATGCGTTTATATCATCACCTAAATAAGTACCAAGCAAGTGGCCTAAGTCACGGTAAGCTTGATAGTTATGAGCCATCAACAAGTATTTGTATTGCGCGTGAAACTGAGTTAACCGATGAACTGTAATAGGTTCTTTCACCAACTGCTGCCAGTTATATAATGTATAAACACGCATAACAAAATTTTCGCGTAAATGAACGTCGTTCAAGCGACCGTTTTCTTCACAGGGCAGTAATGGGTTGTGTTTCATGATTTGTTCTGCAAAAAAACCAATCCCTTCAGAGGTGTTACCGGTTCCTGCTTCATTGTAAATTTTAACGCGCTCCATGCCGCAACTCGGGCTTTTAGCACAAAAAACAAACCCACTTAAATGACCGGCTTGCTCTGTGGCTATTTTTTTGCCGTATTCTGTTAGCTGAGGGCCAACATCACCTGTACCATTTGGACGACACACTTTAATAGTATCAGCAGTTCTTACTTGACGAATTGTCGGGCGCGGTATAGGTAAGCCAACCGCAACCTCAGGACAATACATTTTATATTCAACATGTTTTGCCAGCTCTTCCATACAAAAGTTAGATTTTTTGTGGCCGCTGTCAAATCTTACCTTTTCGCCTGCTAAGCAGGCGCTAATACCTATTTTTATTGTATCTGTTTGCATAGATTCTCTTAATAAATCAAGCTGCCAATTGGATTAAGCAACTTGCTAAGTCCTTTATTGAAATGTAGCGCACTACTGACTACAGTAAAGCACAAACATCCCTCTTTTGTTAAAGGAGTATGTTGATGACGGCCATCTTGCCAAATAAAATCACCTGGTACATAACTGCCTTCTTCATCTGTAAATTCGCCATCAAGAAGTAGCGTAACTTCAAAACCTGTATGTGTATGCTCAGGAATTTCACCGCCTGCGTCTATGTGCAATAAACTCGAGCGCAAATGCCCATCGTCAAGCGCTATACGTGAACGAGCAAGCTTACCTACTTGTGTAAATTTGCTATGAGAAATACGTGTTAATGCTCTTGGTAAGCTGTAATTATAGTCATTCACTTCAATAGTGACAGGTTCAACGGCATAAACTTCATCAATCGAATCGTCTGACGTGATTAATTCAAGCAACCCTGAGTCCGCTATATCGTCGCTTTGCTCATCGTTATTAACATTCATGTTGTCACTAAACACTGCTTTTGCATTACTTGCCTCGAGTTTTTCAACCTCAGCTTGGCATATTGGGCACATATCTACATGAATAGATACGGCTAAGCTTAGTGATGCGGGAAGTGTTGCTGCACAGTATTGTGTCAGTAGTGTTTCACTCGGGTGATGTTTAATCATGCTGATCTCCCATTTCATTACGTAATTTCTGCAAGGCTAAACGTAATCGTGATTTTACCGTGCCTACTGGAATGTTTAATTGTTGAGCAAGCTGCTCTTGCGACATATCTTGAAAGTAAACACCGCGTACCACTTCTCTTTGTGCTTGTGGCAGTTTATCTAGGTAGCGCTTAATTTGTTTATCTTCAAGGTGGTCACTGTATTCGTGATGTGTATCTTCTGATTCATTCAATAACGGCCAGATGTCTTCGCTGATATTTTCTTCTTTGTTACTTTTCATTTTTCGAAGCATATCAAAGGACGCATTACGCATTACCGTATAAACCCACGTAGTGGCTGCGCCTTTGTCGCTGTTGTACAAATGCGCTTTTCGCCACACTGAAGTGAGCGTTTCTTGCACCAACTCCATTGCTTGGGCTTCTACACCAAACTGCTTAATGCCAAAGCGTTTGATCTTTGGTGCAAAATATTCAAACAAGTACGCGAAAGATTTTTTATCGCGAGATTGGGCTACATTAACTAATGCTTCCCTGAGTTCCGTACTTGGCGTTTCTGGCATGGCAGTATACTTACCTGTGTTAGGTTCACAACGTAATGTTTGTTGTTGACTTACCATAGTAAAATGTCCCGTTATAGCTTTTGTAAGTAGCATTACGAGCTAAGATTATAAGTGGATCAAAATTATTTTAGGCAAATTCGTTATTAATCACAGTATGGAGGAAATTCAGCAAGTTATCAAAATTAGTTTCAAATGCAAGTTGTTGTTTTTTCTCAATAGAAATAGGGAGAAGCTCAAGCCATCTGGCAACAACCCAAGTAAGTTGATTAAACTGGGTATGTTTATAAAGAGACTGTAGCTGTGGGTTATTAGAGAATACTTCTTCTAGTGCCACTTGAAGTAGTTGATGTTCACCAATGTCATGGTTACTGCTGTTGTACCAATAAGGTGTATTGCACGCAGAGACCTCGCCATGGCGTAACTCCTGTTCGTCTTGGTACACGTTATCTAGTTGCACACTTTTTGATGCAAAAACATCAATCAACAGCATACCGCTTTCGTCTTGGTCGAAATCAATAATATCCATTAAACACCCTTGGGCGCTTATATTAAATGGTGTGTCGTGTTCGAAGGTGCAAAGTACAAAACCGCTGTTTGTTTTTAATGCGTTTTTAACCATCGTCAAATAACGAGGCTCAAATATACGTAATCGCGTATAGCCTTCAGGTAATATAAAAATCGGTAATGGGAAAATCGCACGTTTCATAAAGTCTACTTCTTTCAAACACTCTGCCTTTATTTACGTGCGCTCTATTGAAGTCGATCAGCTTTAGTTACATCGATTGTTTTACCGTGTAAGTGCATTCGCTAATTAAACCTCGTTCCCACATTTTTTATCATGTAAACGATGTAATATATACTCAGTACACTTGCCACTGGCGCCAACATCAGGGCTAACAATTCGAACTCGCTGTTCATCACTTATTCCCTATTTTTATTGCTTTTGTTGTGTTTTTACTACAAGTTGCTTTTCATCAATGCCACTATTATCAACAACTGGATTGGTTTGTAGTAAACCATCTAAAATAGCTTGGGCATCAAAAGAAACGGCTTCTTTTACTGACTGTTCAAGTTCATGGGTTGCTTGTGATACATAAGTTGTCACCGTTTTAGTCAACATATCTGTAATATCTAAATCGACCTCTGTTGCATGTACTTGAGATGAACCTAATAAAAGTAAACTAGCCAGTGTCATGTTAATTGAAGTTTTCATAATGTTATTCCTTGTTTGTTTATTGGTTAATACACCTAGATACAATCAAGGGCTGTGCCATAAAGAAAAAAATCAATAAACCTTTGTTTTATAAAGATATAAAATAAAAAGGTTAAGATTTATAAAATATGGGTTAGTTAATTTAACTAACAATTTAAAAAATATAACCAAATAATAGTGTATTTTTTAACATACTTTAATCCATAAACTGGCAGCACCATGTCAATCAATTCTAAATTGATAATTTCAGCGCACACTTGTACACTAAACGTTAATTTGTAAGTGGTAGGATCTGTTATGTCTGTTGAAGCGCCCTATTCTAAAAAAGAAGAGCTATTAAATGTTGTTAGCCATGCTTTAGGGATTTTATTTGCTGCATTTGTAATTTGGGATTTATTTAAACAAGCTAACTCTGTAAAAGGTTACGCCAGCACAGTCGTTTATGGCAGCAGCTTATTTATTTTATTTTTGTCCTCTACACTTTATCACGCCAGTGTTCGTCCTAAATTAAGAGCGTTTTATAAAAAATGTGACCACTGTGCTATTTACATGCTTATTGCTGGCACATATACCCCTTTTTTATTACTCTCTTTATCTGGGGTTTGGTCTTGGGCTACCTTGGTATTTATTTGGACAGTAGCTTTAGCCGGTGTTGCTTATAAACTGCTTGTTAAAAATGGCAATAAAAAAGTGTCACTCGCTACCTATTTATTAATGGGCTGGTTTGCACTGGCAATTATATACCCACTTTACTCAAACTTACCTATCAACGCACTATACTGGCTACTTACTGGTGGTTTATTTTATAGCGTGGGTACATTGTTTTACAGCGCTAAAAACACTCAATATAGCCACGCTATTTGGCATCTTTTTGTCATTGGCGGTTGTGTAAGTCATTATATTGCCATTACTCACTATGTGTATTAACTAAATACACATAGTGCCTTCCTAGCTAATCTCACAATGTAGCCTATTATTTTACTCAAGCTTTAGTAAATCACGGTGGTTATTTTAAAGTATAATTAAATCTCCCTAATGCTTTAGATGACTGTTTGCTATACTGTTTCAGGAACTTAAAACGCCATTGTTCTAAATGGACGCGGCTTAAACAACGCTAGGTGTTATTTACATTGTCACCATCTAATACTCGACCACAGATACTGAGCTTGTTTATAAAAGCAAGACTGGTGTTGATCACATTGTTAATCTCAACGCTTGCATCTGTGTATTCAATCTCCTTACTTGATCAATACATTTATCAGCAAAAGCAAAACTCTATTAGAAAGGTGGCGGGTAGCTACGTTAACCATATTAGAAATAACCTTAACCAAGCACTTTCTGCAGCCTACCCAATTGCGGCATTAATTCGTACCCAAAATGGCGAGACTAAAGGCTTTGAAGAACTCGCTTCTGAAATGTTAAGTCTTTATCCAGGTCTTGACGCCTTACAACTTCATAAAAACGGTATTCTTACACACGTTGTTCCACTTAAAGGCAATGAAAGTGCTATCGGTAATAATGTTTTAGAGAACCCACTGCGAACGCAAGAGGCATTTTTAGCCAAAAAAACAGGTAAATTAACCCTTGCTGGCCCTTTTGAATTATTTCAAGGTGGTATGGGTGCAGCGGCTAGGCTGCCTGTGTATCTAGATACCTCACAAGGAAACCAGTTTTGGGGATTTGCCACTGCGCTTATTCGTTTTCCTGATATTCTTCAAGGCGTTAATTTAGCTCAACTGCCACAGGCAGGCATTGGTTATGAGCTTTCAAAAGTCATGCCCGATACAAATGATGTGCAAATCATTGCTACCTCAGACAACCAAATAACAAAAAATACGGTCGACTTTAACATACAAGTGCCAAACGGCGTTTGGGTATTTAAAGCCTACCCTATCATGGGCTGGCAAGACAATAGTATGCTGTTACTTGGTATTGCTATTGCGGTTGCGTTTACTTTTTTAACTACACTTTCATCTTATCTGATAACCCGATTAAGAGCGAGCCACCTAAAATTAGAAAAAAAAGTAGAGCAACGTACTCATGCATTACAAAATAACATTAAAGCACTAACTGATACCGAAAGACGACTTCTTTTAAGCCAAAAAGTGGGAGGAATTGCGACTTGGGAATGGGACATAAAAACCAATATAATCCGCTTTTCTGAACATGGTATAAGACTAATTACCGGCAATGTTAAACAATTAGAAATGACTAAAAATGAATACCTAGCCAGTATTCACCCAAATGATCGCGCCAATATAGTAAGCGATATAAATCAATGTATTGACGCTGCGAAAGAATATAACGTTGATCATCGTATTATTACTAAACGGGGTAACGTTCGTTGGTTTAATACTAAAGGGACTCTTGTTAGAGACAACTCTGGTAGCGCAATTACCATGCTGGGTGTCTCGGTTGATATTACTGAACGTAAATTATTTGAAGAAAAACTGCATTTATCCTCTCGGGTTTTTAGAGATACCCACGAAGGGATAATTATTACAAATGCGGATAAAGTTATTGTTGATGTCAATCCTGCCTTTTGTCATATAACCGGTTATAGCCATGATGAAGTTATAGGTCGCAATCCATCATTTTTAAATTCGGGCAAACAAACTGAGTCATTTTACAAAAACATATGGAAACAGCTCAGCCTATATGGTCATTGGCAAGGTGAAGTATGGAACTGCAAAAAAGACGGTGAACTGTATGCTGAACTACTCAATATTTCAGTTTTAAAAGACGACAACAACGTTACTTTTTACTTAGGAATTTTTACCGATATCACCCAAGCTAAACGCCAACAAGAGCAACTTAGCCGTATTGCACATTATGATTTATTAACTAACTTGCCAAACCGCGTATTGCTTGCCGATAGGCTCAGCCAAACCATGTTGCAATGCCGTCGCCATAACAATTCTCTGGCGGTGGTGTTTCTTGATTTAGATGGATTTAAGCATGTTAATGATTCTCATGGCCATGATATTGGCGATAAGTTATTAATTGCACTTTCAATCCGTTTAAAAGATGCACTTCGTGAAGGTGATAGCTTGGCCCGTATTGGTGGCGATGAATTCGTTGCTGTATTAACTAATTTAGGATCAGTTGCCGATTGCGTGCCCGTACTTGAGAGGCTTCTGGCCGCAGCAGCTAAACCTGTCACTGTTAACGATATTGTTTTGAATGTCTCTGCCAGTATTGGCGTAACAATATATCCAGAAGATAATTTAGATGCTGAACAACTGATGCGCCATGCCGATCAAGCCATGTATATTGCCAAACAAATGGGCAAAAATCGTTATCATTTATTTGATACGAGTCAAGGAGATACAGTTAAATTACAGCAAACCGGTATTTCACTTATCCGTGAAGCCTTAGCCAATAATTGGTTTGTACTTTATTATCAACCAAAAGTAGATATGCGAACGGGCAGTATGATTGGTGTTGAGGCATTAATACGCGTGCAACACCCAGAGCGCGGGTTGCTTAGCCCTATTGAATTTTTACCTGTAATTGAAAACAATGCGCTAATGATAGACGTTGGCGAATGGGTTATTAACGCTGCATTATCTCAAATTAACCACTGGCAAATTTTAACACCTAGTTTAAACATAAAAGTGAGCGTTAATGTTGCCGCAGTTCAATTACAGCAGCCTGAATTTACAGCGCGGCTAACTGAATTACTATTGGCACATCCACAGGTCGATGCTAGAAACCTAGAGCTAGAAGTACTGGAAACCAGTGCGCTTAACGATGTAGCCCACGTATCTAAAACCATGCAAGATTGTAAAGCTTTGGGCGTTGAGTTTTCATTAGATGACTTTGGTACGGGTTACTCCTCACTCACATACTTAAGGCGTTTACCTGCAAGCTTAATAAAGATAGATCAAAGCTTTGTTAGAGATATGCTTGAAGACTCGAACGATTTAGCAATTGTAAAAGGCGTTATTGCACTGGCTAATTCGTTTAAGCGAAGCGTTATAGCTGAAGGCGTAGAGACCCCTGAGCATGCAGCAACACTAATGCTACTTGGCTGTTATCTAGCACAAGGCTATGGTATTGCTAAGCCAATGAAAGCCGAAGATATTCCTATTTGGCTAGACGAATGGACCGCAGATGAAATTTGGGCTTTAACTGACTTACAAAAAATGGATAATTAGTTTATTGCCAGCGGTGTTTTGCCATATTGATTCGTTGATTGTTAAAAGTAACACCCTCAGAAAGTAGCTTTTCTCGTTGCGTTTGATACAGCGCACTCCCCTGTGCAAACGCTATTTTACCTTGGCTGTTAACCACTCTATGCCATGGGATAGTAGAATCTTTAGGCATCTCTTTTAATAATCGGCCAACTAGCCTTGCATTATTAGGATACCCTGCAAGCGCCGCTACTTGGCCATAACTGGCAACACACCCTGAGGGTATACTCGCAATAATAGTATAAATAACCGTTTCTTTATTAACGTCCATTATTGTTTAAGTACTCCTGACTGAGTAATTCAAATTGCTGCCAAATTTTACGGGCAACAGGACCATGGTGCATAGCATGTTGACGAAAAGCACGAATTTGCGCGCTAAACTGGTGCTCTCTGTCTGTTACTATTATTTGCTGTAATGAGCCCGCGGTAATTTCTTTTTTACAGTGGCCTAAGCTCATCATTGCCCATCCTGCACCTGACAATAAAAACGACTTTAGGGTAGATATGTCATCTATTTTCATCACCGCAGCCCCTTTAGAATAAGACAGCCTGTCGCTGTCTATGCTCAAGCCACTTTCAAACATCGCTAAACACGGGTAAAGTTGTAACTCATCGTAGGTAAGCTGCTTAGGTAAAATCCCTTTTGCGCCAACAATACCTATATCGAGCTTGCCTATCGGTAAGCTTTCTAAATCGCCTGTGGCATGAAATAAATCAAACCATGGGCCAATCCCAAGCTCGGCTTGGCCGGTATTCACTTGCTCTAAAGATACAAACCGTTTACCACTGGTTAAACGAAATTCTGTACTAGAAAAATGCTTAAAAGTATTACTTATGATCTCGTTATAACTTTGCACATGACAAATTTGCTCATAGCAAACTCTATATTGCGCTTCATTCCCCAGCGCCAGCTCGGTTGCAAGCTGTGTAAGCTGCTCATTCGCGTTTAAAAGCTGTTTAGCTTCACGATGAAAAATACGTCCTTTTTCGGTAAGTTGTAATCGGTATTTAGAACGGTCGAGTAGATCAAAACCTAATTTCGCCTCTAAGTTTTTAATCGCCAGTGTCAATGCAGGCTGAGTTTTATGTAACTTTAATGCAGCGCCACTTAAGCTCGCACTTTGCACAATAGCATCTAAAATTTGTAATTGATTAAGTTTCATAGTCAGCCCAGCACATTATAAGTAAAACTTATTGAGTTTCTAAAATTTAATGAATTTTATTTTATATGTTTGCAGCGTATGCTGCACTGACTTATTTAGCCTTTTTTTATCATGGAGATATCATGCCACTGTTTCGCTTATGTTTACTATCTGCGACATTACTAAGTTTAATAGGCTGCTCGGAGCCCGAGAAAATAGTTAAAGAAGAGCCGATTCGCCCTGTTAAATTATTTAGTATTGGTCATGATTCGCAAACAAACATACGCAGTTTTCCTGCGGAAGTCGTTGCAAACCAGGGCTCGTACCTGGCTTTTAGGGTCAATGGTGAGTTGGTTGAATTTCCTGTATTAGCCGGTGAGCAGGTAAAAAAAGGGCAACTATTGGCGAAATTAGACCCTGAAGATTTTCAATTACAATATAATGAGCGCAAAGCGCGCTATGAACTGGCTAAGTCGCAGCTAAAACGTATTAAACAACTATTTGATAAAAATATCACCAGTCAATCCGAGCTTGATCAAGCGGTTGCCAATGAACAAGTCGCTGAGTCAGCGTTTAAAATTGCAGAAACGAATTTAGAGTACAGCGAACTTCGCGCTCCTTTTGCTGGCATAGTAGCCAAAGTATTTGTAAAAAACTTTGAAAGTATTCAAGCAAAACAAAATGTTTTGCGCTTAGAAACCCGCGATTTTATGGATGTAGCAATACAGGTTCCTGAAAAAATCGTGGCACGTATTCAAAAAGATACCCAATATCAACCTATGGTTGAATTTGATGGCTATCACGACAAGCAATACAAACTCACGCTTAAAGAATGGGATACCCAAGCCGATCCTGCAACACTCACCTATAAAGTGGTGTTTTCATTACCGGTGCCAGAAGATTTTAACTTACTTGCGGGTATGTCGGGACAAGTGATGATAGATTTGAGCAAAGTTACACGCTCACAAACCCCCTACACTATTTTACCTATTGAGTCGGTATTTTCAGATCCTAATAAAAGCCTAAGCGATAATGCCTATGTGTGGGTTTTTAATCAGCAAACTGGCACTGTGCATAAACAAGCAGTACAAGTGGGTCAATTGCATCACGACACTATTGAAGTTCTTAGCGGCGTAAAAGAAGGCCAACAAATTGTCTCTGCTGGTGTTCACTCTTTACAAGAGGGCATGTCTGTTCGTCCTTGGAATAAAGAGCGAGGCTTATAATTATGGGCTTTGCGCAACTATCTATTGAGAAAAAAGTCATTAGCTGGATGTTTACGCTGTTGCTGTTAATTGGCGGCAGTGTATCTTATTTTGATTTAGGCCAGCTGGAAGACCCTGAATTCACTTTAAAAAAAGCCATGGTGATCACTTTATACCCGGGCGCCTCTCCACAGCAAGTCGAAGAAGAAGTCACATTTCCGATTGAAAATGCCATTCAACAGCTCCCCTATGTTGATTATGTCACCTCTATTTCATCCAATGGTAAATCACAAATTACCGTAGAAATGAAAAGCACCTATCGTAAACAAGAGCTTAGACAAATATGGGATGAAATGCGTCGTAAAATAAACGACCTTAGCCCGTCGCTGCCAAGTGGTGTTTACCCCAGTAATGTGATTGATGATTTTGCCGATGTTTACGGCGTTATGTTTGCCGTCACGGGCGATGGCTACTCGTATGATGAATTAAAAGACTATGTTGATTATTTAAAACGTGAACTTGTTTTAGTCAAAGGAGTGAGCAAAGTTACAATTGCGGGCCAACAGCAGCCACAAGTAATGGTTGAGGTATCGACGCAAAAGCTTGCCCAACTTGGTATTGCGCCTAGTCATATTTATGATTTACTGCAATCACAAAACACCGTATCTAACGCTGGACGTATTCGCGTGGGTGATGAGTCTATTCGCTTGCACCCTACTGGTGAATTTAAAGATGTAAAAGAACTTGAAACCTTATTAATTTCAAAATCAGGTGCCAGCGAACTCATTTATCTAGGCGATGTTGCAAAGGTTTACCGTGAATATGCTGAAGTACCGACCAATGTGATTCATTACAATCAACAACAGGCTCTGCTTATTGGTGTGTCGTTTATGTCTGGGGTCAATGTTGTTGATGTGGGTAAACACATAGATGAGCACTTAGCATCTCTTGAGTATCAACGCCCGCATGGTATTGATATTAGCTCAGTGTATAACCAACCTAAAGAAGTAGAGCAGTCGGTAGATGGCTTTATTGTTAGTTTAATAGAGGCCATTGCAATAGTTATTGTAGTACTACTTATTTTTATGGGCTTTAAAAGTGGGGTTTTAATCGGCGGTATATTATTACTGACCGTATTAGGCACCTTTATATTTATGAAACTGTTTGCGATTGACTTACAACGTATATCATTAGGTGCGCTAATTATTGCACTAGGTATGCTGGTCGATAACGCCATTGTTGTGACCGAAGGTATTCTCATCAACCTCAAGCGCGGACAAACAAAGCTTAAAGCGGCAGTTAATATTGTCGATCAAACTAAGTGGCCACTACTTGGCGCAACAGTTATTGCCATAACCGCTTTCGCACCGATTGGTTTAAGCTCAGATGCCAGTGGTGAATTTGCTGGTAGCTTATTTTGGGTGCTGTTTATTTCTTTGCTCTTGAGCTGGATCACCGCAATTACGCTCACGCCGTTTTTTGCCCACTTGATGTTTAAAGAAACCGAATTTAAACACGAACATAATCAAGAGCATGAAGACCCTTACCAAGGCATCATATTCAATGGTTATAAAGCGATATTAAATTTAGCTATGCGCTTTAGAAAAACAACCTTAGTCCTTATGGTTGCTCTTTTATGCAGCGCTGTAGTGGGGTTTGGTGCTGTGAAGCAATCATTTTTTCCAGCCTCGAATACCCCGATGTTTTATGTCGATTACTGGCAAGATCAAGGCGCTGATATTCGCGCAACCCTTGAGGGCATTAAGCAGCTAGAAGCTTATTTACAAAAGAATGAACTGGTCACAGAAATCACCAGTACGGTTGGCCAAGGTGCGCCGCGTTTTATGCTGACTTACGCGCCTGAAAAATCCTACCCTGCTTATGGACAGTTAATTATTCGTGTCACCAATCGTGAAGCCGTCGCAAAAGTCATGCAAAAAGTGCGCGATTACGCAAAGCAACATCCACTGTCAGCAAAGTTAAAAGTAAAACCAATGGAGATTGGCCCCTCAACTGATGCCAAAATAGAAGCGCGGTTCTCAGGCCCCGATCCGGTTGTTTTAAGACAGCTTTCATCACAGGCTAAAGAGATTATCGCTAAAGACGACGGTGCCTTTAACATTCGAGATGATTGGCGTGCACGCACTAAAATGATTCGTCCGCAATTTAATGAACAAAAAGCGCGCCGTTTGGGGATCACCAAATTTGATCTTGACCAAGTTCTGTTAACGAGCCTGTCGGGTAAGCAAGTGGGTGTGTATCGTGATGGTACGCAATTATTGCCTATTATTGCCCGTTCACCGGCAAGCGAGCGTTTAAATGTAGACAGTGTTCACGATTTACAAATTTATAGCCCTGTTTTACGCGTGTTTGTGCCGGTTACCCAAGTGGTTGATGAATTTATTGTTGAGTGGGAAGACAGCTTAATTATGCGTCGCGATCGTAAACGCACCATTACTGTGATGGCAGATCATGATGTTTTGGGTGATGAAACGCCTGCAAAATTATTTGCTCGGGTTCGCGCTGAGGTTGAAGCAATTGATTTACCCCGTGGCTATGAAATGCAATGGGGCGGCGAGTTCGAATCATCAAGCAAAGCGAAAAAGGCTATTTTTGGCTCGTTACCACTGGGCTATTTAGCAATGTTTGCAGTAACAGTATTACTGTTTAACTCAGTGAAAAAACCTTTGGTTATTTGGGCAACTGTACCGCTGGCTATTATTGGTGTTAGTGCAGGCTTATTAGTGATGAATGCGCCGTTTAGCTTTATGGCGCTACTGGGCTTATTAAGCTTAAGCGGCATGCTAATTAAAAACGGCATTGTACTGGTTGATCAAATAAACTTAGAACTGAGTGAAGGTAAATCGCCATATCAAGCAGTGTTTGACTCAGGCGTAAGCCGTGTGCGCCCTGTAGCCATGGCCGCTATCACGACAATACTTGGCATGATCCCATTACTATTCGATGTATTTTTTCAGTCGATGGCGGTCACCATTATGTTTGGCTTAGGGTTTGCCACCATACTTACGCTAATTGTAGTGCCGGTTTTATACACTGTGGTATTTAGGATTGATTACCCCAAACAGTAGGCTAACAAAAAACGCAGCTAAGGCTGCGTTTTTATTTGCTTTTTTACACAAGCTTAATTACTTTTTTAAGCTTAACGTGCCACTGCTGCGGGTTTTGTTTCCTGTGGCAGTATTTGCTTTGTGAGTATTTGATTTACCCACATAAGTAGTAGAGCGTTTTTGGTAAGGGGTATTTCGACTATTTTTTTTAGCGTGCTTTTGTTGCTCGTCATTATTTTCACGACGTAGTTTCCCGCCCTGAAAATCACGCTTATGAGCAGATTTAGCGCCACTATTTTTATCTTGTTCAGTGTACTTGCGCTGTTCAGTATCATCATAAAGTGAGTGTTCTTGCGTTTTACCTGAATCAGCAATTGAATCGTTAATGACCGCCATTTCAGCGTCGCTTAAATGTCGCCACTGCCCTACTTTTAAGCCTTTGAGAGTTACGTTCATAATACGCACACGTTTTAGTGTAACCACTTCGTAACCTAAGTATTCACACATACGGC
The DNA here is from genome assembly GCF_002310835.1 of Pseudoalteromonas tetraodonis. Taxonomy (NCBI): domain Bacteria; kingdom Pseudomonadati; phylum Pseudomonadota; class Gammaproteobacteria; order Alteromonadales; family Pseudoalteromonadaceae; genus Pseudoalteromonas; species Pseudoalteromonas tetraodonis. The sequence goes on along the minus strand of NZ_CP011042.1, from coordinate 586,434 downwards.
GAATTTGACGGTTTAAACCTTGGGTTAAAATAATGCTAAATTGCTGCGCACCAGTCTGAGTAACTTTACACTTTTTAGTCACGGTATCTAAAATAGGAATACCGTTCGCCATTTTATTTACAAACTGACGATTAAGTGGTTTGTCTACAGTTACCACATATTCTTTTTCGTGGTTATTGCCAGCTCGTAAGATTTTATTAACGATATCGCCTTCATTGGTTAAAAAAATCAGCCCTTCTGAGGGTCTGTCTAAACGACCAATCGGAAATATACGTTCAGGATAATTAACGGCTTTAACTATATTACTTTGAATTTTACGCTCTGTGGTACAGGTAATGCCCACAGGCTTATTATAAGCAATATACACACGTTTAGGTGGTGCTTTTAATGGTTTACCATCAACCAAAACTACATCTGATTGGGCAACTTTAACACCCATTTCTGGTAATTCGCCATTAACGGTAACACGACCTTGCTCAATATATTTATCGGCTTCGCGGCGAGAGCAAAACCCGGTTTCACTAATAAATTTATTTAAACGCTTCAAGTCTGTCATCAGGCAAATCTTCTTAAATATAAAGGCGCATAGTTTAAACTACTCAAGCTATTTTTTCGCGGTTAATTTTCGCTAATTTACGCCATAGGTATTCAAGCGGGCCTTGCTTAAAATACCGGCAATAAATAGCTGTAAATATAAGCTGTACAATCACTAAGCTAATGGCGAGCAGCCAATAATCGAGTCGATTAAAACCAAGCGTCCACTGCGGAAAAAACACTTTAAACAATAATAACTGCATAATGGTTTGGCTTATGTATAAAGTAAACGCTAAGCGTCCAACTTGTTGGATAAGCCCCCCTATGTGGGCGCTGTTGTCACAAAGTTTAACGATTAAATGAATATAAAGCAGTGCAACACATAAGGCAGCAAGTTCATTAACAGGCTCTTGTAAGGCATAACCAATACCTTGATTGTATGGCACTAACATTAACCTTAAGCTAATAAATAACGCACTTAATAGAATAAGCTTAATAAGCAGCGCCTTACTAAGCCCTTTACTAAACACACCGTATTTGTAAGCCAAAATACCAATTAGCATAAACCCAGCACTAGCCCACAATAATAAAATAGGCACAGCCAACAACATATAGGCGCTCATTGCTATATTTTGGCTAAAGTGAGCACCGATGCTTTGGTAGTAACTAGTGTATATTTCGTAGTACTCGGGGGAATCTCTGTATAAGGGCGTCTCATTAAGTCCTAACATAAATATGGCAATGGTCATTAAAGAAATAAAAGTAAAAAGCGCCGCTTTGTTTTTAAGCTCTTCATTCGTGTAATCTAAATAGCGCAATATAAATAAACCTGACACCCCATACAAAAACAAAATGTCGCCCGCCCACAATAAAAAACCATGTATTAAGCCAAACACAATTAGCCAATGTAATCGTTTTTTTAGTGGCTCAGTGCATTGGTATCGCTGATACTGAATATAAAGACCCGCACCAAACAGTAAAGTGAATAAAGTGCGAAACCGACCTTCAAAAAATATAAGGCTTAGTATGTTTAGAAACTGATCGCTAGGTGGTGGTGTTGTGAGTGGCGTATAATTAAGCTCGAAAATAGCGAAGGAAAAACAGTTAATAAACACCAGACCAAGTACGGCTATGCCCCTTATAAAGTCCATATTATAATTGCGCAAAGCATGAATTCCCTAAATATTATCTTTATAGCTATCGGCCCATTGTACCGCTTGTTTGTATAATTTTGGTAAAAAAGCACTGTCTAAATTAATCAGTAATACCGCTTTCTCAAGCGCCCACCAGCTTCCTGTTTCGTAGGCTTTGACTGTTTCAAGGATATAATATAAGTTATTTTTTTCACCAGTTAACGCTGCTTTTATATCTTCCGGGAATGGAAGTTTATCAACCAGCAAGTCCATTGGCTTGTCTAAAATAGCATCGAGCAGTGAAAAAAGCCCCGTTAAAAATGCTTCACCTTGAACCTGCTTAGCAACTTTAGCGGCTATTAATTCACAAAACCGTGCGCGAATAACGCACATCTGCATGAGCTCTATAGGCTTAGAGCGTGCTGTATGGGCAGTGACAATTAAACTAACAAACTTTTTTAAACGCGCTTGGCCGAGGTAAACTAACGCTTGTTTTAATGACGAAATTTGGCTTTGTAGCGGAAACACACCGCTATTTAATAAACGCAGTAACTTGTAGGCCAATGCCGCATCAAGCTCAAATAAACCGGTGATCACTTTAACATCAGGATCTGGCTTCATTACTTCCGAGTAAATGGCGATCACTAGGCCGTAATTATAGTGAATATCTTTTTGTTCTATCATCACTGGGCGCGCAAAATAATAACCTTGAAAATAATCAAAGCCCATTTTACGGGCCAATTTATATTCTTCATCGGTTTCTATTTTTTCGGCTAGTAGTTTAATATTTTTGTACTTTTTAAGCTTATTAACCACCAGCGGAATTTCAGCAAGTGGAGTAAGGCGAATATCAAATTTAATTAAGTTGACCAGCTTTAAAAAGCGCTCCCACTGCGGCGTATAAACAAAATCATCAAGGGCTAATTTGTAGTTACTGTGAAATAGTTTGCGACATAGCTCGTAGGTATCGTCGGTGGGCTCTATGGTTTCAAGTAATTCAATGACAACATCTTTACAAGGTAAAAAATCACACAAATCAAGTTTTAACGACTCAGGGCCAATATTGATCAATGCTTTTTTACCCGAGGTAATGTGACGAGTACCTAGGTTAAGCTGGTTTTCCATGATAAGCCTCGCCGTTGCTTGACCATCAGATACACCAGGAAAGCAATTTTCAGGACTATCGCGAAATAGCAGTTCATAAGCAACTACATTTTGATTTCGATTTAGTATTGCTTGCCTTGCCACAAATACAGACACATTACCTACTTTATATTATTTCCACCAGACTAAGTAATTAAAGCGTAAATAAGAACGGATGTCACTGAACTTTATAAAATTTTTTAATATAAGTATGTTATATAATCAGTTACCACACTATCCCAACTAAATCGTGCATCAGCAGCTCGCCTTTTTATTGCTTGCCATTGCTTAGGGTTTGTTTGATATAGGCTAAGTGCCTCAGTTAAACTCTGCAAGAGTGCATCAGCTTGTGTACTTAGCGTATCGCCGTTAAAACAAAATCCACTGACATTATGCTCTACGGTATCTTTTAAACCTCCGACACTGTGCACTAAGCAAGGTTGGCCGGCTCGCATTGCGAGCATCTGGCTAATCCCACAGGGCTCAAAAGAACTCGGCATTAAAAATAAATCACCTAATTGATACATTAAATCGCCAACACCTTGCCCATAGCCTTTTAAAAACAAAAAGTTGTTATTACGTGCCATGGCGCAGGTAAAAAGGTGTTCAAGTTTACTATCGCCTGAGCCAAGTACAAGTAAACGCCCCTTAAATTGATTAATGATCTGACACACTGAATCAATAGTCAGGTCTTTGCTTTGTTGCTGGCAAAGTAACAATACTTTTTGCTCAGTGAGCCGCCCTACACTTGTTACAAGTGGCCCTTGCTTATCACACGCCATAAATTGTAAAACACGCTGATGGGCAATGTAGTGGCTGCTGTGTAATTGCGCGCTTTTTGCCATCCAACTAAACAAAGTCGATTCTATTTGCTCTAATAGCTGACTATAGGTTGCTTCATGTTCGTCTTGAATTGCGTAATCACAGCCGTTGAGTATGCCAATTAATTTGCCTTGCTCAGCCGCTTGTTGTAAATCTCGTTCAAGTCCTTCGCCACCAAAGAATCCGTGGGCGTCATTACTTGCTATTTGCACTTCTTGGCTATAACTCGGTGAAACCACATGTACTTTGTCGGCTAAATTAATGGCACTGCGCATAGGGTTAAAGCAATGCGGATAACGAGGGTCACATAATCGTTGCCCGTCGTAACTTAACGAGGGAAACCATGCTTCTAAGCTGGAATCATCCCCTTTAAAAGGACGAATTCCCTGCAAAGCTAAATTGTGCACCGTATATACCAAGCGCAGCTTAGCAAGCTTGCCATAACGAGGGTTAAATTTAAGTAACACGGCCACACAGGCAATGTGCCAATCATGCAAATGTAATGTGTTGGGTTGTGTTAATACGCCCTGTATCAGGGCTTCACAAATAGCGGCATTAAACAGTGCAAACTTGGTTGCATCGGTAGCAAATGGTCTATTATCGTTGTCGTTACAATACACACTCAATGATTGACTAAAAAGAGGATGACTTATAACTATTTGCCTCACTCCTTTTTGATTCTGTGGAATTTCAAACAAAGATAAAACGTGGGTCTCTGACTTAAATGCCACACTCACTTCACCAATAAAACAGCGCTCACCTAGTTCAAAACCATAATCAGGAATAACCACATCTACCGTCAGCCCCTGCGCCACTAACGCCTTTGGTACATCACGAATAACATCAGCAACACCACCAACTTTGGCATTAGGTAACGCATCATTCTCTGCAGCAACCATTAATACATGCATTAATTTACTCTTATAGTTTGCTGCAAGGCTTTCGCCTTGCTCTTTTAATTATTATTTATTAACGATGTGACTTATTGTCTAACTTCATCAGCATATCGCGGGTGACCAATACAATCCCTTTTTTTGATACCCGAAATCCATTGGCTTCATCGGTTTTACGATCAAAACCAATCTCTAATCCAGGTGGGATCTCACAGCTTCTATCTATAATTGCTCGCTTAATTTTACACCCTCGATTTACAATAGCACCGGGCAAAATAACCGACTCCTCAATGGTACAATATGAACGAATATGTACATTAGAAAATAATAATGATTTTCTCACTAACGAGCCGGAAACAATACACCCACCCGACACCGTTGAGTCAACCGCCATCCCTCGGCGATCATCATCATCAAAAATAAATTTGGCAGGAGGAAGTTGCTCTTGGTAAGTCCAAATTGGCCAAGTAGGATCGTACAAATCCAGTTGAGGCTCCGGCATAACTAGTTCCATATTTGCTTCCCAAAACGAATCTAGAGTTCCCACATCGCGCCAATAGGGTTGTCCTACTTGTGCGGGATCTCTAAACGGGTAGGCAAACACATTATGTTCTTCAATAATGGCAGGAATTATATCATGGCCAAAATCACGCCCTGAGCCCTCTGTTTGCGCATCTTTTTGTAGCTGCTCAAATAAAAACTCAGTATTAAATACATAATTTCCCATTGATGCTAAACAGGTGCCTGGTTTACCAGGCACTGAGCTGGGCTCGGCAGGTTTTTCGTCAAAACGACGTACACGACTTTCTTCATCAACCGTCATCACACCAAAGGTACCCGCAGCTTCTTCAACCGGTACTTCTAAACAGCATACCGTCATGTCGGCGCCATTTTCTACATGCTTTGCCAACAGCCCGCCATAATCCATACGATACACATGGTCGCCAGATAAAATCATCACATATTTAGGTAACTCATGGCGAATGATATCCATATTTTGAAATACCGCATCGGCAGTACCGCAATACCATTCATCACCATGGCGCTGTGACGCAGGTAATATTTCAACTGACTCACCTAATTCCTTTTTAAAATGCCCCCACGCACGATTTACATGGCGAATCAGTGAGTGTGATTTATATTGCGTTGCAATTCCGACACGTCTTACACCTGAGTTAATGCAATTTGATAGTGGAAAATCAATAATACGATGTTTACCACCAAAATAAACGGCGGGTTTAGCACGCCAGTCGGTTAGCTCATGCAAGCGAGAACCGCGACCTCCGGCAAGAATTAAAGCGTAGGTTTCTCTGGTTAAATTACTTATATAACGATTTGCATAACTGGGCATATTACTCTCTCCGTTTAGTGTCAGCTGTTAGTGTCAGTGTTTGTTTTTACTGTTTGGTGTGTGGTATCTAGTGGAGTTAAATGCCATATATCATCACAATATTGACTAATTGTTCTGTCACTAGAAAATGAGCCACTGGCGGCAGTATTTAAAATACTCATTTGAGTCCAGTAGGTTTGATCTGCATAGGCTTTATCAACATCACGTTGCGCAGCTATATAGCTGGCAAAGTCATGAGCGGTTAACCAAGGATCGTTGTTACCTTTAATGCCATTAATCACATCGTCAAATAAGCCAGGTTCAAATAGATTGAAATGGCCACTTTCGAGTAAGTGCATCACACTATTCAAATCAGGGTTATTCGCAATTATTTCACTGGGGTTATAATGCGCTTTTATGTCGTCAATGTGCTCAGCTTGTGCGCCAAATAAGAAGAAGTTCTCAGCCCCAACAGCGTCACGTATTTCAATATTAGCGCCATCTAGGGTGCCTATTGTTAGCGCGCCATTCATCATAAACTTCATGTTGCCGGTACCTGAGGCCTCTTTGCCTGCTGTTGACACTTGCTCCGATAAGTCCGTTGCAGGGCAAATGCTTTCCATGGCGGTGACATTATAATTAGGTAAAAACGCGACTCTTAGAAAAGCAGATACCTGTGGGTCTTTATTGATCACCTCAGCAACATTATTAATGAGTTTAATGATTTTTTTAGCCATCATGTAACCCGGTGCTGCTTTACCACCTAATAAAACGCAACGAGGCACCATACCTTGTGTGTCGCCACGGCGTATGCGGTCATATAAATGAATAACGTGTAAAATGTTAAGTAACTGGCGCTTATATTCGTGAATACGTTTTACCTGCACATCAAATAGCATATTAATATCAAACTCTACGCCACATCTTTGTTTTACTAAATCAACTAAGCGTTGTTTGTTTTGCTGTTTTGCTTGCTGCCACTTTATATGAAACTGCGGGTCATCGTAGTAACGACGTAATTGGCTAATTTGTGCAAAATCACCTATCCAGTCTTTGCCTATTTTTTCGCTAATGATCTGGCTTAAACTCGGATTGCAGTATGCAAGCCAGCGCCGTGGAGTAACACCATTGGTTTTGTTGTTAAATTTATCAGGCCATAGCGCATAAAAATCTTTAAACAAACCCGCGGTTAATAACTGCGTGTGTAGTGCTGCCACACCATTAACAGAATAGCTGCCGACAATGGCTAAAAAGGCCATACGTATTTGCGGCTCGCCCCCTTCTTCAATTAATGATAAATCCCGTTGTTTTTGCACATCACCTGGCCAATGCATGGCCACCTCGGCTAAAAAGCGGGCATTAATTTCATAAATAATCTCTAAAATACGCGGTAATAATTTAGCAAATAACGATACCGACCACTTCTCTAATGCCTCTGGTAGTAAAGTATGATTTGTGTAAGCCATGGTTTTGGTGGTGATATTCCATGCCTGATCCCAATCCAGTTCATGGTCATCAACTAAAATTCGCATAAGCTCGGCAACCGCAATACTTGGGTGGGTATCGTTAAGCTGAAACACATGATGCTGAGCAAATTCAGTAAAATCATTACCGTATTGTTCAATCCATTGTGTAAGTACATCTTGAATACTTGCCGATGATAAAAAGTATTGTTGACGTAATCTCAGCTCTTTACCATTTTCACTGCTGTCGTTAGGGTACAACACCATGGTTATTTGCTCAGCGAGATTTTTTTGTGCTACCGCTTCAGAATAACTTCCAGCATTAAATTCTGTTAAGTTAAATTCGTCCGTTGCTTCAGACTTCCAAAGTCTAAGGGTATTAACAATATTATTTTTATAGCCCGGAATAGGTACATCATAAGGCACTGCTAATACATCTTGAGAACTGATCCATTGGCGATGCTCACGGCCAAATTTATCGGTGTAGCTTTGTACATAACCAGAAAACTTAACCCGTTTAGCTTGCTCCGGTGCGCTCAATTCCCAAGGATGACCTTCTCGTAACCAGTTATCTGGTTGCTCAACCTGATTACCCTCTTTTATTGACTGATTAAACATGCCATATTCATAACGAATACCGTAACCGACCACTGGCAGCGCTAAACTGGCACAGCTATCTAAAAAACAGGCCGCTAGTCGCCCTAAGCCGCCATTGCCTAAACCGGCATCATGCTCAGCTTGTTCAACACTTTCAAGCTCAGTACAGTAAGCTTGCAGTGCCTTTGTAACTTGTGATTCTAAATCTAAATTTAATACTGCATTACCCAGCGCTCTGCCCATTAAAAACTCTAACGATAAATAGGCTGTTTTACGGCGTTTTTGTTGTTTTATTTGTTGATTGGTTTCCCTACAGCGTGCCACTAACCGGTCTCTGATCGTCAGTGCTAATGCATGATACAAATACAGCTGTGACTCGCCCACCACATCACGCCCTAAGGTGTAATAAAAGTGTCGTGTTAAATCATCACTTAAAGTACTTTCGTCAATCACTGGGCCTGCTTGCCAGCCTTTTACTACACACACTTGCTCGTCTTGCTTAGTCATAATCATCGCCTTCTAAATTGGCACTAAAAACCCAACTACTTTGTGCTGAAATATTTACGGTTGCATCTTCTTGAATAACAGATGATGCGTTATTTACACTTGATAATACTAACGTCCATGGCGCGATAATGGGCGATTGTGGTAATTGGCAGACCACAGGCTGTTTACTAGCATTAAGAATAATTAATAACGCATGCTTATTTTGCTTATCAAGTAAGCTATACATTAAAAATTGCCGTGTATCTTCATGCCAATGTGTTTCATCCATTTTTTTACCTTGCTCGGTAAACCACTTAACGGTGAAGCGCTCATCAATATCATCCAAAAACACACTGTGTTTAAATGCACTGTGACCACGCCTGATTTTTAGCGCATCATCAATAAACTGAATCAATGAATGATTCAGTTGTGAGTCTTTCCAGGCAAGCCAGCTGGTGCGATTATTTTGACAGTAAGCGTTATTATTACCGCCTTGCGAGTGCGCCATCTCACTGCCAGCGGCTATCATTGGCACGCCTTTGGAGAGTAATAAGGTGAGTAGAAAGTTTTTTTGTTGTTGTAAGCGCAAACTCATTACTTCTGGGTCGCTGGTAAATCCCTCAATCCCGCAGTTAAACGAATAATTAGCGCTATGGCCATCTTGGTTGTTTTCACCATTGGCCTGGTTATGTTTTTGCTCATAACTGACTAAGTCGGCTAACGTAAACCCATCATGGCTGGTAATAAAGTTAATGCTATTTAGCGGGCCTCGGTTACTGTGTTCAAAAATATCAAACGAGCCATGTAAACGCTTTGCGACATCACTAATAATGCCTTTTTCACTTTGCCAAAAGCGTTTAATCACATCACGATATTGATCGTTCCACTCTCGCCAAGGTGAAGGAAATGCACCAAGCTGATAACCACCAGGGCCTATATCCCACGGCTCACTGATCAGTTTAACTTTATTTAACACAGGATCTTGGGCAATTGCTTGTAAAAAGGTGTGAGACGCACTAAAGCCCGTATTTGAACGCGCTAAAATGGTGGCTAAATCAAATCGAAAGCCATCAACGCCCATAACTTCAACCCAGTAACGTAAGCTGTCGAGTACCAATTGTAAGGTTTTAGGGTGATCGATATTTAACGTATTGCCACACCCTGTATCATTAATATAAACATTGGGTTGCCCCTCAATGGTGCGATAATATGTCAGGTTGTCGAGCCCTCGCAGAGATAAAATAGGGCCATCATTTCCTCCCTCTGCGGTGTGGTTGTATACCACATCCAAAATAACTTCAATATTGGCGCGATGTAACTCACTCACCATTTGTTTAAATTCGTTTATATCGTCATTAACCAAATAGTCTTTATGAGGAGTAAAAAAATTAAGACTATTATAGCCCCAGTAATTTTGCAGTCCTTTAGCGGTTAAAAACTGTTCGCTTATAAAAGCATGCACAGGCAAAAGCTCAATAGCCGTTACCCCTAAACTTTTTAAATGCTCAATAAAACTGGGATGACTCAAACCTAAAAATGTCCCTTGTAGCGCTTTAGGGATATCAGGATGGCGACAGGTAGCACCTTTAACATGGCACTCATAAATAACGGTATTGGCCCAACTATGCTGTGGCTTATTATTTGAATAAGCAACCGGCGCAGTCACTTTTGATTTAGGCATATCTATCGCATTATTAACCACGCTTTTAGTGCCAATGGGCATTTGCCCGTAATGACGTTCGCTCCAAGTAAATTCGTTAAACAAGTCTTTTGCATACGGATCAATCAGTAATTTATGCTCATTAAACAACATGCCTTTTTCTGGGCTGTATTCGCCATCAACCCTAAAGCCATACAATGCGCCTGTGCTTAATGGGGCTATGTGAATGCTCCATACGCCGCCTTCATTAATATTCATGGCTATTTTTAATATTTCTGTATGACCACTTTTATCAAATAAGCACACAAAAGCTTGGCTTGCATTAGGGGCATACAAGGCAAAGTTAACGCCTTGGTTTTGTACACTCGAACCCAGTGGCAAAGGCGCACCCTGAGTAACCTCAAAGCAATTACTCATCATTCACCTTTTCTAAGTAAAGTGTGGTTAAGCCACCAATATTAACTGTAATACTGTGATCAAACCCATGACTTGGCTGAACGACTGAATGGATAAGCTGGTTTTTATCCTCTGTGACACGATAACCTGAGCCAAAAAAGCAAACTTCATCGGTATTTAATACCACTTTATATGTGCCCTTCGCTGGCACACCTAAGGTATAGTGTTGATAAGCCGTTGGTGTAAAGTTAGCGACAATAACCATAAAGTGGTCAGCATTTTTAGCATAACGAATAAAGCTAAACATACTCTGCTGGCTGTTATTATTATCTATCCATGAAAAGCCCGTTGCACAGCTATCAAGCTCATATAAAGATGGATGCGCTTGATACACTTGATTAAGACGTTTAACCGTATGCTGAATCCCTTGATGGCTTTGATGCTCAAGCAAGTGCCAGTCTAGTGAATGGTCATGATCCCACTCTTTGCGCTGTGCTATTTCGGCGCCCATAAACAGTAATTTTTTGCCTGGATGTGCCCACATAAACGCATAATAAGCACGTAAGTTTGCAAACTGCTGCCAATCGTCACCGGGCATTTTGTTTAGTAGTGATCCCTTGCCATGCACCACTTCATCATGACTGAGCGGTAAAATATAATTTTCACTAAATGCATACACCATAGAAAATGTCATTTTATGATGGTGATATTTTCTAAATAACGGATCTTGCTGCATATAATCTAAGCTGTCATTCATCCAGCCCATATTCCATTTATAACCAAAACCTAAGCCATTGTGTTCAACACTTTGCGTGACCCCAGGCCAAGCCGTTGACTCCTCGGCAACCATCATAATGCCGGGGTTATTTTTATAACTGCGTAAGTTCACTTGTTTTAGGCACTCTATTGCCCCTAAGTTTTCTCGACCGCCATAACAATTAGCTACCCACTGTCCTTCTTTACGACTGTAATCAAGGTAAAGCATTGACGCCACCGCATCTACACGCAGTCCGTCTATGCCAAATTGGCTAAGCCAATACATCGCATTAGAAATTAAAAAGCTTTTTACTTCAGGGCGGTCATAATTATAAATATAGGTGTTCCAATCAGGATGAAACCCTTGGCGCATATCAGCGTGTTCGTATAAATGGGTGCCATCAAAGCAATGTAAGCCATGTGGGTCGCTTGGAAAGTGCCCAGGAACCCAATCAAGTAATATGCCTATGTTAGCTTTATGACATTGCTCAACTAAGTATTTAAAGCTGTTGTAATCACCAAAGCGGCTCGTAGGTGCAAACAGCCCTACTGGCTGATAACCCCAAGAGCCATCAAACGGGTATTCACTGATCGGCATAAGTTGTAAATGCGTGAACCCCATTTCAATCACGTAGCCTACAAGCTTATCTGCAAGCTCGGTGTAGCTTAAGTAACGGTTATGCTCAGCGCGTTGCCAAGAGCCTAAGTGCACTTCATAAATACTAATAGCGGCATCAATATGATTACGCTTTTGGCGATTTATAATCGCTTGTTCACTTAGCAAAATAGGCGCTGGTTTGTACTGTAATATACTGGCAGTGCCCGGTGCTTGCTGCATTTTAAATGCAAAAGGATCGGCTTTATCTAAAACTTCGCCACTGAGCGTAGTAATAGCAAATTTGTAGCACATGTCTGCACTTAAACCCGGGATAAATAATTCCCATACCCCACTTGCCGGATGAAATCGCATAAAATGGCGATTCGCTTGCCAAAAATTAAACTCACCAATAACCGATACACTGGCGGCATTAGGCGCCCACACACAAAAACGAACACCATCTACCCCTTGTTGTGTAGTAAATTGCGCACCTAGGTGAGTATAAGCATGCTCAAGGCTACCTTCGTTAAACAAGTACATAGCCTGTTCATCCAATGTACTGCTGAAGCTGTATTCATCATAAAATCTAACATCGCTATTTTCATAACTAACCTGGCATTGGTAAACACTGCTAGGCATGCTTGATAACTCAGCGATAAATAAATCACTGTGTTTATAGCGTAACGCGCTAATAACTTGACCATCAATTAACAGTTCGACGCGTAATGCCGCTGGCAAATACACGCGTATTTCAGTGCCACTTTGGGTGTTGTGCGCGCCTAAAAAACTAAACGGGTCTTTAAATCGCCCTGCAGTTAATGCGTTTACCTGTGCGTCATAATCAACTAATTGCGTTGATACCCTATTTTTAGTACTGCCCATTTACGCATTCCTTATTGAATGTATTGCAGCCAAAAGAGCAGCATTATCTTTAAAAATATCGTCGCACGTATGTGTGAGTACCCGTCGCCAATTAGGATACTCTTTATCGGTGCCAGGAATATTGACTGGGTAGTGTTGCTTGTCTAAATCATCAAGCTGTAATGCAAATAAACGAGACGGCGATTTAGCTAAACATACAGCCAAAGTGCTATAAACGTCAAAAGCATCCGTGTTAAGTGACAAGGAAGTGTTTTGTGGGTTTAAAAAGCGTAATAACCGGTGTTGCTCTTGCTCTCGCTGCTGAACTAACTGCTGATACTCATCAGTATCAATCAGCCCATACTGCTGTTTAATTTTTAAATCGCTATGCTGCCACCAGCCCACAAATGGCGGTACATCATGATTGGCTATCATCAGCAGGCATTGATCGCTAAGGTCATCGCTGTTTACAAACTCATCATTTTGTTGTTTTTCAAAATAAAATAAGCTGTTTGAGAAAATGCCACTATCAACCAGTGCCTCTTTTACCTCCGGTGGAACAACCCCTAAATCTTCGCCTATTACTATGGCCTGATTAAGATGAGATTCAATTTTTAAAATTGCTAATAAATGCTCAAATGGGTAGTACACATAACAGCCATCTTGGGTATTATTGTTTATGAAACACCACCACAAACGCCTAATCGCCATTACATGGTCGATTCGTAACCCGCCTACTGCATCCATATTGGCGCGTATGAGTGAACGATAAAACTGATAGTTATTGTCAGCAAGGCGCTGCGGGTTTATTGCTGGCAGCCCCCAATTTTGGCCGTTAGGTGCCCAAGGATCTGGTGGTGCGCCAAGGGTTGCATCTTGACTAAATAATCCCTGCTGATATTTAAATTCAGTGCCCTCATTAGCACAGCCCACCGCTAAATCATTAATTAAACCAATCGCCATCCCTTGGGCAATACAATGCTGTTGGCATTGCGTAAGTTGGCTGTGTGCTTGCCATTGGAGGTAATATTCAAATGTGGGCTCTGTGGTTTCTAACATAGCAAGTACATCACTGTACTGTTTACAAAACGCACTAAATTCGTTTTGCCGTGCTTGACTGCCCTGTTGTTGAAAATGCTTAAAAAGCAGCTTAAAAGCAGCATATTTACACTCAGTAACCGTTTTATAATCAATAAAGGCTACACCTTGGTCGCTGTATTTACTTGAGGTATTAGCAGATAACAACTTAGTTAAATCCGAATTGTTAAAGCTGTCTGGCGATAAATTAATTGCGATATATAGCGGATTGAGTAAGGCACGATTGTTTGGGTTGTAGGGGCTGGCGCACTCAGGGTTATCTGCAAACAATAAGTGCAATGGGTTAAGTAAAATATAGTCCATATTTTGCTTTGCACATAAGGTTGCCAACTCAAGTAAATCACTAAAATCGCCAATCCCGAGTCCGGCTTTATTTTTTAATGTATATAACTGAATTGATAAGCCAAAGCGTTTTTTATCCGCTATTTGGTAGGCTTGTTTAGGGGTCGACCAAATTTGTGTTTTCGCTGATTGCTCACCCATCGTTAATAACGCATCATAATAGCCGGTTGGTAAATGCGTCAGTGGTAGCGCTATTTCTATATAACGACACCCATTTACAAAGTACTCACCTAATGCTGCATACTGAGCAATGTGTTCAAATTGCAGCTTTATATTTAATGCTGCCACAGTTAATGTAATTTTGTGATGCGTATCAGCTTCATTAACACGCACCTTTAGCACATTACTAGCCTGATCTATTATGCTAACAGCAGGTGCGAGTGTTAACCACGTAGCCGCATCCAATTGATAATTTAACTGGGTTATTTGCGCCGTATCACGTGTGTCAACGCCACAGCAGTGCAAAGCAGATTTACGGGTGTCTTCGCTAAATATAACGTGTTCACCCGTATACTTAGTGTATTCGTAACCAATACCATGCAAATAAAACAATTGCGATAGTGCGTCCATTCAGCGACCTTAATTAATGCGTTGTGTATTTACTATACTATTTTCTGTACCAAAATTATTAGCAATATACCCATCAGCCTGATGATCGTTATCCCACTGTTTACCATTTATTAAATAGCGAAAATGAAACTCTTTATCAACGGGAAGACGTTGCTTGCATTTAAATACACCAAGCTTTTTGTTGTGCTTCATTGGCACCGGCTGCCAATCATTAAATTCTCCAAGTAAACAGACATCATCTGCATCTGGGTGAGAAAATTCAAAGGTTACTTCTGCTTCATTTTTTGTTTTAAAAAAGCGTTTATTCAACATAATAGGCTCCAACTAAACCATAAGGGTTATTCATCTTTGCCACAGGCCAAACAGCTTAAAAAGGCGATGTGGAATCCATTCATTCACATAAAAACAGCTTTAAAGTTAATCAAAACTTTATTTACGCATTATTACAGTGCGTTATTTATTTTACCGCACTGGTTTGGTGCAATTTTAACCATTAAAACTGATTTTTAAGTAAGCACTGCAACTGAGCAACTTTTAAACCAACTACACCATAACAGCTAATTAATTTGCTTTTGTCCTTAAACACATACTTATTAATTTTTATTACTACATTAAAACTATAAAAACCTTTAGCTTAACAACATCATCAGCGATAATAACTATCTACTCAGCCAACCCGATGAACACTTAAATACAATGTTGAAAAAAAGCATCCTTATTACTTCTGTTATCGTCTTTAGCATCATTACGGCTGTTGTAGGCAGTTCAATTTATACACTATATAGTAAAAAGGTGGTCTCTGTAGACCCAAAACTAAAAGAAATTTCAGGCATTGAGTTTGATAAACATAAACGGCTTTGGGCTATTAACGATAGTGGCGACGAGCCTAAGCTTTATAGGCTCAATGACGATGGTTCAATTGCAAAAGAAGTACTCGTCACGAATGCAAAAAATATAGACTGGGAAGATATGACGCAAAATAAGTTTGGTCATTTCTTTTTAGGCGACTTTGGTAATAATAAAAATGAACGTAAATGGCTAACAATTTATAAAATAGAAAACCCCATAGATATAAAAACCAATACAACAGAAGCTGAAATTATAAAGTTTACCTACCCAGAATTAGATGGCAGCCCAATACAACCTGATCAACGTAATTATGACTTAGAAGCGTTTGTGGCTTTTGGTCGACATTTATACTTGTTTACTAAAAATCGCACAGAGCCATTCGATGGAATTACTAACGTTTACAAAGTAGGTGACCATGCAGCGAATTTTGATGCCCAGCTGATAGATTCATTTAAAACGTGCACCACCATGGAAAAGCTTTGCTGGATCACATCCGCAGCACTTAGCCCAGATAGAACAAAGCTCGCACTATTAGATTCAACCAGTATTTGGCTGTTTGAAAACTTTAAAGGCGATAAGTTTTTCTCTGGCGATGTATTTAAAATTGACTTAGGTATTGTAACCCAAAAAGAGGCAATCACCTTTTATGATGACAATACCATCGCCTTTACCGATGAAGAATTCAAAGGCATTGGCGGCAATGTTTATTTTATAAAGCTCGACCAAGTAACCAAAGTGAAAGTGCAGCGAAGCCATCCTCAGCCGCAGTAGTTTAAAATAAATCTATTTCTGAGGAATTAACTTGTACACTGATTAAGTTCTCGGCAAGTAAATCTTCATAGATACAAAATTTATCTCGGCCATTATTTTTTGCATAATAAAGCGCTTTATCTGCGCTTTCTAGCACTGCAATTGGAAAATCATAAGGACTAATACGCGCTAAACCAGCACTGATCGTCATATTTTCAACAAAAGGAAACGATGTATCTCTAATGAGCTGTATAAATTCAGCCATTTTATTACTGATTGAGTCAGCGTCTGTGGGCTCAAAAACAATCACGAATTCTTCCCCACCAAAACGAAAAATTAAATCTGTTGAGCGAAAAAAGTGACGCATTTTTTGCGCTAATACGAGTAACACTTCATCTCCACAGATATGACCGTATTGATCATTTATATTTTTAAAATGATCAATATCTAAAATAGCCAGCCAAGATGTTGATGCCTGCTTTTGTTGCCTTTTATCCTTATCTCGGGATGAGCCGTGCATTTTTAATACTTGTTTTTCAATTAGCTGTTTTATTTTTTTCTCAAATGTCTGTCTATTTAACAGCCCCGTTAATTTATCTCTTTCGTTTTCATGGAGTATCACTAAATAGTTTTCAAATATGCGGCAAAAAGCATTTAGCATCACTTGAGCCGAACTATCTAAACTTTTTGAAACCACAGAAATGGCAGCAACTGTTTTTTCTTGGCGGGTAATGGGGAGCCAACGGCGTTCAATTCCATCGGCAGACTGAACAGTAATAATACAGGCAGAACGTAAACACGATAGAAGTTCATCCTCAGGCTGTGCAACAATTTGTCGTTGTACCCACTCGAATTGCTTTTCACCCGTGACTTTTAAGCAAAGACTTTGCTCAATAGTCAGTTGGCCTTGAACTTCTATATCTTTATAAACTGAGACTTCTTTACAGCCTATAAATTCTTGGATGGTCGATATCAAACTATATTCAAGAGAATCTACATCTCTATTTTTTGTTATTTTGATGACTGAATTCAGTAAATTTTCTTGCATTGTACTCCCTAAAGCAAACTGGGCGTTTGAGCATTAATAAAATTTATGCATAGACCACGCAGTGGAATATGCTAAATAAAAATTAAAGCATCAATGCTCATCCAGTTTAGGAGCCGCATTATTAATAGATTAAGAACTGTAAGTGCTATTTTAGCTATTGGTCATGCAATTAATAAACTTCTCAGAGAGCTGTGTTATAGCCACTTTATCAGTGTACATAGGCTCGTTATTTTTTATTATAAACTCAGCACATTGTGCTTGAGATTGTTTGAATTTTTGCTTACATGAATTTACCGATTCGCCAATTACTTCTTGGTAGATGCTTTCATCACACAAGCTATCGGCAAATTGACTCGCCCCGGTAATAATTTCATTAATGCTGACAGGAGAGGATTCTAATTTGAAGAATATATCGCTGTAAGTTTCAACCGTTATGCTCTGTGCAGGGTCAAATAAAGTCGCTTTTGCACTTAAATATGAGCCACCTATTAATAATGCCACAGCAGCCATTGTTGTGTATTTCATAACTTTTCCTTGTAAAGTCTTTGCGCAGTGGTGCCAAAAACGTCCTATTTCACTCACACCTTATTAGCCAATGCTAATAAGATTAATAACTGTATTGATGAGATTTTTTAAGTACTGGAGGATTGCAACAAATGCAGGGCTATAAACCTATTGATTTGGTTAAAAACATTCCTTGTTCCTAATATCAAGTAGACTACAATCAAGTTAGCTTAAATGCAAATAATTAATGCTCACTGAATGTACTAAATAAATCGAATTAACGCTTAAATTTAGTCTCTAAAATAACCGATGAACGGGTACGCTCTACCCCATCTAAGTTACCAATATCATCCAGCAAGTGGCTTAACTGCTCAAGGTTCTGTGCTTCTACAATAGCAATTAAATCAAACTCTCCACTAATTGCATACAACTGAGAAATCGCATCAATTTGCTTTAATTCAATATTAGTTTTTGTTGTTAGCTTCTGTTTTACTTTTATTGAAACATGCGCAGAGACCAAGCTATTTAAAAAGTCATCTCCAAAGTCAACGCTATAACCCTTAATGATCCCACTTTGCTCTAATTTTAGCATTCGGCTTTGCACCGTTGAACGAGATAAACTCAAATGCCTTGCAAGATCAGAAATGCTAGCGCGGGCGTTCGTTTTTAATACTGAGAGTAGTTTTTCATCTTGGGGAGTTATCATAATGCTAATTAAATTCGTTAATTTGACTATTATTCTAATCATTTTTCACAAAATAGCACTGCAAATTTCATTCATAACCTTTGATAATGACATTTTTAATAAGTAAAACACATTGTATTGCTGAATCATCCTGACCTTATCGTTATTTTTTCAGCAACGTATTTTTTTATGTGAATAATTTAGGTGTAAAAATGCAAGTAACCAGAGATTTATTTAACGACGTAATGGTCCCTAATTACAACCCTTCAGCTGTTGTTCCTGTTCGCGGTGAAGGCTCACGTGTGTGGGATCAGAACAATAACGAATTTATCGATTTTGCCGGTGGTATTGCAGTTAATTGTTTAGGGCATTGCCATCCTGCATTAGTCGGTGCACTTAAAGAGCAAGGCGAAAAAATTTGGCACTTATCAAATGTAATGACCAATGAGCCAGCTCTTCGTCTAGCTAAAAAAATGGTTGATGCCACGTTTGCTGAAAAAGTTTACTTTGCAAACTCAGGGGCTGAAGCAAACGAAGCAGCATTAAAATTAGCACGTCGCTTTGCACTGGATAAATTTGGTGCTGAAAAAACTAAAATTATTGCTTTCAATAAAGGTTTTCATGGTCGTACATTTTTCACTGTGACAGTGGGTGGCCAAGCTGCTTATTCTGACGGTTTTGGTCCAAAACCTGCTGATATCGTGCATTGTGACTACAATGATATTGCCGCTTTTGAAGCCTTAATTGGTGATGATACCTGTGCGGTAATGATGGAGCCATTACAAGGTGAAGGCGGCATTGTGCCACCAACCAATGAATTTGCACAAAAAGTACGTGAACTGTGTACTAAACACAACGCACTACTTATTTTTGATGAAGTGCAAACCGGCGTTGGCCGTACAGGTCACTTATACGCATACGAAGGCTTAGATGTTATTCCTGATATCTTAACGACGGCTAAAGCCTTAGGTGGCGGTTTTCCAATTGGCGCTATGATCACCACCACGGAAATTGCAGCACACCTAAAAGTAGGCACGCATGGTTCTACATATGGTGGTAACCCGTTGGCTTGTGCTGTTGCAGAAGCGGCATTTGATACCGTTAATACGCCTGCTGTATTAGATGGCGTAAAAGAGCGTGAACAAATGTTCCGTGATGGTTTAAATGCAATTAATGAAAAATACCATGTATTTAGCGAAGTCCGTGGTAAAGGCTTACTAATCGGTGCGGTATTAAATGAGAAATTTGAAGGCCGTGCTCGTGACTTTTTAGTAGCAAGTGCAAATAACGGCTTAATGAACTTAGTAGCCGGTATGAACGTTATTCGTTTTACACCTTCATTAGTGATCCCATTTGAGGACATTAAAGAAGGCTTAGCTCGCTTTGAAAAAGCAGTAAGAGATGTAGTAAACGGTTAATAACTAAGTAAAACATAACTAAGTCCTGAGGCAAACACACGTTTACCTCAGGATTTTATATGTTGTTGGAGCAAGTAGTTAATGCAAGTATTACGTCCTATTACTGTCAATGATTTTGCAGCACTTAAAGAGATTGCTATTGAGTCTGGCCATGGCTTTACCTCTTTACCTGTCGATGATGGGCAACTACAAGAAAAAATTGATCGTGCGCAAAACAGTTTTACTAAAAACGTAGATAAGCCCATCGACGAAAGCTATCTATTTGTTTTAGAAGACAGTGAAACCGGCAAGGTAATTGGTACTACCGCCATAGAAGCGGCCGTCGGGTTATCTGTACCTTTGTATCATTATCATCTAGGTAAAACCGTTCACCATTCACCCACTTTAAACGTTTACAATACCGTAGATATTTTGAGTATGTGTAATGACTACACTGGCTGCTCAGAAATATGTACTTTATTTTTACGTGAAGACAGTAGAAAAGGCTTAACGGGACGTTTTTTATCACGTTCACGTTTTTTATTTATGGCGCAACACAGTGAGCGCTTTGCCGACACAGTAATTGCTGAGATGCGTGGTGTTAGCGATGAAGACGGTCACTCGCCATTTTGGCAATGGTTGCAGGAACACTTTTTTAGCATTGAATTCCCACAAGCCGACCATTTAGTGGGGTTAGGCGATAAAGTGTTTATTAGCGAACTCATGCCTAAATATCCTATCTATGTGAATTTGCTGAGTAAAAAAGCACAAGCGGTGATTGGCCATGTGCATGATAAAACCAAACCAGCACTTAAACTGCTTGAAAAAGAAGGTTTTGAACACCGCGGATATGTTGATTTATTTGACGCAGGCCCCACAGTAGAAGCAAAGCTCGGTAATATTCGCAGTATTCGTGATTCACAGGTGTGCCCTATTACTATTGGCGAGCTTGAACATATCAATGAGCAAAGCTCAGACACCCTTGCTATTTGTAATCAAGGGGTTAGTGATTTCAGAGCCACATTCACCAAACATGCTCATTACAATCAGGCAAAGCACACCTTAATCATCAGCCAAGAAGTAGCTGATGCACTTCATTTAAAACAAGGAGATGCAGCGCGATTTTTCCGCCTGTAACATTATTTATGAACACACAACTAATTAATAATCAATGGCTTGTAGGCAAAGGCCCTGCGTTTGATTCTATTAACCCAAGTAATGGTGAAATTGTATGGCAAGGTAATGGCGCCAACGCAGAGCAAGTTGACAGTGCCATAAAAGCGGCAAGAGCCGCGCAAGTTCAATGGGCAGACATGCCAATTGAGCAACGTATTACTATTTTAGAAAACTTCGTAGCCCAACTAAAAGAACACAGCGAAGAGTTTGCCACTATTATTGCTCGTGAAACAGGTAAACCGCTATGGGAAACACGCACAGAAGTGGGCGCGATGACAGGCAAAGTGGCCATTGCGATACGTGCTTACAATGAACGTACTGGTACAACCGAAAACCCAATGCCTGGTGCAAAAGCCTTTATTCGCCACAAACCTCACGGTGTGGTCGCTATTTTTGGTCCGTATAATTTCCCTGGGCATTTACCAAACGGCCATATTGTACCAGCCATACTAGCCGGTAATACCGTGGTATTTAAACCATCAGAATTAACTCCTCATGTAGCGCAGTTTACCTTAGAACTATGGTTAAAAGCAGGGTTACCTGCAGGGGTTATAAACCTTGTTCAAGGTGAGTTAGAAACAGGTAAAGCGCTTGCCTCACATCAAGATATAGATGGCCTATTTTTTACTGGTAGCTCAAACACAGGTCATTTATTACATAAACAATTTGCTGGCCACCCAGGTAAAATTTTAGCGCTTGAAATGGGCGGTAATAACCCGCTAGTGGTTAAAGATGTTGCTGATGTTAGCGCCGCCGTGCACGATATTATTCAATCGGGTTTTATCACCTCTGGCCAACGCTGTACTTGTGCACGCCGTTTATTTATTGAAAAGTCGCCCAATGGCGATGCTATTTTAGAAAAGCTGATCAGCGCCACCAAAAATATCCTAGTAGACGATAGCTTTGCGGACGATCAACCTTTTATGGGTGCCATGATCAGTGAAAAAGCCGCATTAGGCATGGTTGCAGCGCAAGCTGAGCTAGTTAAACAAGGTGCTGAGATTCTTGTTGAGCTTAAACAGTTAAAATCAGGCACTGGGTTTGTAAGCCCAGGCATTATTGATGTCACTAATATAAGCGAAATTGCCGATGAAGAACACTTTGGCCCGCTTATAAAAGTATATCGTTACACTGATTTCAATAGCGCTATAACAGAAGCAAACAACACCAGCTTTGGTTTATCTGCTGGTTTACTTGCTGATAGCGAAGATGATTACAGTCACTTTTTAAAACGTATTCGTGCCGGCATTGTTAACTGGAACCGCCCTATTACAGGCGCATCAAGCGCAGCGCCATTTGGTGGTATAGGTGCCAGTGGCAACCACAGAGCCAGTGCATACTACGCTGCAGATTATTGCGCATACCCAGTGGCCTCTGTAGAGTCAGAAAAAGTTAACTTACCGCAAACCCTCGCGCCGGGCTTAATAATTGAATAACAATTTAAATAGATTTAAGGATTTACCATGCATACTGATGTAAACACATTATTTGATAACCTGTGGCAAAACTACCTAAGCGTAACGCCATCGGCTGACAAAATTCATGACCTATTAGGCTCAACGCAAAAAGACGACATAATCAACGATCATATTGCGCTGCGTACTTTTAATATTGAAAAAGTAGGCCTTGAAAAACTAGCTGCACACTTTTTAGCCATTGGCTACAAAGAATGTGGTGAGTACCATTTTGAAGCAAAAAAACTCTACGCTAAGCACTACGAGCACAGCGATCCAACGCAACCTAAAGTGTTTATTTCTGAGTTATTAGTTGAAAAATGTTCACCTGAGCTTCAAGCAATTGTTACTGATATGGTTGCACAAATTGACGAAAGTGCGGTGACTGCCGATAACTTTTTATATTCAGGTACACATTGGCAAGTAAGCACTGATACTTACAAAAAGCTATTAGCAGAGAGCGAATATGCGGCGTGGATGTCTGCGTGGGGTTACCGTGCAAATCACTTTACTGTGAACATTAATACCTTAGCTAAGTTTGATAACATCCATGATGTAAACCAAGCTCTTAAAGATGCAGGTTTTTCACTTAATACCTCAGGAGGCGAAGTAAAAGGCTCACCAGAGGTGCTATTAGAGCAATCATCAACATTAGCTGATGAGTACGCCGTAACCTTTAGCGATGGCGATATGCGCATTCCTAGCTGTTTTTACGAGTTTGCTATTCGTTATCCAAAACCTGATGGTGAAATTTACACCGGTTTTGTCGCAGCCTCTGCAGACAAAATATTTGAAAGCACCAACGCACGATAACCAAAGCGTGTTGTATTTAAAAAAGCCCACTTTTGGGCTTTTTTTGTGCCTAATGAACGGCTTAAAACAATTTTATGTATCGATAAAACGATAAATAAAAATGACAACAATCAATTGCCCTCTTATGGGCATGCAGGCTTATGTATGTAAACTTAAACGCAGTTGCTTATTCCCACTGCGTTTTTTACTAAAGAAGGAATCTGCGCTTCCTTTTTAAAATTATAAAAACAACGGCTTATAATCGTTTTCTAATTGTTCGAATGACAAATCGCCAATAAATCGACCAAAGCTGAGCCACGTAGCAAGGCCTCTTAAATCTTTAAAATGAGGCGGCACAAATTGCGGATTTTCAATGACACCTAAGTCATGCAATTGCGATATTAATCTAAAGTCATCAATTGATATTTTACCCACCAGCAATAATGGCAACTGATCAATTCGACCAAGCTGTATCGCCACCCTAATTAAGTTGTAAACTAAAACAAAGCCTTTTATGTAAGCAATATCTTTGGTAAAGGGTAAGCCGGTTGCGGTACTGCCTCTAAAAACGCGCTGTGCAAGAGTATAGCTGTCGTCTTTTGATAAACCTTGAGCAACGTAATCTCGGTAAATATCGATAAACTCAGCGCCATCAATTACTTTCGTCACCGCTTGAATACGGTTTACTAATTTTGATAAACGACGCGGTGTTGACTTAAGAGTAATAATTTCCGTCAGTACTGCAAGCCCCTCTTGGGTCACCGTAGAGCTTGGTGTGCCTTTACTCAAGCAAGTTAAATAAGGTTGCGCTAAGCCATTTTGAGTAGTGCCTACATGGATCCAGCCCTCGTGCACTTCTAAAATATCTAATTCGCGCTGAGAAAACTTAACATCTTGATTGAGCTTAATATTATTAGCACCTGCTGCCGCATCGCTGACAATACCATCACTTAGCATTACCTCTACGTTTATTCCCGGCATGCTGGCATTGACCTGTTCAGATAAAATCCGCACCGCGTCGCTGGCATCAATATTTTTAGGATCTTCAGGCAAAATATCCGCTGCAAGTAAATTTTTTAAAGGCTGTTCAAGCATATTAGCCAGTTCTGATAGCGATGGCTCACCGGCATGAAACAAATCTTTAGGATGACCAAATAGCTCCACTGATAAGTCATGAAACTCTGGCGTACCGCGGTATTCAAGCATGCTCAGAACCGTTTTATATTCGGTACACATTTTACCCATATATTGTGCAATTGGGTTTAATTGCCCCAACTGGTTAATAATATTGCGGTGCAGTGTTGAAAATGCTTGGCGCAACTCGCTAGGAACAAATCCTAAATCGCGCTGTTGATAATAAGCACGATCAATAAGTGGATTTTTTTGACATTTTTGTCTAAAAAATTCCTCTTTAATTTGTTTATCCCAATTTATTGCATCGAGTATTCTAATGGGTGTTTGCAATGCAATGAGTTGGTCGGATAATTCACGAGTTTTCAAAAGTAACGCTTTGTCTATCATGGTAAAAGCTCAACAAAAAGTGAACTTTGAGCATAATTTATAAATGAAAAATAACAAAGCAATATCATACTTTTTAGACTATTGTTTTTATGATGATCGACCCTCACTTCTATAGCGTATGAGTGATTAAATAAAAGGGACAAACAATGAAAAATGAAATCGACAATAAACAGATTCTAGCGGTTTACGAACGCATTCAACAACGCGGAGAAGTCACAGAAGAAGGTAAATTTTATCAAGGGATCACTGCATATTCTGATATAGATGGCTACACCGTCTATTTACAAGGCAGTGGTGTTTTACTTCGCTTTGGGTTTCATAATACTTATCACCTTGATTATGAACACGACAAACACAAAGACGACTTTTTGAAAAAACTTTACAACATAGCTAATGAAGAGTGATGCGATCAACAAATAGAAGAAACAGACCAACCAGTTCGCGCAATTTGCAGTTTATTAATCAAGTTATTGCGCAATTAAAAGCAGAGCCTGAAAAACTGCAACTCATCAAAAACAACCTTGCTTATTACCGTGCGCAAACGCATTTAAAACGTGGATTTTTACTTGCAATAGAACGTTTTGATTGGGTATTTGAAGCGACCGATAATATTGATGAAATTTGCGACCAAATTATGGCTGATGATTATATTGGCAACCGTTTAAGACGTTAT
The DNA here is from genome assembly GCF_002310835.1 of Pseudoalteromonas tetraodonis. NCBI lineage: Bacteria > Pseudomonadati > Pseudomonadota > Gammaproteobacteria > Alteromonadales > Pseudoalteromonadaceae > Pseudoalteromonas > Pseudoalteromonas tetraodonis. Next base: position 560,903 of record NZ_CP011042.1, on the reverse strand, counting down.
CCTTTGCTCTTTAAAGGCGTTGTTGAAACCTAAACAGCGTCTTTATTTATCTCTTAACTAAGTTAACATTTCTGTAAATTAATCTCATATTTCACTTCCTAAATCTTTTTTCTTGGATCTTCCCACAAACTCGCCTTACCGCTTTTTAAAGTAATCTGCCCACAAAAAATACAATTAGTACTCTAATAGTTATCACACTAATAAATAAATCACTAAAAGTTTCGCCAATTATGTAAACAAATAATTACACCGCAAAAGGCAATCAAAGAAACACACATAATAAATTGTTATTAAACGATATTTTATAAAAACCCAGCTTGTTGATATAACTTCATTTTAGACTTATTTTATTAATTATTTATCCACATTTCAGACACTCACCATTTGCACGAACCTTGAATTGTTAGAGCTATTACCTTAAGCTTATCTTTATTGAACGATCAATTAATAAAAATCATGCCTAAAGTTGGAATGGAACCTGTAAGGCGTCAGCAGCTAATTGACGCAACAATAGAGTCAGTTGCTCAAAAAGGGTTACAAGCAACCACAATTAATAGTATTAGCAAAAATGCGGGGATGTCCTCTGGCATAATTAGCCATTACTTTGGTGGGAAACAGGGGCTAATTGAAGCAACTGTGCGTTACTTACTGTCTAACTTGAAATATGACTTGATCAGCAAAGTAGATGAAAAGACCACGCCAACTCAAAGGTTAATGTTTATTGTTGAATCAAACTTTGCGCTAGTACAACAACGAAAAGACACCACTCGGACGTGGTTAAGTTTTTGGGCGCAATCAATGCACGACAAGGAACTTCATCGTTTACAAAATGTAAACAGCAAACGCTTGCAAAGCAATTTAACCGTTTCATTTAAGCAATTAATGCCTTTAGCGCAAGCAAACCTCGCGGCAGAGTTAACCGCAGCAATGATCGATGGTTTATGGCTACGAGCCGTATTAAGCCAATCAGACGAAAATCAGTTTAAACACAGTGAATCACTGGCTAAAAACTACGTGCATTCACTTATCAAGCAATATGGAGCCTAACGTGACTACACCTATCTATCAAAACTTTATCAACGGTCAATTCCTTGCAAACAAAAGCGGCGAAACATTTGATGTAGTAAATCCTGCAACCGGCCAAGTAATTTATGCCGTTGAAGTTGCCGATGAATACGTTCAAAACGCAGCAATTGAAAGTGCAAAACAAGGCTTTAAAGTTTGGTCAGCCATGACCCCTATTGAGCGCAGCCGTATTTTATTAAACGCCGTTGCTATTTTACGCAAGCGTAATGATGAGCTTGCACTAGTTGAAGTGCTCGATACCGGTAAACCAATGCAAGAAGCTAACTGCGTAGATGTTGAAACAGGCGCAGATGTAATTGAATATTTTGCAGGCCTTGCCCCTGCGCAAGTTGGTCAACAACAAATGGTTGGCGATGATTTTTACTACACACGCAAAGAGCCTTTAGGTATTTGTGCTGGTATTGGTGCATGGAACTACCCATTACAAATTGCATGTTGGAAGTCTGGCCCTGCCCTTGCTGCGGGTAATGCATTTATTTTTAAACCTTCAGAAGAAACCCCGCTTGGCGCAATTAAATTAGCCGAGGTGTTTATTGAAGCAGGTGTACCCGCTGGCGTATTCAATGTAGTTCAAGGCGCGGGTGAAGTAGGCCAATGGCTTACTGCACATCAAGATATTGAAAAAGTATCGTTTACTGGTGAAGTAGGTACCGGTAAGAAAGTCGTCGCCAGTGCAGCAGGTACATTAAAAGATGTGACTATGGAACTAGGTGGTAAATCGCCGTTACTTGTCTTTGACGATGCCAATATAGAGCAAGCAGTAAGCGCGGCAATGTTAGGGAACTTTTATACCCAAGGTGAAATTTGTACTAATTGCACTCGTATCTATGTTCACAAAAATGTGTACCAGCAGTTTATTGATGAGCTTAAAACTCGCACCGAAAACAATATTATTGCCGGTGATCCACAAGATTTAAACACTAACTTTGGCGCGCTTATTTCTAAAAAGCATCAAGATTTAGTGCTGAGCTACATCAACAAAGGCCTTGAAGAAGGGGCAACGCTATTAACCGGTGGCTCAACGCTTTCACCAGCATCTGCGCCAAATGGTTATTTTGTAGCGCCAACCGTATTTGTTGATTGCAACGATGAAATGACGATTGTTAAAGAAGAAATTTTTGGCCCAGTAATGAGCGTTTTAGTATTTGATGACGAAGATGATGTAATTGCACGTGCTAACGGCACTCACTTAGGTTTAGCTGCTGGCGTATTCACAAGCGATATTAAACGTGCTCATCGCGTTATTCATCAGCTACAAGCGGGGATTTGTTGGATCAATGCTTACGGTAACTCGCCGGCAGAAATGCCTGTAGGTGGCTATAAGCAATCAGGTATCGGCCGCGAAAACGGCATACAAACGCTTGATCATTACACGCAAACTAAGTCTGTTTATGTTGGTATGGCTGACATAGAAAGCCCATTTTAAGGAATCATTATGAACCACTCTTTTGATTATATTATTGTAGGCGCGGGCTCAGCAGGTTGTGTGTTAGCAAATCGCTTGTCTGAAGATTCAAGTAACAAGGTATTGTTACTTGAAACCGGCGGCAGCGATAAAAGCATCTTTATTAAAATGCCCACTGCTCTGTCGATACCAATGAATACCGATAAGTATGCGTGGCAATTTCATACGCAGCCAGAAAAGTACTTAGATAACCGTGAAATGCACTGCCCACGCGGTAAAGTGCTTGGCGGCTCATCATCTATTAATGGCATGGTGTATGTACGTGGTCATGCGAAAGATTTTGATGAATGGCAGCAACATGGCGCTAATGGCTGGGATTATCAAGCCTGTTTACCGTATTTTAAAAAAGCAGAAAGTTTTTACCTAGGTGAAAACAGCCATCGTGGTGGAAAAGGCCCCCTTGGCGTTAATAACGGTAATAACATGGAAAACCCTTTGTATAGCGCCTTTATTGATGCTGGTGCTCAAGCGGGTTATGCCACTACAGCTGATTATAATAGTGCTCAACAAGAAGGCTTTGGCCCTATGCACATGACCGTTAAAAACGGTGTGCGCAGCTCAGCCTCTCGTGAATATTTAGATCCGATTAAACATCGCAGTAACCTAACAATTGTAACCGGTGCACTTGCGCAGCGCGTTATTTTAGACGGTAAAAAAGCAACCGGTGTTGAATACAAGCTCAATGGTACAGTTAAAACAGCCAAAGCAAGTAAAGAGGTTATTTTAAGTGCGGGCTCTATCGGTTCTCCTCACCTGTTACAACTGTCCGGTATTGGTGATACACAAATACTTGAAAAAGCAGGTGTTGAAGTAAAACATCACCTACCAGGTGTTGGTCAAAACTTGCAAGACCATTTAGAGTTTTACTTTCAATATAAGTGTAAACAACCCATTACCTTAAACGGTAAATTAGGCTTGTTTTCTAAAGGTTTAATTGGTGCAAAATGGCTGCTTACCCGTAAAGGTTTAGGCTCAACTAATCACTTTGAATCGTGTGCCTTTATTCGCTCAAAACCGGGGGTAGAGTGGCCTGATATTCAGTATCACTTTTTACCGGCAGCGATGCGTTATGATGGACGCAGTGCTTTTGCAGGGCATGGTTTTCAAGTGCATGTAGGTCATAACAAACCTAAAAGTCGTGGCAGTGTCACTATTGCCTCAGCAGATCCGACGCAGCCGCCAAAGATTGTGTTTAATTATCTTGAGCATCAAGACGACATTGAAGGCTTTAGGGCGTGCGTACGTTTAACGCGTGAAATTATTGAACAAGCTGCCTTTGACGACTTCCGTGGTGAAGAAATTCAACCAGGGCAACAAGTTCAAACGGATGAGCAAATTGATGCCTTTGTGCGCCAAGCAGTGGAAAGTGCTTACCACCCTTCTTGCTCTTGTAAAATGGGTGAAGACGACATGGCTGTAGTTAACTCAAATACCCAAGTGCATGGCATGCAAAGCTTGCGTGTAGTTGACTCGTCGATTTTTCCAACCATACCTAATGGTAATTTAAATGCGCCTACCATCATGGTGGCCGAAAAAGCCGCTGATATTATTTTAGGTAATAAGCCTTTAGCTCATACAGGAGTTGATGTTGTGAATGCCACTGATTGGCAAACTTCACAACGAAATAAAACCCTTTAATTTAGCCTGCCATAAAGGCCACTCTTTTAGCAAAATGCTTTAAGGAGTGCCTTTATGCGCCTTGCAGTGGCTCACAAGCATAAATAGGTTATGCCTGTGTTAATGCAAGCACAATAAAAAACGGAGTATATATGTGTTATTTTTATTCATTCTGGGAGGGCGATAATGACTATTTGGCTTAATGCAGGCATTATTTTCACCTTACTTGCCATTGTTACTATTTTAATAAAATGGGGCAATGTACGCGTAGTAGGCGTCACACCAGTGAGAACATTCACTTTTATAGCAATCCTGTTTACCTCGGGCCTAGACGTTGGCCTTATTATGTTTCCTTTAACCGAATTTGCCGGTTATGCAGACATAAAAGCAAGCCCAGAATATGCATTTGCCAATCCTCTCTCAATTGAGTTTGGTTATTGGGGATTTTTAATTTGGGGATTTTATTTTCTTACGTGCTTTTATTTCTGTGTAATAGAACCCAAAGTGAAGTTTTTTGAAATTCCATGGGTTAAGTTTTTAAACAATGTGGTCATTATTGGTACTTGTGCGTTTACCGCTTACTTATTACTGAGTAACTTGCCGTGGTATTTACCTGAACTCGGTGATGGCTCAAATGTTATTCCTGCGTTTTACTTAATCGTGCTTGCCGCTATTTGCTTTGCGGTGTATTCAAGTACCGATATTAAATATGTGCGCTTTTTAAGTATTGCAACTACTTGGTTGTTTATCGCCCTAATTGGCTTTATGTGGGCTGATGCCTTCTTATTTGGCGACAGTGAACTCTCTGCATTTACTAAAAACATCGGATTAATTGGTAATTACTTTGCCAACATCAATGAGTTTGTATTACCACTGAATGATTACCATGAGTTTTACTTATTTTGGTGGTTTGCGTGGAGCATTATGATTGGTCAATTTACATCGCGTTTTGTGGGCGGTTTAAAAACCTATCAAGTCCTTGGTGCTATGCTGATTTTCCCATCGATTCCAATCGCTATCTGGTTTAGTGTGTTATATCACTACCATGAAGCCGGTATTCCAACCGAGGGAATCAAAAACTTTGCTATGGTGTTTGTAGGTATCGTATTTGTTATTAACTCGCTCGATTCACTGATTCGTTTATACACAGATAATTTAAACCTAACCGTAAAACGCTTTGGTAAATTTAAATATATTGCCATGAACGTTGTCGCTTTGTCGCTACTAACATTGCTATTTAAGCTTGAGTTTTTGCAAATTCAATGGGTTGGTGCTTTAGTTATAGGGTTATTCTTTATTTGCCTTGGTTTTATTGCCTACAGCAAACTTAAAACGGTCAGCAATATCGAAGGATCGCCTAAAGCGAATAAAATTGATTACACAAAAATAGAAACTATCAGCTAGGAAAACACATGAACAATAAATTAAAACAACTTTTTATCGCTTTACCTTTCACCGTTTTATCAACAACGGCAGCGGCTAACTGGTCAACAACGATTACGGCTGCATCTGATTACACCTTTAATGGTGTATCACAAACAGATAACGATCCGGCACTGCAAGCAAGCCTTGACTACGCGTATGATAACGGTGTTTATGCCGGTGTATGGGCATCAAACGTTGATTTTGGTGATGACACCGACTTTGAACTAGATGCTTACGTAGGCCGATACATTCAGTTAAACGAACAAGTAAACCTGGATTACGGTATTGCTTATTACACTTACCAAGGTAATAACAGCGATGGTAACTACGCAGAAGCGTATACTAAATTTGGTTACGCCAGTGACTACGGCCAAACAGAGCTTAACTTTTGGTACAGCTGGGATTACTTTGGCTACGATACTGGCCATGTGATTTCTATGATTGCGCACACTTACGAGCTTGCGCCAAATCATGCGATTCGTGCCAGCTTTGATATTTCAAACTCACTCGATGGCAATAAGTTCCAATGGGATGAAGCTAAGGGCGACAAATCGTATTATCACTACCGCTTAGCATACCAAACGAGCTATGAAGGGTTTGGCATTGAAGTGGCTGCTGAGAATACCAGCCTAGATTACGATTACGCAGATGAGCGAATTGTACTTGCTATCTCACGTACATTTGATTTGTAATAGTTAGCAGGGTCTGTTGTACTTTTAAGATTGAATTTGCAGCAGCCTGTTTGGTATTTAGGCAAAGCAGAGCCTATGTAGTGTTATTCCCCATAAATAGGCGATAACGTAGCATTAATGCCAAACAGGCGATGCCCAAAGGGTTCTTCCTAGGGGCGATTTACTCTTTGTTGCTCGGTTTTTACTTAGCCCACTAGGTTACAAACCTCGCGCCGCGATTAAACACCCCCTAGTTTGAACAAATTTCAATCCACAAAGGTCAACAGACCCTAGTAAATATAAAAAAACACGCTACTGGTTAGCGTGTTTTTTTATTGCCTAGCAAAATCTTACTTTTATATTATTTATAGCGTTATAATTGCCACGCATAACTGACTTTAGTAAAGAAAGTACGTTGGTCTCGCTCAATCCTTTTTAACGAGTCATCCTGATAACCTTTATCTGAATACCCTAAGTAAAATAAGGTTTGTGCGTTAATTTTGTATGAGTACACCAGCTGACTACCGTAATCTTTGTTGATTTCGCTAACCTGATAAAAATAAGCATCTTCATTTCTGTCTATATCTTCAAACTGTAAAATCAGTTTAAGCATAGCGCGCATACTAAACTTATAATAAAGCCTAAAATCAATAAGGTTTGCGGTAAAAACACGTCGCCCTTGGTAATCATCTAAATGGCTATAATTATGCCTAACATCGACCTGCCAATGGTTATTAATATCCCAAACAGCCTGCGATTGTGTGGTTAAAACATCGCCTAGCTGCTCATTAGTGTAATCTATACGGCTTGCATATTCGGCATATAACGATAATCTCAGATCTTTTGACGGTCTAAAAGCCGTATAAAAATAACCAATATTTTGGTTATAAAACTTGCCGTTATAATTTTCATAGCGATTTAACAAACCCAGCTCAAATACAGACTGCTTTTGACCTTGAAAGGTCATGTAACCTTCGTATTCTTCTTCAAGTAACTCGCCATTTTGCGCCCAGGTTTTATCCCAATCGGCGGTGTATGACCAGGTTGTTAGCATGTCATGTTCATCACCATACCAAGTTTGTCCGCCACCAAAGCCTACTTTTTCATAGTCTACCTTTTCTTGATAACCTAAATCGGTCCGGTAATCCTCACCAATATTGTCATAGGTCGCGTAGAGCTTATAATCGCGCTTATCGCGTGTCAGCTTTAATGCATAAGCCCGATCAGACTGAGACTCTGCTAAATTGTAGTTATCAACTAAAAACTGCGAGTTGTTGGTATCAGCATGGGCTATTTGGTAATTAAGCGTATCTGACTGATTAAACCAATAGCTGCCATCAACCGATAGCACCGTATTATGGTAGTCGCTACTTTCGCGATGCGTTGAAGTAACACCAATAGTGCCTTGTTGGCCAATATCATATTGATAACGTGCCACCGCCGCTTTGGTTTTATCATTTAAGTTAGCAAAGCCCGAGCCTTGGTTACTTGGCAATAAAATATTACTGTTATCGTCATCTGCAAACATCAGCGCATAACTGTGACTGTCGGTTTTACCGGTGAGCTTGGCGCCAATATTTGGCTCAGCTATGGTACGTGTATAAAGGAGTTCAAATAAATTACTTTTAAAATAAGACGCGCCATCTAAGAAAAACGGACGCTTTTCAGCGTAATAAATAGAGTAAGTGGTGTTTACATCCAGTTCTAACGAATCGGTTTCTACCTGAGAAAAGTCTGGATTTATGGTGGCATTAATTACTGCATCTTTGGTAACCCCCCAACGAAGATCAAGCCCAACCTCAGTGTCTACATCGCCATTATCCCACGCACCCGGTACTTGTGTTTTTTGATCGTTTCTCAGTGCGGTTAATGTTGGCGTTAGCTGTAGGTTTTTACTTGGTGCTAAATTATTAAATCCGCTTATTTTGTCAAACTGACATAAACTACATTTAATATCACGGTCAAAGCCTGTGCTTGATAATTGATACAACACATCACGCTGATAGTTTCGCATTACAGCAAAACCCCAGGTAGATTGATCTTTATTTTGCGCAAATCGCAGCGCTTTAAACGGAATACGCATTTCAACTACGTAACCTTGCTCGTTTATGGTACCGGCACTGTCCCAAATGGCATCCCACGATAAGTCTGACACCCATTCATCGGTATCCGTCATGCGAAGGTCACCTTGAGCGCCCAGTGGGTTTACATAAAACTCATAGCCTGTACGTTCATCGTTAAAGGTATCAATCACCAAACCGACAGTATCATCTTGCCAGAGGGTATCTCTATCACGAAGCGCCGCGCGAATTTTACTCGGATCGGGGTCGTAAGCTACAAACGCCACATATAAATTATGACCATCGTCATAAAGGTATGCATCTGTTTTTACTGGCGGTGTGCCTTTTTCATTCGGCTCATCTTGGTAGTTTACCGCAACATGTGTTGCTTGTTGCCAATGTGGCTCGTTAAGCACGCCATCTACATCAATATTTTTATTAATGTGCGCGAGTTGATAATTAAGCTTATCGGCAAGTGCATTAGGGCTGAGAGTTAAACCGAGGCTGAAGCTGATAAAAAACAGCAATGTTGTTATTTTTATAGGTATAAAGTACTGCATAAACATCCATTTAGGTTTATTTACTTGTTAAAAGTAAACTTTGCTCAGGAGTGTAAATTATACAGGTACATTTGTTAATAGTTGCGCGCTATTATTTGCAATAAAATTAACAAAAAACTAATACACAACGAAGTGGAATGATTATGTGTCGAGAAGTTTTAATTTATTAGCCACACCATTCCAGCTATCGGCATCTTCCGGGGCGGGTTTAACTTGGGTGATGCGTGGCCATATTTCTGCTAGCTCCGCATTTAATTGGGTAAACTCTTTTTGCGATTCAGGTAATTCATCTTCTTGAAAAATAGCATCAGCGGCACACTCAGGTACGCATAAACCACAGTCAATACAGTCAATAGGGCTAATAGCCAAAAAATTAGGACCTTCAAAAAATGCATCTGCAGGGCATACTGATACGCAATCAGTGTACTTACATTTTATACAATTTTCGGTGACTACAAACGCCATAATGGTTTAATACCTAATGTTTCACAATAACAGCTGCGGATCATACCCAACCCTTACCAAAACACAATAAATAAGTGCCAAAAGTGGGCAATTTAACGTAACATATGGCGCTTATAAATCAGCGCTTTGTGCACACCCCTTATTGTGAGCGGAATTTAATCCCCGCTATGACACCTAAAGAGATATTAATGATACGTTTAACCGAAATAAAGCTGCCGCTTGACCATGACGAAAATGCCATTGGCCAAGCCATCATCAATAAATTAAATATAAGCCCAGAGCAGCTACACAGCTACAATGTGTTTAAACGCGGTTACGATGCACGTAAAAAAAGCGCCATTTTACTGATTTACACGCTTGATGTTGAAGTGGATAACGAAGCACAACTGTTAACCTCGTTTGAAAAAGACCAACACGTTAAAGTCTCCCCTGACACCAACTACAAATTTGTAGCGCACGCCAATAGCAGTATTAAAGAACGCCCTGTGGTAATTGGATTTGGCCCTTGTGGCTTATTTGCCGGTTTAGTGTTGGCACAAATGGGTTTTAACCCAATTATTTTAGAGCGCGGTAAAGAAGTGCGTGAGCGCACCAAAGACACCTTTGGCTTTTGGCGTAAAAAGGCCCTTAATACAGAATCAAACGTACAGTTTGGTGAAGGTGGCGCAGGCACGTTCTCAGACGGTAAGCTCTACAGCCAAGTAAAAGACCCTAAACATTATGGTCGTAAAGTCATTACTGAGTTTGTAGAGGCCGGCGCTCCTGAAGAAATTTTATACGTGAGTAAGCCGCATATTGGTACCTTTAAACTGGTAACCATGATTGAAAAAATGCGTGCACGTATTATTGAACTTGGTGGAGAAATTCGTTTTAGCACGCGCGTTGACGATATCCATTTAGACAACGGCCAAGTGACTGGGCTTACGCTTTCTAATGGTGAACAGCTCGAAACTCGCCATGTGATATTAGCGGTTGGCCACAGTGCCCGCGATACGTTTAAAATGATCCACGATAAAGGCATTTATGTTGAAGCTAAACCCTTTTCAGTGGGCTTTAGAATAGAACATAAGCAATCAATGATTGATGAATGCCGCTTTGGCGATAATGCGGGTAACCCTATTTTAGGCTCTGCAGATTACAAATTAGTACACCATTGTAATAACGGCCGTACTGTATATAGCTTTTGTATGTGCCCTGGCGGCACAGTAGTTGCCGCAACATCTGAAGAAGGCCGAGTCGTCACCAATGGCATGAGCCAATATTCACGTAGTGAACGTAATGCTAACAGCGCTATTGTAGTGGGTATTTCGCCAGAAAAAGACTTCCCTGGACATCCCCTAGCCGGCATTGATTTACAGCGTAAACTAGAAGAGCAAGCCTATGAACTTGGTGGTAAAAACTACGATGCCCCTGCACAGCTTATTGGCGACTTTTTAAAAGGTAAATCATCGGCTAATTTAGGCGATGTACAGCCTTCGTATACGCCGGGCATAAAACTGACTGATTTGAGCAACGTATTACCTCCTTTTGCGATTGAAGCCTTGCGTGAAGCAATTCCTGCTTTTAACAAGCAAATTCGTGGTTTTTCAACTAATGATGGCTTACTCACTGGGGTAGAAACGCGTACTTCATCACCAATAAGTATCAAGCGCGATAAAACCTTCCAAAGTATTAATACTAAAGGGCTTTACCCTGCAGGTGAAGGCGCGGGTTATGCGGGTGGTATTTTATCAGCGGGTATTGATGGTATTAAAGCCGCAGAGGCGGTTGCGTTATCGATGCTAGAAAACGCCTAACTCGATTTAATCGACCTTTATCGAAAAACCTCACAATGTGAGGTTTTTTTGTGCTAAAAATAACCTGTGTTTCCATAAAATAGATAATAACAATGATTATAAAACGGCTACTTTTAACCTTATGTGTTTGTACAATAACTAACTTACACGCAGCGGCTAACAATACAGAGCTTAAAACTATTAGTGACATTCACAGCGCCTATAAAAATAATAGCACTACAGCTGAACAGCTTACCCGCACTTATATCGACAGAATAAACGCGCTCAATCCTAAATATAATGCAGTAATTAGTATTGAGCCCACTGCAATTGAACAAGCCAAAGAACTCGATGCACTGTTTAAAGCCGGAAAATGGGCAGGCCCTTTACATGGTATTGCGGTATTACTAAAAGATAACATTGAAACAACAGGTACATTACCCACTACAGCGGGCTCATTAGCACTTAAAAATAACATTACCAATAAAGATGCCTTTGTGGTTAAACAATTACGCCAAGCAGGCGCTATTATTTTAGGCAAAGCGAACTTAAGTGAATGGGCTAATTTTCGCTCATCGTATTCGTCATCTGGTTGGAGTGCAATAGGTGGGCAAACCCATAACGCCCATGATGTAACGCGTAATCCGTGTGGCTCAAGTTCGGGCTCTGCTGTCGCGGTTGCTTTAAATTTTGCACCTATTGCGCTGGGCACTGAAACCGACGGCTCAATTACCTGCCCTGCATCTGTTAATGGGGTGTACGCCATAAAACCCAGTATGGGACAAGTTTCGCGCGCAGGCGTGGTGCCACTTTCTAGTAGCCAAGATTCGGTAGGCCCAATGGCACATTCTTTAAAAGATGCACTCGCAATATTGTCTGTCATTCAAGGGGAAGACCCTAATGATGTATCAACACTCAACGTAAATAGAAAGCTTGATAGTATAGCGCCTAAGCCGTCACTGAGAATAGGCGCTTTACCTGCCAGTAAGTTTACTGTGGAAACACAAAAACTTTACGCTAAACAGCTACAAGCATTAAAAGACGCAGGTCATACCGTTGTCAATGTTGAAGTAAAAGATGATTTAAGTACACTTTACGTTGATGAATACGCCATCTTGCTTTACGACTTTAAAGCCGAAATTAATCACTATTTAAGCCAAACACCAACGCAAGTAACGGTAAAAAGCTTAGACGATTTAATCGCATTCAATACCGCAAATAAACAGCAAGAAATGCTCTACTTTGAGCAAGATATTTTACAGCAAGCTAACGCGGTTGATTTGAGTGAGAAACAACAATATCAAAAAACCAAGGCGCGTTATCGCGCACTAGCAAACCGCGCTATTAGCAATTTATACCGCAATAATAAGCTCGATATTGTGATTGCACCCACCGTTTCGCCCGCCTGGAAAACCGATTTAATTAACGGTGATAACTTTAAAGGCAGTAGTAGTTCATTGCCTGCCATTGCAGGAACAACCCATATCACTTTGCCAGTAGGTAAAGTAAGCCACTTACCGGTTGGGCTGTCGGTTATTGCTAATCAAAATGCTGAAGCGGCTGCTTATGCGTACGCTGCTATTATCGATAATGTATTAGGCATAAAAAAACCTGAGTAAACTCAGGTTTTTTAATGGCTTAGCTATCTTACTTTTTAAGTGATAGCTTTTCGCCTTTTAAGCTTTTACGTACATTAGAAATACGCGAACGGTTCTTCGCTCTCGCTTCACCGGTAGCTTGGCCTGATGGCTTATTAGCACGGGTGCGGCGTAAATGCGCTGGCTTTTTACCAATTTTATCAATCAGTACTTCACGATTACTTACTTCGTAACCTTCTAAGTAAACACGTTTAATTTTTTGACCAATTAAGGTTTCAATTTCAAACAACATATTTTCTTCTTCGCGGCTAACAAACGAAATTGCTTGTCCTTGGTTACCAGCACGGCCTGTACGGCCAATGCGGTGTACGTAATCTTCAGCAAGCCAAGGTAAATCAATATTAATAACGCGCGGTAAACCGTCAATATCAATACCACGTGCTGCAACTTCTGTTGCAACTAGAACGCGTACTTTGCCTTCTTTGAATTCACGTAACGCACGACGACGGTTACCCTGCGATTTATCACCATGACACACTGCCGCTGGGATACCGTCTAGGTTAAGCTCAGTGACTAGCTCATCTGCGGTTTCTTTCATGTTTACAAACACCAGCACTTGCTGCCAGTTTTTCTTACCAATTAGCTCAGAAAGTAACTCTTGCTTACGGCGCTCTTCTACCGGGTAAACCACGTGTTGTACTGTGCTTGCGGTGCTGTTAGTTTGATCAACACGCACAATTTCAGGTTGCTTTAGCACTTTAGAGGCAAATTGTTTAATTGCTGCTGGGAAAGTTGCTGAAAACAATAAGATTTGACGCTCATCAGCACAGCTTTTTATCACGCTTTGCATGTCATTAATAAAGCCCATATCGAGCATACGGTCAGCTTCATCAAGTACTAAGTGTTTTACTTGGGCAAGGCTTAAGTTACCTAAACGAATATGATCAAGTAAACGCCCTGGTGTTGCTACTACAATATCCACACCTTCTTTGAGTGCAATTTCTTGTCCTGCAGTATTAACACCACCAAATAAACTCACTACTTTTAGCGAAGTGTACTTAGCAAAGTCTTTAAAGTTATTCGCTATTTGCTCAGCAAGCTCACGCGTAGGTGCAAGGACTAAGGCGCTTGGCGCATTCGTAGTACTGCTATCTGACTCAAATAACTTTTGGATAATAGGGAGTGCAAAGGCAGCGGTTTTACCTGTGCCGGTTTGAGCACTCGCTAAAACGTCTTTACCTTTACGAACAGCCGGAATAGCTGCGCGCTGAATGGGCGTAAGGGTGTGGTAATTAAGTTCGTCTAACGCCTGAATAAGTTCAGGGGCAAAACTAAAAGATTTAAAATTCATTGCTGTATAACCTGCGGCCACATTATCAAGGGTCGCAAATTATACAGTAAAATCGCTTAAACAGTTAGTTTTAAACACCAGAAACCACTAATTTATAAAATGCGGGGTAATTAGCTATTATTAGACGCTGTTTGAGTTAGCTAAATGATTTTAACTCGCAATATTAATCCTCGCTTATTCACTTCTTTATTGCGATTTTATAAACTTTACACCGTTCTTTTACATTGTGTTACATAACCATTTGCATTTAAATAAAAAAAGCAGGTACACTTTCCCGCCCATTTTGTTGGGTGAATATAAATTAAAGGAAATTAATAATGATAAAAAGATGTTTAACTGCTGCGGTATTAGTAAGCGCGTTTGTTTCAATGCCGTCACAAGCAAAAAGTGGCATCAACCCATGGCAACAATGTGGTATTGGCGCGATGGTTTTCCCAGATAATGGCGTTGCTGCAGCAATTTCTAATATTATTTGGGATTTAGGCACAACTGCAGTGTCTTCTAACATCTCTTCAGTAGAAAGTTGTGAAGGCGCTAACGTAAAAACAGCGCAGTTTATTCAACAAACTTTTCCTGTATTAGAACAAGAAATAGCACAGGGTGAAGGCGAGTATATCGCTGCAATGCTTAACGTACGTGGTTGTGATGTAACTGCACATCAACAAATTATCACTTCGGTACGTAACGATTACGCAAACGCGCCAATAGACAATGCACAAGCATTTTATGAATTAGTTGAAGGTAAAATTACAACTAACTTTTCATCTCAATGCGCTGCAATCTAATAATTAAAGGGCTTAACAGCCCTTTTTTTTTGGTTAAACAATGAAACCTCTATTTTATTTAATTAGTGCTTTTTTATTCATCTCTTTCTCAAGCTCTGCCACGCAATCTATCTCTGTTTTAGCCAAACACCCAATATGGTTGAAATTAGGGCATTACAAAAACCAACCAGCTACCATCAGTTATATTACTAACTCATTTTTTATTGCAGATAACGGACGTACTGATCCGGCTGCCGAATTAAAAGCAACAATCCATGCTTTTAATAACCAGCCCTCAATGCCATGTCGCTACCCTGCTCGTTACCAATGGCTCAAAGAGCAAGGTTTAACCTTTTCAATGCCAGCTGCAGAGTGCCCAAAATTAAAGCAATGGCGAGAGCAACAAGCAATTCACTCTGTTAGTTTAATATTTGCATCTGGTTATATGAGTAATCCCGCATCATTATATGGTCATTTATTACTTAAACTTAATCGCTCGACCGAATCAAAAAACAAATTATTAGATTACAGTATTAACTATGGCGCACACGTTCCAGACAATGAAAACGGCTTGGTGTATATTATCAAGGGCTTGTTTGGTGGTTATAAAGCCGGTTTTTCAGATCAATTGTTTTATCGCCACCAGCACAACTATGGTGAAATAGAATTAAGAGATTTATGGGAATATACCCTCAATCTAAACGAGCGCGATGTGGTTTTTATTGCTAATCACTTATGGGAAATTTTAGGCACTGAATTTGATTATTACTTTGCCGATGAAAACTGCGCGTTTCATCTTGCTCAAATTATTGAACTTGTTATTGGCGATCAACTAACCAGCGAAGGCGCTCCTTGGGTAATACCAGCCACTATTTTTTCAAGATTAAACACGGCCACTTACCAAGGCCAATCGGCGGTTAAAAAGATCACATTTACCCCCTCGCGCGACACTGTATTTACCAAGCATGTTCAATTTTTAAGTGAAAAAGAGCTCAGCTTTGCAAAACAAATCTTTGCCGAATCACCTGTACTTAAAAACGAATCGTTTTTAGCTTTGCCAGTACACTCTCAAAAAGCCATTATTGGCGCTTTATTTGAACTCGTACAAGTAAAACAAATTCAAAAGCAAACCCCAGTAAAAATAAGTGAGTTAAAGAATGCACTTATTAAAGCGCGCTTAAAGCTGCCAATGGGCGAAAACAAAGTAAAATTTCAATTTACCCAACAGCCACCACATCAAGGGCAAAAGCCCTCTAATAGCTCAGTTTCTGCGGTGCACACGGCTGAGCAAACACAGTACACTTTGGGTTTTAGGTTGAGTTATTTTGATACCCTTGCCTCTGATATTGCCCGCATTCCATTTTCTAATTTAGAAATGTTAGATACCGAGCTGATGTTTACTGATGGCGAAACTTACATAAACAAAGTTCATTTATTAGATTTGGAGTCATTCAATCCAAACCAATTATCTTGGGCTAATGAATCTAAGTGGTCGTGGAAAATTAATGTTGGATTCGACAGACAACCAGCACTGTGCAGAACCTGTAAACGTAGCTTTGTTATGGGGGGAGCCGGACAAGCTTGGCAATTTAGCAACAACACCTTAGCCTATAGCTTAATTAATGGTTATTTAGGTGATTTAGCTAAAAACAGCCACTTTTATTATTCGTCGGGAGAAGTGGGGATTATTACTGGTACTGACTCAGGTATTAAACTCAGAGCATCCTACGAAAAGTCATTCTTAAATGCTAAAAACTCTGCGCAAACCAAACTAGAACTGGCAGTGCCTATTAGCCAAGATATTGATATTAGATTAGCGGTCACTCACGCTAATTCAGTTATGTGGCAGCTTAAACTCAACTACTATTGGCAATAATATAAAAAGCAGCCTCTGTGTTCACAGTAGGCTGCTTTGAAAATTTAGTATTTAATAAATAGTCTAACAGTTTAAGATAAAATCAAAACCTTACTAATATCCACACACTGCGCTCGACTACCGACAAAATCTTGCTCATTAAGCTGATTAATTAGGGTTTCACCTTGTTGCTGTTGCTCATCGCTAAGCGGCACATAAGGCATTCTAAACACTGGGTTAACCGCGCCTGTCATGATCATCGCGGTGTTAATGGCAATTGGGTTTGGCTCGCAAAACAGCCAGTTCATTAATGGTTGTAATGAATTATTAAGCGCATCATTTTTGCTATCCATTAATTGACGGAACAAACCCGGGATCAAGTTAGACGTAACTGAAATAACGCCATGTGCTTTATGAGTATGGCGTGCATCGTGTGCTTCGTCATCATTACCAGACCAACACGCAATACCTTGTTGTTCATAGTGCGCTATACGCTCATTGCCACCACATTCTTTAACACCAATAAAGTGCTCATGCTGGGCCAGTGGTTCAATAATATCAGGGGTGAGGTCTTGGCCTGTGCGCCCTGCTACGTTGTAAATAAACGCCGGACCAATATCAAGCACACGTTTAAAGTGTTCTTTAACACCGGCAATTGATGTGCGCCCGTAGTAAGGGTTAATTTGTAATGAGGCATGCATGCCGCTGGCAAAACCATATTTTGTTGCTTTAATTGCTTCGCGCGTATTGTTACTACCGGTGTTACCTATAATCAGTAATTGCTCACCAAATTTATTGGCACTGTGCGCAATTAGCATTAAATGCTCTTCCCAGTTCATTAACTGGCCTTCACCGGTGGTGCCACCAACAACTATGCCGTCAACACCCGCTGCAATTTGTATTTCAACGAGTTCATCATACTTTGCAAGATCGATCTCACCATTGGCTAAGTAAGGTGTTTTAATTGCAGTAATAAGGCTTGCTTGTTTAATTTGTTCTAGGGTGCGCATAAAAAAATCATTGTTATTAATACTTGCCCTATTTGTACCATATTTACCGCGCTATTTGCAGTGATAGCCAGTATTTAATTATAAAATGGCTTGTGTTATTGAGTTTGATGATACAAAATAAATAACTGTATAAATAAACAGTATTTTGTTTTTTACTATTAAGCGAGCCACTATGCGTTTATCTGACTATTTAAGCACTCACTTTTATCACACTGATGAGTTATGCCAAGCACTCAACATAGACACTGAAACTCTTGAAAATTGGCAAGCACAGAGCATTTTCCCTAAACCCAGTTATTGCATTAAAAATCAAATGAGCTGCAGCTCTTATTCAGGGTTGTATGAATGTGAAGAATACGACGATTATTATCCCCGAGGTTGTGTAAATTGGGGGCAAGGATTAGTTAAACAAAAAATTGAATCATCTAACCAAGCTTTTAATTTGTTTGCTCAGCACTATACCCAGTGCTTGGCTAAGCTTGCACAGCAAGGCTTTATATTTAACGAAGAATTGTTTGGCTGTGAAATAGATGAACATTTACAGCAAGTGTGGCAACAATTTTTATGCAGTAAATATGGGGTGCTTACCCAAAATGGCCTAATTGATGAAATTGTGGCTGTGGATATTGGCAGATTATTAGTAGACGATATAACCGAGCTGCGCAGCAAAGCCAGTTTAGATAAGGATGAACGCATCCGCATTCACCCTGCTATGAAGCTTCTAAATAAAGCCCTTAGCCATGGCGCCGATCACGAAAAGCAACTCACATTACGTAGCCGCTATATTGATGCCCTTATTTTAAAATACGACTTATCGATTAAGTAAAGGGTCGTGTTTGGCTGAGGAGTTTAGCTATTTAAGGTTGTTATTTGAATGCTGCTAAAGCCCTGAACACATTTTTTGTGCTTTTATTGTTTGCTCAGCTTGATTGTTTTTAATCCCTATAGCAGTAACGAATTATGTGAGAATATTAACCGTATTTGAGAGCCCTAAGTTATGGCTATATTTCTTCTATTCGAGGTAAATCGATAAGAACTTAGCTGTAGTGGAGCTTTAGGACCTATATTAAGACTTACTGTCCAAGTTATTTTCTTTTGAGACTCTACGAGCTGCCATTAGGTCTAGATTCAATTGTTTTGCTATTGATATGAGCAAGGCCAACTCTTGTTCAATAAGTGGTAACGCATTAATTTCAAATGCAGACTGGTCGATCCAAGTTGGCTCTAAGAGGTTTTCTGTATGCCGAATAAAAAATACGGCTTTATTGCCAACAAATTCACATTCAAGTTGAGTAGCATTAACTTTCATAACAAAGGCGTATAATAACGACAGCAGTTGTTCCATCATAACCGGTGTTAGAATATAACGCGCTAAAACCTGATCATTTGAATAAACTTCAAATTTATTTTCAAAGTCGACGTTTTCTAGGGCGACTTTCTCAGTTGCTTTGTTATCTTTAGTGAGCCAGTTTAATACCTTGCCATGATCATGTTTCACAAGCGTATGTGAATTAAAATTAAAAGGCATTGTAAGTAAGACTAAACACCCTTTAAATACTCTATTACTACCATTTTTACTTCTTTTATGAAGAGTTAACTCAGTAAATTCAAATCCAATGTCGTCTATCTTTCCTGTTACGCAGTCTTCAGTTTTTAGATAATCAAAATTAGGAGCAATAGCTAAATTTTTGATGTCGTTTGCTTGTAAATTCGATTTAAGTGAATAAGTAAAGTCGCCATACATTTTCACAAGGATTGGCATTACTTTAAGTTTATAATGACGAACATAATCAAGCGCTGGCTTGTATGCCCATCCGGTTCCGATACAAAAAGATACTGGAATTATATACAAGAAACTACCGTCTTCACCTGCAAATAAAGCAAAAATAGTAATCAAAGCCGCGATAGGCAAAATTACAAAGTTTAGCTGACGCTTACGTTTAATAAATTTTGCATGCAATGACTCACGATTTAGCTCAATTGACTTTAATTGAGGCTTAATGTCATTTTCAAATGTATTTTTTAACTCATCTGATGCATAAGCGTTATTAAGCTCTTTATTTTTTCGCCCAAAGCGTAGTTTAAAAGCATCAAAATAATCAGTGAATTCTGATATTTTATTCAACATATCAAATCCTTATTAAGAATCTAATATGTCTGTGGCAATGACTGGTTGACGTTCAGACTCTGAGACCTCAAAGAAAGCAACAGTTCGAACACCTATTATGCTTGCAATAATATTCCCAGGAAACACCTGAATACTATTTCTAAGTACTCGATTTGCACTATTAAAGTTGCGTCTTGCCGCTGAAATATGTTCTTCGATGTCAGCATAGGTACGTTGTGCATCAAGCATAGTTTTATCTGACTTAAGTTCTGGATAGTTTTCCACAGCAACCATTAAACCCGATAGTGAGTTTTGCAACTGTCCCTCTAATTTAAAACGCTCATCAGTATCATTATTACTACTTGATTGTAATATGTTGCTGCGTAAACGTGTTATCTCTTCAAGCAGCTCTTTTTCATGACTCATAAACTTTTTAGCGATAGCTAAAATATTAGGAATTAATTCTGTTCGCTTTTTCAATTGTACATCTATACCAGAAAAAGCCTCTTGCATCGCATTTCGTTTAGTAATAATTGATACATACCATGCATAAAAAATAACAACAAAAACAACGACGATTGCGATCACAACCCAGTTATTACTGAAAAACTCTGACATATCAATCCCTTGTTAAAAAATAGTCCATCACAAACTTTATAACATAATTAATTTTAAAAAAAAACGTTAAATAAATAACCTGAGATAAATTAACTTTATTAAATGATCCCAACCTAAAAAAGATCCTGAAATTGTTCTACAAAACTTACTATTATTAAACTCTACATTTAATTTCTTGCAACTTGAGAAGGTTAGTTTCAATTTTAAATAAATGTCGTTGCAAAACTTAAATCACAGACATGAAAGTGCAAGCTCTTTGTAGTTAAAGTAAGTACCAGATTGTTAGGTATCTCCAGTAATCGAAACAATATCTTCAAAAAAACACTTCAAGCGCTCTTTCGACTCTTCCGGCGACAGTTCTTCACGCAGAGGATTTGAGTGAGTTGCACCATTATACTTATAGAATGGCTTATATTTGTAGGGAGTATTTGGAAATCATATTAAAAAAGGGAGCTGTAAGTTACAGCCCCTACTTGGGCATTAGCTTTGTGCTGCTAACCAATGGTTTTATACACATCAATATTAGTAGAGGTAATAAATGTACCGACTGCATCACCAAACGCTTTAAAGTGGGGCGCGTTTTTATGGGCTTCAAAGTGCTCATTAGACGCCCATTGCTCACTCACTAAATAGGTGGTTTGCTCAGCCTCGTTTTTAACTGATAGTTCGTAACGCAGGCAGCCTACTTCTTGGCGCGAGGACTGTTGTAAGTTTTCGAGCTCGGTTAAGAGGGGCTCTGCATCGCTATTTTCACTCGATAGTGTAGCAATTACCGTTAACATGGGTGTTCCTTGTTTCAAAAATAAAGGTGCAGCTCAACTGCACCTGTTTTAGTTCTGGCTTTTTGGTTATTGATCCCACTGTGGTGCAAAGTCAGGCGTTGCTTGGCGGTCGTTGCAATCAAGGCCATCAATTCGCGCTATATCTTCATCATCAAGTTTTACCTTGTCGTTAAAGTTATCTTCTAAGTTTTTACGCTTGGTCGATGATGGAATTGTGGTCATGCCGTTCGCATTTTCCCATGCAATAACCACTTGCGCTGGCGTTGCATCGTGTTTATTAGCAATATCTATAATGGTTTGATCGTTTAACACTTTACCAACCACAAACGGCATATAGGCTGTTACATGTATGTCATGTTGAGCACAAAAGGCGCGCAGTTTGGTATTGGTTAAATAGGGGTGCACTTCTACTTGGTTAGTAAATATTTCACGCGAGTCTAACGTTTGCATCGCTTCTTTTAAGTTCGCAATAGTGAAGTTTGATACACCTATATGTTTGGTTAACCCTAACTTTTTAGCTTTTAGTAGCTCAGTCAGGTATTCGCTCATAGGCTCATTGTTTGATGGTGCAGGCCAGTGAACTAGCAATAAATCAACCGAGTCAACTTGCAGCTTTTCTAATGACTTTTCTACACTTGCGATAAAGTCGTTTTTATTGAGTTTATTGTTCCATACTTTGGTAGTAATAAATAACTCATCTCTGGGAATATTACTGTCTTTAATGGCTTGGCCGACTTGCTCTTCGTTGCCATAAATTTGCGCGGTATCAATATGACGAAATCCTACTTCTAACGCCATTTTTACAGATTCATAAGCAGTTTTACCTTCTAAACGAAAAGTACCCATACCTAAGTCTGGCATTTCAATTACACGTTGTGTCATAGCTTTATCCTTATTAAATAATTGGTTTAAAATTCAAACGTCGTGTTTACTAAATACACCGATTACTTTTTGATTTAAAATTTCGACCTCATGAAAATACTGAGGTCATTCATTTTTATTTCAAGACTAACCTACATAAGTTTCGCTTTATTTAGCCTGAACATTTTGTTTATCTAGCCTGCCACTGTACCGGGTGACTATTAAAGCCAGCAATGAAACAACGGCGCCAATCCATGCGGTATCTTTTAGTTCCATGTGCTCTACTACAAGGCCCCCCGTAATAGAACCCAATGCTATGCCAATGTTAAATGCTGCTATATTTAATCCAGATGCAACATCGACTGCGTTAGGAGTATGTTGCTGAGCTTGCTTAACAACATAAAGCTGCAAACCAGGTACATTACCAAATGCAAATGCCCCCCAAACTAATATGGTTAATACGGCAGCAACCTTTGACTCCATGGTAAAAGTAAATATCAGTAGAATTACAGTAAGTGCACTAAAAATAATGCTCAGCGCACTGATCGGGCCTCGCTTGTCAGCTAATTTTCCACCCCATATATTACCAACAGCCACTGAGACACCATATACCAGCATAATTATGCCAATTGTTGAAGATGCAAATCCAGTCTGCTGCTCTAAAATGGGGGCCAAGTAAGTAAACGCAGTAAACGTGCCGCCATAGCCTAAAATTGTCATTAAATACACAAGCAGTAATCTAGGTTTAGTAACAACTTGAAGTTGCTCTTTAAAGGTTGCCGGTATTGATTGCTTTAAATTTTTAGGTACTAATACAGCACTTCCAATTAAAGCGATAATACCAAGTGATGACACCACTAAAAATGTAGCGCGCCAACCAAAGTGCTGCCCTATCCAAGTACCTAATGGCACACCCGTTACTAGCGCTACCGTAAGGCCGGTAAACATAATTGCAATGGCGCTAGCCTCTTTATCTTTACTTACTAAGCTTGTCGCTATCATTGAGCCAATAGAGAAAAATACACCGTGAGCAAGTCCAGTTAAAATGCGTGCTATTATTAACGTTTCGTAGCTAGGGGCTTGCCAAGCTAATAAGTTACCCATAACAAATAAGCCCATAAGACTTATAAGTACCACTTTTCGGCTCCAGCGACCCGTTAATGCAGTGAGAACCGGTGCGCCAATAGCTACACCAACCGCATATAAGCTCACTAGTAAGCCTGCTGATGGTAAGCTCACGCCTAAATCGTTTGCAATAGTTGGCACTAAACCCACTATAACAAACTCTGTTGTTCCAATTGCAAATGCGCTTAAGGTAAGCGCCCATAAAGCCAATGGCATAGTTACATCCTCATTTTTAAAATAGATGTACAGTGTGAGTAAAAATGCCTTTGCAATAAATGGCATAAATGGCAAAATACTTTTGTTTATTTTGCAAATATAAATGAGTGAATTTATGCCTGTTCAAGCTAAAACTGAAGATCTAGAAATGTTTATTACCATTGTTGATTGTGGCAGTTTTTCCGGTGCGGCTAGTTTACTTGATTTAAATGTAGCTAAAGTTTCAAGAGCACTATCTCGTCTTGAAAGCAGGCTAAACTGCACATTACTAAACAGAACAACTCGGCGCTTAGAACTGACCGAGGAAGGGCATATATACATAGAATATGCGCGAAAGGCTTTAAACACGCTGCTCTTAGGGGAAGAAACAATAAAGCTACTAAAGCAAGCACCTAGCGGGCACTTGCGTATAGATGCAGCAAGCCCTTTTGTTTTGCATCAACTAGCGCCACTAGTTAATGAGTTTAAAAAGCAATACCCGCAAATCACGCTCGATATTACCTCACACGACAATATTATTGATTTACTTGAGCGCAAAACAGATTTAGCTATTCGCATTGGAGACTTAAAAGATTCAAACCTGCATGCGCGTAAATTAGGCCAAAGTAAATTAAAATTGGTCGCAAGCACTGATTATTTAAAAAATGCGCCACCGTTACAGCAAGTTTCAGATCTTAAAAACCATAACCTAATTGGTTTCAGTGAACCCAATACTCTTAATCAATGGCCCTTGAAGCATGAGCAATCGCTGCACTTTGATTTAAGGGCTAGCAGCGGCGAAACCATTAGGCATTTATGTATTGCTGATCAAGGCATAGCACTTCTCTCACAATTTATGATTGCAGAAGATTTAGCCAAAAAACGATTAATAGAAGTTTTACCTCACAGCGTAAGTAGCCCAAATAATCGAGAATCTATTTATGGCGTTTATTACAAAAATGAGGCGGTTTCTTCCCGTATCGTTGCATTTTTAGATTTTATACAACCGCGACTGAGTTTATAAATCACTTTTAAATTGAGTTTAAAGAGCAACTTAATGAAATAATTTACATTATTGACGGTTTTAAGATTAAGCTGAGTATAAACATTGCAGTTGCATTATTTAGATGAGGTAGTATGGATTCTTTAACACAAGTTGCGTTAGGTAGCGCCGTAGGGTACGCAGTATTAGGTAACAAAGTGGGCCGCAAAGCGGTGTTATGGGGCGCTATTTTGGGCACTTTACCCGATTTAGATGTGTTTTTACCCTATGGCGGCAGTGTTGAAGCATTTACTTATCACCGTGGCTTTAGCCATTCATTTTTTGTGCACTTGTTAATTAGCCCTTTGATTGTTTGGCTAATTTTAAAAATACACACTGGCATGCAAGCGTATAAAACACGTTGGTTTTGGTTAGTGTTTTTGTGTTTATCAACCCATGCACTATTGGATGCACTTACTGTGTACGGTACGCAATTAATGTGGCCACTTACAGAGCATCCGTTTGCAATTTCAAATATGTTTATTATTGATCCCCTCTACACGTTACCGCTATTAGTAGGGGTTATAGGCACTTTAATACCAAAAATAACCGCCCCAACCGCCTACAAAATTAACGCAATTACGCTCACAGTAAGTACTCTCTATTTATGTTGTTCGCTTATTCTTAAAGTTGTTATTGACGATAAAGTCAACACTGCGCTACAAAACAGAGACATCACAGTCAATGAATACATTAGCACTCCAGCACCGTTTACTACTTTACTTTGGCGGGTGGTTGTGATGTCGGATGGGAAATATTATGAAGGCTATGCATCGGTGTTTGATACACCCAACGAGGTTACCTTAAATGCATACCAAACAACCCCTTCTTTACTAAACGAGATTAAAAATGAATGGGGTGTTAAACGCTTGCAGTGGTTTACAAAAGGGTTTTATTCCGTTCGCGAGCAGCAAGACAAAGTTATTCTCTCTGATTTACGCATGGGCATGGAGTGTGCTTATGTGTTTAATTTTGTTGTCGGTCAGAAAGATGGCTCAGCAATCAGTGTCGGTAATTTTGAAAAAATAAGTCAAAGACCCAACTTAAACAACCTACCTAAAATATGGGATAGAATTTGGCACCCCGATACCGTATTGGCATCGCCATTAGCAAAAAATAATTGTGTAGAGCAATAATACCAACTATAACTGCCATCTTTTGAGTAAACTCAACTCAATACCTTGTTGAGTTTACCTCTATTTAGTTAGGGGTTATCGTATAATTGGGTTCTGTTTTTTCCGCGCTCTTTGGCTTCATATACCGCATTATCGGCTTGGGCAAATAAATCAGTAAACGTCGTTTTCGCAGTACTCAAACTTGCCCCAATACTGGCGGTTACTGGGCGATTACCTACTTTAATTTCAGCAATTAATAAATGCAGCCTTTGGCAAAATGACAAAGTATCTGCTTTATTTGTATCTGGCACCATAATTAAAAACTCTTCACCGCCGTAACGAGAAATAAGGTCGGTTTGTCGACCAAAATGTTTAAGACGTTGCCCCAACTCTTTTAAAACTCGATCCCCTTCTAAATGCCCAAAGGTATCATTAACGACTTTAAAATTATCAATATCGATAATTAACAATGCAACCGACTGCTTTGATCGCATAGCCTGTTCGAGTAACAGCACGCTGCGGCAATTCATCTCTCTTCTATTTAATAAATTGGTTAACTCATCGGTAGACGCTAAAGATTGTAAGCGTTCAGTTTGCGCTTCTAACTTTTCCCGTGTTTTAATCAGCTCGTCGTAAAGCTTATCTCGCTGAGTCGCGTTAAAAAAGCTCCAGTATATATAGCCCTTTTCATCAAGCTGAGCATTAACGGTAACGGCCATACGCTCGCCTTGGGCGCTGAGCATAATTAACTGCATTTCTTGACACGCTTTTTCATGCAGTAAGGTAGGAAGCACATAACTTTGTAAAAATATTTTTGATGATTTAGTTATAATTTTATCAACCGACTTGCCAATAAGCTCATTACAATTCCACTGTAATTCCTTTTGAAAATAAGTATTTGCATAAACAATAATGTTATCTGCATTTGTCACTAATGCACCATTTAAAAAGTGATCTGCGGAATAATCAGCAAGCTTTTCATCTACTTTATCAAGTGACATGTGGCTAACTCACAAAATCAAAAATTAAACGGCTGACTGTTTCTGGGTGCGTCATATGAATACAGTGGCCATGCGCACTAATAACCTTAAGTGTTGCATTTGAAATTTCATTCGCTACAAACTCCCCAACAGAAGGCGCGGCTAAAGCATCATTTTCACTTTGTAAAATTAAAGTAGGCTGTTTTATATGTTCAAGTATAAAACGGTAGTCGGATAAAAACGTGGCTTCTGCAAAGGTTTTTGCAATAAGGGGATCTGTTGAGCAAAAACTTCCCGATAGTTCCGCTATAAATTCATCTGGATGAGAGTTGCCCATTACTAGAGGCGCTAAATAATTTGCCCAACCAATGTAATTTTTATCCATTAGGTTTAGTAATTCGTGAAGGTCTTGTTTTTCAAATCCACCAAAATAATCAGGGGGTAAATTTAAAAAGCACGGTGAGGGGCACACCATAACCAGCTTAGAAAATAGCTCTGGTTGCTCAATGGCAGCAAGTGCGCCAATGGTGCCACTAACCGAGTGGCCTATAAATGTAATATCGGTAAGTTCAAGTGCGGCACATATTTCTAGTACGTCTTTGGCATACCCATCAAGGGTTGAGTAGCGCTGTTTATTATATTTAGACACATCAGAGTTACCTGAGCCTACATAATCAAACAGCACTAAAGTAAAATGTTGTTCAAGGGCAGGAATAATAAATCGCCACATGTTTTGGTCGCAACCAAATCCGTGAGCCAACACCAAGGTTTTATTACCCTTGCCAATTATTTTGACGTTGTTTCTGCTGAGTATTTCATTTAAATGTTGCATGCTGAATTATCCCTTTCTTATTTCAACTTATTAATGGTAGTTCAACTACGAGCCGAAACTACTATTTTAACACTAAATGTAGTTTAACTTATTATAAAGCTTTAAACATCAATTAGTTAGTTTAAAAATAATCAAGGGACAAAGTACATACTATTGTATTGAATAAGTGTAATTAATTATTTCGCTTATCTATAAAAACAATGCCTTTATAACATTAAATTACAATCGTATAGCCAGTGTTAGTATAATGACTAATTAATATGCCTAATACAAACAGTTAGTTTTGGTGCTCATACTGTCCGCGATATACTTCAAATACTTTTAGCACGGTGTGTTGTTCTTTTGAAAGAGAGTCAAACCAGTCATCAAATAACTCATCATCTTCTTGTTCGCTTAATGCTAAATAATGAGCAAGCAATTCAATGATATCGTTATGAGAACATGCGAGTGAGTCAACTTGTTTTGCCAATACACTATGATCGCGCTCCCTAAGAGTGTCCATAACTCCTTGGTCGATTTGGTCCTGTTTCGTTTGAGCGTCACTCATAAACTACCTCTATTCTACGTGTTTAAATTTTTATTATTTTTTTTGCTGAAACTAGTTATAGCAGCCTAAATACTAATAGCCAGTACTTTTGATCTAAGTGCTTATTTTTTGACTAGATTGTGCAAATACCCAGCAATTACGGTGCATTAAAGACAATTTAACCAAAGTTCAAGCTATTTAAAATGATTTGCAAAGGGAAATTAAATGCGCTAAATTAAATGATATACTATCACATAACATTAAAGGCGTTTAATGAAACCAAATATTCACCCTGATTACCATGTGGTTGCTTTTCATGATACTGCAGCCGATTCATATTTCATTATAGGTTCAACCATCAAAACCGACCGCACTATCGAAATAGACGGTAATACATATCCCTATGTGCCTATTGATGTTTCATCTGACTCACACCCATTTTATACAGGCAAACAAAAAACGCTCGCATCTGATGGCCGCGTTGCGCAATTTAATCGTCGTTTTAAAAACTTATCTTCGGCTAAAAAGGAAAGCAAATGAAAGTATTAAGTTCATTAAAAAGCGCAAAGCAACGACCTGGTTGTCAAATTGTAAAGCGTAAAGGGCGCGTGTTCGTGATATGTAAAGATAATCCTAGATTTAAGGCCGTACAGGGTATGAAGAAAAAATAGTGGGATAAAATAATAATGCCGAGTTTATTACTCGGCATTATTGTTAAAGGGTATTTACTTTACTTCAACAGAAAACTCAGGCACTGCCTGAATAACCTTTTTCACGGTACATGTATTTACAGCAGCAATAAGTGCTTTTTTATATTTATCGGGGAAACCTTCAGGCAACCCAATTTCAATAGAAAAACGTTTTTTACCGTTTTCATCTACATTCTCGTTATTTTGTGTCAGCGTCATGCCGTCGGTTGAGATCTCTCTTTGCTGACAAAATTTACGCGCATAAAAACCAGCGCACAAAACCATGCTAACCAAAAAATAGTCAAATGGTTCTGGGTGCTCTGCCCCACCACCGGCATTGATGCTTTGATCGCTTATTACTTCATGCTCACCAAACTTAGCACTCAACTTTTGACCGTCTAACATTGAAACTGAAATTTCCATTGCTAATCCTTATTTTCCAAACAGTAATTCAAAAAAGCCTGGAGGCTCATGTAATTTATGATATTTTTTGCGTAAATTATCGATGGCTTTAAGTGGTTTTTTTGCAGCTTCGAGTCCCTGCTCATTCGCTACTTTTTTTGCCAACTGAGCTTGAACCAGTACTTTATCGAGCCCTTGCACCGACTTCTGAGCTTCTTTATAAAATTTGGCTTTCTTACCTTGCTCTATCAATCCAATAAATTGATCGATAGCACCATTAAATTCTTGCAGCTGGGTTGCTTCAACACTTTGTTTATAAGCCAGCCCAATATTTTTCATGGTCTTTTCTAAATCACTTACGTCATTAGCGGCAACTGTTTGACTAAAGAGTAATACTATTAACAATAAAACTGCTTTCATTCATAAATCCTAAAAAATTAATTGCTGCATACATGCTAAACTTACTGGGGTATTATATAGCATAACGCTTAGATGTCACCACGGAGCTAGTTAGCAAGGTAAAAATCGAGCTTTATAAAATCTATAGAGAAACATATGCCTTTGTTTAAATTATACCGCCTGATAACTTATACCTGCCTGCTATTCAGTAGTTACAGTATTAATGCCTTAGAGATCATATTCATCAATCCTGGCTTTTCAAATTCCATTGAGGCTGAGAGCAATAAAACAGGTGATTTTTGGTTTCATGTTTCTAAAATTATGCAAAATGCTGCCACTGATTTAGATGTGACATTAACTATAAAGTACGCCAACCGAAATCATATTTTAATGAAAGAGCTGATCCAGCAGGCCATTAACGATAAGCCTGATTATCTGATATTAGTAAACGAAAAAAATGTCACCAGCCAATACCTATCTAAAATAGACAGTAACAAGGTTCCCATTTATTTTTTATTAAATCGCCCTTCCCCTGCGTCTCTCGAGCAATTGCAAAAAAATGGCGTCAATGTGGTCGGCAGTATTACCCCAAATAATCGTGTTGCAGGTAAATCATTGATGCAGCAGCTTTATAAAAAGTTTACCAATAAAACAAAAACGCCAGCTCATACATTAGCTTTACTAGGGGACTACACAACCCCTGCTTCCACTTTACGTACCCAAGGGTTAATGGATTTTTTAGCGCAAACACCCAAAGTAACCTTAACCGCTAAAGAGGTTGCAAATTGGTCTGAGCAAGAAGGCTATATAAAAACCATGGCCTATATGCAACTTGCGCCTGAAATTAACATTATTTGGTGCGCTAATGATGCCATTGCGTTTGGTGCTAAAAGAGCATTAACCCAACTAAACAAACAATCGCAGGTTTTTGTGGGTGGGATTAACTGGGATTCTGCGCCTAATAACGCATACGCGCTTGATATATCGATAGGGGGTCATGTTTTATTAGGGGCTCATGCAATTATAAACTTATTTGATAACCATACTGATTTAAAGCGTTGGCCACTTTTTCACAGCACTAATGATATTTTTCAGCCACTCAACGATACAAATAAGCCTTTATATAATGCAATTAATGCGAATAATCTAGCCGAAATAGACTTTTCGCAGTTTAGTAAAACCCGCCCAGACAAAGTTGAATTTACTATAGAGAACTTACTACTCGCGCTTGAGTAATGTAACTGTAAAGCCCCTTTACAGTTACATTGATTACTTTAAACGTCGTTATTTATGCTCTATTAGATAACCAGAGTGTTTGATACGGTGCTAATTGCATAGTTTTAAGCTCTTCATCCAGCACTGTTTTAGAGAGCAGCTCATACCATTGCTGTGTATTTATTAAGTTCAAATCGGCCAAGGTTAAGCTTTGTGGCTGACTGCTGATATTATAAATACAAAAAATACTTTGCTGGCGGTCAATGCTTTGTCGCCAAAAACCAAATAACCCCTCTCCTAAATGCAAAGTGAACTGTGTTGCATTAGGATGAAATGCCGCTTGCCTTTTACGCACTGCTAATAACTGTTTTACTCCGTTGAATACTTGATGATGATGACTATATTTTTCTGCAATTGCCGCTAATAATTTTGACTCTTGCCAGCGATGACGGTTAATGGCGCGATTGTGCTGCGAATTATCAAAGCGTTCATAGTCATTAGTGGTGCCAAGTAAACTATGTATATACAGCCCTGGGATCCCCTCCATTGCAAACATAATGGCGTGAGCACATAAAAAGCGCTCAAGGCCAAATTTATCCGCGCCATTATGCGTCCCTTGTAAGGCATCAAACAAGGCAATATTTAGCTCATACGGGGTATGTGTGCCATCGTGACTAGTACGCATTGAAACGCGCCCACCAAACTGCATGGTGGTACTGACTAATGAAGCAACCTCACTGGGTTGCAGCAAGCCTTCAATTGGCCTTAAACCAATGCCATCGTGAGAAGCAATAAAATTAAAATACGCAGTGCCGTTTTGTGCAGGCGGCATACTCATCATCCAATGCTTAAGCGCCGTACTATCGCCACTAAGTAAGGTATGCAACAACAACGGCGGCAAGGCAAAGTTGTAAATTGCATGGGCTTCGTTGGCATTACCAAAGTAAGACAAGTTCTCCTGATTGGGAATATTAGTCTCGGTGATGATCACCACACTTGGCTCGGCATGCTCAATCAGCGTTCGTAATAAACGTACTACTTCGTGGGTTTGCGGTAAATTTATACAACTGGTATTAAGTTGTTTCCATAAAAAGGCCACAGCATCAAGGCGAAATAAGCGAATACCGTTGTCTAAATAATGACGAATAATGCCGACAAACTCTTTTAACACCTCGGGATTTTCAAAATCAAAATCCACTTGATCATGACTAAATGTGCACCATACATGTTTTTCACCACTGGTTGTTGTTACCGTATTTAATAGTGGCGATGTACGAGGACGAACTACTTGGCTTAAATCGTCAGTTAAACTGGCTGTTTTAAAGTAATCTTTTCCGGGGTGTGTATCAGTTAAAAAGTTTTCAAACCAAATACTTCGACTAGAGCAATGATTAATGACTAAATCCGCCATCAGTTTTACATCTTTTGCAATCGCGTTAATGTCTTGCCAGTCACCCAGCGCTTCATTAACGTGTGCATAGTTCATTACCGCAAATCCTTCATCTGAGCTATACGGATAAAAGGGTAAAATGTGCAGTGCATTAAGCTGATGATCGCACTGCTCTTTTATAAAGCGATGCAAGGTTTTTAAAGGCGCCTCTAAAGGGGTGCCTACGGCTAAATCACTGTCTTCATGGTTTATTATCGAATCGCCATAGGCAATTAGCACAACATCTTGCTCATCCCAGCGGTTAGTGTGTGGCGTGGGATCGCGAAGTGGGTTATCACCTAAAATTAAGGTGATCAATTCTTCAGTCAATTCGCTTATTGCTATCGGTAATTCAACATCTTGATAAATAGCATGTAAATGTTGTTCAACTCGTTGAAAAAAAAGTTCTTTAACTATATTCACAGGCGCCTCGTTTAATGATGTTAACTGTATTGTTCGTTATCTAGCTCAACGGCTTCTTTTAAACGCTCAAGTACGTCTGGCATTGCCGAGGCCACACGATTCCAACTCGGCACAAAGGGTGCTTCCATTGGGTTTTCTAAAAAGTGCTGACCGGCATTCATGATATTTTGCGCAAACATTTCAACGGCTTTTTCTTCTTGGTGAATATCCAGGGTTAAACCGTTCATTAGTGCATCATTATGATAGGTTTCAATAAAATCTAAACCAATACGGTAATATGTGGCTTTTAATGAGCGAATAGTTTCGCTGGTAAAGGTAACCCCTTGCGTTGCTAATTTTCTAAATAGTGCTTTGGTGATATCAATCGACATTTTAGAAAGGCCAGCGGTTTGGTCGTCGAGCGATAATTCCTGATGTTTATGATCGTAGTTATCGGCAATATCGACTTGGCATAATCGGTTATGAGAATAGTTACGGTACATTTCGCTTAATACGCCAATTTCTAATCCCCAGTCGCTAGGAATACGAATATCGTTTAATACATCGCGCCTAAACGAAAACTCACCCGCTAATGGGTAGCGAAACGAGTCCATGTACTCAAGGTAATCACGGCTGCCTAAAATGGTTTTAAACGAGCGCAATAACGGAGTAACCAATAGCCGAGAGACACGGCCATTAATTTTTCCATTGGCGGTACGCGGGTAAAAGCCTTTACAAAACTCATAGTTAAATCGAGGGTGTGCCACAGGGTATATTAACCGCGCTAATAAGCCTCGGTCATAAGTTAAAATATCACAGTCATGCAAGGCGATTGATTCAACCTCAGCGGTGGCTAATTTATACCCCATGCAATACCACACATTACGCCCTTTACCGAGCTCGCGTGGCGCCACACCTAAGGCTTGAAGCTCTTTGTCGAGCGCTTGTAAGCGTGGCCCGTCGTTCCAAAGTACTTTGTGGTTTTGATCAAGCGCTTTAAAAAAGTTCAGTGCATAACGATATTGGCTTTCGTCGGCTCTGTCTAAGCCTATGGTAATTTGTGATAAATAAGGTACTTTTTGCAGCTCTTTAACAATATTTTGTAGCGCGGGGCCTTCTAACTCACTAAATAATGAGGGCAAAATAAGCCCCATGGGTCGCTGCTTACTAAAACTCAGCAACTCTTTTTCTAAATCGTCTACGGGTCTGTTGGCAATATTATGTAACGTTGTAATGATGCCATTTTGATAAAAATCAGCCATGTAAACTATACTCCTCAAAATTGGGTAAAATGCTGTTAATACAAGGTAATGCAGTGATTTCTTCTACCCAGCCTAACGGCGCTGGCAACTGAGAATAACGCGCTTTGTTATGGGTTAATTTAACCGGCTTTTTACTCTCTGGATTGGCAATAATAATGGCAATATCTGCCTCTTCTAGCATTTGCTTATCGTTATCACTATCCCCAAGCGCAATAATGCTTAGCGGCTTAGTAAACTGCGCAGTAAACTGTTTCACCAGCCATTGCTGCGCCATGCTTTTATCGGTATTTTTACCAATGTGGATAAAGCGCCCGCCTACTTTAACGTCGTAGCCGTACACTGTTATTGCGTTTATAAATTCGTTAAGTTTGTGCTCTTCGCCATGCCAGCAGAGCGGATCTGAATATTGACGATTCTGTGCTTGCGCCGCCTGTATCTCGTTTAACCCTGTGATGTGCATTACCTGCTCACACGATAACTCACTGAATAAACTATATTGGTCGCTGTAGTCTTTTTTTAAATGTGTTAAATCAGCCCATAAATTGCTAATGGGCGCCGCAAATGAATAACACCAATAGCCTTGGTATTCGCTGCAGCCAATGGGTCTGAGGGTAAAGTAATTTTCAGGAATATAGACAGCCGAGCCATTTTCAACAATAAAAGGCTGTTTAATATTGAGCGCTTGTTGCAGTGCCACCACTTCACTAAACGTTTTACTGGTGTTAAATACCACCGGCACACCGCTGTATTGCAGCTCTTGTAATAAAGTGTCGACCGCTTCGGTGTTGTAGTCTCTATGATTTAATAACGTACCATCTAAATCGGTAAAAATAATGGGCTGACCAATATTGTCGCTAGTTAACTGCATTGCGACTACATCACGGTGACTATCAAGCTCTATTAACGCATTTGCTTTGGCACTGAGGGTACTTAAATTTTCTCGGGTAATACGCTCAAAGTGAGAAATAAACCAAAGCAGCTGCTCGTCGGTCATGGTACCTGCGCCTTGGCCTTGTTTTGCGATTAGCTTGTGCTCTTGCTCTTGTCGCCATGCAAATACATCGTCAAAACTCGGCGCTTTAAGCATAATTGTGTAGTCAATTTTATTAAATACGGTTTTATACTCATTGGCTAAACAGCTATTAATACAGCGGCGCCATAGTCCTTGCTGATCGTATGATTTTTCTAGCTCATTAATAGGCTCAATTAAGGTAAAAGGCTGCTGTGGCTCACTGGCTACACACCACCCTTCTAAAATAACAATATCGACTGGCTGGCTATTGGTTAACCATTTATTTTTTGCTACGGGTTCATCTTGTTGTTTGTCAAAACGTGGCAGCGGTACATTAACCTCTTTATTTAACAAGCGACTAATGGTTTTATCCATAAGGGCAACATCATGTGTGCCTGGAACTCCACGGGTGGCAAATAAACAATGCACATCTTGTGCTAGCTGCTGACGTTTTTGGGTTGATAAATAAAAGTCATCAATAGAGAGTGCGACACAATTTAGGTGGGTGTTTTGCTCAAACCAAGTCACTAAATAGTCACCAAGCGTGGTTTTTCCTGAGCCTTGGCAGCCGTTGATGGCAACAAATAAAGGCGCATTTTTTTTGCTGGTTAAAATATCCTGAGCAATCACAGAAAAATACTGCTCACTAATATATTGATATTTCAACGGCAATTGATGTTTTACTAAAAAAGCATTTATATCCACACTATTGGCCTCCAATATAACAATCCCTGATTCAACTATAGGGTATGAATAAGGAAATGCAGTTACTAGACCAATATTATTTATTGTTACTTTTTAGTAGGTTAAAAAAAAAGCGCATTTAAAATGCGCTTTTTTGGTGCAATATTTTTAACCACAGTGCAAATTTAATTCTCGTTGCTCTGTGCTTTTGGGAATACTAAATTTAATACTATGCCTAAAACAGCGCATAAGCTCACACCTTCAAGGCTGAACTGGCTGCTACCAATGTGCATACCACCAATACCGCAAATTAAAATAAGCGCCACAATACTTAAATTGCGTGGTTCGCTTAAGTCATCGCCCGATTTAACTAAGGTATTTAAGCCAATAACGGCAATAGAGCCAAATAATAAAATCATTATGCCGCCCATTACAGGGACCGGAATGGTTTGCAAACCCGCGCCCATTTTAGCCACAAACGCTAAACAAATTGCAATAATGGCAGTCCACATCATCACTTTAGGGTTAAAGTTTTTAGTTAGCATTACCGCACCGGTTACCTCTGAGTAAGTGGTGTTAGGTGGGCCGCCAAATAATGATGCAGCAGACGTGGCTAACCCATCACCAAATAAAGTGCGATGTAGCCCTGGCTTTTTCAAATAGTCTTTTTTTGTAACTTGGCTAATTGCCATCATGTCACCAATGTGTTCAATAGCAGGCGCAATTGCCACCGGCACCATAAACAAAATTGCTTGCCATTTAAACTCTGGCAGTACAAAGTTAGGCACTGCCAACCACTGTGCATTACTGACTGTTTCAAACTGCACTACACCCATAAATAACGAAAGCGTGTAACCGGCAACAACACCGGCTAAAATTGGGATCAGTTTAAATACTCCTTTGCCCCACACGGCAAACAATAAAGTTACTAGTAATGAGAACATAGAAATAATAATGGCACTGTCGTAGGCAATAATTTGTGTACCACCATCGCCACTTTTACCCATTGCCATATTAACCGCAGCTGGCGCGAGTGCTAGGCCAATCACCATAATCACTGGGCCGACCACAATTGGCGGCAAAATTTTATGTAAGGTTTTTGTGCCTTTAAACTTCACCAATAAACTCAACAGCATATAAGTAAAGCCCGCTGCCATTAAGCCGCCCATAGTGGCGGGTATGCCCCACATTTGCACTGAGGCAATAATGGGTGCAATAAACGCAAATGACGAGGCTAAAAAAATAGGCACTTGGCCTTTAGTGACAAATTGAAACAACAAAGTACCTAAACCTGCGGTAAACAACGCAACACTCGGATC
The DNA here is from genome assembly GCF_002310835.1 of Pseudoalteromonas tetraodonis. NCBI lineage: Bacteria > Pseudomonadati > Pseudomonadota > Gammaproteobacteria > Alteromonadales > Pseudoalteromonadaceae > Pseudoalteromonas > Pseudoalteromonas tetraodonis. The sequence goes on along the minus strand of NZ_CP011042.1, from coordinate 524,205 downwards.
GAGGCCGGTTAAAATAGGTACTAATACCAGCGCACCAAACGCTACAAATAGCATTTGGGCACCCGTTAAAATGGTTTTTATTGAAAACGTAGAATTATTTTGCACTGCTAAACCCTAGTAAACCGTACCGAAAATTTTATCACCTGCATCCCCTAATCCTGGGATAATGTAGCCTTTTTCATTAAGGTGGCTATCAACTGAGGCAGTAAAAATCTCTACATCTGGGTGAGCAGCTAATGTTTTTTCAACGCCCTCAGGCGCAGCAACCAGTACAATAACTTTAATTTCTTTACAGCCCGCTTTTTTAAGCATATCGATAGTGGCGATCATAGAGCCACCAGTAGCCAGCATAGGGTCAATCACTAAGCTCAAACGCTCATCAATATTACCTACTAGCTTTTCAAAATAAGGTACTGGCTCAAGTGTTTCTTCGTTACGCTCTAACCCCACTACACTCACTTTAGCTGCTGGGAGTAATTGCATTACGCCGTCCATCATCCCAAGGCCCGCACGTAAAATTGGCACAACGGTAATTTTTTTACCTTTAATATGCTCAACTTTAAGTTTATTACCGTCCCAACCTGTAATTTCGTTATCTTCTAATTCTAGGTTTTTAGTGGCTTCGTAAGTTAATAATGTCCCAACTTCTGAACACAACTCTCGAAAACTTTTCGTGCTAATTCCATGCGCGCGCATTAAACCTAACTTATGTTGAACAAGGGGGTGAGAAATAACGTGAATAGCCATAGTAATAAACCTAGTGATAAAAAATTTGACGTATTTTATATTAAAACAGGCCGTTTGACTGTTAATTTTAGCCCTGATTTCATAGTTCGTGCCAAAATATTTAATTTAGCCATAACTGTTCAACTTTTTGTGTTTATGAGTTGTTACTGGCTAACCAATTATTTACCTGGGCTTGCATGTAGCCGTTAATTTTTTTGTGCTCGGGGCTCCACCCAAGTAAAAACCGATAAAAGTCTGCCCACGCCACCGGCCATAAATGAGCCCATTGTGCAATAACGTCATCCGCATTCACTGCTGGTTGGTAGTGACTGAGTGCGTTTTTAAACTGGCTAAAATAATAATCGAGGTAAGTTTGTGCGTGTTTGTGAAGCTCAGAATCATCCATACAACTGGTCATAAAATACATAACATCTACCACCCCAACACCCGCACCCACATATTGAAAGTCATAACCGAGTATATGCCCTTGGCTATTAGCGGCAAAATTAGCAAGCTTGGCATCACCATGAATTAACGTTTGGTAGTCACATTGTTTTAACGCGTTATTTAATTGAGTAGCTGCCTGTTTAATATCGGACTTTTCGGGCAAGTTATTAAATTCATCAGGCCGGGTATCTAAATGCCAATAGCTTCCTTGCGGCCATAAGCCATCAAACTTTGTATTTAAATGAAAGGCATTTAAATGAAAGGCATGAAACTGTCCCAACCACTTTAATATGGCTTTTATATTCTCGGTGGTTGCTTGGGTGTATCCCAGCTTTGAAAAATCTTTAAACACCAAGGCAAATTCATCGCCTTTGTTGATTGCTTTAATGCATTCAATAGCTGCCGCTTGCTTGGGCAGTTTATGGCTAAATTGCTGATAAAACGTATATTCAACGTGGTAAGAGTCACGCTTCCTAGTCAGCGCAAAGCTGCTTTGTTTAATTTTAGGGTGATTAATATGATCGGGTACTTTAATCGCTTTAATCACACAGGCTTGTTCATCAAGTTGGCACTTCACAATTTGACCACAGCCACTCCAAAGCGAGGTTAGGGTTTCGCCAATAGCTATACGTTGAAAATGCGGGATAAGTAACGGAAGATAAAAAGACATAGCCATATTAGGTTGCTAAATTTTAGTTAGCTTAACATTAGACGGTGTTTTTAATAAAAGGTCTTAGTAAAAAGCTCTGTATGTTTTTTCACAACCCTGTATGTAAAAAACGAATGCTAGTTTTTGAATGGGCGGCAAAATTATCTATGCCACTACAAACTTATCGTCGAATTGAGCGCTTTACCCGCTGAAATACTTTGTTGTATCCATTTTAGTTATGGCTTTGTTTAACAATAGAAAGGATAAGACTATCAATGTCATTATTCACTGCGCCAATACTACTATTACTTAAAATCACATAACCAAAGTTAAGGTCAGTGATAGAGCGTGATAGCGAGACCCAACCACGATTAAATCCAGCAAAGCCAAGACTGCTATTCTTTGCGTCAACAACATAGCTCATACTCCAGCGCCCATTAGTGTTTGGCGCGGGCTTTATCATCAGATCAATTAATTTTTCTGGTAGCAACCCTAAACCATTATAATCACCATCGTTGTTGCGCAACACAGCCATATTAAAGCGTGCTAAGTCTATTGGCGTTGTCTGTAAACCAGCAGCTGCTTTCTCATTAAAATAAACCATGCCCGTGACTTTGCCGGAATTATCGTAAGGTGTTGCCGACTTTTTGATAACTTTTTTAGTAATGTTAAAAGTAGAATCCTTCATATTTAGAGGCTTAAACACGTATTGCTGCATATAGTCTTCAAATGCCATGCCTGACACATCTTCAATTAAAAGTTGCACCACTGAATACCCACCACCAGAATAAGACCATTTTGTATCGGGCACATGAATAAGTTCAACAGATCCGGCGCCATTGTTATTGCCATTTAGTGAGTCAACTATAGATGTTAACTTTTCTGGAGACTCCCAGCCTGTATATGGGCCAAGTGACAAGCCTGAAGTGTGAGATAAGATATTTCTCAATGTTACTTTTTTTGCGTTAAACTCAGACTTAGGGATCTGCCAACGTTTGAGGTATTGGTTTATTGGCGCATCTAAATCGACTTTGCCTTGAGCTACAAGTTGCATTACTCCCCAAACAGTAACCAGCTTAGAAATAGACCCTACGTTAAACATTGTGCTTTGGGTAATCTCAGTTTTGGCTGCTACGTCGGCAAAACCATAGGATCGAAACTCTAGAACTCTATTTCCATTGACAAATGCAAGTGCAACACCAGGAGCTTTGTGTTTATCTAAAATCTTTGGTATGTCATCTTCCAAGCGCTCTGTGATCTCAGACACATCAGTAAACTCTTCAGCGGTAGCAAGACTAGCTAAAAACAATGTAAATATTATCAGTATTGATTTAATCATAACTTTCCTTAGTTCGTAAAACGCCAATATAAACAGACTTGAAATAGTTGGCTAAAATATTAAACAGTGTGAAAACAACCAACGGTTTTTTTTCGTTTGAATATTCTTACTAAATACCGTTTGTTACCGATAAGTATTTGCTTTTACCGAAACTGACATAATAAATAGTTAAAAAAAGCAATTTGAATATATTACTACCAAAAGAATTTTTAATAATAATTCCTTTGTCAGTAATTGAGGCTACAGGAAAAGTTTGGCTTGAACACCAATCTATTTTCGCTTGAATGTTTTTAGTTGAATCAGGGATGTTTACTGTTTGCGTAACCCCTCTTTTTATAGTGGCAACTTCTACGTCATCCGCAAACAACTTATAGTCTCTCGCCATATCCACAAATTGTTTTGGTCTAAAAACTTGAATATTCATCTAAACTCCATTTAGGTATTTAACGCCCCAAAAGAGGCAATAAAATTGTTGGCAAAATTAGAGACGCAGGAACAAAAGCCAACTGTTTTATTCTGCTTAATGTGTTTGTTGACTAAATAAAGCTATTAGCAAGTAATCCTACGCCAAGCCCTAAACCAAATATAGAGAAGTTGCGTAATATATATACTTTTTTTGAGATATCATAAATAGTTTTACCTTTTGTTAATGACTCAACTATATAGTCTTGAGCAATTAAAGAGTTAAGAATTGAAAAACAAAAACAACCTAAAGGAATATAAACCTTTGAGCCAAAGGTAAGTACTTTTAATTGAATAAGTATAACAACAGCACCTATTATTGCTGAGGATAGCCATGCATACTGTTTTAACAACTCAAAATGTAACTCTGTTGTAATAGTTTCATTTTGGATTTTATTTTTTTCTACACTTCGAGATTTCTCTATACTATCTTCATTATTTTTGACTTGAACTGATTCTTCCATAATTAAAATAAAACTCCATATTTTGATGAAAACCTAAAGCCCGGATAATGGGCTGATAATTGTTGGCTAAAATGTGTAACGAAGCGAAACTAAGTCAACTGTTAGCAGTTCCGCGCTCAAAGCGCCTGTTATGTGCACTTGTTGACCGTTGCTAAACCTAAATCTATATTTGCAACAATATAGCCATACTCTTTCTTAGTTAACTTTTTAGCCTGATATTGTTGCTTAGCTAATTCGTGAGTCCAAGCCTTTTCACATGGGGCTAATGGAATGGTTGTATCAACCATTAAAAGGTGTTCTTCCTGAATCACGCCCCCTTTTTTGACAATGCTTTTAGCGCAAAGGCTTAAAGCATATTCAACAGCAAATTTATCAACTCTTGGCATACCTACAAATTCTACATCACAACCAAGTTTCTCATTACCTTTAGTATCAATATAATAAAGCTGACCTGACGTGGTGCAACCAGATATAAATAAGATGATAACGAGTAATAAAATATGTCTGATATTCACTTTGCCTCCTTGTGCAAATAAGCCCGTATAAAGGGCTAAAACGTAACGGCGATTTAGTTAAACTTGGCCAAGCCCAAACTCAATCCCCGTGTAGTTTTGATATCCTAGCGAGATTGCGAGCATTTTGATGTGTTTGTTATTTGCCAGACCTTGAATAGATTGATAGCAAAGGAAACTTACTTTCACCAAAGTTGATGGTTAACGATAGTGTCTCATCTGCTTTGAATGATTGTAAAAACTCCAATGGTGCAATTCGTTGCCCGTCTGCAACGATAGCCATTAGGTGTTTATTAGTTAGACTTCTTCGACCTGATGCCATATTAGTCAAAGTTACTACCGCCCAACGCTCACCAGAATCATTACTCATTAATACAAAATTATTTACACTAAAATCACTCTGCTCTGGCTGAATGTTTGATTCATTTGGAAAGGCTAAATTAAAACTATTAGGTACAACTCTATCAATGGAAAGTACCTCCTCACCTGAATGGGCACCGAATGTACAAACCAGCAATATCAAAGACATCCTTCTCAACATAAATTCTCTCCTAATTTCATATAACACCTTACAACAGGTGCTCATGGGAGCGTTTTGGCCGTTGTTTGGCCAACTAGCATTTGTCCCTGCCTGATTGCTTGTTAGCTATTCTTTGCACTTGAATTGATGATATCAACTATCTTTTTAGACATAGCTTCTAACTGTCTAGAAGTTGTAGCACCGAATATTCCTTCACTAAACTCTGAACGAGTGTCTAGCTGCGATTCACTAACTATTTGGTTTGTGGATAGGTCTACGAGCTTAACGTTTAGCATCAATTCGGCATCACCTACCATTACACCAGCCATAAATCGACCAAACCCTGAAACATAACGAAAATGCTCTATTGTTATTTCCACGGAGATATCAGCCTGATTAGATGAGTTGCTTGGTATCAAATTACCTTTGTAATCTGTAGTTATTAATGTATTAAGTTCAGTGATACTTTTAGTTAAATCTCTACTTTTAGAGATTGAATTAGATGAGGATATAGCTACTGATATACTATTTGGTATGGCTCCTTGCTGCATGTTCGATGTTTTTACTGATTGCTTAATGTTTGCAGCACAACCCGCAATTAAGCTTACTAAGATGATTAAAATAAAGTTTTTCATTGAATGCTAAATTTCCTTGAATAGCTAACTTCTAAATATGGGGCACAAACACGTAGGCTAAACTGCGAAGCAGAGCCTGCGTGTTTGTGTCCCACATAATTATTTTGTTAGGTGCGTTTTTCATAATGCCTTATGATCTTTTTGCAAACATCGACGAGTTCTTCGTGGCTTAAGTCGTTTTTACAATCATTTGTACGCCAACCACAAATTTTAAAATTTGCATGAGATAGTCCGTCGTCCACATGATCTACAGAAGGTAAAAGAGCAAACCGCTTTTTATACTCTCGTTTGAGTTTTTTAGAATCATCGTTGTTATATTGACTAAGCAACGTCCAATCTAGTTTTTCACCAGTGTAAAAATCAAAACCACCGGATTCACAAACCGCTTCATGAATTGCCACTTTATAACTTGATGTGGTTGCGACTACGTTCCCTCTATTTCGATCTCTTTTTATGTGTGCAACTGCCTTACGAGTCAGCCACTTTAAATATGTTTCCTGCGTCTGAATCCCTTCTAAAAAATGAGGCAAAGCAAATTTAACCGACATAGCACCTAACGCCGCAATATGGAGCGTATGAAGCTTGGCTAAAATTAGCGAAGAATGAGCGCCAGCCAAGCTTTAGACGTCCCACCCATAATTGCCTTGTTAGGGTTACCAAACACCACAACCTTCAGCTTCCTTACCGTTAAGCCAACCAACTATTCTACTCGTGTGTTTTTTCCAAGCCGAGCTGATTTCATAGACTTGTACCAATGTAGAATTGTCGTTTGTTGGTTTTATCTCGATTAGCTGTTGATAGAACCGATTCCAACCTGCTTCACCTACTAGTGCAAGTTGTCTTGTGCCATTGGGCAAAATATTATATTCAACATAAGAAGATTGGCTTACTTTAATGGCAGCATTAACAGTAGGTATTGGAATTATCGAAGATATTTCCCGTTATAAAATTCATTTATAGCTTTGGGTGGTGTTGACACACAACCAACCAAAGTAAAAACAAATAAGAACGCTATATATTTCACCGAAACTCCTTGTAACCCTAACGCTTTGCTAAGAGGCTAAAATGGTTGGCTGGCTTTTTTGCGGTACTTTGCAAAAAACGAGCAAACTGTTTTAGTCCTTTTAAGCACCTTGTTATGCGCTACTGCCTATTAATTCAGATACTGTAACAAAGCGATAACCTTTATCTTTTAACTGCTGAACAATTAAAGGTACCGCAGCCATTGAATTACCTCTAGATTTAAACATTACATGTAAAAGAATAATTGACCCTGGCTTAGTATTTTGGACAACGTAATCGGATATATCACTTGCACTAGCATTTTTATCTAAATAAGTTTCAGGCTCCACATCCCACGTAACGGTAGTTATATTATTATTATTTAGATAATAAGGTAGCGAAAACAATTTTTTACCATAAGGTGGTCTAAAATGTATTTCACCTTTATAACCTGCCTCTGTAATTAACTCATTAGTTTTTTCTAGATCATCTGCAACAAAGTTATAACTTTTCAAAACCATTCGTTGATGAGTATATGAATGGTTTCCAACTTCATGACCTTTATCAATGATATTTTTTGTTTCTTGAATGTTTTCTTCTATAGCTTTGCCGACTAGGTAAAATGTAGCTTTAATTTCTGATTCATCTAGGATTTGGAGAAATTCTTTTGTTTTAAGTCTAGTCGGACCATCATCAAAAGTTAATGCGACTACTTTTTCAGTTGTTTCTACTCGATCTATAAGGTTACCAAAAAATTGAAATTTTTCATTCTTACTCAGCTGCCATAAAGCAATAAATATGATCAGCACTAATGCTGATAGTTTGATTATTTTACTCATGCAGACTCCATTTGCGCATAACAATTTTATAGTGTGCTCATCGCGCATATCTCTGCCAGCGCCCCACTAATATATTTATTAATTTCTTTTTAACAAATAAGTTAACACATTGCCAACTTTAAACTTTTAGTCAGGGTGTTCTTTTAATACAGTGCAGAAAAGAGGAAAGCGTCCTCATTTCTTGGCTTTGGAAGAAAACACCAAAAATGCCAAGCGTTTCGAATCTGCTTAAATTGTTTGTTATGTTCGAAGTTTAACGGCTGTGCCAAACACTAATATTTCTGATGCCCCATCAGTAACTGAGCTAGTTGTAAATCGTATTCCTACTATTGCATCGGCATTTAACTTTTTTGCATCTTCTATTAATCGTTCTAACGCTACATTTCGAGCTTCCATCAACATCTCGGTATAGCCTTTGAGTTCGCCGCCCACTATTCCTTTTAAACCAGCCATGATATCTCGACCAACATGTTTAGACTGAACCATGTTGCCATTAACTATGCCCAATACAGCTTCGATTTCCTTACCAGGAACAGTTTCCGTTGTCGTATAAATCATAATTTTTCCCTAAAACATAACAGCTTATTAAACACCACTTTGGGGGTTATAACCCTCAAAACAGCGTATATTATATACGCTCAATAATTCCACTAAACAACTCTAATGTAAACAAGTAATTACGTAGCTTATTTACCACCCATTGTTAAAATACACTAAAACAACGTTTAATAATGTTCTGTACCATCAAATTAGTCGTCATTAGTTATGAGCTTAAATCACCCCCATAAAAAAGCCCCGCTTGATGTTACTCAAGCAGGACTCCACACTAATTTTGTATCAATAAAAGCGCCTAAACTGCAGGCGCTTTGCATTATTGAATTTTATTGGTTAACCACGCTTTTAAGCGGATTAACTGGCTGTGCGTTGTCGTCTAGGATGTTCATATCGAAGTCGAACTCATCAACACGAATCGCTTTTTCACGCTTTTTGTTATAATCACTTAACTGAACAAATTCAGCGTCGTTAATTACTTTTGCAGCAAGTGCATTTTCAAGTGTGATTGAAAAACGCGTACCCGGCTTAAAGGTTTTAGCACGTAGCGCTTTTTTCACTTTTGCTAATAACTCAAGTGACGCCATTTTAGCTTTGTAAGCTTGCTCGTTGATGTGATGACCATCACCTTCAATTGGCTTAACTAAATGGGTAATTTGCGCTTTAAATGCTGTATCAAGCTGAGCTTGTTTCGCTAATTCACGAATTAAATCATCGCTGATTTTTGGCATTTTAGTTGAGTAGTTCATGGTAATGAAACGAATGAACTTACGAGTACCACTTGCAGGGAAGTTATCTAAAAACTTGTGCAATGCTTCTTCAGCACTTTGTAATGCAAAACGAGTCGCATAATGGAAGTAAGGAGCCGCTTGCTCGCGCTCACTACTTGCTACTTTTTGCTCGTAATACTTAATAGATGCCATAGCTGCATATAAGAAGCTCATTACATCGCCTAAGCGTGCTGAAAGCATCTCAGCTTGCTTTAATTTACCGCCAAGTACTAGTAACGAAAAGTCAGCATATACAGCTAATTTAGCTGATAGTTTATGCACTGCTTTTTCGTAGTCACGTACTTCTGGTAATGCCGAGTTTGCACCAGCAGTAAACGGTAATACACCTAAACGGAATGCACGTAAGCTATTTGCTGTACTGTAGCCAATTGTTTTACGTAAAATACCATTAAATTCTGCATCTGCGTTTTTGTCATCGCTGTGGATAGACTCAACCATAGATTGTAAGTATGGGTGACAACGCATAACACCTTGACCAAAGATCATCAGGTTACGAGTCAGAATGTTTGCGCCCTCTACCGTAATGGCAATTGGCTGCGCCACATAACCACTAGCAAGCGTGTTTTGAGGACCATTCTGAATCGCTTTACCCGCTTGAATATCCATTGCTGAGTCAAGCACATCACGGCCAAGCTCTGTCATATGGTATTTAGCAATTGCAGTCACTACCGATGGTTTTAAGCCCATGCCTAAGCCTTCAGTTGTCAGTACACGCATTGCTTCTTGTAGGTATGTTTTACCTGCAATGTCAGCTAGCTTTTCTTGAATACCTTCAAATTGACCAATTGATAAACCAAACTGTTCACGCACTGCTGCGTACTCAGAAGCTGATTTAAATGCAACTTGTGCTGTACTTACACCTAATGCTGGTAATGAAATACCACGACCTGCGCCTAAACAGCTAACTAGCATTTGCCAACCGCGACCGATGTTTTTCTGACCACCGATAATAAAGTCCATTGGTACAAATACTTTGTTACCACGTGTAGTACCGTTGTAAAAACGGATACCCATAGGATCATGACGGTTACCAAGTTCTACACCAGGGTGCTCTTTTGGAATAAGTGCACAGGTAATACCTAGGTTTTCTTTACCACCTAGTAGACCATCAGGGTCAACCACTTTAAACGCTAAACCAAGTACAGTAGCAATTGGCGCGAGTGTAATGTAGCGTTTGTCCCATGTGATTTCTAAGCCGAGTACTTCTTCACCGTTGTACATACCTTTAGTTACAGTACCTACATCTGGAATACCGCCTGCATCAGAGCCTGCTTCTGGGCTGGTTAGTGCAAAACATGGAATGTCTGTACCATTTGCAAGACGTGGTAAGTAGTGTGCCTGTTGCTCCTCTGTACCAAAGTGAAGAAGTAACTCACCCGGGCCTAACGAGTTTGGTACCATTACGGTTACCGCAACCGCTGAGCTTTTAGTAGCAATTGTACCTACAATTGTTGAGTTAGCGTATGGGCTGAACTCTAAACCGCCAAACGATTTAGGGATGATCAGCGAGAAGAAACGCTCTTTTTTCAAAAACTCTAAAATGTCGTTTGGTAAATGAATACCATTTTGAATGACTGAATCGTCAATCATGCCAAGTAATTCTTGTACTGGGCCATCTAAGAACGCTTGCTCGTCTGCGGTTAATTTAGCCGCAGGTACATCGCGTAGCGCGCTGAAATCTGGTTTACCTCGATAGATAGACCCTTCTAGCCATACATCGCCAGCGTCTAGCGCTTCTTGCTCAGTAACTGAAATGCTTGGTAATACTTTTTTTAATTTTGTACGTAAACTCATAACGAACTCATCCGACCAGATAAATAATACCTACATTACGTCATAAAAATCGCTTTAGATCAATTACTCTATTCAATTAATTAACAGTTTTTGCAATTTATTTTCTTTACCTGAACGTAAACTGTTGAAATAAAAGGCTTACATCTGTACGCTGAATTGTTATTTTTTTTGTTAAAAATTTAATAATTCTGGTTGTTGGCGCCGCAAATACGGATTTGGTAATAAAGTAGAAACAAAAAAACGCAGCCTAAAATTAGGCTGCGTTTTTTAAAAGCGAGAGATTAAATCGAGTCTAACTTATTTTAACTACCTGTTTGCCAGTAAAACCACCTGCTAACTGGTTATTTAGTGCAGCCGAAACAGCGTTTGCATTAAAATCAACAGCTAAAACTTCTGGGGGAGTTATCTCGCCATTTGCTACCGTTTCAAGCAACAAATTACCCATAAAACTCATCCGCTGCTGCGCACATAAGCTGTTAGCTAGCCACGCACCTCCTAAGGAGACAATACTAATATTAGGCGCACGCCGATACATTAGCTGCTGTTCGAAGTTAGGGAGTGGATTTAAACAAGCAATACGACCACAAAAACGCATTAGTTCGATATTTTGAATGGTCGATTCCCCACCCATAATATCAATAACAGCGTCAAACCCTTGTGGACCTAACTCTCGACGAATTTTGTCACATAAGGCTTTATCGTTGTAATCAAAGACCACATCGGCGCCGAGTTGCTTAACTAACTTATGATTGCGCTTAGAGGCGGTGGTAAATACATCTGCACCGCGCTGCTTGGCAAACTGAATAGCAAATTGCCCTACAGCGCCAGCACCACCTTCAACAAAAAGTGTATCGCCCTCAGTTACTGATAGTTTATCTAAGCTGATCAATGCCGCCATTCCGGCGCAGGGTAAAGTTGCAGCTTTGTCACTGGCTAATTGCTTGGGAATAATAGACACCGCATAATTAGGCACTTTTGCGTATTCGCTCAGTACCCCTTGCTCACCTACGCTGGCGTGCCACATAACACGCTCCCCTACCCCCGGGAAAATACCTTTACCCGCTTTAACCACTGTCCCCACTGCATCCAAGCCTAAAACATGCGGGTATTGCCACGTACAAAAGCCAGACTTGGCAAATTGTGCATCCACCGGGTTTAAACCAACGTACTCTACTTTTACTAATAGCTCATTACCTGTGCACTGAGGCACAGGTAACTGAGTATCCGATAAGTTAATATCCTCATTGGGCTCATTTAACACAATAGAGCGCATTAATGTAGGAATAGTATTTGGGTTTGTATCTGCAGTATTAGGCATCAAAAACTCTACTTGTTAGTATTACTTAACGCGTAACTCCATCGCCCATTAAATGACTGGTAGGCATTTACTTTAGCAAGTAGCGATGAAATAGTTGAATCAACGGCATTTTCTTGCGCTATTAAAACATCCTGACGCGCATCTAACAACTCTAAGTAAGGAATTTGCCCTTCTTCGTACATTGCTTGTGCTTGTAAAAATGCATTATTAGCAAATTGATAACGCTCATCAGCAAAGCGCGATTGCTGTGCTTGATTGACCAAGTATTGCAATGAAAGTTCACTCTCGTTAATCGCTTTTAATACCACTTGTTGGTAATCGGTATACGCCGCTTGGCTTAAAAACTGCTGCGCATCGCGTTGTGCTAAAAGCGCAGGGTAACTTAATAATGACCACTGCAATTGCGGCGCTACTTGCCATTGTTGCTGGGTATCACTAAAACCGTTGCTCCCTAAACTTAACACGCCTGCAAAGCCGCTTAAGCTAATATCCGGCAATAAAGCTTTGCTGGCTGCCACACTCAGGCTATTTGCTTGGCTAAAATCAAATAAAGCACGACTTATATCAGGCCTTAATGCTATTGCATCATTAGGTTTTGCCAATGACACCGCAAATGCCTTAGTTAATATAGTACGTTCATCATTAATGCTCAGTGATTGCGTAGTTTGCGCGCTTAATACGGCCAAAGTAGATAAGTCACGGTACTTCGCATATTCAATTGCTGGCACCAAGGCTTGCTGCTGCCTAAGTTGCGCCATAGTGCGGTTTAAGTCGAGCTCATTAGCCACACCTTCATCAACTTGGGCCTGTAGCACTTGAATGCTTTGTTCAAGCGCTTCTATTTGCATCTCAATAATTTGCTGCTTTTGCAGATTACCTTGATAACTCACAAAGCCTTTAACCACAGCCGACACCACTTCAATTTGCAATAACCTAACTTGCTCAGCTTGGCTCATTGCTTGTGAATTCGCGGCATCGACTAGCGCAGTAATTCGACCAAATAAGTCGAGCTGCCAATCAAGTGCTACATTCGCACTTGATTGTCTGCTATTGGTATCGCCTAGCCCGCTTCGCTTTGCACCAACCGCAACACCGTCTTGCGGTAAGTATTGCGCTTGTTGCTCGCCAATACGCGCCAAAGCACTTTTTAATACCAGCTGACTAGTTTGTAAGTCGTAATTATTAGCAAGTGCGTTGATCACCAGTTGGTTTAGCTGCGTTGAGCCCAGCTTGTGCCACCAGTTTTGCTCATCTTCACCCATAAACTGCTCTGCAGATATTGCCTTGGCAACAAACTCATTAATCTGTTGTTGATGAACGGCTGTGTCAATTTTACTCGCACAACCTGATAACACAGCAACCGCTAATGCAGAACTCAACCATGGCGATAATTTAAGAGCGCTTAAGTTAAATTTAGTCATGCGAAGGCTCCTCAACGCGCTGCTTTTTTACCACCAGCATATAAAACACCGGTGTAAATAATAGTCCAAACACAGTTACACCAATCATACCCGAGAACACCGCATTACCCATGGCATGACGCATTTCTGCCCCAGCACCGGTTGCCAATACAAGCGGTATAACACCTGCGGTAAACGCAATTGATGTCATTAAAATTGGGCGTAAACGTAATCGACACGCCGCTAACATCGCCTCAAGGTGTGATAACCCAGTGTCATGCTTATCTTTAGCAAATTCCACCATAAGGATGGCATTTTTAGAAGCCAATGCGACCAGTACAATCAACGCTATTTGGGTAAATATGTTGTTGTCTGAACCTACAAACCACACCCCTAATAACGCTGAGAAAATAGTCATAGGTACAATTAAAATAATGGCCAGTGGTAAACGTAAGCTTTCATACTGTGCAGCCAGTACCATAAACACCAGCAATACAACCAGAGGGAATACATACACCATGGTATTACCTGCTAATACTTGCTGGTACGTTACCTCAGTCCACTCATATTCAATGCCAGTAGGCAATGTTTTAGCTAGTACAGCTTCAATCGCCAATTGCGCTTGATCAGAACTATAACCAGGCGCTGGGCTGCCATTAAGCTCTGCACTAGGGTAGCCGTTGTAATGCATTACACGATCAGGACCAATAGTAGGCGTTACCGTTAATACTGAGCCTAGTGGCACCATATTACCGGCACGATTACGCACTTTTAGGTTTAGTATTTGCTCTGGGTCTACCCTAAAATCAGCATCAGCTTGGGCATTAACCTGGTAAGTACGGCCAAATAAATTAAAGTCGTTTACATACACTGAGCCTAAATAAATTTGCAACGAATTAAACACTTCATCTAATGGAATGCCTTGAATAAGCGCTTGCTCACGGTCAATATCAATATCCATTTGTGGTACTTGAATTCTAAAGCTTGAATACAGCCCCATCAACGCTGGATCTTTTTGCGCCGCAGCAATCACTGATTGCAAACTGTTAAATAAGGCTTCAAAGCCTTTGTTAGCTCTATCTTCTATTTGCAATTTAAAGCCACCTGTGGTACCAAGGCCTTGAATTGGCGGTGGCGGAAACACAGCGACAAAGGCTTCATCAATGGCCGCAAAACGTTGGTTTAGTTGCGCTGCAATAGCCGAAGCCGACATACTCGGATCAGTACGCTCTGCAAAAGGCGCCAGTGGCGTAAATACGATGCCGCTATTTGGGCTATTAGTAAAACCATTCACTGAAAGACCAGGAAACGCCACGGTGTTTGCAACCCCAGGGACCTCTAATGCAATTTGCTGCATTTGTTTTACCACCGCTTCTGTACGGTCTAAACTGGCAGCGTCAGGTAACTGCGCAATAGCGACTAAGTATTGCTTATCTTGTTGTGGAATAAACCCACCCGGTACTGCATCAAACAATTTAATCGTACCGCCAACTAAAGCAATATACGCAACCATAACCACAACACTCATACGAATAAGCTTTTGTACCAGCTTTTCATACCCTTTAGCACCACGGTCAAACACGCGGTTAAAAGGTTGAAATAACCAACGGCCAAATAATTTATTAAGCACGCGGGTAAACGCATCAGGCTCGGCATCATGTGATTTTAACAATAAAGCGGCCAGTGCTGGCGACAGCGTTAATGAGTTAAACGCCGAAATTACCGTTGAAATCGTAATGGTTAATGCAAATTGTTTATAAAACTGCCCTGAAAGCCCAGTAATAAAAGCCGTCGGAATAAATACCGCACATAATACTAATGCAATCGCAATAATAGGGCCGGTTACTTCCGTCATTGCCACGCGGGTGGCTTCAAGCGGTGATAAGCCATCTTCTATGTTTCGCTCAACATTTTCTACAACCACAATTGCGTCATCAACCACAATACCGATTGCCAGTACTAAACCAAATAGCGATAAGGTATTAATAGACACCCCAAGCCACTGCATTACTGCAAAGGTACCAATGAGTGAAATAGGCACCGCAATTAACGGAATAATAGACGCGCGCCAGGTTTGTAAAAATACGATAACCACAATCACCACCAGCACGATTGCTTCGAGTAAAGTGGCGATTACCGCATCAATTGAGCCACGAACAAATACCGTTGGATCATAAACAATGTCGTATTCAACACCTGCAGGAAAGTCTTTTGATAAACGTGCCATGGTTTCACGCACCTGATCAGAGAGCTCAATGGCATTTGACCCTGGACGTTGAAATATTGGCATCGCTAAAGCGGGTTGATTATCAAGCTCAGCACGCAATGCATAAGAATCTTGGCCTAAATCAACACGTGCCACGTCTGACAAACGCGTAAGCTGCCCTTGCTCCCCAACTTTAATAATGACTTGTTTAAACTCTTCAATGCTATTAAGGCGTCCTTTGACGTTTAATAGAATTTGGAACTGACTGTCATTTGAAATCGGTTGCGCACCTAAACTACCTGCTGCAACTTGCTGATTTTGCGAGCGTAGTGCATTGACCACGTCACTTGCAGTAAGCTCACGTGATGCTAGCGCATCGGGGTTAAGCCAAACTCGCATTGCATATTTACCGCCACCAAATAAACGAATATCACCCACACCAGGTAAACGCGCTATTTCATCTTTAATATTTAAATCGGCATAATTTGATAAATACGCGGTGTCATGGCTGTTTTGGGGTGAATATAAATGCACCACCATGGTTAAATCGGGTGATGATTTTTCAGCAACAACCCCTAAACGTTGCACTTCTTGTGGCAAACGCGGCAGCGCACTATTTACTCGGTTTTGCACTTGCACTTGGGCACGGTCTAAATCAGTGCCTAACGCAAATGTCACCGTGAGCGTCATACGTCCGTCACTGGTTGCTTGTGAAAACATATACAGCATGTTTTCGGTGCCATTTATTTCTTGCTCAAGCGGTGTTGCCACTGTTTGTGCAATAACCGTCGGGTTCGCACCTGGATAACTGGCAGTCACAACCACTGTCGGTGGTACGACTTCTGGGTATTCACTGACAGGCAGCTGAAATAATGAAATGCTACCTGCAATTAAAATAATCAACGACAGCATGGCCGCAAAAATCGGTCGCTGTATAAAAAAGTGTGAAAATTTCATCTAATAACCTTATTGCTTAGCAACTAAATCGGCAGGGTTAGCACTTAGCGTAAATGCCACGCCTTGGGTATTAATTGCCACTTTATTTGGTGATATCGGCATACCGGGTCCTACACGAGCAGGGCCGTTTACAGCAATAACATCGCCTTGCTCAAGTCCTGATGTGATGGCTCGCAACGGTCCATAGCGCTCACCTACAGTAACCAATTTATATTGCAGCACATTATTTTCGCCTACAGTTAACACAAAGCGATTTTTTAAATCTGTGCCTATGGCTCTGTCTGGAATAATGACAGTTTCACGCACTGCATTAGCAGCTAACTTAATGCGTGCAAATGAGCCTGAGCGCAGCTCATTACTGCGATCATCAAATACCGCACGAACGCGTAAAGTGCCTGTAGATGCGTTAATTTGATTATCTATAAAGTTAATATGGCCGCTATAGTTAAAATCGTCTTGCCCTACTTTTTGCATTACAACAGGCTGTTTGCTTGCAGCTGTTACTTCGTCAAATGCGCTATTCCAAGTACGTTCATCTACATCAAAGTAAGCGTACATTTTGTCATTAGAAACAATTGAAGTAAGCACGCTTTGCCCTGCAAGTACGTTGTTACCTTTGGTAATATTTGCGCGAGAAATCACGCCATCAATAGGAGAAACCACTGACGTAAACTCTAAATCGAGCTTTGCAGCTTTAAGCTGCGCTTGCAGTGCAGCAAGTTGTGCTTCACGCTGACGTAAAGTCGATGTACGCGCTTGTGCTTGCTCAGTCGAAATGGCTTTTCGCTCAGTTAAGCGTACAGCACGCGATGCTTCGCTTTTTGCTTGTTCAAGTGCTGCTTGAGCACTTTTTACCTGAGCGCTTAAACTGTCAACGGTTGCAGCGAATGAGCGATCGTCTAAACGAAATAATACATCGCCTTGTTTAACGCTATCCCCTTCTTTAAATTCAATTTGCTCAATAATGCCGGATACACGCGGCATTAATGCCACTTTTTGCGGTGACTCTAAGCGTGTTGTATAGGTATGCCAACTTTGAACTGGCTTAACCAAGACTTCGGCTACATCAATAGCTTGTTGTTGCTGTGCGGGGGCTGATTGCGCTGTACTTTCATCGGCACAACCGGCCAGTGTGATTAATGCAACAGATAGTGCTGTAGCAATTAAGTGTTTGTTCATAACGACGCTCCTTTTAATTTAGCATTGCATAATACGGAACATACTTGATGACAAAAACAATAGATTTTTAAATTCATTAGTGCCAAAATGGCATCAATACTCACTAAGTAATGAAATAATGGATACAACCAGTCGACTATTAATGCTGCTTGAAGTGGTAGAGCAAGGCTCATTTGCAAAAGCAGCCGAAATACGAAATATTGACCGCTCAGTGATCTCTAAGCAAATTAGTCGGTTAGAGGATGAACTTGGGGTAAGACTATTAAACAGAACAACCCGCTCATTCTCTCTTACAGCAGCGGGCGCTGAAATGATAAAAAAAGCGGGTGAGCTGCGAAGCCTGCTTGGCGAAACGGTGCGCATAGCAGAAAACTACCACCAAGAGCCTCGCGGCGTATTAAAAGTGACCGCATCGACTTTAATAGGTCGACGCTACTTACAGCCAGTGATCAACGATTTCCAAAAACGCTTTCCACAAGTGGAAGTAGAACTGCGTTTAGATGACCGACTGGTTGATATTGTATCTGAAGGATTTGATTTAGCGTTTAGAGTGGGTGAACCCAAAGACTCATCATTAATTGCTCGTAAAATTGCCCGTAATCGTTTGTTACTATTAGCCGCGCCAGCGTTTATAGAAACATACGGTATGCCAATAACAATCACTGATTTGGCACAATTGCCAGCGGCCAGTTATGCCAGCAACTCACTGCGGGTAGAAGGCATAAATTACTATAACCACACTGGCGAGCACTGCGAGCAAAAAATAAAAAGTGTGTTTAGAGCAAACGATGCAGAAGTATTACTGATGAAAACCCTCTCTGGCACCACCTACTTTTTAGCGCCGGCATTTATTTTAGATAAAGAAGTGATTGATGGGCAACTGGTGCCCTTACTTACCGATGTAAAATTAATGGAACACAGTGCAATGTATGCTGTATACCCACACCGAGATTTACCGGTAAGAACACGATTGTTTTTTGATGCCGTGCGTGAATACATTGGCAAAGAAAGACCGATTTGGGAGAACAGTATTCCTAATTTTGATCAAATGTATTAAGCCGCATTTGCACAGAGGTTAATATCAGAAAAAACCGCATTGCGCCCCGCATCTTTTGCCTTATAAAGTTGCTTATCTGCTTGCGCTATTAATTCAGCCAAATTTTGTTGTTGGTACTTAACAACGCCAACACTGGCTGTTAAATTTATGGTTATACCATTGGCTTCAATATATTTATTTGCAACGGCTTGTCTAAGATTTTCAGCCTTTGCCAGCGCGGATTGTGCACTATCAAAATTGCTCATTAAAGAAAATTCTTCACCCCCTACCCTAAACACATACCCTTTTGCAAAAGTAATCCTAAATAGAGTTGCCAACTCAACCAGCACTTTATCTCCTACATCATGGCCGTATTCATCATTTATTTGTTTAAAGTGGTCAAGATCAATTAAAAACAAGTACAGCTGTGACTTGTCTTTTATCTCCACTTCAAAATAATGACTCATAGATAAACGGTTTCCTGCCCCCGTGAGAGGATCAAGTAAGGCCAAGTTTTTAAGTCGCTTCGAAAATTCGGCCCTATTTCCTTCAAAAACATGAGAAATGACCCATATAATAATATAAATAAACAGTAAGTTGAGCGCTAGGTTAAAAGAGGAAAAATAAGGGCTTGGTAATTTATAAATCAACACTGATGATTGCATAACCAAAAGTGTGGCCGATAACACAATACCGTATTTTCGACCAAGAAGTAGATAATACAAAATGGGTAAAGAAAACGCCCACAAAAACAGACCATTTTTAAGTGGTGCCAAAAAGGTTCCACATAATATAACGAGCGTTACAGTCATACAAACCGTTATGGCATACCAGTTTCGTTGCTTGTTTTTAACCAATTGTATAAAAATATAAAAACAAAGTGCGGAAAAACACACCTCTAAGCCGCCTACAATATAAAAATGATTTTTTGATAGGTTAAACACAGCAAAAATAAATGACAGCAAACCAAAAAATAAACACATCCATTTTAAGACATGCTTACGTAATATTTTTGTACTGTTAAGAGCGGCTATATCCATAAAAAACTTAAATCAAAACTAATCGTTTATGTTAACCCTGAAATGCAATAATCACAATTTTATGCTTAACAACCCCCTTTAAAATAAGCAAAAAGGATTGGTTAAATGCAGCTATTCTGTAAGCAGTTCATTAACTGTGCCAACCAAGTCAGCAAATTCCTCATCAACATGTGCGATTTGTTTAGAGCTTAAGGTTTGATTTAATTTAACCAGCAACTGTGCGTATGCCCTTAAATTTTCCTCATTTCTCTCAATGAGTTCAGCACTCATAAACAGCTCTCGTTCTGTAATGATAGTGCGTAACTGATGCGCAAATTGGGCATCATCAAGGGTTTGCTGATTAAACAGTGCTTCAAGTGCACCTAACCGAGTTAGTTTATAGTCATACCATAAATTGCTGGTACTGATATATTCACTGTTGGCTTGTGACACTAGCGTTCGCTGCTCTGAGGTGAGCTTACCAAGCCATTGTTCGTAGTAGTCTAGTTGCTTGTCTAAACGAGACTGCTGATGCTCCTCTTTGGTTAATGAAGCGTGCTCTTTTATTTCATCATTAATTTGCTCACGAATGTTTTCTACCATTTCACTGCGTTGTGATGGAGTTAACGTTTTTGCCAGCTCAATTAAGGGATCACTCGCGTACAAAAGTAAATTACGCCAATGCTGCTTTACCTGTGTTATTTTTGCCATTAACTGCGCTGTATCGGCTTGTTTATCGAGCAACTGCCTTAAGTCGAGTAAATCGGCTTTATATTTTGGTAACTCAATCTCTCGATGCCAATCTCGGGTGTTATTAATAATCACTTTTAACTGCGTTGATTGGCTTTTGTTTAAGTCGACATAATCGTCTATCCAAAACGAAGACAGCCAACCAAGGTTGTTATAAGCAAAGGAAGTAGAACAACTGGCAATAAACAATAAACTGGTTATAAAAATAATTTTGCTTAGTTTTATATTTTTTAAATTATTTAACATTAACAGACCCCGTTTTATGATGCTTTGGTTGCCAAAAATCATCATAAGTAATTATGTAAGCTATTGCTCGCTTTTATTTTTTTCATTTTTCTATAGAATCGCAAGCTAACGCAATTTATATTATGACTATATGCTTAAGTTTAGAATTTTTGAGCTATAGTTAAAACTACTTGTTAATACGTTTGTATACCTAGGTTATAAACGTTGGCGTTATTAATTTAGCTCATAATTTTTTACCTATCCCTAATAGATTCACTAGGTAAGTTTTACTTTTATGGCGCTTACATAGAACGACAACTAATTTGGAGACATGCTTATGTCACAGTCTAATTTTAAAGCACTGCTACTGGCCGGTATTATGCTCGCTACCCCTCTTGCTCATGCTGGACTAGAAGAAGGGATCAGAGCTGCTAATGCGGGTGAATTTGAAGAAGCACTTAAAGAGTTTAATTATTTAGCTGACAAAGGCTATGCACCGGGTATTTACGAATTAGGTAAGCTATACGAAGGTGGCCATGGCGTTACCCGTGATTATTACAAAGCAGCTGAGCTGTACCAACAAGCCGTTAAAAAGAACCATGTAGATTCAATGTTTGCACTTGCGGTTTTATATGACGAAGGCAATGGCGTTAAATTAGACAAACAAATGGCCATAACCTTATTTGAAAAAGCAGCAAATAAGAACCTTCCCGCAGCACAGTATAACTTAGGTGTAATGTACGCAAATGGCGATGGTGTTAGCCAAGATTATAAAGCCGCCAGAACATGGTATGAAAAAGCCGCTGCTAATAATTACACATTGGCGCAGTTTAATTTAGCACTGATGTATTTTGAAGGCTTAGGAATGCCAAAAAATCTTGAAATGTCGTATGTGTGGAATACCATTGCCGAGTATAACGGCAACATGCAAGCCAGTCACAGCCGTAAACTTGATGAACGTACTATGCTTCCTAAAGAGGTAGCTGAGGCAAAAGAAAAAGCCGATGCAATTTATACCAAAATTTTAGCGGGAACGTATGCTGGCGAAGGACGCCTGTTTTAAGTTAGCTATTAAAAAAGCTGAATGAAGTGATTCATTCAGCTTTTTTGTTTTAAACGCTACAGGCTATTTTACATAAAGCCACTTTAGCACTTTGATCAGTAATTTATTTTGTTTAAGTAATAAACCAATGCGCGGGTTAACCGAGCCAGAGACTAAGGTATTTTTTGCATGGCTAAAGGTGAGAAAACCTTCTTTGCCGTGATAATGCCCCATCCCCGAATGCCCCACGCCACCAAACGGCACATCATCGGCAGCTACTTGTATTAATGTGTCGTTTACCGCAACTGTTCCGCTAAGTGTTTGCTTAATAATGTACTGTTGCGCCTGTTTATCTTGACCTAAAATGTAAAGGGCTAATGGGTGGTCGCGTAATCGAATATAATTAAGCACGTCCTCTAATTTGTCGTAACTCATAATGGGTAAAATGGGACCAAATAGCTCTTCTTGCATTAATGTCATCTCATCTGTTACGTGCGTAACAATATGCAGACCCATACGATGCTTTTCGCCATCTTGCTGGTTTTGTTCAAGCGGTTTAGTAATTTTAGCGCCTTGCTCTTGTGCTTGCTCTAAATAACCGAGCAAACGTTGATAATGTGCAGGGCTTATAATCGAGGTCAGGTTTTTACCTTCAACACCTTGCTTAAAGTGTTTTTTATAAAGGGTACAAAGCGCTTTAATGAATTGATGCTCTACTGCTTTAGGAACAAACACGTAGTCAGGCGCTACACATATCTGCCCTGCATTGGCCATTTTTCCAAATAATAAAGCACGCGCGGCTTTATTTACATCGGCTTTTTCTAACACAATAACGGGCGATTTTCCGCCGAGTTCTAATGTTACTGGCGTTAAATTTTTACTGGCCGCGGCCATAACTAACTTGCCAACAGCCGTCGAGCCTGTAAACAGTAAATGCGCAAACGGCAATGATGAAAACTCACTTGCCACGTCGCTACCACCTTGAATAATTGTGCAGTGTTGGCTTAATTCATCTGCAAATATTTTTTCAATAACGGCATTGGTGTTAGGCGTAAATTCACTGAGCTTTAACATCACCCTGTTACCCGCTGCAATCGCAGTAATAACAGGTACCAATGCTAGTTGAATGGGATAGTTCCATGGTGCAATCACACCCACCACACCAATAGGCTGATAGGTGACACTTACTTTTGAGGGCCATAAGCTTAACCCCGCGCTGCGCTGACTAGGCTTAGACCAGCGAGGTAGCTTTTTAATAATATGCGCAAGTCCCTGCATGGTGGGCAAAATATCCCCCACTAAGGTATCGAACGCCGTTCGGTATCCAAAATCTTTAGATACTGCAGCAATCAAGTCTTGCTCTAACGTTACAATGTTAGCGCGTAATTTTTTGAGTAAAGCAAGACGTTGCTCAATGGGTAAATAAGGGGTGTCTTCAAAAGCATGCTTTAGTTCATTAAATTGCGAACGCAAAGACCCTGTAGATAATGTGTCAGTGTTCAAAATAGGCTACCCGATTTATAACGTTTTCAAGACTATAACCTTGTTCTGTTACTCGAGCAATAAAGAGTGATTTTGCAACACGAGGTAAAGGATTGCAAAAACACTCAACAGGTTGGTTGGAACGCATACCGATGCACTGCTTTTGTGTGCATCGGTTATCTGTTTTGTTAGTTGATTAAAGTGGGTTATTAAAAACCAAAAACTTGGGCTGCTATGGTCATTGTTACTAAGGTAATTAAAACAATAGCGACAATATTTAACACAAAGCCAGCACGGATCATGTCTTTCATTTTAATTTCACCCGAGCCAAACACAATCGCATTGGGTGGTGTGGCTACTGGCATCATAAACGCACAACTACACGCAATCGCAGCTGGAATAACCCACACTAACGGACTGCCTGTTACTGACTCAGCAACGGGGCCTAGCAGTGGTAAAAAGCCTGCTGCTGTTGCCGTATTACTGGTTATTTCGGTTAAGAACGTAATCAGCGCAACCACAACAAGAATGCTCATGACTAATGGAATAGTACTCGCCCCTTCAATCATATTGGCAATGTAGTCAGCTAATCCTGATGACTTTATTTGCGAGGCAAGTGTTAATCCGCCACCAAATAAAAGCAACACACCCCACGGCACTTTAGCGGCACTTTCCCAATCTAAAATACGCGCATCACTGCCTTTATTTGCCGGTAGTACAAACAGTAATAATGCAGCGGCAATAGCAATACCGGTATCTGAAATTTTAAGCCCGGTAACATCGCCTAATAAAGGTCTAAATATCCAACAAATAGCGGCAAGCACAAATACAAACAACACGCCCTTTTCAGCACGTTGCATTAGACCTAAGTCTTTTAATTGTGAAGAGAATACCACTTTAGTATTAATACGCTTGTTCGCTTGTACATTCGCATCGACCTTATAAGTGAATTTAGTTAACCAAATCCAGCTGATCAGCAACATACCGAGCGCTAAAGGCACACCAACAATCATCCACTCGGCAAAGCCAATTTCAATCTGATAACTGTCTGATAGGTACGCCGCCATTAATGCATTTGGTGGAGTACCGATTAAAGTAGCAATACCGCCAATACTCGCGCCATAAGCAATCGACAGTAAAAGGGCTTTACCAAAACCTTCATTACTAGGATCTGAGCTTTTAACTAAATGGGTAATAGATAAAGCGATAGGTAGCATCATTACTGCTGTAGCGGTATTAGACATCCACATTGATAAAAATGCAGTCACTAACATCATCGCTAAAATTTGTAAGCTTGGTTTTTTACCCGCATAAAGCATTGTTTTTAATGCAATACGCTTGTGTAATCCCCAACGCTCCATCGCTATTGAGATTAAAAAGCCACCTAAAAATAAAAAGATCAGCGGATGCGCATAAGGCGCTGCAACACTTTTTATCGCGGCTATATCAACAATCGGCGAAATCACTAAAGGGAGTAACGCAGTAGCAGGAATAGGCACTACCTCACTCACCCACCACGAGGCCATCCAAAATGCTAAGCCTGCGGTTTTAAACGCTGCCGCCGACATACCTACTGGCGGCTCAACTAAGCAAGTAAGTAGCATGACACATGGGCCAAGTAACAAAAACAGCCATTGCATAAATGGCTTTTTATTCGCGTTATTTTCTAAAATACGTTTTGTCATTTGTTCAGCCCTTAAAATTTATATTTAAGACCAAGTGCAACACTGCTATCAGCATTTTCTTCTAGGTCGAGGTCAGTGTATAAAAGGTAAGCTGTGGTTTGCTTGTCAAATACATAATCTACACCCGTGGTCCACTGGGTAGCGTCTGATGTTTGACGTAGTTTTGAATCATCTTTTGCAAATTGTACTTTAGGTACCCATTTGTCTAACTTATAGCTTGCGCTTAGTACATAACCGTTGCCAGACTTAGCGCCGTCAATCGATTCTGAATGCTGGTACAATGCCCCTAATTGTAATTTTTCAAACTTATACACACCCGCAATACGGCTTGCTTTAATGTTATTAAGCGAATCAACATGGCTGATTGAAATAGAGTAAGGTGTTTTATTTAAATTACGATCACCATAAATAAGAGTTGCCGCAAATCCTGCTTCGTTATCTTTGTTGTCATCTTTTGGCGCATAGGTAAATGAAAACTGTGCATTGTGCCAGTACTTAGAGGTATAGGTAATGGTATCGCCTAAGCGATCTTGTCCTGCAATAACTTGTGAAATATCTGCTTGGGTTTCGTTAAAGTTATCAAGCTTGCCCTCAGAGTATTTAAAACGCGTGTCGTTTCGCCCTACGACCACTTCACCAAAAGCACCTTTTAGACCAAGGTAAGTATTGCGTGCTGCAAAAGGCTCATTGGTGTCGTCGTGTTCAAAACCTTTTACTTGAACTTCGTATTTAAATACCGCGGTAAAATACTCATTTAATTTATGGTTACCTTTAATGCCAATACGCGAAAAAGGGGCATCTATTTGCGTGCCTTCGTCAGCGTAACGCATTATGCCTGTATCGGTGTTAGCAATTTGTACTTCGGCTTTACCATACACTGTGTAGTCTGCAGCAAAAGTGGTTGCAGGTAACGTGGCAGCACTGCATAACGCAGCAAGTACTGAACCTTGGAATATATTGTTTTTCATTATGTGTCCTAATTATGTGATGCTACTTGTTGTCTGCGCCTACAAAGCAAGAACATGACCAACTAAAAAATAACAATAATTTTCAGTGATTTAAAAAATAAAGGTTTAAAAACAAACACTGAAATGTGCGGGTTTCCACACATAAAAAACACTCAATATCACCATTTCCACCCATTAATCGGTGAACATATCTCGATTAAGGTTATATTTACTCATTTTATCGTAGAGGGTTTTACGCGCAATTTGTAAGGTTGTCATGGAGTCTTTAATGCTGCCATGGTTAAGCTCTAGCGCCTCTTCAATTAAGGATTGCTCATAAAAGCTGACCTTTTCGGCTAGGCTCAAATCTAATGATAGCGTGCTGTTGCTTGAGTCACTTTGTGCAAATGCCAGATCGGGGCCTAGCAATACCGCGCGCTCGGCTTGATTTCTCAATTCCCGCACATTGCCAGGCCAATCATGCGCTAGTAAACGTTGTTGTAGTTCTATATTGAGCGCCCCTAACGGTTTATGAAAGCGGGTCGCAGCTATAGAGCTAAAATGTTTAAACAACAGTGGAATATCTGCTTTTCTGTCTCTTAATGCAGGGATGCTGACTTTTACTAAACTAAGTCGGTAATATAAGTCGGCTCTAAACTCACCTTTTTCTACCAGCGAAAGTAAATCGACTTTGGTGGCTGCGACAATACGAATATCAAGCTCGATGGCTTTATTAGCACCAACGGGGGTTACTTTTCGCTCTTCAAGCACCCGTAGTAATTTAACTTGAAGCGATAAAGGAGAGCTTTCAATTTCATCTAAAAAAACGGTGCCGCCTTGTGCAAACTCAAATTTACCTTTGCGATCGTGTGTTGCGCCAGTAAAGGCTCCGCTGATAGCCCCAAACAGTTCGCTTTCTATTAATTGCTCTGGGACTGCCCCACAGTTAATAGCCACAAACTGACAGCTTGAACGGTTACTATGGTCGTGTAAATAACGGGCAACCAATTCTTTACCTGTGCCAGTTTCACCTTCAATCAGCACATCAGCTGGTGTATCAATCACCGTGTTGAGTAGGTTCATCATATGCTGCATTTTAAGCGTATCACCTAAAATACGTACACCGGGCGCCGACGTTTTCTCAACCGCGCGCTTCAGCGCTCTGTTTTCCATTACTAAAGCACGTTTATCTGAGGCTCTGGCAATACAATCTAATAAATTTTCGTTCAGTGGTTTTTCAAATAAATCATACGCGCCTAGTTGCATCGCTTTTACCGCAACAGAAACATCAGCATAACCGGTTAAAAATATCACGGGTAGTTCGCTATCAAATGCTTTTACCTGATCAATAAAGGTTAAACCATCCATAGTGGGCATGTTTATATCACTGAGTACAATGCCACAAAAACTACGATTTAAGCGACTTAAGGCAACACTTGCATCACTAAAACACTGTACCTCATACCCCTCGAGCGTTAATAGCTGATTCAATGAATCGCGGATCATCGCTTCATCATCAATAACAATAATCTGTTTGCAAACAACGGCTTCAATCATTTTTAGTGGCCTCTATGCTTGATAAACTAATAATAAATTGCGCACCGCCTTCAGGGCGGTTATGTGCAGTTAAGTAACCATTAAATGATTCAATAATTTGCTTTGAAATCGATAAGCCCAGCCCTAAACCGTTACTTGATTTGGTGCTATAAAAAGGTTCAAAAATAGACCCCAATACGTGATGCTCAATACCAGAGCCACTATCTAATATAGAAAGCTTAACGCGCTCTTCAAAGCATTCAACATCAAAACTGAGCTCTCTAACTGGCTCACCTTTCATTGCCTGTGATGCATTGGTGATCACATTAACCAATACTTGTTCAAACTTTAACGCATCGACCCACACAGTGATCTCTTGCGAAAACTGCGGTGCACTTACGTTAACATCGTCTTGTTTAAGTTGCGGATGGGTGATCATCAACGCATTGTTTAATAACGCCGACAGTGGATGAGGCCGAAGTTGCATGGTCGCCGGTTTACTAAAGTGTTTAAGCTGCGCCACTATTTTATGCACCCGCTCTACTAAATTCTCGATAATGATTAAGTTTTCATTTAATGCGTTGAGCTTTCCCTTTTTTAGGAAAATTTTAGCACTGGCTAAATAGGTGTTCATTGCGCTGAGCGGTTGATTAATTTCGTGATTAATGCCCGCACTCAATTGCCCTATGGTGGCTAACTTTGCCGACTGTACTAATGCGGTTTGGGCTTTTTCGAGTGCTTGAGTACGCTCTAGTACTTCGAGCTCTAAACTGTGACGCGAATACAGTAATTTTTTATACCCGGCAAAGCGTGCCAATAAGCTATATCCAACAAAAATAAACACCCAATAAAATAACACTAGCCATAGTAATCTAGGCACCTGTAAGGCGTTAATGTTTGAAATATCAACAAGCACTGTCATGGTTGCATTCAGATGCGTTAAGGGTCTTGAGGCGGCAACGTATTCATCTTTAGCAATTTTAAATTGCTCAATGCCTTGGCTTTTGTAGCGCTGTTGTTTAATTTGTAACGGTTGATGATCTAAGTAAGCACGGCGCTGTTTAATATCACGACGCGCGGTAATATCAAGCTCTGTAAAACTATTTAAACGCCATGCGGGTTCATCCGACATGGCAATAATATTATCGGCAAGTTGCAAATAAAAATGGCTTCCTTTTGAGGTATTTAAAAGCGAACGATCGTTTTCAAATTTAGCGACATTAATTTTAAGCGCCACCACGCCAATGGCTTTTCCATCTAGGTAAATAGCTTGGGAAAAATAAATTCCGCGCTCTTTTGAGCGCTGACCAAGTGCAAAGTATGCGACCTTTTCACCGGCAAACGCTTGTTTAAAATAAGGTCTAAATGCAAAGTTACTACCTAAAAATGTATAGTCGGTTTGCCAGTTACTACTGGCAATAACATCGCCATGAGTATCTAGTATGTATACATCTGAGGCACCACTGGCTTGTTGAATATCAGCAAGGTAATTGTTAATTGCATTAAAGTGTTGTGATTCATTATTAGTAAAACGAATCAATACGTTATTTTCAGTTAGCAGCTGAGGGATAGCCGCAAATCGAGCGAGTTCGTTATCGATATAATTATTTAATTGGATGACTTGTTGATCAGCTTGAATTTTGGCTTGCCCTAAATCATAAGCACGACCAAACGAAAAGGTGACCACCAATAATAGTACTAACAATATACAGGCAAAAATAATTTTTTTGGGGATGGAGAACATAAACGCCTATGACAACTATGATGCCAATAATAAGTAATAGCTAATATTGTAACGAGTTATCCCCCTTTGCAGAAGAAACTTTTTGTTAACAATTGTACTGAAACTAAAAAACCGTGAAATATTACATTCCACGGTTTAATCACCTTTTAAGGTGTGCTGTTTTAGCTTAATTTACGCTTTTACAACGACAGGTTTGTCTTTAAAGTATTTGTATAAGCCAATTAATGAGGCTGCAATCCAAAATATTTCAATCACAAAGCTTGCTAAGTTAAAGTTATAACAAAGGCTAATAAGTAACAAAATAGCGCCACTTAAATTCATTAAGTTATACGTTAAACTTTTAGGTGAAACTTTATTTAGTTGCAGCAAAAAAAATGAACCAACCACTAAAAAAGTGCCACTCATACCAACAATATCAAATAAAAGTGCGATCACACGTCTATCCTTTTCCATTTTAAAACCCAACTGACTGGCCCAATCCATGGGGAGGGTTTTTTTCAATCATTGAAACAGCAAAACCAGCGAAGTTTACCAGTGCAAAAAAAGCAAACAAGGGCTTATGTCCGCCCCGCACTACTTTAGGCTATAAACGAAACGTTTATTTAAACGTGACTTTACCACCAATCATTTTATAGGCGGGGGTTCCTCTTATAATTGTGGGGCGGGCAAAAGGTCGTTCACAGCCTGGACATACGCATTCAGTATGGGTGTGATCTTGGGTTATTCTTTCTATAAAACATTTTACTAAAGCACCTTTGCCACCTTTACGGTATTTGAATAACGGTGCCTTACACGCAGAACAAAATATATCGACCGTTTTTGTAGGCCCTTTTTTATTGGGCTTAGCCATACTTCCTCAATAATTACTTTACGATTAGTTAATAGCATAATGCTATCACATCAGGGTAGAAAATAATGAACGGCTGTTGCGCTAATACATTTTTTAAACAGTCGGTAGATAACTCTACTTTATAAACGATTCGCTTTAGGCTTTTATCGATAAACGGGTTAATTGAGCTGATAACACATTCATATTAAAAGGCTTTACGATAAACCCTGACACTTTAGCATTAATCGCTTTTTTGACAGTCGAAGAACTATCTTCACAGGTCACCATAAGTACAGGAAGGTTTTTCAGCTCGGCATCTTTTCTAATATTATCAAGTAAAGTAATGCCATCCATTTTAGGCATATGAAGGTCTGTTATAACCAAATCAAACATTTGATTTTGCAGTATGTTTAATGCTTGAAGCCCATCTGTGGCTTCAACAATATCTTTATAATTTAACTGCCTTAACATATTAATTAATACATGACGCATTAACGGCATATCATCAACAACAAGTATTTTCATGCGTATGTTTTACCAAAATAGCTGCGAGCAAATTTTCGTTAAAACAAAGTAAAGGCGACACGCCAATCTAAAAGGTATTAACAAAAACGTGTTATGTGTAGTAACAACATTAGTTAACAATACCTATTGCCGCAAGTAATCAGATGGATACTTGTATCCCCTTATTTTAGCTAAACAAAAGTTTAAAAAACTGCAAACGAAGCTTGGATTACATGTGCTAAGCTTTTTGCACTTAGTGTTACTTCTAACCCTCGTTTTCCGGCACTAACATATATCATTTCAAAATCTAACGCACTGGAGTGTATGTATGTTTTTAGCCGTTTTTTTTGGCCAAGGGGGCTTACTCCTCCCAAAATATAACCGGTACTCGCCTGCACTTTATGTGGGTCTGCCATCATCACTTTTTTTACTGCACAAAGCTTCGCAAGCTGTTTTAAATTAACCTGCTGAGTGACGGGAGTCACCGCTACAATAAGCTGTTGCTCTGAGGTTTCAAGCACTAGGGTTTTAAATACTTGGGCGCTATTTAGATTAAGCTTTTCAACCGCTTCGAGGCCGTAATTAGTATTGTTTATATCGTGCTCGTAACTAAGTATGTCAAACTTAATATCGCTTTTTTTTAGCTGCTCTATAGCGGGGGTCATCTGATAAAGTCCAAAATAAATTTCCCTAATAATTTAGCACATTAAACATAAAAAAACGGCGCTAAAAAAGCGCCGTTTTTACTAGGGTCTATTGATCCGACTAATTACTTAGTTAAGTCATCAAAAAACTTTTTAACCCCATCAAAAAAACCTTGCTCTTTAGGGCGGTTTTTTGAGCTGTCTTTGCCCATACTTTCATCTAATTCTTTAAGTAAGTCACGTTGACGCTCGTTTAAATTAACTGGCGTTTCAATCACAACCTTACAAATTAAATCGCCTTGAGCGCCACTGCGTACTGACTTAACACCTTTGCCACGCATACGGAACATTTTGCCCGTTTGTGTTTCTGACGGTATTTTAAGCTTTGCACGCCCATCAAGCGTTGGCACTTCAATTTCACCGCCAAGGCCTGCGGTGGTAAAGCTTATTGGTACTTCACAATATAAATTATTAGCTTCACGAACAAATATTTTGTGTTCACGAACAGATACTTGCACATACAAGTCACCTGCTGGTGCACCATGCATGCCTGCTTCGCCTTCACCTGATAAGCGAATACGATCGCCAGTATCTACGCCTGCCGGGATTTTAACCGATAGCGTTTTAGTTTTTTCTACACGGCCTTGCCCATGACATTTATTACAAGGATCTGAAATGATCTGACCTTGGCCATGACACGTCGGACAGGTTTGCTGCACGGCAAAAAAACCTTGGCGCATTTGTACTTGGCCTGCACCATGACAGGTTGTACATGTCTTTGGCTTTGAACCCGCTTTAGCACCACTGCCATCACATGGTTCACAACTAACCCAAGTAGGTACTTTAATCTCAACGTCTTTACCACGAACCGCTTCTTCTAAGCTTAAGTCCATGTTGTAACGTAAATCTGAGCCACGTTGCTGGCGTGATTGACGTCGACCACCGCCGCCACCAAAAATATCACCAAATACGTCACCAAAAATATCACCAAAATCACCTTGGCCGCCGCCAAAGCCACCGTGACCACCGCCACCACCTTGTTCGAAGGCTGCATGGCCGTATTGGTCATACATTTGACGCTTTTGCGCATCAGTCAGTATTTCGTAAGCTTCTTTAACTTCCTTGAATTTAGTTTCAAGGTCTTTATCACCGGCGGTACGATCGGGGTGATATTTCATCGCTAAGCGTTTATACGCTTTTTTTATGTCTCGCTCACTCGCATCTTTGCTTACGCCGAGGACTTCGTAATAATCGCGTTTTGACATATCTATCACACTACTCTTTTCTATTTACAGCGTTAGCTGCTGGACAAACCGATAAATCATATCGATTTATCATTGAATTTTTAAAGCGTTTTATTCACTTCTCTTTACATGCAAAAGGCGCGTTAAGCTTTAGCCTACGCGCCTCATGTGTTCATCCTAACTCAAACACTTGATTTGGTCATGTGTTTTAAATTAGCGAGAAGCGTTAGCAACAATTACTTGTCGTCTTTAACTTCTTCGAACTCTGCATCAACAACATCGTCATCTTGTTTAGCTGACTGTTGTTGTTCACCAGCGTCACCACCAGCTTGTTGTGCTTTAGCTTGAGCGATTTCCATTAGCTTTTGAGACTTTTCAGCAAGCGCTTGCGTTTTCGCTTCAATCTCTGCTTTGTCGTCACTCTTAATTGCTGCTTCTAGGTCAACAACAGCCGCTTCAATCGCGTCTTTGTCTTCGCTTGGCAGAGCATCACCCGCTTCTTCAATTTGCTTACGTGTACCGTGAACAAGTGCATCAGCTTGGTTACGTGCAGCTACTAACTCTTCAAACTTTTTATCGTCTTCAGCGTGCGCTTCTGCATCACGAACCATTTTTTCAACTTCTTCATCGCTTAAGCCAGAAGATGCTTGAATAGTGATTTTTTGCTCTTTACCTGTATCTTTATCTTTTGCAGATACATGTAAGATACCATCGGCATCAACATCGAATGTTACTTCGATTTGTGGCGTACCACGTTGTGCTGGGCGAATGCCTTCTAGGTTAAATTGACCTAGCGATTTGTTATCACTTGAACGTTTACGCTCACCTTGTAACACATGAATGGTTACTGCAGATTGATTATCTTCTGCTGTTGAGAATGTTTGCGATTTCTTAGTAGGAATCGTGGTGTTTTTCTCAATCAGTGCTGTCATTACTGACCCCATCGTCTCAATACCTAGAGATAATGGTGATACGTCTAGTAATAGTACGTCTTTCACGTCACCTGCAAGTACACCACCTTGAATCGCAGCACCCACAGCTACCGCTTCATCAGGGTTAACGTCTTTACGTGGTTCTTTACCAAAGAATTCAGCAACTGTTCTTTGAACAAGTGGCATACGCGTTTGACCACCCACTAGAATGATATCGTTGATATCGTTCACAGACAGGTCAGCATCAGCTAGTGCGCGTTTAAGCGGTTCAATCGACTTAGTCACTAAGTCTTCAACCAGTGACTCAAGCTTAGCACGTGTTAATTTCACGTTCATGTGCTTAGGACCTGATGCATCAGCGGTTACGTACGGAAGGTTAACTTCTGTAGATTGTGCTGATGAAAGCTCAATTTTTGCTTTCTCTGCTGCTTCTTTAACGCGTTGCATAGCAAGCGGATCATTTTGTAAATCGATACCTTGATCTTTCTTGAATTCAGCAACTAAGTAGTTGATTACACGGTTATCAAAATCTTCACCACCTAAGTGAGTGTCACCATTTGTCGCAAGTACTTCAAATGTGTGCTCGCCTTCAACTTCATCAATTTCAATGATTGATAAATCGAAAGTACCACCACCTAAGTCGTATACCGCTACTACGTTTTCGCCACGGTTTTTATCCATACCGTATGCAAGGGCTGCAGCTGTTGGCTCATTGATAATACGTTTTACTTCAAGACCCGCAATACGGCCCGCATCTTTTGTAGCTTGACGTTGTGAATCGTTAAAGTATGCCGGTACTGTGATTACCGCTTCAGTTACTTCTTCACCTAAGAAGTCTTCAGCCGTTTTCTTCATTTTTTTCAGTACTTCAGCAGAAATTTGTGGTGCAGCGCGTTTTTCACCGCCTGCTTCTACCCATGCATCGCCATTATCTGCTTTGATAATTTTGAAAGGCATGATGCCGATATCACGTTGTACTTCTTCGTCTTCAAAGCGACGACCAATTAAACGTTTGATTGCAAATAACGTGTTTGTTGGGTTAGTTACCGCTTGACGTTTTGCAGGTTGACCTACTAACGTTTCACCGTCTTGCGTGTAAGCAATAATAGACGGGGTTGTGCGATCGCCTTCCGCATTTTCAATAACACGTGCTTTGTCACCATCAAGTACTGCAACACAAGAGTTAGTAGTACCTAAATCGATTCCAATAATTCTACCCATGAATCTTCTCCAACTTCTAAATTCGTTAATACATTCGATGACTAGTTAATAGGGATGCCACAAACTTAATTCAACTGTAAAAATGAAAAAAAACGCATTTTTTTTAATTTATTTACTAAATAACCCTAAAAAGAGTAGGGATTGCTCATTTTTTGTAATTTGGGAGCTTATTTATTGTCTGGTCTGATGAGTTTGGGTGTGATATAAATTCAGCAAATAACAGCAAAAGGACATTATTTGTGCACTTTGAACAATTATTAAAACAAGCAGCCCAAGCGAGTCAGGAAACTGACCCGTTAACCAATACCATGCAGTTTCCTGCTAACTGGTGCCAAGGTCGTACTGCTTTTGGTGGCCTCTCTGCTGCGCTACTTTATCAAGCAATGCGCAATAAAGTTGATTCATCAAGAAGACTGCTTTCTTTAAGTACAAACTTTGTAGGGCCATTATTAGCTGAAAAACCGTTTTTATTATCGGTAGAAATATTACGTGAAGGTAAAAGCAGTACCCAAGTGCTCGCCAAAGCGATTCAAGATGATGCGGTATGTGTCATCGTGCAGGCCTGTTTTGCCAAAAATCGTAACTCATCAATTAATGTGCCGGTATCAAAGTCGTTAACCTTACACCCTGTAAACGAAGCCCATTGTTTAGGCTTTGTACCTGGGAAAATGCCAGAATTTTTTCAGCATGTTGATTTATGCCCACAGCAAGGTGCCATGCCGTTTAGTAGTGCGCAAACCTCTCACCTTGGTGGTTGGATGCGATTTAAACACACGCCACAAGAAATTACAGAAGCTCATGTTATTGCTCTTACTGACGCATGGCCACCAACATTACTACAAATGTTTAAGCAACCTGCACCGGCTAGTAGCATGTCGTGGTATTTAGAATTTGTACAAGAGCCTAATTTAGTGCCAGGTGAATGGTTGGGTTTTGAAGCAATCACTCATCATTCAAAAGATGGCTACGGCTTAGAAGATGGCTGTATTTGGTCGCAATCGGGTGAGCTTATTGCGCTCACCCGTCAAACTGTTGCTTTATTTGATTAATTAAAGAGCAGTGAAATCGCGCTGTGTATATTGCTTATCTAAGTTAAGCATTATGGTGCGATATTCACCGCTTTGAATTATATTTGCTAAGCCTTTGTCAAACTGCTGTCTCAGCAAATCATTGTTAAAATACGCAGGTCTTGCCGCAGGTGGAAAAATAGCATGAATAACAAAATCTTTAGTGGTATTGGTTTTTTGATATTCCTTTAAGTAGTGAAGAAATATACGTCTATCGAGAATAATCGTATCAACCCATCCTGCCATTAAATGGTGTATCTGCGCTTGTTGATTGAATACTTCTTCATAGCCTCTCAAGTTTTCCAAGTTATGACCAAATTCTTTGGGTAAATAAGCAGGCGCATTTTGAAATGCTAAAACACTTTTAGTCGCCAGATCGTAAATACTATTAATAGTGAAGTTACTCTTTTTAAGACTCACCACCACATTCTCATAACTAACAACCGATTGGCTTCGATATATGCCAGAAATTAAAATACCCGAGTAATTTAATGCAATATCAACATGGCCTTGGTTCAATAAAGCATCTGCACGCTGATTTGACATGTAATGTACATCAACCTCATTTATGTCTTGATTGTTAAGTGCTGCCTTTACAATCTCGAGCTGAATACCTGAATCATTTTCACTTATTACATAAGGCGCAACAGTAGGGTTAGCCGCAATAATGACTCGTTGCTGCTTATTATCATTAACAAATGCAAAACTATCACCACATAAACACACTAAGGCCAATAAAAATACAACTTTCACTCTTTCACCTAATCCGTTTTTATTTTCAGTTGTTGGGGTTACTTTTCTTTAGTAATTTAGCCGCAGCGTTTGTATTTAACTATTATTTATAGCAATATTTAAATTATTGAATTAATTATAAGCTAACATTTTGCAAACTGCCTGCCCAAGCTGTGATCTTATCATTGATATTCCTGAGATTAATGCCAAACAAGTGGCATTGTGCCCACGCTGTAGCCATAAAGTCCGCGGTATTAATATAAACCATGACACTGAAATAGTCGCACTGAGTTTAAGCGCGTTATTAATGTTGCTCAGCAGTATGTTTTATCCGTTTATCTCTTTTAGTAGTAATGGTATTACCCAAACTATTACCCTGCCCGACGCAGCACGGATTTTATTTAACTATGATAGTGACCTACTCGGCCTATTTATCGATATCAGCATTATTATTTTACCTATGAGTTTGCTGATTATTTTGATCCCTTTGCATTTAGGCGCACTCAAAGCACTGCCGCAAGCAGTTGCAAGAAGACTATTAAAATTCACTTTAACGCTAGAGCCTTGGATCATGTCAGAAATATTTCTGATTGGTGTTTTAGTTAGCATGGTAAAAATAATGTCATTGGCTGAAGTTAGCTTTGGTATCAGTTTTTTTGCCTATGTGGGATTTGTTATTTTTTATGTTAGTGCATTGACGCGTTTAAATCGTGCTAGGCTGTGGTCACAAGTAAGCCCTGCCACTACACTTCAAAATACTTCAACCGCTGAGCGGGCTATTGATGAGAATATAAAAGCCTGCCATGTTTGCCATCAACTAAGCGTTGAATCAATCTGCCCTCGTTGCCACAGTAAAACGTATTTAAGAAACCCCAACAGCGTACAAAAAGCGGCTGCATGGTTAGTTACTTCTCTGATTTGTTATATTCCTGCGAATTTGCTCCCCATTATGTACACTATTAGCCTAGGGGATGAAACACCTGCAACCCTTATTTCGGGTGTTATTACGTTATGGAATAGTGGATCGTATCCTATTGCTATTATTATATTTTTTGCCAGTGTGGTGGTACCGTTAGCCAAAGCGCTTATTTTAAGCTTTTTGTGTTTTATGGTTACAAAACCCGCTAACCTGCATACAAAAGGTTACACAAAAGTGTATCAACTTACTGAATTTATAGGTAAATGGTCTATGATTGATGTGTTTGTTGTGGCTATATTAGTTGCACTGGTGCAGCTAGGAAATTTAATGTCGGTTACACCCGGTTTGGGCATTGTCTTTTTTACCGTTATGGTATTATGCCAAATGATGGCGGCACACGCATTTGACCCTCGCCTACTGTGGGACTCACCAAAAATAATAACGCAGAGAATAAAGCATGACTAAAACAGCTAACGTAGCACAAAAATCAAGTATTTCTGCAATTTGGATCATTCCTGTGGTTGCCTTATTTGTTGGTGTTTGGATGCTTTATCAGTATCAATTAAATAAAGGGCAAACAATCTACATCACTATGCCCCAAGCAGAGGGGATTATTGCTGGTAAAACAGAAATAAAAGTGCGAAGTGTTAAAATAGGTCAAATTGATCACGTCCGCCTTTCTGACAGCCAAGACAGTGTAATTGCCCGAGCACAAATAGATAAAAACTATGATAATTTACTCACCGAAGATGCCAGTATTTGGGTAGTAAAGCCACGCATTGATGAAACTGGGATCAGTGGTATGAGTACCCTACTTTCAGGGGTTTATTTAGAGCTTTCACCGGGAGAAAGTAACCGACTTAAAAAGCGCTTTACCCTGCAAGAAGAGCCCGCATTAATTGGTAAACATGTTCAAGGTGGACGCTTTAAGTTACTCAGTTACAATGCTGAGGTACTTGATGTGAGTACTGGTATATTTTTCAAAAACTACAAAATAGGCCAAATAGAAACCGCCACCTTTGATTGGAAAAACCAAGCAATGCAATACGGTATTTTTATTAAAGCCCCCTATGAGAACCTGATCACTTTAAACTCTATTTTTTGGGTTAACTCAGGTATTGAGATAGATCTTTCTGCTGATGGCATAAATATTAATACCGGTTCACTAAGCAAATTATTAAAAGGCGGTATTTCTGTTGGCTTACCTGATCAGCAAGCCCCTGGCGATTTAGCACAAGATGGTCATAGCTTTTCTTTGAGTCAAAGTTATAAGAAAGCTTTAGAAGAGCGTTTCTATGATTTTGATTATTACCTTATTGAATTCGAACAATCGATTAGAGGACTCCGTGTTGGTGCGCCAGTTGAGTATAGAGGTACTCGCGTCGGCACAGTGGTTGAAGCGCCCGCCAATGTAATTATAGATGGGAAACCGGCTCATTTTCGCGCTAAAAATACCGCAGTTCCGGTATTGATAAAAGTAGAATATGGTCGTTTATACCATATCACCTCGGTAGCAAAAGAGTATTGGGAAACAAGCATTAACGAGTGGATTGAAAATGGCATGAGAGCGTCACTTAAACCGGGTAATTTGCTAACCGGTGCAGTTTACGTCGATTTTGACTTTTATACCGACACCCCAAAAAGCGAGCTTAAAAAGCTTGCTCAATACGATGTGTTTCCTAGTGTATCGAGCGGTATAACGGTACTTGCCGATCAAGTATCGGATGTACTTAATAAAGTGAATAATTTAAAAATTGAAGACAGTTTGGCAAAAATGCAATCAACCTTTAGCGAGTATCAAGCTCTGGCCAGTGAGATGCGCACATTATTAAATAAGCCCGATACACAAAATTTACCTGGCGACTTTAATCGTAATCTCGAAAAAATAACCAAAAGTATGGAACAATTTGAAATAACCATGCGCCAGTTTGATAAAACCATGGCAAGCTATCAAGCAGGCTCTCAAATGCACTATCAACTTGAGCAAACACTGCTACAAATTAAACGTTTAACAGAAGAGTTTCAGCCTCTTACCCGTGGCTTAAACGAGCAACCTAATATGCTCATTTTTGACAAATCACTACCTAACGATCCACAACCGAGGAAGCAATAATGAAGGCACTATTTTTACTTTTAACGGGTGTGATCTTTATCAGTGGTTGCAGCTCTGCTATTCAAACAACAATTCAGTATTACCAATTTGAGCAGCCCATTAATGACTCTTCGCGAAATGTGCAAGATACACAGGCACAACTGCGCGTGCAAACAGTCACCCTAAGAGGCGCATTGAATAATCGGGGTATTGCTATGAAAGTAGATAGTAATCAAATCCATGCTGCTAATTATCATCTATGGGGTGAGTCGCCAGATGTTATGCTCAGTGCCAGCGCGCAGCAAACATTATTTAATACCATGACAAACTGGATGGTTATTAAAGGCTTACCCGTTATTACTGACCAACAGCAACAAACATTTTACGAATTAGAATACGAACTACACCACTTTAACGGTGATCTGCAAGGTAATGCAGATATTTCAGGGCTATGGCGTTTATACTACACTCACCCAGAATCGGGTAGGCGTTTACTAAGCATCCATAATTTCTCATCTGTTATGCCAATCAATGATGATGGCTATGATTCATTGGTGGCTACTCTTGAAAAAATGTGGCAACAAATCAACATCCTTGCGGCAAAAGAAATTGAAAAAGCGCGAATTTAATTTCGCTCTGTATTAAGTAAATATACATCTACCGAAATGTTAGTGCTTTCTATGATCACTTGACCTTGGGTTTTAAAACCGAGCTTTTGTAATACATTTTTTGATGCGCGGTTATCATTGCGGGCGATCGCCGAAACCTGGTTAATCCCCAAGTTTTGTCTATGGCTTATCAAGGTATTTGCCGCTTCAAAAATATAGCCCTTTTTTTCAAAACCGTCTTTTAGCGCAAACCCTAAGTCGGGATATTGCAGAACAGCTCGCTGATAAAACCCAACAATACCAACTAGTGTTTCATCATGTAATGCGATTATATAAGGCCCAAAGCCATGCTGCTTATGGGCAGATATAAAACTGTCTTTGATGTATTTTTTAGCGTCGCCTAAAGTATAAATACCTTTATCACCAATGTATTTGGTGAAATTAGCCTGATTAACCAACTTAAGTAACTCCGCCGCATCTGCTATTTGTGCGAAGCGTATGTGTAAGCGCTCTGTTGTAAAAGCAATATTCAAAATAACTCCTGATAATATTTTTCACGACCCGATATTTTTTTATTGACTGAAATAAAAAAGAAGATTACTTTTGCGCCGATGTTTTTAAAGGCACAACAATAGCGGCATGCATTCCTTGCTCCGTCTGGCGCCAAAGCCAACGCGTTTCACTAAAACTATTAATTTAACATAATTTTTTAAGTGCCCTTCACGCGTGCAAAAGCAGTGACTTGGAAAATGATTTAACAACAAACTTATCATCTTCTTTGTTTTTGTATAAGCAGTTTACTTTTTAAATCTGCTTTTAATTTTGTGATCTTATAAATGCTTGAACCTTCTGCGTTAACTCTACTGCCGCCTGCGGTAGTGGTTGTATTGGCTGTTGTTTTACGCCGCCCTATTTTATCGTTACTGATTGGTGCA
The DNA here is from genome assembly GCF_002310835.1 of Pseudoalteromonas tetraodonis. Classification (NCBI taxonomy): domain Bacteria; kingdom Pseudomonadati; phylum Pseudomonadota; class Gammaproteobacteria; order Alteromonadales; family Pseudoalteromonadaceae; genus Pseudoalteromonas; species Pseudoalteromonas tetraodonis. The sequence goes on along the minus strand of NZ_CP011042.1, from coordinate 483,220 downwards.
TTAGTTGGCCTTGTTTTAGCTGACCCTAGCAAAGTTCTCTCAAGTTTTGCCAGCACATCACTCAAAGTAATGACAGATGAAACCATTGGTTGGTTAATACTTGTGTGTGGCGGCTTTGGTGCGCTTATTGCCTTATTAGTGCGCACTGGAGGGGCTTCTGCGTTTGGTAGTTTGGCTTTAAAGTACACCCGAGGTAAACGATCCTCCTTATTTATGACCTTTTGTTTGGGTGTCGTGATATTTATTGACGATTATTTAAACGCGCTTACCGTGGGTGAAACCATGAAGCGGATCACCGACAAATTTAAAGTGAGTCGTGAAATGCTCGCTTACGTTGTTGATTCAACGGCAGCGCCTATTTGTGTACTCGTCCCTTTGTCAACGTGGGCTGTATTTTTTGGTGGCCTGTTAGTCGATAACGGCATTGCAGAAGAAGGCAAAGGCATTGCCGTTTATATTCAAGCCATTCCGTACATGTTTTATGCCTGGTTTGCGGTGTTGACTGTGGTGCTGGTTATTGCCGGCGTGATCCCTACTTTTGGCCCCATGAAAAAAGCCGAGCAACAGGCGCTAACTCACGCTCCTACTTTAGAGCCTGCGATTTATACTCAAGTACAAACCGCCGATGAATATGCAGTAAAAGCAGCGGAGGAACACTTTGAAGATGCGGATCCTAAAGGTAAGTTATATAACTTTCTGTTGCCGATTATTTTATTAGTCGCATTTACCGTATATTTTGAAATAGATGTGTACAAAGGTCTATTAGCGACAATGGCTGTCACTTTGCCATTTTATGCGTTACAAAAATTAATGAGCTTTAGCGAAATGATTGAGCGTATGCTGGATGGTTTTAAAAGTATGATCCCCGCAATTGGAACCGTGATTGCCGCCTTTATTTTTAAAGATGTATGCGATTTAATTGGCTTACCACAATTTGTGATTGGCAGCTTAAGCCCGTATATGACCGCTGGCTATTTACCTGCGGTGGTATTTTTTGCGATGTCGATATTAGCGTTTGCGACGGGTTCAAGTTGGGGGATTTTTGCGGTTTCAATTCCTATTGTCATGCCCCTTGCGACGGCGGTTGATGCAAATATTCCATTGGTGATTGGCGCATTACTTTCAGCGTCTTCATTTGGTAGCCAAGCCTGTTTTTACTCTGATTCAACCGTACTAGCAGCACAAGGCTCTGGCTGTAATTTGATCAGTCATGCTGTAACGCAATTACCTTATACCTTAATTGCTGCAGGCTTTGCCATAATTGGCTTTTTACTTATGGCCTAACATGGCAATGGTAGCCATTTTACTAAAACCATAATTAACGCCGTTAAAACAAAACCCAGTCAACAATGGCTGGGTTTTGTTTAGTTTTTGAGTAATTTCAACTTACTTTTGCAATTTTATATCGCTGTAGTAAGCATCTAAACTCGTCACTTTAGTTTGGTTTGGCAAATCTGCAAACTCGCTATCACTAAACTTACTGCCACGTAATTGCACATTTAAGCGGGCTGCTTGTGGATTTAACATGGTTTGCTGGTAGTAGTCTTTAATATCAGCAAGGGTGACCTTTTCTACTTCTGCAATTAGCTTTTGTTTTGAATCAAAATCAAAGTTTTCACGGTACCAATCGTTAATCAATGGACTCATTTCGTCACTTAAATTCTTTGGCTGTTCTTTTAACGAGACCAACGTTGCATTTTTAAGCTGTGCAAATGTCTCTTCACTCATGGCATTAAGCTCAGAAGCGTACTCTTTTTTGAACTTATCAAAGCGTACTTGAATTTCTTTTGGCCCTTTAACCGGCGTTTGAATAAACAATCCAATACCAGAGTAATCCTCAATAGGACGCGCTAATGCCCCTACCGCATAAGCTAGTTGTTCTTCGGTACGCATTTTGTCAAACGCGATTGTTCTAAAGTGTCCTTGTAAAACCGCCGCCTGCGCTTTTTGTTTGTAACCTGGCGTTGGGTGAATGGTCATATCGACAACGGCTACATCAGCTACATCAATATCTTTGTGTAATACGCGCGCTTCACCTAGTTGTGGTAACCAAGCTTTACTGCGAGCAAACTCAGATTTTGTATGATTATTTGGTAAAATAGCCGTTAATTCAGCAGCAATGGCATCAATATCTTTTTGATTATAGTTACCATAGCTAAATACGCGTAAGTTATTATTCGCTAAGGTGCTTTGCTTTAATGCTTGTAAATCAGCGAGTGTCAGTGATTGAGCTGCCTTAATAAGCGCGTCAGTATCAAAACTACCGGTTCGAGTCAGTTTTGAATATTCACTAAACGCTTGTGCATACGGGAACTGTTTTTGCTGATTGAGTAAATCACGTTGATAACGGTCAATCGCTTGATTAAATGCTTGTGCTGAAATTTCATCGTCAAATCCAGCTAACGCTTGTTTAAGTAAGGTATCTTGTTTATCGGTAAAACCACTTAATGATAAAACTAAGCCATTGCTTGAGCTTAAATTAACATTCATACCGGCAATAGCCGCTTCGGTTCGTAGCTGACTTAATTGAGTGTTATATAAATCTGCCCACACAGAATAAAGGACGGTTGAGTTAATATCACGCAACCCTGTTTGTGTGTTGATATACACCTCAACTAAACCTTTGGGTTGCTCTGCAAACTGCTGGCTTGCTTGGCGCCAAATTTTTACACCGTTTTTATCATAGCTAAGTTCTGGGTGTTTTTGCTCTTTAAAAGCCTGCGTTTTAATTGCAAAACTCTCTGGCAGTAAGTTGTTAACACTTGGTAAGGCTAAATTAAATTCACTTGGTTTTTCCCAGCTGGCAATTTCTGCGTCGCTAATATCACTAATTCGGTATTTACCATCATAAAAATGTAATTGTGAATCAGTGTCTTCTTGTTGAGAAATATACCAAACACGTAAGGTGTCTGCGTTAAGTTGTTTTAGTACATTATTAACCGCATCAGCATCAAACTTAGCGTAGTAGTATGGTGCGTTTATCGCATGATTTAACGGATAATCTTGCATGCTTTGAGTCAGCGCACTGACGTAGTTAAACTCATCGCCTTTTTCTAAAAATTTAAACTGGTTATTCAAAGAGGTACGAATTTCATTAAAGTACTTACTATTAACACCTTCACGTTTAATTAAATCAATATATTGCATAATAATCGCAACAATGGCTTCGCGGTTTTTCATGCCTTCATCAGTCAGCTCTATGTTCACATTTAAAGAGCCATAGTTACCATATTGATTTGGTGAAGCAGATGCTGATAACTGCGATACCCAGCCTTTATCACGTAATATTTGTGCTGGGCTACCTGGCATTTCATTGCTAAGTAAATAGGCAACAAAACGATTAGGTTTTACTGCAAATTCAGTTTGATTATTAGTGATTGTAAAGTCGAGCTGTAATTGTTTAACGTCTTCGTTTGGCGAGTAAAAAACACGTTTACCACCGGCATTATCAAAATCTAGCTTGGCTGATACTTTTGGCTTTTCAATATTTTTATTTTTAATATCAGCGAAGTATTTTTCTGCTTTTTTCTGCATTTCTTTAAGCGGTAAATTAGAAATTAACGCCACTTTCATAATATTTGATGAATAATATTTATTATAAAAATCAACAGTTTCTTTGTGTAATGAACTATCAGCTTTATCGCCTAACGTTTCAAGGTTACCAATTAAGAATCGATTAGCTGGGTGTTCACCCATCATTTTACGTGCAAGTTTAAATTGGCCAAAAAAGTCCATTTCACGACGCATTGACCACTCAGCATTCACTGCGTTTTTTTCTTTTTCTGTGTATTCTGGGTAAAGCTTAGGGGCTTTAAAAAAGTCTGAAAAGCGGTCTAAGCCTTCATCAAACGCATCGTTATTAATTTTAAACATGTAGTTTGTAATATCGAGCCACGTATAGGCATTATGCGCTCCGCCGTTTTTAGTCATAAAATCAGAGTACCCTTTAGTGTCAGGGTAGCGCTCAGTGCCTAAAAACAACATATGTTCTAAATAATGCGCCATACCTTGCTGGCTCATTGGGTCGTGCAGCAGGCCGACGCCGACACTCAATGAAGCAGCCGATTTTTCTGCGCTTGGATCAGAAACTAAAATCACTTCAATATCATTGGCAAGTGTTAGTGTTTTATATTCACGGTTATCGTTAGGACTGACAACAAGCGTTGGTGATAAAAGTGACGTTTGTGGTGATTGAGTAAGTGTGGCGGTATTCGAACAACCGCTTAATATTGCCAGTGCAATTGCACTTAAGCCGATGATGTGTTTCATTTTAGTTATATCCATTGCTGTTAAATATGGGCTTAGTGTTATAAAAAGACTAAATCACTTATAAACTACCATTATCAATTAATACTATGCTACTAATTAGCACTTAATTGTGTAACACATTGTGAATAGTTAATATAAATAATAAGGTAAGTTATGGAAAAGATAATAATAATAGCCATGTTCGTTCAGGTAACACTTTCATTAGTTGTGATGGTAATAATGGGAAAACGACGTTTTGCGGCGGCTAAAAACAAACACATACAGTTAAGTGACTTTGCTGCTATGCGACTTGATAATGCGGGCGATCATGTCAGAGTCGCTGATCGTAATTTTAGCAATCAATTTGAAATACCTGTGCTTTTTTATGCGGGTTGTTTACTTGCTTTACAGCTTAATATGGCGAGTGTCCCTATTGCAGTATTGGCGTGTATATTTGTAGCGACACGCATTATTCATAGCCTCATTCACCTTGGTAGTAATCATTTAAGAGCCCGTTTTAGAGTATTTTTGCTAGGCTGCTTATCTGTGTTTGTAATATGGGTAATGTTACTGGTGAGCGTACTTTACAACTAGGGTCTGATGACCTTTCAAGGTTAAATTTGCAGCAGTCTGTTTGGTATTTAGGCAAGGCTGAGCCTATGTGGTGTGGTTATTCCCCATAAATAGGCGATAACGCAGCATCAATGCCAAACAGGCGGTGCCCTTCGGGTTCTGCCTAGGGGCGGTTTACTCTTTGTTGCTCGGTTTTTACTTAGCCCACTAGGTTACAAACCTCGCGCAGCGATTAAACCGCCCCTAGTTTGAACAAATTGTAATCCGCAAAGATCAACAGACCCTAACTAAAAAACGGCGGCTATGATAAGTCGCCGTTATTTTTACGGCTTATTTAGTGCGTTTTAACCTAGGTGCTACAAGCAATAGTGCGCCTAATAAGCATGCCATACTGCCACTAGAGTCTGAACTTTGTGGTGGTGTCACTTCTACGTTATCAATTAATGTATTCTCTTTAGGTGTTAAATTTTGTGCTGAATTAGGATCGTCATCAAGCACAACCACCGTTTGTATTGATACTAAGTTTTGATTACTAATAACCACATTTTCATCTGAACATTGCTCTTTAGTAATACCAACCAATGGTACCTCTGCACAATGAACTAAGGCCGCTATTTTATCTAAAGTTTCTTGGCTTTGTGCTGTTATTTGTCCGAAAACGGTAAACCCACCATTTTGTAAATCTAAGTTTTGGCTGTTATCACTCATATTAAAAAACCATTGGCTAGTGGCGCTGTTTTCGTTGCCGCCCTGCTTTGCCATGGCAATTGTGCCTTTTACATTTGAGTAAACAGGTTCGTTAATAACCGCTGGCTTGATTGTAATGGGATCCATTTTGTCAGAAAAAGTAAAACCTCCTCCTTGAATGACAAACTTATCAACAGAGCGGTGTATTACTGTTTGGTTATACGCTGCATCATTAACATAACTTAGGAAGTTTTCTACTGTTTTAGGTGTTTGTTGATCAAACAAGTTAATTTCTATCGTTCCTTGGCTCGTTTGCATTTCGACTATGGTTGCTGCGCTTGAAAAGCTCGCTGCAGTTAAAATTGACGCTAAGATAAGCTTCTTCATTATTATTCCTATTTTTTATTGTCATTAGGCGTCATAGAGTAGTGTTATTCATTTTATAAATCGATACATAAGCACTTAACGCTACAATTCATATCAAAGTAATTACACTGTAGTTACAACTGTTTACATTTTAATTTTAAACACGTGATGGAGAGTTAATTGTCTGAGTGCCTTGGTGTACATCACGGTGACTCTTTTTTAATTAACTTTAAGCCTAGCAAGGTACTTAAAAAGCCCCTTATCAATCACTCTTTTTTTGTTATTATCAGCCTACACAGTGATAGGAGTAAATATAATGGCAAACAACACGACTATTTGTGACTTTGGGCTACACCAAGGTGAACCATACACCCAGCTTCCCGTCAGCTTTTTGAAATGGATGATTGATGTAAATCATCAAAAATCTCAATACGCACATGATGAGCTCGCACGCAGAAAACGGGTTGTAGAGCAGCAACGTGAAGTCTCATTGGCTGAAAAATATGAATAAGTGCGTTTTTTTAACCTCGAACTAGTTTAAACTAGCCGCCTACTATACTGAGTTTTGTTAATCGATAGGTATTTTATGCGTATTCTTGTTTTTCTCATTTTATTTCTTGGTTTATATGGCTGTGTCAGTGACTCAGTCAATAAACCTGCAGCACACTATTTAACTGTTCTTCATACCAATGATAATCATGGTCGCTTTTGGCATAATGAAAAAGGCGAATATGGTATGGCTGCGCGTAAAACCCTAATCGACCAGCTAAGAGCCGATGCAAAAGCACAAGGGCATCAGGTTTTATTATTATCAGGTGGCGATATTAATACCGGTATCCCTGAATCAGATCTACAATTTGCTGAGCCCGATTTCAAAGGCATGTCGAAAATTGGCTATGACGCAATGGCACTAGGTAACCACGAGTTTGATAATCCATTAAGTGTATTAAGACAGCAACAGCAATGGGCTAATTTCCCTCTTTTATCAGCTAATATCTTTGATAAACAAACTAATGAAACTATCTTTGAACGTTATAAAATATTCAACAAAGGCGGCTTAACCATTGCTGTAATTGGGTTAACAACGACAGACACCGCTAAAATTGGTAACCCGCAATACATTGGCCATTTAGATTTTAAAGATCCGGTTGAAATAACCGCCTCACTTACCCAAACATTAAAAGCAAAATACAATCCTGACATTACCATTGCGGTAACGCACATGGGGCATTATGTAGATGCCAATTATGGAATAAATGCCCCAGGTGATGTCACACTTGCCCGCTCTTTAGATAAAAATGCCCTTGATATGATTATTGGTGGCCATTCCCAAGAGCCAGTGTGTATGGCTGCAGAAAATGTCACAGATGAGAATTTTAAGCCAGGTTTAGCCTGTAAACCTGATCGACAAAATGGAACCTGGATAATGCAAGCCCATGAATGGGGTAAGTATGTGGGTAAAGCGGAGTTTAAATTAGAAAACGGTCAATTATCACTGCTAAGTTATCAATTATTGCCCGTTAATTTATACGTAGATAAAAAGCAAAAAGACGGTAGCGTAAAATCCGTACTTGCTGCAAATTACATTAAACCAGATCCAGCACTGCAAACCTTTTTAGCGGCATACCAACAAAAAGGGGCAAAGCAAATTGAAGGTAAAATTGGCTTTGTGAATGACAGACTCGAGGGAGATCGAAATAAAGTACGCTTTGAGCAAACTAACCTTGCCCGCGTTATTATTCAAGCGCAAATGAATACCGTAGGTGCCGATTTTGGCATTATCAGTGGTGGCGGTGTTCGCGATAGCATCAATGCGGGTGACGTGAGTTATAAAGACATACTCAAAGTACAGCCTTTTAAAAACCGTGTCGCTTATATCGATTTCAAAGGCAATGATATTTTAACCTATTTAAATGTCGTGACGCGTTTCCCACCAGACTCTGGAGCCTACATGCAATACCACAACTTAGCCTTTGAGCTTAAAGAGGATCAAGTAACTAACGTGTTCATCGCCGGCAAGCCGCTTGATATAAACAAAACATACCGCATGAGTATTAATGAATATAATGCTTCTGGTGGCGATAGTTACCCTAAAATTACTCACATGAAAGGATTCGTAAGCACCGATGAAACGGACGCTCAGGCATTAAAACGATTTTTTGCAGAGCACAGCCCTGTTGATGCACATGAGTTTGCACCTAAATAGTAATCTGTATTGAACAGTGATGAGTGTCATTGATATAGTCATGACACTCATCGTTGAGGTTTATGTGCTAACCAAACCAATTTAAGCTCTCTTAATCAGAGTTATGGTTAAGTAGCAAAGCACGATTACTTTCCTATTATTTCTATATTTCCTTGACCCACATTTGCTAACCCATAACTGTGCATTCGTGAGCGTGAGCCCTCTCCAAATGCTTTCGGTGGGTAGTATAATCCCTTTTGTTCAGGGCAATCATTTAACACGTCATCCAGTGCCGCACGAATTTCACTTAATGTTTTCTCTAGACTGTTATTAAAGTTTGGACGTTTTCTTACTGTATGACCAAGCTCAACTAAACGATAGAAATACTTATTGGCAAGCTCTATCAATTCCTCGGGTACATTCTTGTTATGATTAAGCTTGATCTCTGGATTGTTAGTGCAATATTCAACAAGCGCTAAATAAAAACATAGAGGTTTGTTTGCCAAAGCCACTTGGTGCTCCAAAGAAACGCTACTAGATAAGGTTTTACTTTTTAAATCAATAATCAGGGTTAATGGTTTTGACTCTGTAGTATTTGATTCTGCGTGAATAACCTGTTTATCATCATTTTTGTTGATATATGCTAATTTTATTAGGTATGTTAGTAATATGCTAAGAATAAAAAGCATCCCATAAATAGCTATCACATCACGCGTAAAATACGGCTGCCTCAAAGACAAAACAATAAACACCACACCATTATTACTATTTAACTCTCGAATAAACTCTGTGGAAGTTTTTAAAGAAGCATCAAATTCATGTTTTGGCGTTATAGCTACAACCTCAATACCGGTACTATCAATAAAGGTGTTTAAGGTTTGAATATAATTAAGTAAAGCTGCTTTATTACCTGAGTGTTTAAGCAGCTCATTTGATAAATCTAACAAAGGTAAGTCTAAAGCGATTCGTTTTTCTATTTGTATTATTTGTAATTTATTTACTTGCTGTTGTTTTTGTATTGTCGAAAAATAAAATACTGACGAGAAAACCAAGAATAAAAAAATTGTGCATATTATCCATATTAACCTATTCATTACGACTCCCCTATAAAGGTAACGGGGTAACTATTGCACTGCCAATATGGCTCAACATCTTGATAATATTGAAACGATTGTTCCTTAGACATACTCAATAAGTGAGACTGTACAGCACAGAGTAAATCAGTATTGTTATGCTGCATTTTTAAGTACCAACGGGTGCCTGCCACATTACTACTAATAGGCGTAATATAATTTTTTGAAAAACGCTGACTGTCACTTTCTCTCCAAAAAGAGGCAATAAGGTCTACTTCCCCGTTCGCCAATAATTCTCTCAACTCATTGTGTGAACTCGCATAGGTTATTTTTAGCTGAGCAATGTTTAGGCCTAGCTCTTTAAAGGCTTGCTTGGGTAAAATGTGTCCTGAGCGACTCGTTGGATAATCTAACAGACCGATTTTTTTATCTAAAAAATATTGTTTGCTGATCTTAGGTTTTTCTTTTGAAGAGATAAAAAATGCAGTGTAATCAGAAAAGCCAACCACAGGCTGATAGTTGTAAGTAGATTCAGCCTTAAACGCATCCATGATATTATTTTTCGCTAAAATTAAATCTGCAATACCTTTACCTACAAACTCTAAGCTATCAACGGTTCTATATCCCCAATAGCCAATGACAGAGCCATACTGTTTTGCCACTACTTTGTCGCCACAGAGATTTTGAGTAAGTAACTGAGCAACGTATTTTGAGGGGGTAAATACTATAAGTTGACTCTTATTAGCCGTTGCCGTTGTTTGACATGTCGTTGATGTCTCTATTATCACTGGGAATGTTATATCTTCTTCGCCCACAATAACTTGACCTGAAAACCAACTTAGCAACACGCCCAGAAACATAAATATAACAATCGCTGTTTTATGCAACATTAACTTCTTAATATTCAAAAAACACCCATTTAAATTAGAGTAATAGCTCATTTGAACAATTTTAATTACTTATTACAACAGGTAATTTTACCTGTCAAACCCAAGCCATTGAATAAAAACAATTTTAAACAAGAAAATATGAATTTTATTGAGTCCTTTCTATCAACCAAAAAAATGAGGACAATTGACCTTATCAGCGTTTACAAAATAAATGTCACACTAACTAGGATGCTTCAATGTACAAAAATGTAAAATATTCGCTTTCTTTAACACTTTTAATTAGTGCAATATTTGCAAGCACAGATTGTAATGCTTGGGGCCAAAACGGGCATCGTGTAGTGGGTAAAATTGCAGAGTCGCACATAAGCGAAACTACTAAGACTGCACTTATCCCCTATCTCAACGGCGAATCTTTAGCTCAGATTTCAACATGGCCTGACGAAATGCGATCTGCACCAGGTGACTTTTGGCAAAAAAAATCATCTCGTTGGCATTACATTAATGCTGATGACAACGCGACCTTTAGTTTTGACCACGACCACACTAAACACAAAGAATCAGTAACAAACATATTAGAAGGCATTCACTACTCTATCCGCGTGTTGAAAGATGATAAATCAAGCCTTGCGGCCAAACAGTTTAGCTTGCGTTTTTTGGTGCACTTAGTCGGCGACAGCCATCAACCATTTCATGCAGGAAGAGCAGAAGATAGAGGCGGCAATCGCGTTAAGGTTTCTTTTTTTAACCAACAAACCAATCTTCATAGCTTATGGGATACCAAGTTAGTAGAAAACGAAAACTTATCTTTTACTGAATACGCTCAGTTTATAAATACCAACAACAGCGAGCTAATTAGTGAATATTTACAAAGTACACCAGCAAGCTGGCTTGAAGAGTCGCACAACTTAGCCCTAAAAATATATGACTCAACAGAAGAACAGATTAGCTACGACTATATCTACAACAACACCCCTATTGTGAAAACACGCTTGCAACAAGCGGGAATTCGCTTGGCTGGATTGTTAAATACATTATTTGATCCTGCTAACACGCAATCAAAAATGGCCTTAACACAGCAAACACAAAAATAAATTTAGTTTCTAACTTAAATCATCTACATGGGAAATCAACATTATGACTAAGCTTCGCCTTTCGAAATTAACTGGGGCTGTAATTCTAGCTCTAGGAGTTTCAACAAGCGCTATGGCTGCTGACACTTCATCTGCAATGCGTGGTAAAATAACCACACCTTCAGGTGCGAGCGCTGCAAACGTTAAAATTAAGGTTGTTCATCAACCAACTGGCACAATTAGTGAACTAACGACCAATGAAAGTGGTACTTTCATTGCGAATGGTTTGCGTGTTGGTGGACCTTACACTGTGATCATCGACTCTGATACGTTTAACGATACCACCGTTGAAAACATCTTTTTAAACCTTGGCGAAACTTACAGATTAACATCGCAATTAGCGCCGCTAAACATTGAAAAGATTGAAGTCTCTGGTTATAAAATTGTACAACAGTCAGGTGGCTCTAGTAGTACGTTTGGCGAAGATACTATCAATAATATGCCTAGCTTTAATCGTGACATTAAAGACATCGCACGTTTAAACCCACTTGCTAGTATTAATGGTAGCGGCGAGCTAACCTTTGCCGGTAGCAACCCACGTACAAATGGTTTAACTGTAGATGGTATTGGCCAAAATGACGACTTTGGTTTAAGTTACGGCGGCTACCCTACTTCGCAGCCCCCTGTAGCCCTTGATGCGATTGAGCAAATATCTGTTGATGTTTCTCCATTTTCAGCCTCTAAAGGCAACTTTGGTGGTGGTACTATTAACGCGGTAACTAAGTCAGGTACTAACGAACTTAAGTTTTCTGGTTTTTACGAAACATCGACACCAGATATTGCTGGCGATGTAGACAGCATATCTCAAGTGTTTGCTGATAACCGCCCTGTTTTAGATGACGATGGTCACCGCACATACATTGTTGAACAAGTAGAACCTAATCAAACTGAAAAACGCTACGGTTTTAATGTTGGCGGCCCACTTATAGACGATACCTTATTTTACTTTGTTAACTACAACAAATGGTCGAGTGAACTAGATTTAGATTATGGTTTTGAAGGTTCAGGCGCAACCAACGAATACGATGTGAGTGAAGAAAGCTATAACCGTTTCCTTAATATTCTAAATAACGAATACGGCTTAACAGACTCTCTTGGAGGCGACCCTAAAGACACCAACGAAACATTACTTGTAAAATTAAGCTGGAACATTGCTGATGATCATCGCTTAGATTTTACCTATCAGTGGCAAGATGACAAAGATGAAACAAACTTTGGTACTGGTGGCACATCAGTTCAGTTTGCATCAAGTCGTTATACCTACGCAACCAAGTTTAATAACTTTGCTACCAAGCTATATTCAGATTGGAATGAAGACTTTTCAACTGAAATCGGTATTGCATACAAAGATGTATCATCGAGAAGTTTAACAAATTCTGATATTGGTAGCGTTAAAGTTGAAGAATACTTCCGCGGGCCTTCTTATAACTTTGGTACCGATGAGTTTCGCCATGCAAATAGCTCAGCAACAGAAAATTTAACACTTTCTCTTGATGCCACTTATTTAATGGACGAGCATGAAATTAACTTTGGTATGCAATATGAGTCGTTAAACTTATACAACCTTTTTGCAGCTAACTCTCTCGGTTCATGGGAATTTGATAACTTTAATGGTTTCGAAAATCGTGAAGTAGGTAACTACAAAGGAAAGTACGATTTTAGCTACAGCAATGCCTTTACAAATAACCCTAATGACACTGCTTACGACGCAACCCGTAATCAATTAGCACTTTACATTGAAGATACTTTTTATGTTGGTGATGATTTAGAAGTAACGGCAGGTGTTCGTTATGAGCGTTTATCTTCTGATGATAAACCAACACTCAACGAAAACTTTTTAAACACCTATGGCTTTAGCAATCAAGAAAACCTCGATGGGTTAGATATTATTCTACCGCGTATTGGCTTTAAGTATTACGCTACAGAAGCATTAACAGTTAACGGTGGTGTAGGTCGTTTCCAAGGTGGTATCCCTAACGTTTGGTACAATAACTCATTCCAAAACGATGGCATTACTTTTGTAGATGCACCTCAAAGTGCTATTAACGATTATTATGCTAATAATCAAGCTGATATCACTCAAGTACCAGATGCCATAAAAGGCTCTTTAGTTCAAGGTGCAGGTAGCACTAACTATGTTGATCCTAACTTTGAACTACCGTCAAGTATTCGTGCACAACTTGGATTTGAGTACGACTTTGATTCTGAATTACTAGGTGAAGGCTTTAAATGGCAAGCAGAAATTGCTTATCACAAAAAAGAAAACGAAGCTGTGTGGCATAACACCGCCATTAAACCTGTAGGTGTAGCGGCCGACGGCGAGCGTATCATCTATGAAAGTATTTACAGCGGTGATTTAGCTGATAACTTTGATATAGCAATGACTAACTCAACTGATGATGGTCGTTCTGTTATTATTACAACAGCACTAGCTAAAGAGTGGGAAAATGGCCTTTATATTTCAGCAAGCTATGCGCATCAAGATGTAACAGAAGCGTCTTCAGGTTCTTCTTCACGTGCACAAAGCAACTATCAGTACAATATCACTAAGAGCCGAAATGAAGACTTTGCTGCCCGTGGTGCGTATGAAGTAGAGCATAGCTTTAAAGTTAATTTAGCGTATAACACTGAGTTCTTCAGTGGTTATGCCACAAGGTTTAATGTGTATTTCGAACGTCGCTCTGGTCGTCCATTTAGCTATACTATGGGTATGTATCAAGATAGTGACTTAGGTGATACGCGTGACTTTTATTCAAGCTCAGCTTATTTAGCGTATATTCCAACTGGTGCAGATGATGCCAATGTAAATTGGGATGAATCAGGGCTATCATGGAGTGAACTTGAGACACTACTTAATAGAGCGGGTATTTCTGAGCGAGGCCAAATCTTAGACCGTAACTCAGGTACGCAACCATGGGTTACCACTATGGATATTAGCGTTAAACAAGAGATCCCTGGTTTTGCAAAAGGTCATAGCGGTGAGGTTTACTTTATGATTGATAACTTTGCCAACTTATTAAACAGTGACTGGGGCGTAGAAAAGCGCTTAGGTTTCTCTGACCAAGCAGTTTACGACTTTGGCGGCTTAGACGATCAAGGTCGTTATATAATTGATAGCAGATTTAATGGCGCTGATGTTCGTAACTATAGCCAATATCAAACTAGCTCATCAGCTTGGCAAGCTAAAATTGGTGTTAGCTATAAGTTTTAATACATAGCCTGTACATCAAAAACTCGTAAAATTAAAAAAGCCATTACATGAATGTAATGGCTTTTTTTATGGAAAAAATCACTTTTCATCTGTTTGTCATAAAAACTACTTACTATTTGCACGGTAAAATATTGAAACATAGATAAAATGCTAAATTTCATAAATAAAGTGTTTTATAATAAAAAAATTACAGTTGTATTTTATTTGTAACAAACAAATGAGGTACACTATGTAAGTATTTTGGGTTAAGTGTATTTTGCGGTCGCTTAATCCAAAATTAAAATAAAAAAGCTATTAAAAGTTTATTTAACTACACGGGAAAATAAAATGAAAATTCAACTTCGCAAAACAGCTCTATCACTTGCTATAGCAGCATGTGTTGGTGTGAGTGGTGCTGCAATTGCAAACGAAACAACCTCTGCAATTAAAGGTCAAATAAAGGGTCCTAACGGTAACCCTGCTGCAGGAACTAAAATTACTATTTTACATGTTCCTTCAGGCTCTGTTAAAACAACTGAAGTAAATGACGCTGGTTACTTTACTGCTAAAGGTCTTCGCGTTGGCGGCCCTTACAAAGTAATTGTAGACTCAGACATCTACGCTGACCAAGAGTTCAATAATATTATCTTGAACATTGGTAGCGACTACCCTGTTAATACTTCACTTGAAAATATCTCAGATGTTGAACAAATTGTAGTAACTGGTCGTCCTATTAGCACTATGTCTGGTGGTACGGGTCCTGCTTCAACATTCACATTAAGCGATCTTGAAAATCAACCAGCTATTAACCGTGATTTAAAAGATATTATTCGTATTGACCCTCGCGTTGCTATCGATGATAGCCGTGGTTCAATCAACTGTGGTGGTGGTAATCCACGTTTTAACAGCTTAACCCTTGATGGCGTTCGCATGAACGATAACTTTGGTTTAAGCTCAAACGGTTACCCTACTATTCGCGCTCCGTTCTCTTTTGATTCAATCGAGCAAGTAGCGGTAGAATTAGCCCCTTTTGATGTTCAATATGGTGGTTTTACATCATGTAACATCAATGCAGTTACCAAATCTGGCGGCAACGACATTCACGGTGGTGTATTCTACGATTACACTAACGATTCGATGAAAGGCGATAAGATTGAAGGTAATGACGTTGATAACGGCGATTACAGTGAAAAACGTTATGGCTTTAATGTTGGTTTACCGCTAATTAATGACACGCTGTTCCTTTTCACTTCTTACGAAAAACTTGAAGGTGTTAAACAGTTTAACTATTCATCTTTAGTGTCTTCTGCAGAAATTGATGAAATTAAACAAATTACACGTGATGTTTATGGTTACGAAGCCGGTGCAACACCAGCTAGCTCACCAGTAGAAGATGAAAAAATCTTAGTGAAGCTAGATTGGAACATCAACGATGACCACCGTGCTAACCTAATTTATAACTACAATGATGGCTTTACTTTATCGCAATCAGATGCAGATGGTGATGAGCTCGCATTTGACAGCCACTTTTATGAGCAAGGCGCAGAGTTCACTTCAATCGTTGCATCACTTTACTCTGATTGGAATGACAACTTTTCAACTGAAGTTCGTTTAGGTAAATCAGAGCTTGACGCTCGCGTTCAATCTTTAGACGCAGCAAGCGGTTTTGGTGAGTTCCAAATCAGCACAGATAATGCCACGGTGTACGTTGGTCCTGATGACTCTCGTCAATCAAATGATTTAAACTACGATACCACAACAGCTAAATTCTCAGGTACCTACTACCTTGATCAGCACACGATTACCGCTGGTTTTGAGTATGAAAAGTTAGAAGTATTTAACCAATTCGTACAACATACTGAAGGTGAATGGCGTTTTGCTTCGATTGACGCATACAGAAATGGGATTGCTAATGCAGTTTATTATAATAACTCTGCAAGTACGAATAACCCAAATGATGCAGCTGCTAACTTTGCTTATTCACAAAATACATTTTATGTACAAGATGAATACAGCTTTTCAGATATCGATGCATCATTAACATTTGGTCTTCGTTACGACAGCTATTCAAGCGATGACAAACCAACATTAAATCAGAATTTCACTAATCGTTACGGTTTTAGCAATCAGTCAACGTTTGACGGTATTGATTTAATTCAACCACGCGTAGGTTTTGAGTGGTATGCAACCGATGCACTAGAAGTACGTGCGGGTGTTGGTTTGTTCTCAGGCGGTAACCCTAATGTATGGTTGTCTAACTCATATTCAAATGATGGTATCACCAATATTGGTGCTTATATCAGCGATATCAGTAATTCTTATAAAGTTGGTTCTGGTGATGATGAAGTCACTCTAGTTGACCTATTTGATACGCCAAATGTAAATGGTGGTACTCCAGGTTACGACGTTCCACAAGATATGTTTGATAAAGTAGCAAATACTGAAATTGGTTCGGGTGATGCTACAACAAACGCGGTAGATCCTAACTTTGAAATCCCATCAGAGTGGAAGTACTCTTTAGGTGCTACATATACTACAGAAAACGACTATGTTATTGCTTTGGATTACCTTTACACTAAGAAGCGAGATGCAGCGACTCTTGTAGATATTGCTTTACAAGATTCTGGTAAAACTACTTTTGATGGTCGTCCTATCTATGAAAGAAAAGAAGATCCATTAAATCCAGGTAAATATCGTAGTGGTGAACTATTACTAACAAATGTGAATGGTGATAGTGGTGAGTCTTCAATTATATCTGCTGCAGTAAGTAAAGCGTTTGATAATGGCGTTAGCGTTCAGTTCTCATACGCTTACACTGATGCAGATGATGTAAACCCAATGACTAGCTCTGTAGCCAGCTCAAACTACGGTAACCTAGCAACATCAAACCCAGGTAACCCTGGCGTGGCATCATCTGATTACGAAATCCCACATCGCTTTACATTAAACCTAGGTTATAAACACGAGTTCTTCGATGGTTATAACACCCGCTTTAACCTATTTGGTGAAGCATACAAAGGTTTACCATATAGCTTTACCTACAAGAGTAATCGCGACACGGGTGCGGGCGATATTCAATTTGGTGATAGAAACTCTAATGGCGCGCGTCAATTATTGTATGTACCACTTGAAAATGATCCAAACGTTGTCTACAACATGAGTGCTGATGAAATCAATGAGTTTAATGACTTTATCGCATCTGAAGGTCTTAAACGTGGTGAAATCACTGGTCGTAACCAACAGAACTCTGATTGGTTCGTTAAATTTAACTTTAAAATCACTCAAGAAGTACCTGGCTTTATGGATGGCCATAAAGGTGAAGCATTCTTCGTAATCGATAACTTAACGAATATGTTAAACGATGATTGGGGTGTATTAAGAAAAGGCTCTTTCGTGGGTAATAAGATGGTTGAAGTAAATATTAATGACCAAGGTCAATACGTTTACTCAAACTTCAGTGCACGTAGTGCTGAACAGTCTGTACAACGCGATGCGTCTTTATGGGAAATGCGTGTAGGTGTTCGTTACACGTTCTAATTTGATTGATTAAATTAGTGTATTTAAAAGCCCACTTTGTGGGCTTTTTTATGCCTGTAATTTATTTTTTAATTTATCAAAAATTGCGATTAGCTGATGCTGTTCAGCATCCGACAGGCAGCTTAATAATGCACGCTCCCACTGCAATGCTTGTGGCGTTATTTTTTCATATAAAGCCATGCCCTTATCACTTAGCATCAAAAATGCAGCGCGCTTATCATGCTTATTTAACTCGCTATAAATAAGCCCTTCATCAATTAGCGTTTTTACTGCCCTTGATACTGTCGACTTATCCATATCTGCTTGAATGCATAATTGCTTAGCTGTGCTTTGGCCTGATTGCGCTAAATTAGCCATTATTCGCCACTGAGGAATAGTTAAATCAAACTCTTTTTTATAAATACTCGAAAAATCATTACTTACCTGTGTTGCTAAGTGTGTTAATTGGTAAGGCAAAAATGTCGTTAAATCTATTTTCATATTGAATCACTTATTTATTTACATACGACTTTTATTTGTTCACTTTTATTTACAAGGGTCATAATCAGTGTGTTTGATATTAGTCTCACTTGAGAGTATCTTAGCGTAAATAACAAAAATATAACACTCCCCCACTTTCACAGGAGTCAGTAATGGCGACACAATTAAACTATATGACCGGCTTTGGTAATGAATTTGAAACCGAAGCGCTGCCTGGTGCATTACCGATAGGGCAATTTAGCCCGCAAAAAGTAAAATACGATTTATACGCAGAGCAATTTAGTACCACTGCATTTACCGCTCCGCGCGCCGATAACCGCCGCACGTGGATGTACCGTATTCGTCCATCAGTTGTACAAGGCGATTACACAGCCATAGACAATGGCTTAATTAGAACAGCACCTATTACTGAAGTGCCCACGCCGCCCACCATGCTTCGTTGGGATCCCATTGATATACCAGCAGCACCTACTGATTTTATTGATGGCTTAATCACTATGGCTGCAAATGGCAGCGCCAATGGGCAAGCCGGTATTGGCATTCATGTTTATGTCGCCAACAAATCAATGGACAAACGCTTTTTTTATAACGCCGATGGCGAAATGTTATTTGTACCACAACACGGCGAGTTATTACTTAAAACTGAGTGTGGGCATTTAAGTATTAAAGCCGGTGAAATTGCGGTCATTCCGCGCGGCATTAAGTTTCAGGTTCAATTATTAACTGACACAGCCCGTGGGTACATTTGTGAAAACTACGGCCATGCTTATGTTCTTGCTGAGCGCGGTCCTGTTGGCGCAAATGGTTACGCTAACGACCGCGACTTTCAATATCCAGTAGCGGCTTTTGAAGACATCGAAGGCGAATTTGAACTGATTGCTAAATTTAATGGCAATATGTTTCGTTGTGATATTGGTCATTCTCCTCTTGATGTTGTTGCTTGGACAGGCAATAGTGCGCCTTACAAATACGACTTAGCTCGCTTTAATGTCATGAATACCGTTAGCTTTGATCACCCCGATCCATCAATTTTCACGGTACTAACCTCGCCATCAGGCACTGAAGGCGTTGCAAATATCGATTTTGCTATTTTCCCACCGCGTTGGATGGTGGCTGAAAACACCTTCCGCCCGCCTTACTATCACCGTAATATTATGAGTGAGTTTATGGGTTTAATCGAAGGCGTTTATGATGCAAAAGAGCATGGTTTTGTACCTGGAGGGATGAGCTTACATAACTGTATGTCGCCGCATGGTCCTGAGGCGGATGTATTTGAAAAAGCGTCAAATGCGGACTTAGAACCACAACGCTACGATAATACGCTGGCGTTTATGTTTGAGTCACGTTATGTAATATCGCCAACTAAATACGCATTAGAAGGTAAAGAGCGTCAAGCTAATTACACTGACTGCTGGCGCACAATTAAAAAACACTTTAACGGCAATCAAGGGTAATTAGATTATGAAGCTTTATACTTATTTTCGCTCATCTGCAGCGTATCGTGTGCGCATCGCATTAAACCTAAAAAATATTGATCACCAGTTGGTGCCGGTAAACTTACTAAAATCAGAGCAACAAAGCACAGATTACTTACAGAAAAACCCCCAAGGACTTTTACCTGCTTTAGAAACGGAAGACGGCGTATTAGGTCAATCTCTAGCAATTTTAGAGTACCTTGAAGAGCAATACCCTGAAACACCATTACTGCCTGGTAATGCATGGCAAAAAGCACATATTCGCAATTTAAGTTATGCAATTGCGTGTGATATTCACCCGATTGATAATTTACGTGTGCTT
The DNA here is from genome assembly GCF_002310835.1 of Pseudoalteromonas tetraodonis. Classification (NCBI taxonomy): domain Bacteria; kingdom Pseudomonadati; phylum Pseudomonadota; class Gammaproteobacteria; order Alteromonadales; family Pseudoalteromonadaceae; genus Pseudoalteromonas; species Pseudoalteromonas tetraodonis. The sequence continues at coordinate 463,064 of NZ_CP011042.1, read as the reverse complement.
AAGTATTTAAGTAGTGAACTCAATGTTGATGATGAAGCAAAAAATAAATGGTACCGCCACTGGGTTGAAGTGGGTTTTGAAAAAATAGAACGCATGCTCGATAGTAAAAATACATTTTGCGCAGGCGAGTCGCCAAGCTTAGCTGATGTATGTTTAGTACCGCAGGTATTTAATGCCATTCGTTTTAAAGTAGATATGGCTGCCTACCCTAAAATAGCAGCCATATATCAGCGTTGTAATGAGTTGGCAGCCTTTATTGATGCAGCCCCTGAAAATCAACCTGATGCAAACTAATAGAGTAAATTAACTTTTAAGTGCACTGTGTATTACCGTCACATGCTCAATTAAATCTAAGCCCAGTTCGGTTAAATAACCGCCATCTGGGCTATCTATAACCCCTTTATCGAACAAACGTTGTGCTGCGCTTAGTAAGGCGGGTTCAGCGTCTGAATGAAGTTTAATTCCCTGCATTTTGCTCTCGCGTGGAAATTTTGCTAGTAGTGTAAATTCGTCAATCATGGTTTGATTAAATAGCATATCAGTTCACCTTTTTATTGTTCTGTGTTTTACTTATATTGTCTTACTTACCCTAGCATGTTTTTTGCTAAGTGTACTTATTTTAAACACTGGAGGTTTTTGATGCGTTATTATTTTACTTCGTTTATTACTGTTTTATGCTTGTGTTTTTCAGCTTTAAGCTTCGCTAGCACAATAAAAACGCTTCCTATTGTTGATGCTACCCAGCTTATAAACACTAACACTGAGTGCTGGTATGATAATAAACGTTACAGCGAAGGAGCTATACTGCAGGTTCACTCAGTTACGCTTATTTGTGCTGCAAAGTACCCCCAACATAACAACAGTCAATTGATTTGGCTAAAGCTTGATAAGCAAGGTAACCTTATTTACCCCAAGAAGCCTGCAACTATTACTGTAAATTAATCAAGATTAACAATCTGGAATCTGCCAGCCATCTCCAAACTATTAAGATGCGGTGGGATACGTTACAATACATGCAGTTTAAAAAAGCAGTGTGACTATGAATAATCAACCAAAAAACCCGCTACATGGGATAACTTTAGAGCAAATTCTTGTAGAACTAGAGCAACGTTTAGGCTTTAAAGCAATGGGTGAACAAGTAAACATAAAATGCTTTACTGATTCTCCGAGTATCAAATCAAGCTTAAAATTTTTACGTAAAACCCCATGGGCAAGAGATAAAGTAGAAGCACTTTATATTCATACCATGAGTAATAAACCGCTACGAAAACCCAGAAATAAACCAAAACCAACAGAGCCCACGCAACCTGATACATCAGATTTTGTATGGCCCTCTATTAAAAAATAAATGAGTGCTAAATGGCGTAATATTTACGCCATTTTTAGTCAGTTAGTTTTGTTCTTGGCATATTACATTCAATGAAGCAGGGTTAATATTCACTACCACTTTATCGGCAGATTTAACCTCACCATCAATTACATAATCTAGCGTTTTATCTGCGCTTATCTCTACACGTTTTGCGTTAGTATAATGCGAGTTAATAGCAAAATGTGTTTGCGTGATACTGCTAAACATTAGCTCAGCAATACTCAATACTGTGGTTTCATTGTCTTTGTTTGGCGTTAACCAGTTTACGTCTAATAATCCATCACGGTGGTCGGGTTGTCCCCCACCTTGGGCTAAAAGGGTTGTAAATGGGGCAGCATTAGCGACAATAAAGCTATTTGTATTAATAGCTTCAGGCTCATTATCATCGAGTTTAACCATCAGCTTTTGCGCTTTATTCTCGCCAAAGGAATGTAAAAACCCATTTAAATAAGCAAGCTGGCCAGATTTATTTTTCGACTCTCTATCTGCTTTTTCAATCATTGCATGCTCAAAGCCAATGCCAATTAGCAATAACATCAAATCGTTATTACAATATGCGGTATCGATCAGGTTTGTCTGACCATCAATTATTAAATCGCACGCTTGCTCAACAGGAATAAATTTAGATTTTATTCCCATCAGCACATGGGCCAACGCATTAGCTGTCCCCAACGGTATAATTCCTAATCGACAAGACGTACCCACTAAAACACTCGCAACCTCAGTGACTGTGCCATCTCCACCGCAGGCAATTATAATATCAGGCTCGTGCTCTATAGCTTGTTTAGCCAATGTAATGCCGTTTTGTTCCGGTGTAGTTTTTAAAATGGTTAAATCATAATAAGCAGATAAACGTGTAACGATTAAATGCTCTTTTTCAGACCATAACTTAGTGCCTGATACAGGATTAGCAATTAAATATGCTTTATTTTTTATCAGTAGCTCCCCCCTGCGATGACGCTTAACTAAATGGCGTAATTGGCGTTTATTAAGATTGGCTGTTTCACGTGTTTCTTTGATTTGAGCAAGAATGTCATGTACATCAGCTTCTTTATTTTGACTCAATAAATACGCTGCCATAACAAACACCGAACGTCCGCGACCTAATGCACAATGCACCACAACACGACGGTCTTTCTTTATATGGTGATGGATCCAGTTAATTGCCTGGTTTAATTGCGAGTGAGTAGGCACACTATGATCAAGAACAGGAATGTTTAAATAACTAATATTTTCTTGGGTAGATGTCCACTCAAGTCCATCAAATTCACAAGTCACATCTAAAATAGCGGTAATGCCATTTTCTTTTAATGTATCTATATCAGAGGGAAACAAACGACATGCTAAAAATAAATTATCGTTTATTTGTTGAATTGGGGGTACCTTATCGTGTTTGCGTGACCATGCATTATAAATTTGTGCACCTAACAAAAAAGGAACAAATGCCCAACGAATGTAAAAAGGGATAACGCCATTTTCTCGCTTTCTGAATATTTTTCCCGCATTAAAAAAATAAGCACCGCTGACCAATATCAGCGACAGCGCCGTCCAAAAAAACGCAACCGCGAAGTAAACAGAATTAACCTTTAATCCCAGTACTATAAATACTAATGCTGTTACAAGATAACTGACTGCAGCCCACATGTGCTCTCCTTTAAGTTGGCAGCGCCATATTAGCGCCTTTAATATAGTCCTAATTTGCAAGTAATACGCCAAAAAAGCAATTTATCTTGTTTGTTGTCGTTTCGCCACCGGCGTTGATATCACATCAACTGGCTATAACCCACTGTTAATCAATGCTTTTTTAATATAAAAAAGGAATAACTTTACGCTAAAACATCGTACTCAGTTTTTATTGATTACGCTTAAATAAAAGCAGCTTAATTTATATAACTCTTTCATATTTACAACAATATCAGTCAAATATTCATAGTTATTTAATGCTTCAACTTATTATTTATCAAATGGCATAAGTAATGTTTTCATCGCTGGGCGCAGTGCAATCAATACAGTTTCCTCGGTCAATTCAGGAAATAACATTTTTCGTAATAGCAGTCCCGCCATCACTGAGAAAATCACATTAATGCGGCTTTCGAGTTCTTGCTCTGAATGTGATTTTATTAAACTACTTTCATTGACTAATAAATCACGCATTCTGTTACGTGCTTGCGTATCAGCCTCGCGTAGTAATAAAGCGACTTTTTTGTTTCTACTGGCCTCTGCCATCATGTCTAAGTCAACTACGCAGGCCCCCGTGTCCATATGACGCTGCACACCATGGTGTAAGCCATCAAGTAACACTGTTAAAATATCGCCAGGTTGATCTTCAAACTCTTGAAATATGGAAAACATTTCTTCCATATCTTGTTCAATAATACTTTCAATTATGGCTTCTTTACTTTCAAAGTAATTATAAATATGGCCGGCACTCATCCCGGCTGTTTTAGCTATTTCTGCCATACCTGCGCCATGGTAGCCTTTGCGACGAAAACAATCAGCAGCGGCGGTTAATACCTGCTCGCGACGCGCTTGTGCTTGCACCGGATCTAGGTGTTTTTTATTTTTAGGTTTCATTTGAAACTCCAGTATCGAGTCTCTCAACTCGAAATATTTAGCGTTTACTGCTTTGATCACAAAAAATAAACGCTAAACGGGCATTACTTTAATCACGCATAAAACCTTTTATTGTTAACAGGCTTTATGCGTACTAATTTACTTAACGGTTGAAGTAGTGGTCTGCCAGCCACCGCCAACCGCTTTGTATAAATTGATTTGGCTTGCAAGCACAGCTTGTTGGCCCGTGATCAATTGCTGCCTTGCGCTATACCAAGTTCGCTGAGCGTCAAGCACTTGTAAAAAGCTATCAACCCCTTTGTCGTAGCGCGCCTGCGATAATTCAAAGGTTGTCTTTCGGCTTTGTAATAACTCCTCAAGAGCCATTAACTGTGCGTTATAGCCTTCTCTATCCGCAAGTACATCAGCAACTTCACGAAATGCTTGCTGTATTTTTTGCTGGTACGTTGCTACAGCAACTTGTTGCTCTGCGTTAGCGACATCTAAATTTGCTTGATTTCGACCCATATTAAAAATAGGTAAATTTACCGATGGCATGAAGCTCCATGTGCCTGAGCCTGCATCAAATAAATTACTTAAATCACGTGATGCAGTTCCTGCATTGGCAGTTAAACTAATGCTCGGGTAAAACGCTGCACGGGCAATACCAATGTTAGCGTTAGCGGCTAACAGCTGATGCTCTGCTGCTTTTATATCTGGTCGCTGCGTTAGTAAATCAGAAGGTAAACCCACAGGCACACTAGGCAAGTCTAATAAATAATTTAATGACTTACTTGGCAGTAAATCCTCACCTACCGTTTTACCTACTAATAAATCAAGCGCGTTTTTATCGCGTTTCACTAAACGTTGGTATTTAGCAATATCAACTTTCGCTGTGGCTACCGTACTTTTAAGCTGTTCCAGCGTAATTTTAGAAGCGGCACCTAAATCAACACTTTTTTGGGTTAATGATAAGGATGCTTGCTGCGATGATAACGTCTCTTGTGCCAACGCTAACAACTGTTGATCTGTCGCGTAATTTAACCATGCATTAGCAAGCTCTGTAATTAACGACACTTGCATGGTGTATTGGCTCAGCTGAGTTGAATAAAGCGTTTGTAATGCTTGCTCTGACTGATTGCGTACTTTACCCCATAAATCTAACTCGTAAGCCGTCATGCCTACCGTTGCACTGTATTGAGAACTTATTTGTGGTTGACCACTTGCTGATAAATCGCTGGGTAAACGCTGACGACTTCCTGATGCATTAAAATCCAGTGATGGATATAACGCTGAATCTTCAATCTGATACAAACCACGCACGCGCTGAACATTTAAAGCAGCTATTTGTAGGTCTTTATTATGTTCAAGACTTTGTGATATCAGTGTTTTAAGTTTTTCATCATTAAAAAACTGCTGCCATTGTAACGAGGACACCTGCTCATCCCCTGTCTCTGATGCATACGCATCAGGGACAGGTAAATTTAGCGCTTCTTGTTGAGGAGCTAACTGACATCCAGATAAAATTGCTAAAGTAAAAGCACTAAAACTGATTGCTCTTAAACTCATTATACTTCCTCCTCGGAGGTGGTTTTAGCCTTTCCTGAAAACAGTCTACGTACTAAAACAAAAAACAACGGTACAAAAATAACAACCAATGACGAGGCGGCAAGTGTTCCACCAATAATTGAAATACCTAATGCATTTTGTGCACCTGAACCAGCACTTGAGGCAATAGCTAATGGAAGCACACCACACACAAAGGCCATTGAGGTCATTAAAATAGGACGTAAGCGAAGGCGTACAGCGGCAATCGCCGAGTCAACTAAGCTTAAGCCTTCTTCCATTTTATGAATCGCAAACTCAACGATTAAAATGGCATTTTTAGAGGCTAAACCTATGGTGGTTAATAAACCCACTTGTAAGTAAATATCGTTTGATAAGTTACCCATAAAGGCGGCTACAATCGCACCAAAAATCCCCAGTGGCACAATCATCATTACTGCAAATGGTACTGACCAACTTTCATAAAGCGCAGCTAAACATAAAAATACAAATAACAGTGATAATCCATATAACAACGGCGCTTGACCGCCACTTGATCGCTCTTGATATGAAATACCAGTCCATTCAGAAGCAATACCTTGTGGTAACTGCTTAACTAAACGCTCCATTTCATCCATGGCTTGACCTGTACTGTAGCCTGGCGCTGCACTGCCTTGGATTTCCATTGCTGAAAAGCCGTTATACCTTTCCAAGCGAGGCGAACCATAAGACCAATAAGAACTAGCAAATGCTGAAAATGGCACCATATCGCCGTTTTTATTACGCACATACCATTTGTTTAAGTCCTCAGGCACCATTCTCGCATCGGCTTGACCTTGCAGGTATACTTTTTTCACGCGACCACGGTCGATAAAGTCATTTACATAACTACTACCCCACGCCGTCGAAAGCGTACTATTAATATCACCTTGCGACACACCAAGCGCTTCTGCTTTTGCAAGATCAATATCCAGCTGTAACTCAGGCATATCTTCTTGCCCATTAGGGCGAACACCTGCCAATATTGGACTTTGACTCGCCATACCTAATAACTGATTACGCGCTTTTAATAGCTCATCATGACCTAAACCGACACGGTCTTGTAAAAACATATTAAAGCCATTTGCGGTTCCAAGTTCAACAATCGCCGGAGGTGGAAATGCAAATACAAATGCCTCTTTAATCGTTGAAAAATACCCCATGCCTTTTCCTGCAACGGCGCCCACTGATAGGTCGTCACGTTGGCGCTCATCCCAGTGCTTTAAGCTAACAAAGCCAATTGCTGAGTTTTGTCCAGAGCCTGCAAAACTAAAACCTGTTACCGTAAAAATTGAACTAACGGCTTCAGATTGATCTTCTAAATAATGGTTTTCAACTTTTTTAACCACTTCAAGCGTTTGCTCTGTAGTAGAGCCTGCAGGAAGCATTACTTGGTTAAACAAAATACCTTGGTCTTCATCGGGTAGAAATGCCGTTGGTAAGTTTGAAAAAATAGCCACCATGCCGCCTACAATTAATGCATAGCTAAGCAGGTAGCGCTTAGAATGTTTGATCATGCGGCCAACAAAACCTTGCGCACCTTTATTGGTTTTATCAAAACCACGGTTAAAGCCTGAGAAAAAACGACCAATAAAGCTACCATCGGTGTGAACATGGCTAGGCTTTAATAACGTAGCACACAGTGCGGGAGTTAAAATAAGCGCAACCAGTACCGACAGCCCCATCGCCGACACTAAGGTAATAGAGAACTGACGATAAATAACCCCAGTAGAGCCACTAAAGAATGCCATCGGAATAAATACAGCCGACAGCACCATCGCAATACCTACCAGTGCTCCTTTAATTTCATCCATCGATTTTCGCGTTGCTTCAACCGCAGAGAGCTTTTCTTCGGTCATTAAACGCTCAACGTTTTCGACAACAACAATCGCATCATCTACGAGTAAACCAATGGCCAGTACCATCGCAAACATCGTGAGGGTATTAATGGAATACCCAAAGGTAAATAGAATACCAAACGTACCTAGCAATACGACAGGCACCGCAATGGTTGGAATAATAGTTGCTCTGAAGTTTTGTAAAAATAAGTACATTACAACAAATACCAAAACAACCGCTTCGATTAGGGTATGTACTACTTTTTCGATTGATAATGCAACAAAAGGAGTGGTGTCATAAGGCACAACCGCCTCTAAACCTTCTGGAAAAAATGGTTTAAGTTCTTCAAGTGCATCTTTTACACCTTGTGCTGTATCCAAAGCGTTTGCGCCACTGGCTAATTTAACCCCTAAACCCGATGCCGGTTTACCATTAAAGCGCGCTACAACACCGTAGTTTTCACCACCGAGTTCCACATCAGCAACATCTTGTAAACGCACTACCGAGCCATCGCTGTTGGTTTTAACTAAAATATCTTTAAACTGCTCAGGTGTTTGTAATCGGCTTTGAGCCGTTACCGTTGCATTAAGCTGTTGACCTGCCAATGACGGCATGCCCCCGAGCTGACCTGCCGACACTTGCGCATTTTGTGCTTTTATTGCCGCAGAGATATCGTTTGGCGTTAGTTTATAGCTTTGTAACTTAGCCGGATCGAGCCAAATACGCATTGCATATTGAGAGCCGAACAATTGTACTTCGCCCACCCCATCAACACGCGCAACAATATCTTGCACGTTTGATGACACATAATCACCAATGTCAATGTTGGTCATACTGCCATCTTGCGATACAAAACCAACAACGAGTAAAAAACTAGACGATGACTTAGCAACCACAACGCCCTGTCGTTGCACTTCTTCAGGTAATAATGGCGTAGCTGTTGCTAGTTTATTTTGCACTTGCACTTGTGCAATATCAGGGTTAGTTTCTGCATCAAAGGTAAGAGTCAATGTTGCTGAACCACTTGATTCAGAGGTCGATGACATATACAACAAGCCATCTAAACCTTTCATTTTTTGCTCAATAACCTGGGTCACCGAGTCCTCTAAAGTACGCGCAGAAGCACCTGGGTAGTTAGCAGTAATCGTAATAGCAGGCGGTGCAATAGACGGATACTGAGCAACGGGTAAACTTTTAACCGCAATAATACCTGCAAGCATCACCACAATAGCCAGTACCCATGCAAAAATAGGCCTGTCGATAAAAAATCGTGACATGAAATTCTCCGTTATTGGCTGTTATTTGCTGATGACTGTACTTGTGATGCAGCAACCGGTGCGCCTGGGCGAATTTTCTGTAGCCCTTCCACAATCAATTGATCGCCATCAGCTAAACCGTCGGTTACCAACCAGTTAGCGCCCAAAGTACGCTCTACCTTTAATACACGGCTTTCAACGGTATTGTTTTTGCTAACAACCATAGCAGTAGGTTCGCCTTTAGTATTGCGGCTAACGCCGCGTTGAGGAGCGAGAATTGCATTAGATTTCACCCCTTCAACAACCTCAGCACGTACATACATACCAGGTAGCAATAGTTTTTCAGGGTTTGGAAACTTCGCGCGTAACGTTACCGAACCCGTACTTGGGTCAACCGTCACTTCAGAGAACTGTAATGTTCCCTTATGGGGATACGCAGAGCCATCTTCCATAATAAGTTCAACATCTGTTTGCGTGGTTGAATCAACCCCTAAAGAACCCGATGCCAATGCTCTTTTTAGCTTGGTTAGTTCATTGCTTGATTGGGTTAAATCTACATAAATTGGATCAAGCTGAGTAACGGTTGCCAATGCTGTGGTTTGAGCTGCGCTGACTAGTGCCCCGACAGTGACACTTGATTTACTAATTTGGCCGCTAATTGGCGAAGAAACATGGCTATAATCAAGATTAATTTGCGCGCTTTGTAACTGTGCTTTCGCCGTTAATAGTTCTGCAGATGCTTGCTTGTATGCTGCATCTGCTTCATCAAAGTCTTGCTGGCTTACCGCTTTAATTTCTAGTAATTCTTTATAACGCGACGCTTTAGATTTACTGCTTGCAATACTAGCCTCTGCGCGCGCAACGGCCGCTTTGCTGGCTGCGAGTTCTGCTTCAAAAATGTCAGGATTAATTTGATAAAGCGCTTGGCCTTGCTCAACCTGTGTGCCTTCTTCAAATAACCGAGATTGAACAATGCCACTGACTTGAGGACGAATTTCAGCAATTTGAAACGCACTAACACGCCCTGGTAATTCTTTTTTAAGTGTAATAGCTTGGCTTGTTAAAGTGACCACACCAACAGGTGTCGCTGCAGGAGCAGAAGCCTTAGGTTGTTCAGCTACCTGATCACAACCACTTAGAGCAACAGAACCAACGAGGGCCGAAAATACAAAAAAAGCGATGCGGGAACGCTGCATGTCAAATACCTTTTAGTTTAGAATGAACGATCATTCTAAACTATAGTACAGCAATTAAAAATAGCCACTGAGCAACATTTACACATTTTTACAATTGAATAGATAAGTAACACAAATAACACAAACAATAGCTGAGTTATTTAAGCGACACCCATAAAAAAGCAGCCAATGAACTTTCATTGGCTGCTCTTAAGCTATGTTGGCTGTCATTATTCGTTGTCAGTATTAACTCTAGATACTAGTAACTGCTCAATACGAATTCCTTCCACGTCCACAACTTCAAATTTAAAACCTGCAAATAAAACAAACTCTGCGCGTTTAGGAATATGTTTCATGGTATAAATTAAATATCCGGCCACGGTTTCATAATGATTTTGATCAGGAAATTCATCAATTTCAAGTACCTTCGCCAGCTCAACAATCGGGGTTAAGCCATCCACTAACCAAGAACTCGCGTCGCGTTCAATAATTAACTCTTCACTTTGATGAGTAATTAAATCGCCCATAAAACCTTTCATTAAATCTTTAACCGTAACAATCCCAACCACCAAAGCATACTCATTAACTACCACCGCAAAAGGATGCACAGCGGTTTTAAACGCATTTAACGCTTCAGATAAACTCAATGTTTCGGGCAAGTAAAAAATATCTTTATCAAGCATGTCATCGTTAATATTTGCCGCCTCACCTTTGAGTACTTGGCGTAAAATATCTTTAGACTCAACAGAGCCAATTAACTTATCAAGATTGCCTTTGCACACTAAAAAGTGATTGTGCGGGTGATCTATAATTTTATTTGCTATATCGTCGCTAGATTCATCAATATCAAAATAAACAATTTGCTCACGCGGTGACATAACGCTTGATAAGAAACGCGCTTCTAAATCAAATACATTTCCTATTAAATCATACTCTTGTTGCTGTAAACTGCCATATTCAGCACCAGCATCCATCATCGCAACAATATCTTCAGTGGTCACAATATCTTCACGTTCACTGGGCACTTTAAACACCCGTAAAACAATATTGGTTAAGCCATTAAAAAATAATACCAGTGGCGTGAGCGCAAAAGTAACCCAGCGCATAATTGTCACCACCCTCACGGCAACGGCCTCAGGTAAAATCATCGCTAAACGCTTTGGTAGTAAATCGGCAAATAAAATAAATAACGAGGTAATAATTAAAAACGATAATACAAAGCTAATTTGCCCAAGTAATGGACCTTGATAAAACAGCTGTAGTATTTCTTGCATGTAAGGAGACAATGCTTGCTCGCCAACAATCCCGCCTAATATCGCAATCGCATTGAGCGTAATTTGGATCATGGCGAAAAAAGCCCCAGGCTGCTCTTGCAGCTTTAAAACCGCCAAAGCGTGCACATTGCCCTCGTCCGCCATTACTCTTAACTTAATTTTGCGTGAAGCGGCAATCGAAATTTCTGACATCGCAAATAACGCACTCATCAAGATTAATAACGCAATCCCGATTAAATCACCCATTTATAACTCCAAAATAATCGCTTTTACAAGCAAAAGCAGCTGGATTATAGACGCTTTTATAGACAGGGCAATTGATATTTAAATAATATTAATAACTAATAAAAATCAAAAGCTTAATATTTATAGTTTAGACTCATATGAAGAAAAAGCCGCGCTAAGTTGTTGCTTTACGTTATCGGGTAGATTTTTATTACAGGCGAAATATAAAGGGGCTTGATGGGCATTGATGGGCATAAGTAATTCGAGTTGTAATTTATTTAATAAATGAGATTGTTCATGGTTTATTCGCTGCGCTGGTATAACAACTAAATCAATACTCGAACTTCGGGTTTGGATTATCTTAAAAATATTATCAAAACTACTAAACAGCATTAAATTTTCGTTTTCTTTAAAGCCCTTTGAAAGTAAGTAATGATGGCTGTAGTTATCTTTTAAAACCGCAATACGGTATTGCTTTGCCTGCTCTAAATTAGTTAAGGAAATACCTTTGCTTTTAAGGGAGTAAAAATTAGTGTCAAATTGGGCAAGCTTAGCAAACCAAATAAAATTATGTTCCCGCTCAGGCGAACGAGAAATAGAAAATATACAGGTTTGGGGATCTCTCAGTGCAATATTGTAAGCCATACTCCAATCATTTACAGAAATTGAATAATCAATACCTGCGCTATCAAGCACTAATCGGACTTTATCGGCAGCATCACCTACTAAATTGTTATTCGCGTCCAGATACTGCGCAGGCGCAAAGTTCTCTGTTACAACAGTAAGTTTAGCCGCACAATGATGACTTACAATGAACAATAATACACAATACCACTTAGTCACAATAACCCACTATATAAAATTTAAGATGTTACTTTTTTGATTAAAGCAAATTTAATATAGCGGATTATTTACAAATAGCCAATTTTGACCTTTAGGATTAACGATTCATTGCTGCAATTAAGAATGCTGAAATTTTAGCGCCTTCTCTAAGCGTCGTCTCTGAGCTTGATTGACCCACTAATGAGCTGTCGGTAAACGGCGCGATTTCCATCATATCTGCACCGGTTATTGGAAACTCATCGGCAATGGCTGACAAAATATCAAGCGCATGCTGTGGTGTTAATCCATTTTCTTCAGGTGTACCTGTTGCTGAAGCAAATTGAGCATCTAGTGCGTCAATATCAAAGCTTACATACACTTCATCAACCTTGTCAGCCTTTAGTTGCGCGATTGTATCGGCAGCAACAGCGGCTGCGCCACGCTCAATAATTTCAGCAGCCCAGTGCTGTTTAACGCCAAAGGTACTTTCCCAATGTGATTTAGGCTTACCACTTGAGCGAATACCAAATTGAATTAAATGATGTGGCGCGGGTAAAAATTCTAAAATATGGGTACACCAAGAGCCAAAACATAAATCGATACCCAAACGCTCTACGAGTAAGTCGGTGTGAGCATCAAAATGAATAATTGCCGTACGTTTACCTTGCTCGCGTTTGGCTTTTAAATACGCTTTTGTCAGCGGGTAACTAATAGAATGATCGCCACCAATGCCAAAAATGCCTTTATCTTGGAATGTTGCATAAAAGCTGTCACATACATCTTCGGTAATAGACAGTGGACTTACGAAATGATCGTTATTGTCATTGCCATAAAGCGCTTTTTGGCAATTGGTAATTGTTGCCTCGTTTAAGTATTTATCGTGTAATAAATGCGGTATTACGCGCACATCACCTAAGTCAAATGAACGACACTGTGTTTGCTGGTCAATTAAAGCTGAACGTAAAAATAAAGGCCCCCAGTTTGCACCGCGTAAAATACCACCACCACAATCAGAGCTAATCCCCAGCATAACCGCTTTGTGGGGTGAGTTAGGTAATTCATTTAGCGAGTCACGCCATAAAGCATCGACATTTTCAGTTTGACCATATAATTTATTTCTGAGTGCTGCTTTGCGTTCTTTTGCCGTATTAACCGTGAATACACCGTCGCCAGGTGCACATAAACAGTGTTCAACTTTATTTTTAAATGCTTGAAATTGTGTGCTCATTGTAAACCCTTTTTCAATCTGAATATCTTGTCTATTATTGAGTAGTTATGCAAAACGACGAACGCTGAATAAATTAAAAATTAATTGTCTGTGGTTATAAAAATCACTGAACGTTGTGTTTTGCGAGGTTAGGTCAGCGGCAAAACAATACAAAACCTACTAACTAACCTTATGAATATAAACAATTTAAAATTTAGCTAACAACTCTTTTAGCTAGCTACTGGTTTGCTCTGAGGTATGAATATAGTGTCTGAGCAAACAAGTCAACTGGCTCATTTTGTTAGTAATTTTAGCCATTGATTGAATATTCAGAGTTGATGAATAAATCAATACGGACATCCGTCCTGTACTTCATTTAGGTTTCTCGTAATCATGTTAAATTGACAACAACTCTTATTAAAAAGGCTTAGTTATGGAAAAGGTATTTCACTTAGGACTGTGTATTGATGATTTAAAAGGTGCAAAACTGGCTATTGTTCCAGGGGATCCAGATCGTGCAGCACGCATTTCACAGTTCTTAGATAATCCAACCTGCCTTGCTCAAACGCGTGAGTTTCACATTTATTTAGGCCAATTAAACGGCCACTCAGTGGTTGTATGTTCAACCGGTATCGGCGGCCCTTCAACGTCAATTGCGGTTGAAGAACTGGCTCAACTTGGCGTACGTAGCTTTCTTCGCATTGGCACAACAGGCGCGATTCAGCCGCACATTAACGAAGGCGATATTTTAATTAGCCAAGCCTCAGTTCGTTTGGATGGCGCGAGTCAGCATTTTGCACCGCTGTGCTACCCTGCTGTTTCTGATTTTTTTGCCACTCAAGCAATGGTAAAAGCCTGTGAAAACCTAAACATCGATTTTCATATCGGTATCACCGCTTCAAGCGATACCTTCTACCCAGGACAAGAGCGTTACGATACGCATTCTGGTTATGTTCCTAAGTCATTACAAGGTAGCTGTGAAGAATGGCAAAAACTAGGCGTGATGAACTACGAAATGGAATCGGCTACTTTATTTACTATGTGTGCCGCTCTTGGCCTACAAGCAGCCTGTGTTGCAGGTGTATTAGTAAATAGAACACGTCAAGAAATTCCTAACGTAGACCACGGCGAGATTGAGAAAAAATCGGTTGCCGTGGTACTTGAAGCCGCTAAAGTGTTACTTGGCTAATGTTGCGCTAATAACCTCAAGTGTTGGCAAGCCAGTAAAGCTTGCTAACACGGCTTTTGCCACCCCTGATTGGTTTTCATGACCAGCCGTTTCTAATAACGTAACTGATTTAACTGTTTGCTTATCAAAGCTCAGTCCTGCTAAAAACAACTGACTCACAGCACTTTGTAATGGCGATAAACTCGGGCTGTACGCTGCATTTTCTGCATAGCTGCCATAAAAATCACCGTTTTCAAACGTACTTATTTTTACTGCACTGTAATTTTGGCTGTATGGCACATAAGCCGCTAAAGCATAGCTCATCAGCTTTTCATCAAGTTGTTTGTTTTCAAAACAATTAGTTTGCTCTGCTGGGTTAAATAAGCTGTGCTCATTGCCTAAATCGGTTGGTCCAAATGAATGAGGTAATAACTCTGCCAATTTAAAGTTTTGTGCTGGCAGTAAAATATCAAGCTCTTTCGCATCAGCGAGTTCATTCATAAATTGACGACAGTACCCACATGGGACATCACTAATCGCTATTTTAAGAATTTTTTTACCGCCATTTAACCAGGCATTATTAATGGCAGATTGCTCACCGTGCACCACTAAACTAAGTGCTTGATGGTCAAACTCAGCGTTAGCGCCAAAATAAAAAGTAGTGTTTCCTTGTGAATCGAGCCCTTTTGCAATTGCGCCGACATGAAATTTGGAAATAGGTGCAACCGAAAACTCTGAAGCCATAGGCACTAAGCCTTGTAATAAAATATCTTCGCTAACATTAAGCTCGGTGCAAAGCGCTGAAATATCGTTTGGGTATAAAATACCGCGTTGAGTTTTTAATTGACTGCGTAGAGCTTGCGTTTGCGCTACGTTTAATGAAATGTGTGAATTGCTAAGTGCTGTATTATGTTGCACTTTAAAAGTTGCTGAAGCCATAATAGTTTTTATTTGATCAATGGCCAAGTAGTGTAAAAGGTTGGCAAACTAAATACCAGCCTATTCAACGTAAAAAAAAGGAACACGTCGTGTGTTCCCTCTAAAACTAATCTAGTTTTGGATTAACCTGTATTACGCATACCCGCTGCAATGCCGGTCATAGTGATCATCAAAGCATTATCTATATCGTTTTCATTGCCTTTATCATCGCCACGAGAACGACGTAATAACTCAACTTGTAATACATTCAGCGGATCGGTGTATGGATTTCTAAGCCCGATAGACTCTTTGATCCAAGGCTGATCAGCCAATAAGCTTTTTTGTGGGCTTAATGATTGCACTAACGTTATAGCTTCACCAAGTTCATCACGTAAAGCTACACCCAGCGGCTTATACATCTCTTCCACCAGCGCATTATCGTAATGCTCACTCAACCAGCTATCCGCTTTACTAAATACCATTTCTAGCATTTCTAAACGCGCCCTAAAAAATGGCCATTGCAAGCTCATTTCACTTAAGGTTTCTATACCGTATTTTTCAAGCGCGGCTTTAAGCCCGCTCAATGCACCTAACCATGCAGGTAACATTAACCGGTTTTGACTCCACGCAAAAATCCATGGAATAGCACGTAAGCTCTCAACCCCTCCATTTGGATTTCGTTTTGCAGGCCTTGAGCCTAAAGGTAATTTTGACAGTTCCAATTCAGGTGTCGCCATTCTAAAGTAAGGCACAAAGTTTTCATCGTGGCGCACCACATTACGGTAATGCTGACACGACACATCGCTAATTAATGCCATTACTTCGCGCCACTGTGATTTAGGCTCTGGTGGTGGCAATAAATTACTTTGTAGTACCGCACCCGCATAAATATTTAAGCTTTGTAATGCCACATTAGGCAGGCCAAATTTAAAGCGGATCATTTCACCTTGCTCTGTTACCCTAAGCCCGCCTTTTAACGACCCCGGCGGCTGAGAATGCAATGCTTGTGCAGCAGGCGCACCACCACGGCCAACCGTACCCCCACGGCCATGGAATAAAATAAGCTCAATACCGCGTTCATCCGCTAGTTGTACGAGCTTATCCATTGCCTCATATTGTGCCCAACCAGCAGCCATCATGCCTGCATCTTTGGCTGAGTCTGAATAGCCAATCATTACATTTTGGGTGTTTTTAATGTGTCCACGGTACCACTCGTTATTTAAAAGTGTAGTGATGACGTTGTGGCCATCGTTTAAATCATCCAAGGTTTCGAATAAAGGCGCCACAGGCAGTTCAAAACCACAGCCAGACTCTTTAAGTAATAACTGCACTGCTAATATATCAGAGGCAGTTCGTGCCATAGAGATAATGTATAAACCAAAGGTTTTTTCATCTTGTTGCGCAATAACATCAAAGGTGTCGAGCACCTCTTGCACTTCTGGACTTGGTTGCCAATGCCTAGGAATTAGCGGACGACGTGAATTGAGCTCTGTCAGTAAAAAAGCTTGTTTGTCTTGCTCTTCCCATTGATTGTAATCGCCAATACCTAAATGACGAGTTAATTCAGAAAACACATCGCTGTGTCTTGACGAATCCTGTCGTACATCCAGTTTTGCCAAGCGCAAACCAAAGCTATTTACACGATGGATCACATCTAATAGCAAGCCATCAGCAACCACTTGCATATTGCATTTTAACAATGAGCGATAACACACCTCAATTGGGTGCTTAATTTGGTTAATATCAGTTATTAAATCTTGTGATTCTGTACGCTTGTTTTTAATTTTAGCGCTTAAGTACATCACTGTTTCAGCTACTTGGTTTTTAAGCTCTTTGAGCACGGCTCGATAAGGTTCAAACTCTTGCCCTGCCAGTTTAATGAGCTCATCACTGGCATCAGACATTGAAAGTTCAGCACACAAAGTTTCTAAATCACGCTGGTATAAATCCAGCGCCATCCAACGGCCATGATCGAGTACTTGCTTAGTCACCTCAGCGGTTACAAACGGGTTACCATCCCGATCTCCCCCCATCCACGACGTAAATTCTATCGGGCTGTAGTTGGCTGGTAGCTCAAGGCTCAAATGCTGTTTAACATGCTGGCTAAACTCACGTAAAAAACGTGGCACGGCATCCCATAAGCTATTTTCAATTACCGCATAGCCCCATTTAGCTTCATCAACAGGGCTTGGACGAGAACGACGAATATCGTCAGTATGCCAAGCTTGGCTAATAAGCTGCGCAATTCGATTTAATATCGCTTCGCGCTCTTGCGCAAGGTTGTCGGTTCGCTCAAGCGACGCTAAACAATCGCTTAGTTCAACATGTTTGTTAATAATAGTACGGCGAGTCACTTCGGTTGGGTGAGCGGTTAGTACTAAGTTTATGTGGAGTTTTGAGAGTGTGTCGGCTAAATGATTATGATTAAGCTGACCTAGTTCGGCCTTTGCTGCTAACGTTTTTAATGTTTGAGTGAGAGGATTTAGTTGGCAAAAACCAACATCATTAAAACGTGATACGGTATGAAACTGCTCTGCAACATTAGCTAAGTTTAAAAAATGATTAAATGAACGGGCAACCGGTAAAAGCTCCTCATCACTAAGCGCATGGAGTACATCAATTAACGCTTGGCGATCGGCTTCATTGCCACTGCGAGATGATTTTGATAAAGCCCGAATTTCTTCTACTTTATCTAAAATCTCTTGGCCTTGGGCATCTTTAATAGTTTGTCCTAATAATTGACCAAGTAGATTTACATTACCTCGCAAGGCGGCATATTGTTCACTCATTTCTAGCTCTCCTTCGTTTCTTGGAGACCTATTAATATCACTAAGAGGGAATATTTAATAGATCCATTTGCATTGTCTTGTCGTAAAAAAGCATATGTAAAATAAACACAAAGCGATAACATGATCATTTTTTACGATGGCAATTGCCCACTGTGCAATGCAGAAATGCAACATTTAAAACGTGCCGATGTTGATCATAAAATTACACTAGAAGATTTAAATGCGGATGATTTTAGTGAACGTTTTCCTGCAATCGATAAACAAAATGCCATGGATTTATTGCACGCCCAAACTGATAAGGGGCAGATGATTTACGGCTTAGACGTCACTTATCAAGCTTGGCGCACCGTTGGCAAATACCGTTGGCTTAAAATAATTCGTTTGCCCGTAATTCGCTTTTTTGCCGATCATGCTTACACTTTTTTTGCAAAATACCGCCATCATATAAGCCGTTTTTTAATGCCCAATGCGCAGTGTAGTAATGGTCAATGCAATATCAAATCTAAAGGTGAAAAATGAAAACAGTGATTTTATTTGGCGCCAGTAGCGCCATTGCACAATCCTACGTAAGTCATTTAAATCAGCAAGCAGCACAATTTAATATAATTTGTGTCAGCTCATCGAATATTGAGCATAATGATGACAGGGTAACCTATTTCCACAGCGACTACTCGGCGCAAAGCCTAAATGAGCTAACCCAGTCGTTAAAGTCACAACAAATTGAGCTTGCTCAGGTAATAATATTTAATGGTCAATTACACAACGACCAGCACATGCCAGAAAAAAAGCTCGAAGAAATTAACAGTGATTATTTTATGCAGCTTTTGCACTCTAATACACTTGTCCCCCTGCTGTGCTTACAAAGTATAGTGCCATTGCTTAATCACAAAACTCATTGCACAATTACTGCTTTAAGCGCTCGTGTAGGCAGTATTAACGACAATAAATTGGGTGGCTGGTATACCTATCGCGCATCCAAGTCTGCGCTGAACATGCTATTTAAAACAGCCACCATTGAACTTGCTCGTCGCGCTAAAAATACCAAACTTGTTTTATTTCACCCAGGTACTACAGATACACAGCTCTCTAAGCCATTTCAAAAAAATGTGCCCGCAGGTAAACTGTTTACCCCTGATTTTGTTGCTCAGCAATTATTTAAATTTACTTACGAAAACCCACAGCTAGAACTCAACGGCGAACCTGCCTACTTAGATTGGCAAGGAAACACCATAAAATGGTAAGGAACAAACACATGCATTTTTCGAAAGACCGCATAGCCGCACTTGAAAAACATACCCGTACACACTTTATCAATTCACTTTCAGGGTTTAAAAGTGCAAACTTAATTGGCACACAAGACTTACAAGGTAATACCAATCTAGCCATTGTCAGTTCAGTTATTCATTTAGGCGCTCACCCACCGCTAGTAGGCATGATAATGCGCCCGCACAGCGTACCAAGGCATACATTCGAAAATATTATAGAAACAGGCGTTTATACTATTAACCAAGTAAATAGTGATATTTACCAGCAGGCACACCAAACATCGGCACGTTACGCTAAAGATGAGTCTGAGTTTAATGCAACCGGTCTCAAAACAGAGTACTTAAACGACTTTAAAGCGCCTTTTGTTGCACAAAGCCGACTAAAATACGCAGTAAAATTTGTAGAGAATCAGCATTTAGCTGTTAATGGCACTGAGCTGGTTATTGGCGAAATAATGGATGTTTATGTAGATAAATCAGCACTCCAAAGTGATGGCTTTTTAGACTTACAAGCCATCGATACCGTTGCAGTAACCGGATTAGATAGCTACCACACGGCGAATAAGCTCAATCGTTTACCCTACGCGAAAAAATAGCCCAAGGTTATCAAGTCCTTGGGAATGAGGGACTTGATAACTTCCTCTATTTGTTCAATCCCTTGTTCACTAATCGCAATTAATTTGAATTGAACGCATTTAGCCTACACACTATGCAAAATTTTGTAGGAAAAATATATGACCACAGTTGGTATTGGTACACACACACCCGAACAAGCACTTGCTAGTTTAAGCAATATGACCCACTCAGTAACGCCAATTCAGGCCGATGAGTATTTAGTGCGTATGGCCAAAGCGCAAGCTTATATGCAAGCTAATAATATTGATGCGATATATTTAAATGCAGGTACTAACTTAACGTATTTTACCGGTATGAAATGGTACGCCAGTGAACGACTAGTCGGCGCTATTTTACCCGCCATGGGTGAGGTGCAATACATTGCCCCCCATTTTGAAATTGGCTCTTTAGATGGCTTTAAAGTCATTGATGGCCCAATACACGGCTGGCAAGAACACGAGAACCCTTTTGAGCTATTCGTTAAAGTGCTTAAACAACTGAATATTAGTGACACCGCTACCGTGGGCATTGATGAAAGCGCACAGTTTTTTATTTTTGATGGCATCAATAAAGCCAGTTCAGGGTTAAAACTAGTTAACGCACAACCTGTAACCGCACATTGTAGAATGCATAAATCAGCCAATGAATTAGCATTAATGCAATGTGCCATGGATATGACTTTAGCGGTTCATCAGGCTACGGCGAGCATGCTTTATGAAGGAATTAGTACAGTAGAAGTCGAAGAATTTATAAAAAAAGCGCATCAAAAAGTAGGTGCTCCGGGAAATTACTTCTGTATTGTATTGTTTGGCCTTGCTACCTCATTCCCTCATGGTGTAAAAGATCCACAAATTTTGAAAAAAGGCGACATGGTCCTTATTGATACCGGATGCAAAGTACACGATTACCTGTCTGATATTACCCGCACTTATGTATTTGGTGAAGCAACCAGTCGCCAGCGCCTATTTTGGGATTTTGAAAAAGCAGCCCAGTTAGCAGCTTTCAATCAAGCCGCCATTGGCAAAACCTGTGAATCGGTTGACGAAGCAGCCCGCAGTTACTTAGCAGCTCAAGGCTTAGGCCCTGAATACCAAACACCAGGTTGCCCACACCGCACAGGCCATGGTATTGGCTTAGACATTCATGAATGGCCATACTTAGTGGGCGGCGATAAAACCCCGCTTGCCACAGGCATGTGTTTTAGTAACGAGCCAATGCTGGTTATTCCAGATGAGTTTGGTGTGAGATTAGAAGATCACTTCTATATGACAGATGACGGACCGCGTTGGTTTACCCAGCCAAGCCACAGCATTGACGACCCATTTGGTTTAAACAGCTAACCTGAAAACATTCAATAAAAGAGCAGCACTTTCGCTGCTCTTTTTATGTTCAATGATTGATAAACTAAACTTCATCCCAATATCCATTGTTATTAAAAAGCAATCCTTCAAGGATCCTTATGAAAAACTTAAAAATAGATATCGTCTCAGATGTAATGTGCCCATGGTGTATTATTGGGTATAAAAACTTAGAAGCCGCATTGGCAGAATTAAAAGACGAAATGAGTGCGGATATTACATGGCACCCTTTTGAGCTTAATCCGGATATGCCACTTGAAGGGCAAGACTTAAACGAGCACTTGCAGCAAAAATACAGCTTAACCGAAGAAGAAAGCGCGCGAAATCGTCAAAACATGGCGGATGCGGGTGAACGAGCTGGCTTTACCTTTAATTTTGACGGTAAACGCATCATGATCAACAGCTTTGATTTACATCGCTTGCTAATGTGGGCTCGTGAAGAAGGTAAGCAAACTGAGTTAAAACTGGCGTTTTTTGAGGCACACTTCACCGATTTAAAATATTTAAATCAAGAAGATGCATTACTGGATGTAGTAGAAAAAGTAGGCCTTAACAAAGACACTGCCAGAGAAATTTTACACTCAGATAAATACGTACAAGCGGTACGCCAAGAGCAAAATAACTTTAAACAAATGGGAATAACCTCAGTACCTACTTTCATTATAAATGATAAGTACGCGCTTACCGGTGGGCAACCGAGTGAATCGTTTATTCAAGCACTTAAGCAAATAAGTGAAGAAGAAGCCAAGCAGGAGCAATAATTTTTCGGGTTAGGCTGCATTTTGCGGCCTAACATTATTAATTTTTAAGTTAAACACCTGTCTGTTGTTTAAATTAAGCCCGTCCTCAACATCATGATAATAGCGCTCATAAAGCGCGTTCAACTCACCGCTATCTGCTAACTTTGTTAAGCCTTGCTCTAATAACTCAATGATTGCTTTGTTATTTTCGTTTGCGTAAAAATAATAGTAATTATCGTATTGCAGCATAATATGTGGCTCAATAACAAAGTTATACTGAGGGTGTTTACGTATTTCGGCTTTTATTGCTGTAACTGAACGCGGAAAATAATCGCCAAGTCCTTCATCTAACGCTTTTAACATGCTTTCATAACTCAAATCACCATTAACTGTTAGACCATTGTTTTTTAAAACATAAAAGTCTGACCAACTTTGTTTTTGCAACGCAATAAATGGTTTTAGCTGTGCCAAGGTTTTGATCTCAGAAAATTCTTTTAACCGACTTTGTTTAACCATGAACAAGCGCTTTGAATGCAGCCCATTATAAATAGGATAACTTGTGTGGATTAAATATCTTTGCTCTGCGAGGGCGCTTGGCATAGTTAACCAAGCTAAATCAACATCACCGTTACGTTTGAGCTCTTGCAAAATCCTCTTAGTATTCATTGGCTCAATGCTGTAGGCAATATTGAGCTTTACATTAACCTCTGCAAAGCTCTTTTCTAATAACGCTAAAATATAGTAGTTTTTTGGTATGCCTTGGATGCTTGGTTTGCCAAGCTTAAGGGTAATTGTTTGCTCAGTGCTACTGGCAAAAAATGACACTGCCATTAAAATCAAACTGCAGCATAAAATAATAAGCTTCATAGTTATTCCAAGTTGCTTTAGCATGTAACAAACTGAACAAATAATAAGTATAGCGGCAACTTAAAATTGCGTTAGTTTATGTGCGATAAAGTACCTTAATAACATGCCAACCAAATTTCGTTTTTACTAAATGCGGTTCTAAAATTGCACCACTAAAGGCCACCTTATCAAACTGTGGAACCATTTGACCTCGTCTAAACTCACCTAAATCACCGCCTTTTTTACCCGATGGGCATGACGAATACTTTTTAGCTAAAGTTTGAAACTTTGCGCCTTTGCCTAATTGCTTGATGATGTCTTCTGCAATCTCTTTATGTTTTACTAAAATATGCAGTGCGTGCGCCGTATTTGCCATGTAAGTGCCTTTTTAATGCTTAAATTTAAACGCCGCGATTTTAGCACAGCCAATACATTCAGGCATCTATTAAAGCACTTATAAATAGTGGGCTTGGTCTTGCTTTGAAGGGATCCTGCAATAGTGATATTTACCAAATAAGGTATATCGATTTGATGCAATTTTATCATAAAGCCAATTGTTAAAACGATTTGGCAACACACTAAATATACCACTAAGTTTCCACGGATAGCCTAGCCGTTTAATCACCTCAAAAAATGCATGGTTTTGTATAAATGCTTGAGCGTTTTCAATGTAAACCATAGAGGCAAAATCAGTTGTCGAATAGCCAAAGTGCATTAATATTTGCTGCCCTTTTGGCGATTGTACACTGCACAGTTTAAACATGGCCTGAGGGTCTTGAGCAATAATAAAATTACACCACGCACTACAAAGCTTGCACTGGGCATCGAACAGTATAATTTTTTGGCTTTTTATTAGCGCGGCGGTATGGGTCATTAATTGCTTGCTCAAGTGAGGGCTTATTGCTGCACAGGTTTTTTTTGTAGCTTGCGCTGCAAAGTGCGTCTATGCATATTAAGCTGCCTTGCAGTCATTGATACATTACCGTTGTTACTGTGTAATACATGTTGAATATGCTCCCACTCTAAACGCTCGGGTGACATAATCTCTTCAGGAATTTCGGTTACTGTCGATACCGGCTCTACTTTTAGCGCTTTTAATAAGCTTGCCATATCGACAGGCTTAGTTAAATAGTCATTAGCGCCCAAGCGCATCGCCTCTACGGCTGTAGCTATACTTGCAAAGCCGGTAAGCAATACAATATGCGCCTTGGGTAACAAGTGTCGCAGCGGTGCAATAAGCGCCAGCCCATTTTCATCTGCTAACTTCATATCTAATAAAATACAATCAGGTTGCTGCTGGCGAGCCCTAAGTAAGGCCTCTGTTTGGTTATGTGTAACCTCACAGTTAAAGCTGTGTTTTGTTAAGCGCCTTACCAAAGTGGTAGCAAGGTTAATGTCATCTTCAATAATTAGCAGCTTCATAGCGCCGACTCGGTTATTAATAGTGGCATTTGTATCTTGGCCACCGCCCCACCATCGGGGTGATTATAAACAGTTAACGAACCATTTAAACGCTCAAACGTAACATTTGATAGCATAACCGCTATTCCCATGCCTTGCTCGCTGGGCATGAGCTGCCCGCCTAACTCCGCTAACTCGGAGGATAAAAAACCAGCGCCAAAATCCCGAATAATTAACGCAATACTTTGCGCATCTGGCTGTTGCCAACTCAACTCTAATTGCATTTGGCCTTTTTTTTCGTTAGCAAGCGCTGCATTTTGTAATAAGTTTAAAATAGCAGGTAGCAGCATGGCATCACTTTTTAATGTGGCTTTAGGCGCCTCATTAAGCCAGTTTATTTGTTGATTAGGGTATTGTAATAGCAACGTATCATGAATTTGATTTTGCAGCTGCTCTGCTTTTATAGGTATTTGCGTGTTTTTATCTCGTAGCTGCATAGAGAGCTTTCTAAAATCATTAAGCTGAGTGCGGCATTGCAGCAAGGGTGATTGCATTTGCTGAATAATTTCATTGTTGGGATGCTCTTCTACAAGCTCTTCAAACAATAATTGTAAATTAGCAATAGGCGTTGCTAATTGATGAGTAATTTGCGCCGCTGCGCCATCGAGGGTAACCAGTTGTTCACTACGCAACTGTTTCTCTCTAACTTTAGCAATAGTGCGCTCACGTTGTTGTAAAGCACGGTTCATTGCACCAATAACCAACGCAATCACGCAGGCACTGATAACAAAATTAACCCACATGCCAATAAAGTGGCCACTCATGTTCATTTGGTGCATGCTATGCTCTGGCATTTTAATCAGTAACATGCTGTAGGCAGCGATAGCCAGCACAGCAATATAGGCAAGCCCACGAGCGCTCAATGTAATTGCCGCTATCATAATAGGTAACAATAATAACGACACAAATGCGTTAGTTGCACCGCCACTTAAAGACAACAAAATAGTTAAAAAAAGTACGTCAGCGGTCAGTTGCATCAGCATGCCAACAGGCTTTGCTTGGCTAACATTTCTATAAGCAAAGATACTTGCTAACTGAAAAACCGCCTCAAGCGTAATAACGGCTAGCAACGGCATGAGCGCAATTTGATGCTCTAATAAAAAATAAACGCTTAACACCGCAATAAGCTGCACAGCAATGGCGCCACTGCGCAGCATTAATAACCGGCTAATAGCAGGATCGGTTTTAATTAACACAATAAGATTCACCTGACTGAATATACATTGCTTTGTTATCCATTATAAATAATGCTTTTTAAGTAATGCTTTTTAAGTAATGATTTCATAATATGCGCCCCATATTAGCTGCTCACTCAGCCGCACTCAAGCATATATGGTCAACAAAGTATTTGTATTCTATTAAGCTTAGAAAGCCTATGAGCTATTGTGTAAAACAGGCATAATCATTAAAAGCTTTTAATTAACACAATAAAAACAAGTCAATTACCTTTAAACAAAAATGCAGCAAATAGTCCGTAAAATAGCAGTAATTACTAAGCAAACCATGCTATAAACTAGTGTTAACAGCTAATTTTTGATATAACGTCCTCATTAGACGAACACGTCATACCACTTTTAAGAGAACACACTATGCCTTACGCACATATCACTGGTTGGGGTAAATGCATTCCACCAGCAAGCATCAGCAACGACGAAATAAGTGAAATTGTAGATACAACCGATGAGTGGATCACCACACGCACAGGTATCAAGGCACGAAGAGTTAGCCATGTAAGTACTGCTGAACTTGCTAGTGTGGCTGCAAAACATGCCATTGCTTGTGCTGGCGTAGATGCAAAAGATATCGATTTAGTTATTTTAGCAACGTGCACCCCCTCAACAGTAGTCGCAAACACCGCCTCATTAGTACAAAAAAATATTGGTGCCACAGGCGCTGCAGCCATGGACACCAACGCGGCATGTTCTGGTTTCTTATATGCTTTACAAGCTGCGACAGCGCAAATTCAAGCTGGCATGATCAAAAAAGCTGTCGTTATCGCGGCTGAGCGCATGACGTGGTATGTAAACTGGGCACGACGCGACAGCGCAGTATTATTTGGTGATGGTGCCGGTGCCGTTGTGCTTGAAGCAGCAGAAACTCCTGCAGGCTTATTAGGGACTAAAACCGGTTGTGACAGCGAAGATCGTGATATTTTACACATTACTAATTTTGGCAGTGATTTAAATAAATATGAGCCAATTGGTCCATCAGACCTTTTATTTGAAGGCCGTGAAATATTTAAACGTGCCGTTAAAGGCATGAGTGAAGCCTGTGACGACGTGCTTGAACAAGCCAATCTTAAGTTAGACGATATCGATGTACTAGTTCCGCATCAAGCCAATCTACGCATTATTCAAGCTATTCAAAATCGCTTAAAAGTGGATGACGAAAAAGTAATGGTCAATATTGGTGAATATGGCAACACCTCTGCTGCCACCATTGCAATTGCATTGTGTGAAGCCGTTGAGCAAGGCTTAATTAAACCGCATGCAAACATTATGTCGGCGGCATTTGGGGCTGGCCTTACTTGGGCGGCAAGCTATATAAAATGGGGCGAGCGAGTAACGCCTATTGCTGTTAGTGATGCTGAGCTTCCACCGTGTGATAAAACGGGTTTAGAGCTTGTTGCACCGGCTGTAAAAGCGTGTAAAGACGCAGAGCCTAGCTAAAAGCTAATATATAAACATGCACATGTATTGATAAACAGCGCACTGCTTTTAGTGCGCTTTTTGCTTTTTAAGGAAAATATATGCAACTACTAGGCATTCATCATGTAGCCATCATTTGTAGCAACTACCCACGCTCTAAACATTTTTATAGTGAAATATTAAAACTCACGATTATTAATGAGCATTATCGTGCACAGCGTCAGTCTTACAAACTCGATTTAGCTTTACCTGATGGTAGTCAGTTAGAATTATTTTCGTTTAATGATGCGCCAAGTAGACCAAGCTACCCCGAAGCACAAGGACTTAGACATTTAGCATTTAAAGTTGGGTGTATTAATACTGCTAAACATTATTTAGAGTCACACAATGTCATCGTCGAAAATATTAGAGAAGATGAAATAACCGGCAAAAAATTCACCTTTTTTGCCGATCCAGATGGCTTACCCCTTGAGTTATATGCACTTTAACATCAAATAACTCAAGGTAAACCTTAATCCAAGTTCAGGTTAGTTAAATCGATTTTGTAGGTAAGTAAATACTGCACGAATACCCAGTGCTTCACCACCAGCTGGACGCCCGGGTAATGCACGTAAATTCCATGCCATTACGTCAAAGTGAACCCATGGTGTATTTGGCTCTATAAACTCTTTCAAATAAAGCGCAGCGGTTATTGCGCCACCAAATGGCGTACTTGCACAGTTAGCCATATCAGCCACATCGCTTTTCAAAAATGGTTTGTATTGTTCGAATAACGGCAATTGCCAAACAGGGTCGTTAACTTGCATTCCCGAGTCCATAATGGCATTTGCTACAGCGCGATCCGTTGAGAAAAACCCCGGTAACTCCGTACCTAACGCAATACGGCACGCACCAGTTAGTGTAGCAAAATCAATGATTAATTCAGGATCATCGTTTTGTGCTTCGCTTAGTGCATCACACAGCACTAGTCGCCCTTCTGCATCGGTATTGTCTATTTCGACCATAATACCTTTACGGGTTTTTACTACATCGCCAGGGCGAAATGCATTACGCGAAACAGCATTTTCAACCGCAGGCACTAAAACACGAAGGCGTATTGGTAAGTTAGCGGCCATAATTAGCTGAGCCAGGGCAATAACATGCGCGGCCCCACCCATGTCTTTTTTCATGTTGCGCATGCCTGAACTAGGTTTTAAATCCAGTCCACCGGAATCAAAACACACGCCTTTACCGACTAACGTAATTTGTGGCGCATCGACTGCCCCCCATTTCAAGTCAAGTAATCGTGGTTTATTTTCACTCGCGCGCCCTACCATGTGAATAGTTGGGTAATTTTGCTCTAATAACTCATCACCTATCCACTGCGAAAATTCACCGTCGAATGTATCTGCTAGGTCACTCATTACCTGCGATAAATGCTGCGGCATCATATCAGCAGCTGGGGTATTAACTAAATCGCGTGCTAAATTAATGGCGTCCGCTTGTTGTTTTACTTGTTCATATAATGTTTTATCAGCAATGCCAAGCTGAGCTTTTGCTGTGGCTTTTTGCTTGTACTCACTAAACTCATAACCACCTAAGACAAAGCCTAAAGCAAGTTGAGCAACTAAAGACTCATCACCTTGAATTTGATAACAACCCGCAGGTAATTTACTGGCAAGCTCGCCAGCGGCCCAAAAATCATCAGTGCTTTGCATTACACAAAATACCTGACTTAGTTCACCCGTTTCTGGGTTTGGTACTAGTGCGAGTCCTGATTTTTCAAAATCTGTGTTTGCTAGCCAGCGCTGTACAAAACTCGGTTGCTGCGTAAGCCAATCGGTTAGTTCGTTTTTAACGATAAAAGATAGAGGAATTCCTGAAGAGGTATGACGAAGTAAAGCACTCATTAAATGACTCACATAATAGAAAATGATGCCTTAGCATAACAATAAGCACTATTAAAAGGTATAGCTAATTATGTTCTGCTAGCTTACTTCTTCTTTGAGGGCGTTGAGTCTTGCTCTTGGTTTTGTTGAGCAATTTCTTGATCAATTTCTTTAATCGGCTTATTCATACTAAAAGAACTCGGTAATACATCAACACCTACTAACTGCCCTAGTTTAACAACCAGTGGAATAGTTAATGGTGCAAACGGTAATAACGCAAAAACGCCTAGCCCTAGTCCTTTTAATATATCAACAAACTGCTCGTTGGCGCGTTTTAGTTCTGCTTTATTTGTTTGCCCTTGGGTATAACGCCTATAAATTATTAGCATTTCTTTGGTTTCTTGCCTTTCTTGGGCAAGCGCAATTTTAAGCGCGACCATAGCACGACGAAAGCGTAGTTGTTGTCGCTTTTTACTTATTTTAGCAACCCGCCAGGGTGCACGATGGATAACTTTATATAATCGCATAGCCTGTATTCTCACACAGCGCTTTCAGTTCACAAAGAATAATTTACACGGTTTATTCAATCATTTATTCTTAAAGTTCATTTTCCTCAGTTTTAATTAAAAACATGCAAAAAAACATACCCAACACTAAACCCGAAAGGCCAAAATCTGATGAGTGCTGCGGCGGCGGTAGTTGCTGTCCATGCGTATGGGATGAGTACAAAGAAAAACTTGCACAGTGGAAAAAACATCATGGTGAAAATATCAATAGCAAGTCAGTTTAATTCAATAATAGAAAGTAGCTAAAATAGCTTATTTAGTTAATAACTATGTATCAATGCCTGCTTTTACCCCCTTTCCCTGCCCTACTTATGATTA
The DNA here is from genome assembly GCF_002310835.1 of Pseudoalteromonas tetraodonis. Taxonomy (NCBI): domain Bacteria; kingdom Pseudomonadati; phylum Pseudomonadota; class Gammaproteobacteria; order Alteromonadales; family Pseudoalteromonadaceae; genus Pseudoalteromonas; species Pseudoalteromonas tetraodonis. The sequence continues at coordinate 433,200 of NZ_CP011042.1, read as the reverse complement.
ACTCTGCGTTATTTTTAGATAAATCATTTGTTTCAACTTGTTAAATAGTGGTTAATTACCCATTGCCCTCTTTAGTTTTTTTATCTATAGTCTATTTCGAGGACTCACAGGAGGTGCGCTTAGTTTATTAAGCTTTTAGGAGTGAGTTGGCAATATCTGCTCCCCATTGAATGTGAACCGTCCACAATAAAGTCATTAAATAGACTATACAAATCAATTCTAACTGGGGATATTTAGAATGAAATTAAAAAGCAATGCGCTTCAACAGGCCATCAAATTTGCTCTAGCAACAACAGCCGCAGGCTTATTTGTTTCTGGTTCAGCAATTGCTCAAGAAGAGCAAACCGAAGTTAAAGTTAACAAAAATGTAGAAAAAATTGCCGTAGTAGGTACGCGCTCTGCGCCTCGTTCTATTGGTGACTCTCCTGTACCTATCGATATTATTGGTGGTGAAGAGCTAAGTAAATCAGGTAACACTGATATGCTAGAGCTATTAAAAGGGGCTATTCCTTCTTTAAACGTACACTCAATGCCAATCAGTGATGCTGCTTCATTAGTGCGCCCTGCAAACTTACGCGGACTACCTTCAGATAGCACACTAATTTTACTTAACGGTAAACGTCGTCACCGTGCTTCAGTTATCGCCTTTTTAGGTGGTGGTATTAACGATGGTGCGCAAGGTGCTGATATTTCAGTAATTCCAAGTATTGCACTGAAACAAGTAGAAGTACTTCGTGATGGTGCCGCTGCACAATATGGTTCTGATGCGATTGCTGGGGTTTTAAATTTCCAACTTAAAGATGCCTCGGAAGGCGGATCTTTCGAAGTTCGTAAAGGCCAATATTACGAGGGCGACGGTGATACAACCCAAATTTCAGGTAATGTGGGCTTACCGTTTACCGATAGCGGTTTTGCAAATTTAAGCTTTCAGTACAAAACAGCCGATGCGACCAGCCGTTCAGTTCAACGCTACGATGCAACTCAACTTATCAAGGCTGGAGTACCAGACATTGCTCCGATCACTCAAGTATGGGGTGCACCAGAGGTTGATGACGACATCTCTATCTTTGGTAATGTTGGTTTAGAACTTACTAACGACTCACAATTTTACATGTTTGGTAACTACTCAGAGCGTGATGTACGCGGTGGTTTTTATTACCGTAACCCACATACTCGCCCTGGTGCATACTCAAATGATGGTGGCGAAACACTGCTTGTTGGTGATTTAACCGGTGATATGAGCGGTAACTGTCCAACAATCATGATTGATGACAACGTTCTTGATAACCCTGACTACATTAATGGTGTAGCAAATAACCCTGATTGTTTCGCATTTAACGAAATGCTTCCGGGCGGTTTTACACCAAACTTTGGTGGTAATATTACAGATACGTCACTTACTATCGGTACTAAAGGTGAGTTTACTGGCGGCTTTTTAGAAGGCGCTTATTATGATCTAAGTGGTACGGTAGGGTATAACGAATCTCGCTACTTTATATACGACACAATCAATGCTTCACTGGGTCCAGATAGCCCGCGTGATTTTAGCCCAGGTAAATATGAACAATTAGAGAAAAACTTTAATTTTGATATTTCAAAAGGGTTTGACTTTGATTTAGCTTACGATGTAAATATTGCCGGTGGTTTAGAATGGCATGAAGAAACCTTTACTGTAGTGGCAGGTGATGAGGCTTCGTTTATTGCAGGTCCATTAACTGATCAAGGTTTTGGTATAGGTTCTAACGGTTTCCCTGGATTTAAACCATCAGATGCAGGCGAATATGACCGTCGTAACTATGCAGCTTATATTGATATTGAAGCGCCATTTACTGAAGAATTCTTAATGGGCTTAGCGCTTCGCTACGAAGATTACGATACCTTTGGTTCAACCACTAACTATAAGTTAATGGGTCAATACCACCTGACTGAAGATCTAAATATTCGTGGCTCTATCAGCACCGGTTTCCGTGCGCCTACCGTAGGCCAAGCGAATGTTAGTAACGTACAAACTAACTTAAGCAGTGGTGTACTAGTAGATTCGGCTTTGCTACCACCTACAAACCCAATTGCTATTCAACTAGGTGGTACTGAACTTGAGCCTGAAGAATCACAAAGCTACACCTTTGGTGCGGTGTATACTATTGGCGATTTATTCTTAACGGTTGATTACTACAACATCCAAGTAGATGACCGTATTAGCCAATCAGATAAAATTGAACTTAGCCAAGCAGATAAAGACACGCTTGAAGCTGCGGGCGTACCTAACGTACAAAACCTTGCGCAAGTTAGTTTCTTTACTAATGACTTTGATACCACTACACAAGGTGTTGATTTAGTTGCTAACTACTCAGCTGAATTGTTCAGTGGTAGCTCTACATTTAGCTTAGCGTACAACTGGAATGAAACAGAAGTAACACGCTCAAGTGATATAACTGGTGCATTTAAAGTAAGCCGTCTTGAAAATGACTTACCTAATCACCGTGCAACACTGAGCTGGGCACAACAATGGGAAAGCTTTTCAGCATTTTCTCGCCTTAACTACTTTGGTGAGTACCAAGGCGTTCACGTAGATTATGATGAAACAGCTAAAATGGCTGACGCAGCAGTCACGTTAGATGTTGAAGTCACTTACTTCATGAATGACTCAATTAGCTTCTCATTGGGTGCACAAAACTTACTGGATCAAGAAGCAGAAAAACTTGATTTCACAGTGGCACCAAATAACAACTGGGGTGGTAAGTACTACGAAACATCTCCATACGGAATTAATGGTGGCTTTTACTACGCTAAAGCAACCTATACTTTCTAACATGTGTTAATAATAATCAAAGGCGAAATGTGTAATGCATTTCGCCTTTTTATTGCCCTTTATAAACCCATTTAAAATGACTTTTACACTCGCATTTTTTGTGACTTTGGGGTTATAGTAATTAAAAAGAATATTAGTTGTATTATGCTACTAAAAAAAGCGGACCAGTTATTATCACAAAACAAGCTCAGAGAAGCTGAGTTTCATTACAAAATGCTATTACAAGCAGAGCCTGATAATGGTGACGCCCTGTTTGGCTTAGGTAAAGTAGCACTGCGTTTAGAACAATTTGATGCCGCTGTTTATATACTACAACGAGCGTGTCAGCATCTCCCTTATGCATTAGAACCTTTGTATGCACTAAGTGATGCATTTAATGCGGTCAACTCTCCTGAAGATGCGCAAAAAGTACTCGAATACGCAACAAGTATTGCCGCAGACAACCCAGACACTCATTATTATTTAGCCCAGCACTATTTAACCTTTGGCGAGCTTGATAAAGCGCATGCCACGTTTGAGGAAGCATTAAAGCTTGGAATAGCACCAGTTACGGCTTATGTTTTATTTGAATTGGTACAATTAGGGCGCTTTAATAAAGCAAATAATTACATCGATCAGTTACACCACTTTTTAACGCAAACAAATAACCTACGCTTAAAAATGGTCTGCTACTATGCTTTAGCTAAAAGTTACGACAAGTTAGACGATACTGATCAAGCGTTTAACTATTTTGTGATTGCCAATCAGCAACAACACAAACTCAGTGAATTTAATACTGAAGATTTAATTGGGTTTTATGATCAACTTATTGAATATAATAATGAAAGTGTGCTCAATTTAGCAAACCTAAATAAGCAGTATCCTGTTACGCCCGTGTTTATTATTGGTATGCCACGAAGCGGCTCAACCTTACTGGAGCAGATGTTAGCAGGACACAGTCAATGGGCAACGCTTGGAGAAGACACCAGTATTAGTAATAAGGTCGTCGCTTTTTTAGAACATAAAACAGGGTTACGCTACCCTCAATGCTTAACTAAGCTAGCAACGCCTTTAATTAACCAAGCCAGAGCTATATATTTAGATACCTTAAGTTCTTCTGGGAGCAATTGCGCATTTGTGATCAATAAACTGCCTAGCAACTACCAAAACTTAGGGTTAATTTATATTCTATTCCCAGACGCTAAGTTTATTAACCTGAGTCGCAACTTTCATGCAACCGCATTTTCAGTGTTTACTAATTACTTTGCTGAAAACGAACCCTATTTTTGTGATTTAAATGAATTTACTTTGTACCATCAGCTTTATGAAAAACTGATGAGCCATTGGCAGCAATTTAACCGCTTAGCTATTTATAATTTAAGTTATGAGCAGTTAATTGAAAACCCTAAAGATCAATTAACCACACTATTGAGTTTTACTGGCTGTGAATTTGAACAGACTTGTTTAGACTTTTACAAAAATAAAAGCGCCGTTACAACGCTCAGTAAACATGCCATCAGGCAACCTGTAAATAACAAAAGCCTTGATAAATGGCAGCGTTATGAAGCCCCTTTACTTAGTTTGCTCTCGTTGCCTCAAACCAATTAAGCACATCTATAAATTGTTCTTGGCGTGCCTGTGGATGGGTAAGCATATTAATATGGTCGTAATCTACTTTGTGCCCAAAGCGGCGGCCATATATTTGCATTTTTTGCACCCCAGTACCTGACTCATCAATAAACTTTTGAATATCGATAGGCTGTGCCAATGCTTTATCTTTTACTGCCGCAATATGTAACGTCGGAGGAAGCGTGAGATTTGCTAATGTTTTAGCGTAATCAAAGCCATCATCACTGTCTATCCACGGATTTTTCTTAGCCCACTGCATACTTTGATAATGGGACTTTTGAGTTTCATCATCACTGCCCCACTTTAAGCGTTTTGCTGGTAAATAACCGTGTTTTTTCGCTAATATTGGCGCCATAAAATACCAAATTAAATTGGCCTGAAATAACTTTTTAGGGTGGTTATTAAATAGCGAACGCTTTGAACCAAAATAGGCACACGCTTTTACATCGTTTATCAGCTCAGGGAAGCGAGCAAACACGCTATTAAGCAACACCCCACCCCAAGAATGAGCAACTAAAAAGTCAGGTTTTTTACTCTCTAACTGTTCAATTTTTTCAATAAATGCCGGAATATCTTCAACAATCGCCTCAGTTTGTCCATACCGTGCTTGCTTACAAATAGCAGGTTTACTTTCACCACGCCCGCGTAAATCAGCGACATAACAACAATACCCTTGTTCAGCTAAAAAAGGCGCTAACCCTTTATTGCTATGAGTGTAAAATATTTTGCCATTTTCTACCGCACCATGAATTAATAACACCACAGGGCCGCTCGGCTTCTGGTTGGCGATACGGCGCAAATGCAGTGTTTGATGGTCATCTAATTTAATAAAAACAGATTGTTGAGTAACTGCCAAAGCGAATTCCTTATAATTGCTAACAACTCATCCTACCAGTAATGTCTGGTAAGCCAAAGGGAAAATTATGCACTTTTTCTGTCTGTATTTGTTACTATTGGCTTTTATTCCTGTTGTTAAAAAAGCCTCATGAAAGCAAAATCAACTCGTTCTAAATTACATCCGCGCAATCAACACAAAAATGGTTACGATTTTAATTTGCTTACCTCGCAAACCCCTTCGTTAACTGCTTTTTTAATTACGACGCCAGCAGGCAATCAAAGTATTGATTTTAGTAATAACTTAGCTGTAAAAACCTTGAATCAGGCGCTATTAAAAAGTCATTACAACATTAACTTTTGGGACATACCTAAGCACAACTTATGCCCACCTATTCCAGGAAGAGTTGACTATATTCATTACTTAGCTGACTTACTCAGCGAAGATAATCAGCAGGTTATTCCCACTGGCCGACAAATTAAAGTGCTTGATATAGGCACTGGCGCTAACTTAGTTTACCCGCTAACGGGCAATAGCGAATACCAATGGCACTTTACTGGCAGCGACATCGATTTAGCAGCAATAAAAATAGCCAAGCAGCTCGCTCAGTTTAATGATTTAAAAATAACGCTTAAACAACAAAAAAATCCCGAGCATATTTTTAAAGGGGTGGTTAATGCGAAAGATTTATATCACCTAACGATGTGTAACCCGCCATTTCATGCCAGCGCAGAAGAAGCCAATAAAGGCAGTGAGCGTAAATGGAAAAACTTAGGTAAAGCCCCCAGTAACGCCCTCAACTTTGGTGGCCAAAGTAATGAGTTATGGTGTGAAGGCGGCGAGCTGACCTTTATTTCTAACATGATCAAAGAAAGCGCTCAGTTCAGTGAGCAAGTGATCTGGTTCACCTCGTTGGTTTCTAAAAAAGAGACCCTTGCTGCTTTACAAACACAGCTAAAACAGCTCCCTATTTGCGACTATAAAATCGTTGAAATGGCACAAGGGCAAAAAGTCAGTCGCTTTATTGCGTGGAGTTATTTTGATAAAACGACCCGTGAACAAATTTGTGAAGAATTCATATAACAACCATAAGGACCACTCATGATAGATTTTCGCTCAGACACAGTGACCAAGCCTTGCAATAAAATGCGAGATATTATGTATCATGCCCCGGTTGGCGATGATGTATACGGTGATGATGAAAGCGTTAACCAATTGGAAGCCTATGCTAGATTGCGTTTTAATGTGGCCGATGCATTATTTTGTAGCTCCGGCACGCAAGCAAACTTATTGGCATTAATGGCGCATTGTGAGCGAGGTGATGAGTATATTTGTGGGCAAAGTGCTCATAACTACAAGTTTGAAGGCGGTGGCGCTGCCGTTTTAGGCTCTATTCAACCACAACCTATTGAAAATGAAGCCGATGGTAGCCTATGTTTTACTAAAATTGCTGCTGCAATAAAACCCGATGATAGCCACTTTGCGAAAACGCGATTACTGAGCCTTGAAAACACCATAGGTGGCAAAGTACTGGGTATTGATTATTTAATTAAAGCACGTGAATTTGTTGATCAACATAACTTAGCACTGCATTTAGATGGCGCGCGAGCATTTAATGCCGCAGCCGAGCTTAACCTTGATATTAAAGAAATCACCAAACACTTTGATTCAGTCTCTATTTGTTTATCAAAAGGCTTAGGTGCACCTGTTGGCTCATTATTATTAGGTTCTGAGCAGTTAATCGCTAAAGCAAGACGCTGGCGTAAAGTGCTTGGCGGCGGTATGCGCCAAGCGGGTATGTTAGCTGCTGCGGGGCAATATGCGTTAGAAAATAACACTCAACGTTTAGTCGATGATCACGCTAATGCGCGTTATTTAGCACAGCAGTTAAGTGAAATTTCAGGCTTTGAAGTAAATATGAGTAATACCACAAATATGGTTTACGCTACGTTTGATAACAGCATAAACATCACAAAGCTAGCAGCCGATTTAAAAGCACAAGGCATTCTTATTAGCCCAAGTAAGCAACTTAGGCTAGTAACCCATTTAGGTATTACCCAAGCGGATATAGATACCTTTATTAAAGCCTTAACGGCCCATATTTAACGCGGCTTTATAATGTTTGCGGCACACCGACTCATAACGGTCGTTGCCGCCAATTTCTACTTGCTTACCATCGGCAATAGCCTCACCATTTTCATCGGTACGTAATACGTGATTTGCTTTACGCCCACAATGACACACCGTTTTAAGCTCAATTAGCTTATCAGCCCAAGCAAGTAAATACTGTGACCCTATAAACAGCTCCCCTCTAAAGTCGTTGCGCAATCCGTAACACAATACGGGTATTCCTAACTCATCAACCACATCGGTTAACTGCATAACTTGGTCTTTTGATAAAAACTGACATTCATCTACCAGCACACAATGGCGTTTTTTATCTGCATTAAGAGCTTGAATAAGCGCAAAAACATCTATATCTGCATCATAAATATGCGCATCTGCTTGCAAGCCAATACGTGAGGATACTTTACCCACTCCGGCTCTATCATCGATAGCCGCCGTGAGGATCACCGGCTCCATACCACGTTCTTTATAATTGAATGCAGATTGTAGTAAGGTGGTTGATTTACCTGCATTCATTGCAGAGTAGTAAAAGTATAATTGCGCCATTGTCGTGCCTTCAAATAAAAAGTGCGCTTATGCTACCTTAAAGTGCTCAGAATACAAATTTGGATACGTTATTTAGCTATTTATTTTGCTTCATGCTCTAGTAACCATTGCTTGCGCTCTAAACCACCTGCATAACCAGTTAGTTTTTTATTTGCGCCAATAATACGATGACACGGCACAATAATACTGATTGGGTTTTTTCCATTTGCAGCCCCTACCGCTCTCACAGCTTTAGGGTTGTTTAACTGCTCGGCAATATCTTTATAAGTCGCCACTTTTCCATAGGGTACGCTACACAATGCTTGCCATACACTTTGCTGAAATGGCGTACCGCCAGTATCGAGTTCTAAATCAAACTCGGTACGCGAATGAGCAAAGTACTCATTAAGCTGCGCCACACAAGATAAAACATGCGAATTATTTATCTCGTTTAAAGGCGTACTGATATAACTGGCCGGTGGATAAAACCCCACATAACTAATACCTTTTTCAGTTGCCTGAATAATAATGTCATCAATCGGGCTGGGTAAACTGGTTTGCACTATCATAATTGCTGCCAAAGTTGAAAAGTTAAGTAAGATCGAAATGGTGCGCAGTTCTTAGGTTCAAAAGAACGTACTGCCGCTTGGGCTTTTTTAACCCCTAAATCACCATCGAGTAAAATATCGGGCTGGCTTTGGCCGCGTAACTTTGCATAATTAACCGTCCATGGGCCAATCCCTTTTAAACTAAGCCATTGATCTAAGTCATCACAATCTGGATTCACGGCACAAAATTCAGCGAGGTTATGCAATGCATTTTTACGCGCCTGTGGCATTTTAAAGAATGCAAAATCACTGTGTGCTAACACTTCAGGCTCAGGAAAATAGACCTGTTGGTGTTGCTTTTCACCAAGCTGTGTTACTAAATTAGTCACTAGGTTGTGCGCCGCTGCTACACTGACTTGTTGCCCAAGTACAGCCCTAACTCCCGCCTCAAAACTTGACCAAATACCCGGTAACCTTAAGCCTTTAGTAAGTGGAAATGCATTATTAATGTGTTCGCTTAAATGCGCCTCAATTAAATAAGTATCTGCATCTAAATCAAGTATACGGCGAATGTTGTTAATAACTGGATGTAAATATTGCGTATTATCTATATCAATTTGCACCCGAAAATGATGTTTATCTGCAACAAACTCAGCATCAAAACGCCCTCTACACGATTTATAAGTAAAAGTACGCCCATAACTGGTTGGCGTTAACCACTCTATTGGCTGAATTAATCGTTTTGCTAAAAACCCATGCAATGCCTGCCAGTTATACGGCGGACGAAAAGGCAAAATTAAGGTGAGCCCAATATCAGCTGGGTGCTTGGCGGTTCTGAGCGCTGAGGGCGCAATATTAAGTTGTTTTAAAAAAGCATCATTAAAACGCCTAACACTTTTAAAGCCTGAGGCAAACGCTATCTCGGTAAGCGGTAAGCTAGTTTCTTGAATCAATTTTTTTGCAAAATGACATTGGTTAAACAATCGATATTGCGTGATAGAAATGCCAAAATATTGAGAAAATAATCGCCTTAAATAACGGCTGCTTATTCCTAAACGCGTGGCGAGCTTTTCGCAGTCGTGCTGATTATCCTGATCAATTAATTGCTTGGCTCGTAGAGCCGTTGTTTTTGTTCCCTGCCAAGCCGCACTTCCTGGTGCACTATCGGGCCGACAACGAATACAAGGCCTGAAACCAGCTTGCGCGGCAGAGTGCGCAAACTGATAGTAGACTACATTTTTTTCGTGAGCTGTGGGCGCAGGGCAAATTGGCCTGCAATAAATACCGGTACTTTTAACGGCTACATAAAAAAGCCCATCGAAACGCGCATCACGACTTTGACGTGCTTTTTGCCAGTGCTGATCACCCATAAAATGCTCTTGTAAATTAGGTAGCGCTTAGCTTAGCAAAAACTAAGCGTATTACTGGCCATATTCGGCACTAATCTTTATTTGCAAAATCAATTAATGCCTGACCCGTTAAACGATATATAATCCATTCATTTTGTGGCTCAGCGCCCATACTATTATAAAAATCAATCGCGGGTTTATTCCAATCAAGTACCACCCATTCAAAGCGACCACAGTCTTTATTGATTGCTCTGTTTGCCAGTTCTTTCATAATGGCTTTACCAGCGCCATTTCCGCGGCTATCTGGGCTCACGTATAAATCTTCTAGATAAAGACCATTTTTACCTAACCAAGTCGAGTAGTTGTGAAAATATACTGCAAAGCCTATTGGCTCATCATCTTGTAAACATATTAAACTGTGCGCCGTTGCGCCTTCACAAAACAGGGTGTTTAAAATGGCTTGCTCATCGGTTTTAACTGCATCAGGTTCTTTTTCGTAAATAGCAAGCTCATTGATAAAGTGTAGAATTGTTTTTGCATCACTTGGCTTTGCATCGCGAATTTCTATTGCTGTGTTCATTGTTATTGACCCTTAAAAAACTACTTTTATGCCTGGTAAGCATCTAATTTAATATAAAAAGTGCTTAACTAATTATGATAATTTAAGCCATTAATACATTTATTTATACCCTAGCATATCGTTTTATATTCAATAAGTAACGTTCATGAGCTTATTTCAATTTATTCATTAGGGCATTAAAAAAACAAATTAAAACAACGCTTTTATATATGGCAAAAAGTTGTCATTATGAGTACACAGTAAAGCAATGAGGAAGTTTAACTAAAATGGGTCATGGTCATTCACACAGTCACGTTGATGATAACCAAAGTGATAAACAGCTCACTCTTGCCGTATTTATAAATGTTTTACTGACTGCAGTGCAAGTTGTTGGCGGCGTATTTTCCGGCAGTCTTTCATTAATTGCCGATGCATTACATAACCTAAGTGATGCGGCCTCAATTTTTATTGCCCTCGTTGCTCGAAAAATTGGCAATAAGCAAGCTGATACAACCCACCATTTTGGCTACAAACGTGCAGAAATTCTAGCAACTCTTTTTAATAGCACCACGTTAATAGTCATCGGTGGTTATTTAATTTTTGAGGCCATAAGTAGTTATTTAAACCCTCAACCTATCAATGGCTGGATCATTGTGTGGGTTGCTGCAGTAGCGCTATTCATTGATTTAGTCACTGCATTATTAACCTTTAAAGCCGGCGCTAAAAACAACATGAATATAAAGGCGGCGTTTATTCATAATGTGTCTGATGCCATGGCCTCTATTGTGGTTATTATTGCCGGTACTTTAATTATTTTATACCAGTGGTATGTAGTTGATTTAATAGCGACGATATTGATATCACTGTATGTTATTTATCACGGCGTATTATTACTTAAAGCCAGCTGCAGCATTTTAATGCAGGCAGCCCCCATTGGTTTTGACCAGCAACTTATCAGTAAAAAGTTACTGCAACAGTTTGCCATTACTCAAATAAAATCAATAAAAGCATGGCAACTCGACGATAACACCACACACTGTGAAATTGTGATGCAAACAGATACCCTTATTGAGCTTAACGCCATTAAACATTATTTACATGATGAATTTGCAATTGAGCACTGTGTAATCGAGTGTTACTAATCACTGTTTTCAATAACCAAAATGATTACATTAAAGCTCTAAGTAGGTTTACTTATATTAGATAGACTTCTCAGCGGTTTTTATTTAAACCGCTACAAAAATACGATAGATAAGTATTATCACAAATTAATTAAATTAAAGAGTACTGATAGTTGCTGCTGCAAGAGGCAGCATTAAGTTTTCAGCTTTATCTGCTTTTTTCACGGATATTTGTGTAAACAATAAATGTCCACTTCCCTGCTCCTTAGCCTTTCTTACTTCATTAATTACAGAGCCGTGAGCTGGGTGCAAAGACATCACCCCGCTACAATAGCAATAATTAGATTACGAGAGTGGCTACAAAATAAATTGAGTGAAAAAACTCAGTTGTGTAAATATTTCAGTTTTACTGTATTCATCCCAGAATTCGAAGTAATAAAGCGTAAAAGAACAACCTCAACACTTAGAATAGCTGCAATACTTTACTTAATAACCTTAGTAAGTATGCCTTTTTATGTTATAAAAAATGTAACTTGCTGATCTAAAATACAAATAACAACTTGTCCATTTGTCAGCCAGCAATGCAAACTTAAACAAGAATCAAACTCAATATTAACCATATGATTTATAAGTAAATTACTTGCAATTCTGTGCCTATATACTAGACTAGCCACAATTAGAATTTTTAGGATAAGCGCTATGAAAGGTAATCAAAAAGTAATCGACGCCTTCAATACATTGTTAGCTAACGAATTAGCTGCTATTGACCAGTATTTTATTCATTCTCGTATGTACGATGATTGGGGCTTAAACAAACTTTATGAGCGTCTTAACCATGAAATGGAAGAAGAAAAAGACCACGCTGACTGGCTAATCAAGCGTATTCTTTTTTTAGAAGGCGTACCAAACATGACCAAACGTCGTGATCTGTTAATTGGTGACGATGTAAAAAGCATGATGCAAAACGACTTAACCTTAGAACTTGAAGTGGTTGAGTGTGTTAAAGAAGTTATTGCCATCTGTGAACAACAGCAAGATTATCAATCACGTGAAATTCTAGAAAAGCTATTATTTGATACCGAAGAAGATCACGTCTACTGGTTAGAGCAACAATTGGGTCTGATTGACAAAATTGGCACTCAAAACTATCACCAAGCTCAAATGGGCGAATAAGGACTTATATTATGAAAGGCGATAAAGACGTTATTGCAGCACTAAATAAAGTACTTGCTAATGAGCTTGTGGGTATTAACCAATACTTTTTACATGCACGTATGTTTAAAGATTTTGGTTTTAGTAAACTAGACAAAGCTGATTACAAAGTATCGATACAAAAAATGAAAAACGCCGACCGTTTAATTGAGCGTATTTTATTTTTAGAAGGCTTACCTAATCTTCAAGATTTAGGACGTTTACGTATAGGCGAAAACAGCGAAGAAATGATTGCCGCTAACATGAGCTTTGAACTTGATACCGTAGACGAGCTACGTGCTGCCATTAAACTCGCTGAAAGTAAGAAAGATTACATTAGCCGTGAAGCGCTCGACAACATTTTAAATGAGCAAGAAGAACAAATTGATTGGCTCGAAACACAACAACTGTTGATCAAAAACACTGGGCTTGAAAACTACTTACAATCGCAACTGTAAGTTAAAGTTATAAATACAAAAAAAGCAGCTAAGGCTGCTTTTTTTATGTTTAATTTTTAAATGTTAAACCAATTCGTTTAGATAGGGGTAATTATATAGATTACTCTTAAGCCACTTGATCGGTTATATCTGCAATTTGAATCAGTTTACGATTGAGGATCTTTTTAGTACAACAACAACACTTACCGCATTGGCTGCCCACTTTAAGCTCTTTAGTTAGCTCGCGCATGGTAGTAGCACCATCGTCGATGGTTTGCTCAATTTTTTTATCGGTCACACCGTGACAAAGACAAATATACATGAATACAAACAACTCTCAATTTCATTTAGTAGGTTTATACTAATCTAAACGAAAATAGTTATCAATTGGTTTTTTATAAAAATTGATTTTTTTGCATTTTTTTTGGCCAGCGCCACTTAAATTGAGAATTCGCGGCAGCTTGAGAATTGTTTGAGTTTTAATCGAGGTATGGCACTTAAATCGAGATTTATTAACTAAAGTCTCGCCTTAAATTTAAGTAGGTTTAGATTTAGGTAAATAGTTGAATGATTAAAATGAATTACATTAAGCCTGAAGAAGCCTTAATGTATAAATATAGAATTAATGCGTAGGCTATTTCTGGTTTGTGCCATGAGCAGACTGAAGATCTTTAATGTCTGAAATCAAGATTTGGGTGATGCCAATCATACTCATTGCTAGGTCACAAAAAGTGGAACGCCTAGTAAAGCTCGCATGGATAGTCGCCTGTTTGTATATTAGTTGGTTTTGTTTACTCTTATTTATGTTGATTGCACCACTTAAGCCTAATCGAAAATAGTAATTTGGTATTCTTCGCATGTTAAATTAGGTTGTGATTAATGGCTTTTATAACGGCCTGAGTGCGGTCTTTTACCTCTAATTTAGCAAGGATTTGTGACACATGATTACGAATAGTCCCCTCAGAGTTATCTAACTTTTTGGCAATCACTTTGTTCGACATGCCTAAAGACAAACACTGCAATACGGTTTGTTCTTTGCCTGTTAAGCAGAGCTGAGGGCTTAGTTGCTTTTTGAGTAGAAAATCAGTCACCGCACTTTGCAATACTCGCTCACCTGCAACGACCTGCTTGATAGCGCTAATGAGTTCTTCAAGTTCAATGTTTTTAAGTACATATCCACGAGCACCTAGATTAAGGGCTTTGACTAATACATCACAATCTTCAAATGTGGTGATGATTAGCACGGGGGTTTTATCACCCTTCTCGCGCATTTTTTGCAGCACCCCGAGCCCATCTAAATTCGGCATTCTCATATCGAGTAAAGCAATGTCAAAACTATGCTCAGCTAATAGTGCAAGCGCTTGCAAGCCATCTTCAGCTTGGGCTTCTATATTAATGGCGTTATCGAGGTTAAGTAAATTAGCGAGGCCTAAACGAACTAAGGTCTGATCTTCAACTAGTAGGCACTTTATCATGGCTTTTTTCTTCTAAATTTAGTGGTAGGGTCATGGTATTGATCAGTGTTTCTTGCTCAAGGTGTTGTGAAAATTCACCACCAAATTGTGCCATTCGCTCATTTAATCCTGCTAATCCGTTCCCTTGTTTTGGTAAATGGGTCTCTGGTTGATTGTGATACGCTTTTGCAATTAACAGCGGCTGTTGGCCAACGTGGGAGACATTTACATGCAAAGTAAAATGGTTTGCTTGGGTATGTTTAAGGGTGTTGCTGATCATCTCTTGGGTAAACCGCAATACACACAGGGCAAAGTCTTGCGGGAGCTGCTCTGTCTCCTTACTTAGTTGGAGATCACAGTGTAAATTAGGTGTTAGTTCGCAAATGGCCTCAAGAGCTTGCTTAAGTATCGTTTTGTCATTGCGCTGAGTGGAAACGATTTCGCGCACCTCTGCCAATACTTCTTGGCTAAGTTGGTGGCAAAGAGAGAGGGTTTCAACGGTGGCTTCATTTGCAGCTCTTTTAGCAAAATCTAAATTAATGCTGAGCGCGGTAAGCTTATGGCCGAGTGAATCATGGAGCTCGCGTGATATATTTTGTCGCTCTTGCGCTGCATGCATCGCCCCCATCATGTGTTGGGTGGCTTTTAACTCTTTATAGTTTTGTCGGGATTGGTAATGTGTATTTAAACTTTCGACAATCCGGCGACTGACAAACCAATTCATCAAGCAAAAGAAAAACCAAATTGTAAACGTGATCCAAGGAATGCCATTTTCCCAGCGCGCATAATGCGTTAAACCATACACCAGCATGGCGGCCACAACACAAGCCAGTATCTTAGGAAGCGAAAAATGAGGACTAAAAACCGCGGTAAACATCACTAGGTGGATAAAAACTAAGGATGTTGAACTCAGTTGTATCATTGCCAAAATAAGCAAGAAATAGCCAAGCGCTACGCCGTGAACAAATTTGTTGGGTTGTTTTAACACATACAGCAAAATAGCTAAAATGGAACCACTTACTATGATTTGCAAATATAGTGCTAATTCTGAGTTGGCATAATAGGCACACGCCGATGTCACCCCAAGCCACGATGCCAATGTTGAAAAATGCCAATCGGTTGTATGTCGTATAGTTGATTCCATTACTGTGGCCATATTTTTTTAGCAATTATTGCAGAACTCACGTTGTAAAAACAGTGACATCTGTCATAGCTCGGGCTATGAGCTTTGTGACTAGTGCCATGAAACCTCATTCATTTATGCTTGATTAATAAAAGTTAGTTGGGCACATTAATGAATAAAGACAGTCGATTACACTACATTGATAATTTACGCAGCCTCGCGCTATTGCTCGGCATCGTATTTCATGCCGCTTTAGCCTACAGTCCGTTCTTTAGCAATATTTGGTTTACGGCAGACCCAAGCACACATGGTCTATTTGATTATATTACGCATACGCTGCACTTATTTCGTATGCCGTTATTTTTTATTATTGCAGGGTTTTGCAGTGCACTTTTAATAGATAAATCGAGCAACGCGCGCTTTTTACATCATCGCAGTAAACATATTCTACTGCCTTTTATTGTATTTTTACCGTTAAGCTTTGCCGTTTACTACCATGCCTTGAGTTTTGGAGCCGGTATAGCTAATCCAATACCGCCGATTTTTGCTGTGTTTAAAGTTATTAAAGAGCCTGTTGTTAGCACTATGCACTTATGGTTTTTGTGGAACTTATTCCAGTTTTGCTTAATTCACTGGTTGTTGAAAACAACTAACTTATTAGGCAATAAATTCGATGCGCTTAGCGCTCACCCTTTATTTATGTGGGTTGTACTTCCCATCGTGTTAACGTTTTCTTTAATGGGGCAATCTATTCCATTTCCTGCTCCTGATAAACTCACGCCACAGTTATGGTCGTATGGTTTTTACGGCAGTTTTTATTGGTTGGGAGTGGGGCTTAATAAAAAACAGCAACTCATTTGGTCATATAATAAGTACTTATGGCCTCTTATTTTGGGTGTTGCACTATCACTGACTGCTTATTTTTCTTTATTACCAGCCGCGCCAAGCTTAGATGAAGTGATTGCCGCCGCAACTACTGGGTATTTTGCCGCAGCGGGAGAGCTACATGTATTGCATGTTTTATCACAAGGACTGAGTGTTATTTTGTTAACCGCCATAACGTTTTTACTTGGGCATCGTTTTTTAAATCACCAAAGTAAGCTCAGTCGCAGCATCTCAAATGCATCATATTGGATTTATTTAATACATGTGCCAGTGCTGATTTATATTCAGATGCCATTAATTAATACTAGTTGGCCAGTTTTAGTAAAGTTTATAGTTAGCGTGGTTGTTACATTACTTATAGGTCAAATAAGTTATTTATTATTAGTTAAAAATACGTGGTTGGGCGCACTACTTAACGGTAGGCAAACCAAGAGAAAGGTAATACAGTCAGCTTAAATATCGTCACTTGGTAATGACTTAAAAGCACCACATAAAGGAATACTATTATGCATGCAATAACAATCAAATCGACCATCGCCACGATTCAACAAGGGGCAATCAAAGCCGACGGCAAATTTTGGCTAACCAACACCGATATTCATTTTGCGCCGTTGAATGCACAATTTGGGTTAGGGCCTTATATGTTTGCACGGTGTGAAATTGTAAAAGTGAGTAAGTGCTCTGGTAAAGTTGCGGGTATTTTGCCTTATACACATGATGCAATTGAAATCGTATTAAAAGATGGTAATAAATATCAATTCATTGTCTCGAATCCAATTGAATGGATTAAATTAATTAACCAATAGTTTAAAGTACAAACGCTGGTAGTCCATAAAAGTAACTATTGTTTTAATGTACCTAATAATGCACGATAAAACATGTCACTATTTTATTGGGCATATAGTAAGCACATGGATTTGATAAAAACGCTTTTGCTTAAGCTCCGTTTAGGTAAAAAAGCCGAACCCCTCATCGTTTTAGGGAAAAAACTATCAAACAACAATAACGTGGTAGTTAAGTCGCTTGAGTTATATTGGTTTTCGCCTGAAGCATATTTCGACGATATCAGTGAGTTTGAGAAAGACAATTGTTTTATTGAATCTGTTGATGATATAACCCCTGTTGATGCATTGGTGAGAGCGCTGAGTAGTGCAAATGCCGTTGTTTGTGTTATTAATCGCTCTGAGCCTTCCTTTACTTGTTTTGCCACTATTACAAAAGCTCGTGCCCATTCGTTTTGAAAAAGCCGACGAGGATCAAATCTTGACTTCAGATATCAAAACTTTTGATTGACTGCTTCGCTCAAAGTCGACCTATAGAGTTATTACGTTAACTCATTTTGGGGCAGAAACGAGTTTGGACTTCTCAGCTTTTACTAGATACAAGCTTATAATCTTAAAGCACAAAACGGAAGTAAACTTCCGGTTTTAAAGCCTGTATTGCTATATTTCGAA
Organism: Pseudoalteromonas tetraodonis; assembly: GCF_002310835.1. Classification (NCBI taxonomy): domain Bacteria; kingdom Pseudomonadati; phylum Pseudomonadota; class Gammaproteobacteria; order Alteromonadales; family Pseudoalteromonadaceae; genus Pseudoalteromonas; species Pseudoalteromonas tetraodonis. Next base: position 415,175 of record NZ_CP011042.1, on the reverse strand, counting down.
AGCAAACTTCCGTTTCTATGGCTTCAAAGGTCGTTTTCGGAAATATACACCTGTTTTCTTGATAGTGTTAACCTAGATTGCTAAATGAGCAACTTTTCAAGGGCTTTTTTGAGCGATAACCGGACACTGAAAAAGTTAAATTTATTCCTGTGTTTTAAGTAGAAATCTAATTTTGTCCAATAACATTATTAAACGCCGTTTTGGGGCAAAATAACATGCTTAATTCCTAGCTGTTTTAATTACTTGTTTACAAAGGTAATTATTGGTGAAATTATCAGGGTATGTAATATACGCCGTTTCGGTGTGTTATAAACCACCAAAATGGTGTTCAATAAGCTGTTAGCTGTTTTGCTATGTTCTAGGCTTTTTTCAAATAAAAACATCGACTTTCTTTTTGTCGGTTAACAATAAAGCAGCCTTTTCTTGATATAAATCAAAAGTATCGTCTGATATAAATTTATCAAACGTATTAATTATTTCTTTCATGTAAGAGGCTCTTACTTGATAAGTCTGACGTTCAGGATATTCTTTAGCAAGTCCATCTAATTTCTCTGAACTATTAGAAAAATACTCCATAACATTAATTTTTTTATCAGGATCTACATCCCCTCCACCATAAGAAAGGATCCTAAGTTTAGACTCTAAACTATTCATATCTTCTCTTTTTTTGGATATTATGGGGTTTCCTGACTTACCTAATCTAACTGGTTCATCACTATCGTATTTTTGTGTGTATTCTCGTTCCATTTCATTCACATTTTTAACAATACTATGAAGTTCTTTTATACTCATATTAGAAAAGTTGAGCTCTTCTTTTTTAAATACTTTTTCATATGCACTTCCCTCAATTAATGATGAATCAAAAGCATTATTGTCTTTTTTTTCTTTAACTTTAGGATCAAGGTGAGTTGTGTTTATATTAATTTTTAAGCCACTTTCGCTTGTTTTAGTAGAAAAGCTTTTTATTTTTTCATCATCACTGTTTGTAAAAATAGATATTTTACTTTCAAATAGAGTAGGTAGTAGATTGGTGCTGATTTTCATAAAAATCCTTTTTCATATGTCGTTTTCTTTTATCGACATAATTTTATAAAACTTAAGCTTTTATTTTAGATTGTTTTCTATTAACGACTCATAGGGCTGAGTCGTTAATAGAAAGTTTAACTAGCCACCAGATCTTACTTCATAAGTAATTCCACCATAAGTAGATCCAGTTGTTGTTTTATTTTCAACTTCCCAATAATAAGTGCCTGCATTAAAGATAGAAGTGGAAACTGCTACGCTATATCCGCCAGCAACTCTATCTCCATTGCTATCAACCAAAGTCACTTTGAAATCATGTCCGTCATAGTTTCTTAAAATTGCAAAACTGAATCGCCCCGTGTTTGCCAGAGACTCAATAACTTGAGAAACTGGAACTATGAAAAAATCAAATCGCTATACATCAGAATTTCGTGAACGTGCAATTAGGCTTGTTACCACACAACAGCATGAATACCCTTCTCTTTGGGCTGCGCTAGTATCGATTTCAGATAAACTGGGATGTACCCCAGAAACACTTAGAGCATGGGTCAAGAAATCTCAAGCTCAACCGTCTAAACCCTCTTCTAATACGCAATCAACTGAAGAACGCCTTGCCGTCTTAGAGCGCGAGAATAAAGAGCTCAAGCGAACGAATGATATCCTGAGGCAAGCTGCCGCTTTTTTCGCCCAAGCGGAGCTCGACCGCAAACAGAAGTAATAGTGGATTTTATTGATGCTTGCAGAGAGCATTACGGTGTCGAGTCAATTTGCAAGGAATTGCCGATTGCACCATCAACGTATTATTCTCATAAACAGATACAAAGAGAGCCTGAGCGACTGTCTAACCGCAAAAAGCGTGATGCTGAGCTGATAATACTCATTCGCGAAGTGTGGGAGGATAATATGTCAGTTTATGGTGCAAGAAAAATATGGAAGCAGCTACAGCTTGACGACCATCAAGTCGCCCGCTGTACAGTCGAACGATTGATGCGAGTTATGGGAATTCAAGGTGTTCGTCGGGGTAAAGCACATAAGACAACGATACCTGACGAGCAACAAGATAAGCCACTTGATTTAGTTAATCGTCAATTTACTGCTGAGCAGCCAAATCAACTTTGGGTAGCTGACATCACCTATGTTGCCACATGGAGTGGGTTTGTTTATGTCGCTTTCGTGATAGATGTTTTTTCACGATACATTGTAGGTTGGCGTGTATCAACGACAATGCACACAGAGCTTATTCTTGATGCGTTAGAGCAAGCTATTTGGCATCGTGGCAACCCCGAAGGGTTAATTCACCACAGCGACAGAGGCAGCCAATATTTGTCTATACGATACACTGAGCGACTTGCTGAAGCTGGAATTCAAGCGTCTATAGGCAGTGTGGGTGACTCTTATGACAATGCATTGGCTGAAACAATAAATGGATTATTTAAAACAGAGATTATTCGCAGAAATGGCCCGTGGAAGAATGTTGATGCTGTTGAATACGCAACGTTAGAGTGGGTCAATTGGTTTAATAATCAACGCTTATTATCTTCAATTGGGTATATTTCACCAGCTCAATATGAAACAGACTACTATGATAATTTAAACGAGTCAGGTAAAGTGGCCTGACTTAAACAAACTGGTCTCCGATGAACTCGGGGCGATTCATTTGTATACATTCGACAGCGTGCCTATTATCTCATTTTGTCATACACAGTTTTCATCTAAAATAACCTGTTGCGCCTTTAAAAATAGGCGTATACGCTTTGTTTACACCCGTATACATCAGAGGTATTTTAGAATGGCTATTCTAAGCATCCGAATTGACGATAAATTAAAAGAGTCTTTAAGTAGTGAGGCGCAAAAGGAAGGTATTTCTTTATCTGAATATGTGAAGAAATCACTGGAAATTAAGAGCGTTGATACTCATATACTAGCAACAGAGAAAAACTTAAAAAGCTCTGTTGATAGTATTAAAGATTTAGCGCTCGTCTCTCAGGAGACTGTACACGAAGTTGAACTAAATATTCAGCGGCTAAATGAATCGCTTAAAAATGCAAATCACTTAAAAGAAATCAAAAAATTGAAATGGATATTGATTTCTATATCCCTCATCTTTGTATCAATCTCGATCCCAATATTTCACTTTAATATTGCTTATTTCAAAACCTTCTTTTATTAGGCTTTATCCTGAATAATTTAAGGCCTATGAGCCAAGCCTATTAGTAAATATTCCAGTTACCGGAAAGCCTTTGCCGTCCAACACCTCTGTATTAAGCTTTTCACTTTACGATGAATTACCTTCAACAACTTAATTTAAATAAACTTTTTAAAGGCGTTTTCAAAAGACTATAAGTGTATAATTATGGCGCAGGTTTTGCAGTTAATATCACTCATACGATCATACTAAGGAAAAGAACCTATGCGAGTTGATGCAAACGTACATTATTTTAATGGGAACCAGCGTACCAAGCCTTCAACAGAGGCCTCAACGTCATTTTCGGCTGCATTAACAGCAGCACAAACAGACAATGATAAGACTGACAGCAGCACAAAACAGGCGGATTTCACTAGTATGACCCGGCAAGAAATGCGGGACTGGGCCAACACTCAAATCCGCAATGGAGAAATGTCTCTCGATGACGGCAGGCCTTTCATGGCTATGACTATGAAAATACCCGTAAATGGAGGCGAACTGGCAGGTGCACACAGTGATGAAACACGATATAACTTCATTCAAAAAACGCGTGATGGCATCCAAGGCGCACTGTCACGCAATGACGAGACTACTTTGAAGATGTTAGAATCAGCTATGTCTATCATGCAAGACAAAAGTACTGGTGTTAACATTCGTATTTAGAAATATAAAAAGGCCAGAATGTCTGGCCTACATCATTAATAAATCAAAGAATACTGATCTGGACTGACATAGTATTCCATGGCGAATTAGTCGAAGTATTTTGGTATTTGAATAATCCGTTTTGATGACCATCGACATTGTATTCATTGAGGAAACCCACGACAGTTTGCCCAGCGGTACAAGGCCATGTGTAATTACTACCAGTCACACAAACAGGCGTACTTGAGTACATTGTGGAACTCGGAAGTAACCCACCGTTCATCCAAGCAATATGATTATAACCATAACCAATTTCTAAAACAGCAGTACGCAGCTGCTCTCCCCCATGATCACATGCAGTTGTTGTCATACCAACAGTGGACTCCCACCCACAATCAGTTGAACCAACAGCATATACCCACATTGAAGATAGCGGCGGAGCTGATGCTCGAGCCATTAATTCAGACTCCATGCGGATGTTTTTGATTTCGGCAGGAGCTGGAGCATTCTGACTAGTGAGTACAGGAAGGGAGGTAATTACTTGTTGACTGCGCGGAACTTCCTCAGCATAACTCATATTACTTACACCAGTTGCTATGACTACAGATAGCAGGCAATTAATTAAATTTATTTTCATAGTCCTTGAATTTCCCTTTTAATATCAATTGAAAGGTATTCATAGTTCACGCCTTTAGCATTGTCAAAAAATGAAAACATAATGATAAATAATTAATTTTTATATTTGTTAACTGATAGCAGAAAATCAAACACAAGACCTTCATCCAACAACTGAGTTTCACCGGTGAAACTTTAATTTTAGCGGCTAAAATAATGGGGTATCACACTTTGACCTGCAATACCCCCTACCTAACAATTAACCTATTAAACTTATAACCAATTGGGCTACAGAAATTAGGGAAATTAAATTAATAGAAAACCTTCCTTCTACTTTCACTTTATAATGAATATCTATTTTCATTCGCGTGCTCATTAATATTGATAGTGCCCCAACCGCAGTGTAATCTTAAATTGCCGTAAAAGATTGGCGGTTAGAACGTGGCATCCATGCCATTTTACTATCGTTGATTTTCAACCAGGCCTCGTGCCTGGTTACCTTCATTTTTTATGTTTCTTTGATACTAACAAAATTTTTTAACTATCTGCGGCGCTGAAAAAATTAACCTGTCGCCTTAGTTCCGCTTAATCATAATTTAACGCATAGCACTTTTACGAATAAGCAAAAGGTGAGTATTTATTAAAATAATTGCCGGTGTATCTACCATTTCACATTAAAAACAGGTGCGGCGGCACTCTAGGTTACACTGTCGTATTAACCTAGAGGCCTTGCCATGTAAGCGCTAATAACGAATTGCACACGGGAAAGTTACACGCGTGATGTGAACGGTACTTTTGAACGGACTCGATAAAGTTATTGAATAAACAGGTCTGATAAACACAGCCGTACGTATTGCTATCTGTGCGTTGCTAATTTAGAAAAGTCCCTGACACGTTTCTGTCCAAAAACGAGTTTACCTGACCGTCTGTTTCTCGCTCTAAGCGCAGTTCAATCACACATAATTTGCTTGGCGTGTTGCAAACAATGACAAGATTACCTACCCCCTATCTGCAGTAACAATAATAAAGATTGATTGGATTATGCGAGTAAAAGCTTTTTGAAATGAGACTTGAGTTATTAACTTAAAGCGCAAGAAATATAAACCCTGAATAATTTTCATATAAAAATTCAGTAAAATTTTTTATCCATATTATACTTTTTTATTATTGCTGTAATTTTGGATAACTATGTTAAACAATTATTCTGTGCGTACCCGTTTAGCCGTGCTTGCATTGCTACCAATTATGATTTTTTTAATTACATCGTTTTTTTCAATAAACACAATGGGAAGGTTAGTAGCAGGGATTGATAGTTTATACGACGACCGTGTCGTACCACTTAAGCAAATTAAACATGTGTCAGATAATTACGCTGTAAATATTGTTGACTTACTTCACAAGTATCGTGCTGAGTCTATTACCAAATCAGCGCTTTTAGCGAATATTAATGATGCTAGAAATACGGCTGATAATGAATGGAAAGCCTACCTGAGCACACAGCTAACAGCTGAAGAAAAGCGCTTAGTAGATAACGTTGAAAGCAAACTACAGCCCGTGCTTACGCACTTAAATAATTTAATTTTAAGCATTAATAGTGGTGAGTTTTTATTAATCCCACAAAAGCAATTTGTTTATGAGCTTTACCAATTATTTGATCCGCTGAGTGCCAGCTACCAAGCTTTAATTGATTTACAGCTTAAAGAAGCAAGTGATTTTAAAGTTAAAGCTGATGAGAATTATCAATTTATAAAATTGATAATGAGTGTGACAATCGCGATATTGATTTTACTGTTACTGATTGTTGCTTACTTTATTTATTCTTCGATACAAAATCCATTAATGTCATTACGCGATACCATAACGCACATTGCGACCAATGCTGATTTAACAGCTCGTGCTGAGGTTCAGGGCAAAGATGAGATTGCAGATACCGCATCTAACTTTAATGATATGCTACTTCGGATCCAAGGTTTAGTAAAAGATATGGCAGGCGCAACACTGACACTTGCCTCTGCAGCTGAAGAAATGAACTCTATTAGTATTCAGGTTGCCAGTACAGCAACGCAGCAAGAGCAACAATCGGCTATGATTGCAACTGCAATTACTCAAATGAGCAGTGCAATAGAACAAGTTGCTCAAAACGCGCAAACAACCTCCGACAAGGCAACAAGTGCCGACATTAAGGCAGGCCAAGGGCAACAAGCTGTTGCTGATAATATAGAGTCAATAAATACGCTCTCAGCTTTAGTTAATACAAATACGCAGCTCATCACAGATCTAAACACACAAACCAATGATATAAACCAAGTTGTTATGATGATTCAAAGCGTTGCTGAGCAAACTAACTTGTTAGCTTTAAATGCAGCTATTGAAGCAGCAAGAGCTGGCGATTCTGGTCGTGGTTTTGCCGTTGTAGCCGATGAGGTAAGGCAACTTGCCCACAATACTCAAAAGGCAACCGCTAGTATTAATGAAATGATCACTAAACTACAAGGCATGGCTCAGCAAGCTGTTAATGCCATGGGTAACGCAGAAAGCAGCGCTAAAGAGAGTGTTGACCATGCTAATTATTCTTCGCAGGTGCTCAGCGAAATTAACCGTGAAGTTACTGAAATTGCAGATATGAATACTCAAATATCAACCGCAACACAGGAGCAAAAAATGGTCGCAAATGAGCTAAGCAGTAATATTAATGAGTTTAGCGCGAGTATCACGTCGGTTAGCGAAAGCTCACAGCAAAATGCACAGGCATCGCAAGAACTTGCACAGCTTGCGGCAATGCTACAAGGGCAAGTTAATGTATTTAAAGTTTAGGTACTTTCATTTTGCCGCATGTTAGGAGTTATACCTTAAATGAAAGCCTTATTTGCCATCATTTAAAATTATTAATTGATGGCATTCTTGTTACTTTAAGCACTAGTTTGATTTGACAATATATTTATCCAATCACTGGGGTTTGAGAGTATAAACTGATACGAGCTGCCATCTTGCGTGAAAACCTCTATCGCATCAGCTGTTATTGGAACAAGGCCTGCGCCTTTGCCTTTACATTCAACCACTTTTAAAATTGTATCACGGGCAATTGTATATGGTTCTAACCCTAATTTTTCATTAAAAGGTTCAAAATTTAAGTCAGTTTGCGTAATCCAAAACTTTCCGTCCGCTTTCATAACTCCATTTTGAATGGTTGCCATTGTTGATTTAACGACTGTTGATTGCATATTTAAATTCCTTTACACGTGCATATAATTTCAAATTGTTCAACTTCCTTCTGTTTATTATTACAGCTAACTTGATAGCCAAAAGCAAGTTTATTTGTGCACTAACGCCACAAAGCCACCTTTTAAATTTAAAAGTTACCCGCATATATTTACCTGCTTTAAACTTTGTGGAATAATTGCTGCCCTCTTAGGGGAGTAGCCCGCTCAGTAATGAGTAAACTTATCAACATAATTGCACCTCATGTGCATGGTAAGTTTGTAATGTTGTAGCAAGCGTTATCGGCGAGACCTAGGTAGACACTATCCTCATGGCGGGAGATAGCTGTTTGCCTTGGTTTAGTATTCCCGCCTGAAGATTATATTAATGGATATTTTTTTAACCTCTACCGTCACTGTTGCCCTTGCTGAAATAGGCGATAAAACCCAGCTTTTATCTTTACTATTAGCTGCTCGCTTTCAAAATAAAATTGCACTTATTTTAGGCATTCTCGTTGCTACTATTATTAATCATGGTTTATCTGCATGGTTTGGTGATTGGCTAAGCGGGAACTTTGCCGTCGAATACTTACCTTGGATAGTCAATATAAGCTTTATTGTGGTAGGGCTGTGGTTACTTATTCCAGATAAAGATGAAGAAGTGAGCCATAAATACGACCGCTATGGTGCATTTTTAGTGGCCTTAATCTTATTTTTTATTGCTGAAATTGGGGACAAAACACAAATTGCAACCGTGTTGCTCGGTGCACAATATCAATCAGTACTTTGGGTTACGCTGGGTACTACAGTAGGCATGTTAATTGCCAATGTCCCTGTTATTTATGCCGGTAAGGCGTTACTAAAAAGAATTCCATTAAATACCGTAAGAGCGATAGCAGCCAGTGTTTTTGTACTGTTGGGTATTTATGGTTTAGTGACTATATAATGATTAAATAACGTTTAAATCACTCTTTAATCGTTAAACAATAAAAAGCGCTTGCCTACTTTTATACAAGTTAGTTGTAAGCGCTTTTTATATAAGGGTATATGATTTAGGCGTTATTTACACAATAGCAGCCTTTTGTATCCGCTATTAATAATGATGAGTTAAATCCGGCCTGTAAATTACTAATAACGGTTTCCACAAAGCCACTACCTTGAGAGCATGCCAGCCCTTCAGATAAAGGCCCTGCATAAACAAACTCACCATTTTTATCAATTAAAACGGCGGCAGGTGTGGCAGGGATCACTGACTTTAACTCATTATTTAATACAAAATTTTGCACTTCAACGCCTTGGTTTGTAGCAAAGCGTTGCAGGGCTGATAAATGAGGCTGTGCTTGAATTGTACAGCCGCAATTTTCTTGCGTAATAATCACAAGTTGAGCACTGTCTTTGTTTTGCCACAGTACTTGGTTTTTAAATTGCGAAAACCAGTTTTGTTGTTTAAGCATATTACCCTCATCAAAGGGCTTTAGCTGCCCTAGCTGAAAGTAAACAAGTGCCGACACAACAAAAGCAAGCCATATACAAATTAAGCTAATGGTGAAATAACGAGACTTACTTAAATTTTGCAATACTTTGCTCTAATACATCAATACTTACGTCTATCAGCTGCACTTTAGCCGTTAACTGCTCAACTATTTTAGTCTCTTGATACTGATTTTGGCGCATTTGATCTGTACTCATTGCTATTTGCTCTGTATTTCCAGCCTGTTCGGCAACCACTTGAGCTACTGAGTTAGTGCTGGCAGATACCGCTTGAATTTGATCACTCATTGACGAAATATTCTCTTTCATCGTTGCGCTTATTTTTGTTAAATCAACCACAAATTCCACACATTGATTCATCGACTGAGTTGACGTGCGACTATTATTTACCAGATCAGTAAGCGTAGACGCTATTTTGGTTGTTGTTGCTTGGCTGCTATTTGCAAGCGAGCGTACTTCATCGGCAACAACAGCAAACCCTCGGCCATGCTCACCCGCTCGTGCGGCCTCTATTGCAGCATTAAGGGCTAATAAATTAGTTTGGTCGGCTATGCCTGAAATTTCATTGAGTAAACTAGTAATAACATCCCCAGCGGCCACTAAATGGCTTAACTGCTCTTCAGTGTTTGTTAACAAGGTGAGTAGCTCGGTGCTTTTTCTGTCGGTTTGTAATACTTCTTCCAGCGCAACATTGGCTGATTCAGTAATGCTATTAACTTGTTGTTTTAAAGTATCACTTTCTTGTTCAACTAACTTAAAACCATGCGCAACTTGTGCGCCTGAATTAGCAATATCATCTGTTTGCGCGTTTCGTTGCTGCGCGCTATTGGCTAACTCATCATGAACATGAATAAGCTCTTTAGAGTTATTTTTTAAAGAGTCAGACTGAACTTGAACTTGCTTAATCACATCTGATAAGTACTCAAGCAAAGTATTAAAACCAACTACCGCTTTGCTTGTTGTGTCATCTGCTCGCATAGAAAGCTTAACTTGATTTGGATCTTGCATTATTTGCTCTGTGGCATAACTTAACGATAGACCCGCACGGCGTTCGCGATTTAATGTTACGGCAATAAAACCAGCTACAAGCGCTTCCACAATGGCATACGCTGCGTGAATAAGCACTGTTGAAAAGGCGAGTCGGTCTGGATCAAATACGTAAAAACCAGTATTTTGTGTTTGCAAATAGTAAAAAGATAAATGGTGTATAGCTACAAACACAATAGCGGTAATAAACACTCGCCACTCTATGAACATTATTAGCATGGCTAAGAAAATGAATATTTCGAAATGCACTTCGATAAGGCCATAGGCTTGTTGAATATGTAAAAATGAAAACATCATAATTGCAGCCGCAACAACATGCGGTGTCATTTTGCTATCGGGTTGGGTTTTTAAAAGCCAAATGGGGAGCAAACATAACGGTAAGCCGACAAGAAATGCTTCTGTCAGGGTGCCAAAATAAAGACCAATACCTATAGACTCAATAAACAAAAGACTAAAAATAATTGTGAATAACCGACTTACACTAGACATAAAAACCTTAAATTAATTGTGTTCTAATTTAAACACGTTCAGCTGATATTTAAACTCAAAACAGCTAGCTATTTATTATTTCAAATCAAACAAAGTACAAGTTATTTGATTTAAAACCGTTTTTAATGCGCTACTTAACAATTGGTAGTATTTGTTTAAAGGTAGACGTCCCTGCTTTTGTTGTCCATTGAAATATGATGGTCTCTACACAAGAGACTATAGCACCGGCTTGACGAAGCTGTTCTAGTGCAATAGCTTTGTGCTCTGTGTTTCTTGATGCTACTGCATCAGCTGCCACAGTGACCGCATACCCCTGCTGTAATAAATCTAAGCATGTTTGTAACACACAAACGTGCGCTTCAGTGCCAATTACAACTATATGTGGGCGATTTAATTGCGCAAGAGTATCTAAAAACCCCTCTTGTGCACAGGCACTAAAGTTAATTTTTTCAAAATAGCGAGCATTAGGTAACACAGATTTTATTTTCTTATCACTTTCACCTAGTCCTTTTTTATAATGTTCTGTAATTATTGAAGGAATTTGATGAATAGCACTTGCTTTTGCTAACTGCAGAGCACAATCTAGCGTGCCATTAAACGAAGCAATCGCTGGTGCTAACTTACTTTGTAAGTCGATAACTAAAAGTATACTGTGCTCTGCTCTAATATTTCCTGCGTAATTCATACTATGTCCTTACGTTATAACTAGATTAACCTTGTAAAAAACAACAAAAAAAACAACAAACAGTTTACATTTAATGCTTTTTGTAATTTTTGGATTAAACTCATGTTATATTACGCCAACATTTAATATCAACCTTGTTCGTTGTAAGGGTAAGTGCTTTTGAGTAAGTTTTTCTTTATTGTTTATATGTTTATATTTGTTTGCTCGCAGCATAGTTTTGCTTCACAAACTTATTCAGAACAATTACAACGTGTCACTAACAACGAACAATTGTCGCAAAGCTTTATAGTGAAATCACTCCAAGATGACATGGGCTATGTATGGATTGCTACAACTGAAGGTTTATACCGATTCGACGGATACCAAGTCACGCCTTACGAGAGCGAATTGGGTTTAAAAAATAACTACATTAATAGTATTTATAAAGCAATTGACGGCCAAATTCTGGTTAATACTCAACTTGCTGGAAGTTATTTGATTAACCCTAATACCTTGCAAGCAGAGCTAATATATTCAGGGCACTTAAACCAAAATCAAGAAAAGTTCTCTCCTGTTCAAGCTGTTGCTGAACAACCGGCGCATTTTTATTTTTCTATTGATTCGCACATCTACCGATATGGTAAAACATCAAAAGATCTAACACTCATCTCATCTTTGCCCGATGAAAATATGTTTATTAGAGCATTATCATTATACCAAAACACATTGTATATTGGTGCCGATCAGGGGCTATATGTTTATAACTTTGCCAATAACGACCTACAACAAATAACACTTAACGACATTCAAGAAGTTACAAATGATAGCAACAATGTTAAATTTTTATCCATAGATGATGAGCTCGGTTTGTTAATTGGTACGGTTGAAGGAATGTATCGGATTGCTTTTGATGAAATTAAAAATATAAACCCTTCAGCATTAACAACTTTGATAAGTGACTATAATATTTGGGATTATATAAACACACCGTATGGTGAGTTTATTGCCACAGAAAGTGGGTTATTTGAATTCGATAGAAAAAACACAAGCATTAGCCCTATTTTAAACTTCAAAGATAGTAACTACAACGTAACAGAGAACACGATAAACGATATTATGTTTGATGAGTCGGGCTTACTTTGGTTAGGTTCTAGAACACATGGAATATTTACTTGGGCAGCACAAACAAAAAAGTTTAAAAAAATAACCTTACCTGAAAATAATATTGTAAACACTATTTACCAAGATAATAGTAAATTACTGTGGATAGGCACTGACGATGGGCTTGTTCAGTATAACTTAGAAACCCAAAAGAGTGACTTATATCTACAATCTAAAGATAGCAAAGCGGTCTATGGCCTATCGGCTATAGGTGATATTTTCCCTGCATATGGCAAAGGCGATAACTACCTATGGCTAGCAACTTTTTCCGGGCTCGATCTCTTTAATAAAGAAACAACAACATTTGAAAAAAACAAATACATTACTCAGTACAAGTTAAATACCGACTATACGTTCGGCATTGCACAAGTTGCACCCGATACTTTTGCTTATATTAACAATGATAACTTTTATATATTTAATGGTAACACAGGCGAAAACCGAGTTATTAATGGACTAAAAGAGCAGGTATCGCCTATGCTTGCATATACGTTTCATACTCCCTCTGAGGCTTTCCCTGGCGAATTACTGTTAAGTACCTCTGACACACTTTATCGATACAACGAAGAAACAGCGACTTTAATTACTATTTTTAAATCTAAAACAGCAAAAAACAATCTTTACCATACAGTAGAGAATTATTATTACGATGCTAAGCGAGGGCTGCTGTGGTTAGCCACCACCCAAGAAGGCTTAATTGCAGTAAACGCTAAAACATATCAGCAAGTGCATGTATTTGATAAACACAACTCATTAAATACTAACTCTATTTTTAAACTTATTGCAGATAATAAAGACTTTTTATGGATAAGTACTGATAACGGTCTTTATCAACTTAATTTAGATACGCTTAACATCACCACGTACACAATAAAAGATGGCTTAAGTAACAATCACTTTACAGCACTAGCAGCATTAAGGTTACACAACAACGAGTTAGCGTTTGGTAACCGTAGCGGCGTGCTAATGTTTGACCCAGAGCAATTTGATAATGAACAGCGAAAAATCAATAATAACTTAGCAATTACTAATATTAGTTTGTTTTCACAAGCCCTTAATTACTCCCCTTCAAAATACAGCACTGATCCATTAATGCTTAAGCACGACGATATGGGCTTAACGGTTCGGTTTTCAAATTTTGATTATAAAAATATTAATAAAACCTACTACAAAGTTGAGCTTACAGGCCCTTCGTCTTTGAGCTACAACGATTTAAAATCTAACCAGGTGTTTTTTACTAAATTACAACCTGGTGATTATATTTTGTCTGTGTCTACTCAACAGCGAAATGGGGTGATCACAAGTGACCCCATACAGTTAAAATTTAGTGTAGCTTACGCCCCTTGGCAGTCTCCTATTGCATATACTTTATATTTTATTGCTATTGTTGTTATTTTGTTTTTATTTTTCTGGCAATACCGAAGCCGTAAAATTGCAATTGAACAAGCTCACCGCGCCGCTGTGCACTCTAAAACACAAACTGAGCTGGCACTAAAAAGTAATAAAAGCGGTGTATGGAACTATAGCTTTGCAGATAACTCAGTAAATACAGATAGAGGCGCAGAGCTTGGCTACGAGAACTTACCTGAACGCATCGATATAAGTAGTTTTTTTAATATTATGCATCCTGATGAGCGTCGCAGGCTACAAAGTAAATGGAATACTTTTACAAACCAAACTAAGCAAAAACATTGGCAAGCTACTTATCGTTTACGGCACAAAGATGGGCACTGGTTATGGTTTCATGATTTGGGGCAAACTATTTATAATGAAGACACTAAAGAGCCTCTTTATGTGTCGGGTATTTTTACTAATATTACCGAGCAGCTGGCAAACGAACAACAAGCCAAAATATTAGGCGAAGCATTTAGTCAAATAAATGACTTTTTACTTATTTTAGATGAAGACCTCGTGCCATTTTCAGCCAATAACAGCTTTATGGATGTGTTTTCTGATGAAGGCAGAGAGGGGATTGTTACCTCAAAATTATTTATTAATGCCATTGGTCAAGCTAAGTGTAGAGAGTTTGCAACAATTTTAAAAGCACTTAAACCAAAAGAAAACTGGCGAACAAATGCTTATGTAAAGACCACAAAAGCTGAAAAACACCCTATTCATTTAAGTGCCACAGCCGTTGCTAATGAAAAAGATAAAGTCAGTTATTATGTTATTGTTATTACCGATTTAACAGAGCAGAAACGCGCTGAAAATGAGTTACGCTACCTTGCTAATTACGATGCGTTAACGGGCTTACCTAATCGTAGTTTAATGAATCAAAAAATCGAAAATGCCATTACAAGCGCCGCTAAAGACGATTCGCAATGCGCTGTTATATTTATAGATTTAGATAAATTTAAACCCGTCAATGACTCTTTTGGCCATGCAGTGGGTGACAAACTATTGTGCAATATTACCGAGCGAGTGAGCCAATACTTAGGTGATGACGCTACATTTGGCCGCCAAAGTGGTGATGAATTTTTAGTGTTAGTTGAAAACGTTACCTCAATGGCCTCTTTACAACACACTCTCAACGAAATGAGCAAAGAGCTGGCTAACAAGGTTATTATTGAAGACTTCGCTATTAATATATCAGCCAGTATTGGTATTGCATTGTACCCATACGATGCAACATCGACCGATGCCCTCATACGTAACGCAGATATTGCCATGATGCATGCTAAACAAGCAGGCAGAAATGGATTTCAGTTTTTTAATGAAAAAATGAATGAGCAAATTAAACAAAAGCTTATTCTTGAAAACGACTTAAAAGATGCTGCTAGGGACAATCTGTTTTTTAATCACTATCAACCTATTGTTAATACACTAGATAAAACAATAAGTGGGGTTGAATTACTCATGCGCTGGGAAAACCAAGGCAAACCGGTTTCTCCCGCTTTATTTATACCTATTGCTGAAGAGACTGGCTTAATTGATATGCTAACTGAGCAAGCATTACAGCGTGCAATTACTGAGCTTGCTCCACTTTTGAACATTAACCCGTTGTTTTACATATCGTTAAATTTGTCTCCAAAACATATTTTAAAAGCCAACATAACGCAGCAGCTCAGCTCCATACTAGAAAAAGCACAGATAAAACCACAACAACTTCGTTTAGAAATTACAGAAAACACGCTATTAGAAGATAAATACAAAGCAGCTATGCAACTAAAAAGCTTACAGACTGCTGGGTTCAAACTGTTTCTTGATGATTTTGGCACTGGCTATTCATCGTTAACTTATTTGAGTCAATTTCCAATTAATGTGATAAAAATAGATCAAAGCTTTGTTAATAGTATTGGTATTGATAAAGGGGATGAATCTATTATTAAAACGATTTACTCACTCGCTGAAAACTTAGAGTTATATTGTATTGCAGAAGGGGTAGAGACGCGGGAGCAGCTAGAATTTTTAAAAAATATTGGCTGTCATCAGCTACAAGGTTACTACCTTGCTCGCCCTATGAGTGCTAACGATTTAATGAGCCCGGAGTGCTTCGAAAAAATTATTGATTTGATATGAAACTAAAAGCGACTTAGTTAAGTCGCTTTTAGGTTTAACGCATTAGTGTATGTGCTTGCATTCGTAGCTTTCTATTTGTAATACGCTGTTGCGCACATTAAATTTATCTGCAAGCAGTTTAATTACCTTTAAGCGGCACTCTTCATCATGTTTTTCTATAGTACAGTGTTGTTTTAGCACAACATGAGCACCAACAATAACCTTTTTGTTTTTACGAACAACAGTGACATTGTGCACATTTGCAACATGTTCCATGGTGGTTATTTCTGTTTCAATATCGGCCACTTTAGGTAACTTAGCTTTATTTGAACGCAACCCCTTGAGACAGCTAATAATGACCTTAATACCGGTAAACAAGACAAAAGACGCAATTAACATGCTCGATAAAATATCAATTACATTCCAGCCTGTTATGTATATAAGTACACCAGCAGCAAAAGTAGAAACCGTTGATATTAAATCAAAAAACGAGTGTAAAAACACGGCATACACATTAATGCTCGCCTTACGGCCTTTATAAAGCACCCATGCCGCTGCGCCATGAAATAAAAAACCAATAGCAGCAATTACCGACATTAAGTAACTATTAATAACCAGCTCATGTCCCCCTTTATGATGCATAAAGCGCTCAGTGCCCTCATATAAAATAAGTGAACTAATGGCTAGGTATAAAACGCCGTTGATCAACCCCCCTATTAGCTCTGCTTTTTGATGGCCATCGTTATAGGTTTTAGCTAAATGAATAGCAAAGCTAGACGCAATGAGAGCAATGAACAAAGAGCTATTATGAACAAACAAATGCCCTGCATCAGCAAGTACTGCAAGTGAGTTTGCGTAATACGCACCCACTAATTGAATCACCATAAATGAGCAGGTAATTGCAAGTGCAATTAACAAACGGCGACGAGAAGCGTGATGTGTGGTTATTTCTGTCATGAAATATAATAGACCTTCACTAAAAATAAAGTAAGCTTATGAAATAAAGCAAATTGGGAAATACGTAATGATATACAGTCACAATTGTAATACGTAGGCCAAATAAACGCACTAAAAACTTAGTAAAATACAAAAAACTGTACTAAAAATAACTAAGCAGATACAAAAATAATAATTAATTCATAAATATGGGTAGTTTTCATATTTTAATGCGGAGAAACCAGTGAGCCATGACTCAAACAATACAATTTGGCAGGTTTTTAATCTAATTAATTTAGCGGTGATTGTTTATGACAATAAAACACATAATTACATCTTAAACCAACATGCCAAAACGTTACTTAACATAAATAGTGACGACGCGCTTAGCAGCGATGTTTTTAACAGTATTACGCTTCGCGACTTTAATGATGATACGGTTGTTACCGTTGAGCAATTATTCACATCTACTATAACAGCTGTTTTATTAGAGTGTGAATTCACGCCTCAGCTTTTAAATGTGAACCACTCAATCATTGATGACTCTGTTTCTATGATCACTTTAGAGCAAGACCATAGTCATGCAGAGCAATATAATTTTGACCATATTATTTCAAAAATATCCACCAAACTAATTGATATTCAAAATGACAATATTGATCAACAAATTAACTTTGCACTCAAAGCCATAGGCACCGTTTGTAAAGCAGATAGAAGCTACTTATTTGAATTTAATACCGATAGTGAAACTTTAACCAATACGCATGAATGGGTGAACACCGGCATAACTGCCTACAAAGATAGGTTGCAAAACGTCCCTAAAGCCGAACTACCCTACTTTTTTGATGTAATGAACTTAACACACCTATTTAAAGTTAATGATGTTGCTCAGTTACCACCGGAAGCGAATTCAGAAAAAGCAGAGTTTGAAGCGCAGAGTATTCAGTCTGTCTTATGTGTTGGCCTGCGCTTTGACAAAGAGCTTGTTGGTTTTATTGGCTGTGACTGTGTTAACACAAAACGCCACTGGAGCAAAATAGATTTAATAAGAATCAAGCTCGTAGGCGAAATTATTAATAACGCACTCAAAAACATAAACTATAAAAAAAAGCTGCAGTTAGCCCAAGAACAATTAATTAACGCTAATACAAAATTAAATAAGTTAGCAAACACCGATGCACTTACTGACATTGCCAACCGCCGATTTTTTGATACTTCCCTAAAGAGCGAAATTAAACGCTCTGCAAGACAGCACCAACCAATTAGTTTAATTATGTGTGATATCGACTTTTTTAAGCGCTATAACGACAATTATGGCCACCACAAAGGCGATGAAACGTTAAAACACGTTGCTAGTGCTTTAAAAAGTTTATGTAAGCGTGAGGGTGACATAGCAGCTCGCTATGGCGGTGAAGAATTCGCAATCATTTTACCTGCTACGAATATAGAGCAATGCCATAAATTTGCTTTGTTAATTGAGCAAAAAATAAAAGCATTGAATATTACGCATGAGTTCTCTCCTATTGCCCCTTACATAACACTTAGCTTTGGTTGCTTTTGTAGCTATCCAAATGCAGATACACACACAGAAACCCTAATAAAAAGCGCTGACATTGCTTTATATAAAGCAAAGAAAGCTGGCAGAAATCAAATATGTATTTTTGAATAATAAACAATCATAAATTACTCTTTTCACAATGAAAGTCATATCATTATATTAATAACCACTTTGTGCTATTTAAATGAACAATAAATTGCCCATTTAAATTTATAAATTAAAAACACTTTATTAGCTTAAGTCATCAGCACTTGGGATAACCACGCCATATAAGTCATTAATGGTTGCTAAGGCACTTTTATGTAGATCAGATGCCAACACATCACTCACTGAAGTTTGTAATGGTCTTGTAGCGCACGCGTCAGCGACTACCGTTGCGTGGTTACCTCTTAAAAATGCACCTTGCGCTGTAAATGTCACACACATGTGGGTCATAAACCCAACAATGATCAATTTATTATTACCAATTACATCTACTTGTTCGCCTAAGTCTGTTCCTACAAAACTATCGGGAGCTGTTTTAACGATAACTTTTTCATCCGCAATTGGCGCGACACTTGAGTGTATTTGGCCTATTTCAGCATTAATATCGTAAGGCGAGCCTTCACCACCATCATGCATAATATGAATAATTTTAGAACCAGCAGCACGTGCATCAGCCAGTAAAATTGCCGCATTATTAAGAGCATCTTGCCACCCTTCTAACTCCATAACACCTTGTGTATAAGTATTTTGATAATCAACAAATATAAGTGTGGCGTTTGTAAGTGAAGCGGGTGTTGAGTCAAGCCCATTAAGTTCACGAAGTGTCGTCGTCATAATTTATCCTTTAATACCGAGTTAAATTTAAGTTTATAAGCTATCACGGCTGTGACAGCCGTGTTGCTGCGTTTGCACCGTGACAGCTTATACTTTATAGTCGGTTGCAAATAGTGTCCTAAAGGACGGTAGTCGATGATATTAGGCCAAAATGACATTACTCTGTGAACATACCGTTGCGATTGTTGCTTATAACAATATCAGTTTATTTCACCTATCTATTCCGTGTAGTATTTTTGGTGAAGACTTAGACCGCGTGGGCGCTCGTCCATATAAAGTCACAGTATGTACAGAAACGGTAGGTCTGGTGCCAACACTTTCTGGCTTTCCCATAGAAATAAAACAAGACCTGTCAATACTTGAAACTGCTGATACTGTCATCGTACCCGCGTGGTGCGATCCTGATATACCCGCCTCAACAGCTTTACTTAATGCACTTCGCCGTGCACATGCTCGTGGAGCAAGAATGGTAGGTTTATGTTTAGGCGCTTTTGTGCTTGCTGAAGCAGGTATATTGGATGGCAAAACAGCATCAACCCACTGGGTATGGGCTAACGACTTCGCAAAAAAATACCCAAAAGTAAACTTTGATAACGATGTACTGTACATTGATGAAGGAAATGTTTTTACCTCAGCAGGCGCCGCTGCCGCAATTGATTGTTGCCTACATTTATTACGTCGTGATCACGGCGCAGATATTGCCAACAGCGTGGCCAGACGCATGGTTGTGGCGCCTCACCGCAGTGGAGGACAAGTACAGTACATAGAAAAACCCATTCCTCGACACATCGATAGTAACCGTTTAGAGCCGGCTATCACTTGGGCACTAAAAAATTTAACTAAACCTTTAACAATCGATGAACTCGCCAGTAAAGCAAGTATGAGTCGCCGTAATTTTTCTCGACTTTTTAAAAAAGCAATGGGCACTACATTTACACAATGGCTGCTGAGTCAACGTCTAACCATCGCGCAGCAGCTATTAGAAACAAGTAACCACAATATAGATAGAATTGCTAATCAATCTGGGTTTTCATCGAGTGTTAGCTTTCGACAACAGTTTTTAGCCGCTTTCTCTATTTCACCTTCCGCTTACAGAAAGCAATTTAAAAGTAGCGATCCGCAATAAAAAGTTACTCGCACATACGCAAATCACTTGTTAGCATGGGGTATTATCAAAGGATGGAAATGAGCATGACGAACAATAATCATACGTTAGTCGTTGAAGGTGGTGCAATGCGCGGTGTTTTTGCTGCAGGTGTACTTGATGAGTTTTTAGAGCAAGAATATCAACCCTTTAATCGGTATTTTGGAGTATCAGCTGGTGCTACAAATGTGGCAGCCTATTTATGTAAGCAGCCAACACGCAACTACAAAGTGATCACCGATTACTCCTGCAGGCCAGAATTTATTAATCTCGCACGTTTTATCAAAGGCGGCCATCTATTTGATTTAGATTGGCTGTGGCAAGAAACAGTTCGTGAAATCCCCTTGAATACCGACGAATTCTCGCAATCTCCTTACGATTTTTATATTGTTGCAACGGCAATAGATTCAGGTAAAGCTCACTATTTGCAAGCAACGGGCAATGAAATGGTTGAGCAATTAAAAGCCTCTTGCGCCATCCCAATCGCTTATCGGGATTACCCAACAATAAACGGGATCGCAATGACCGATGGTGGCGTTGCCGATTCTATTCCGGTAAAAAAAGCCTATGAAATGGGTGCATCAGAAATAACAGTTATCCTCTCCCAACCTTTAGGCTATCGTAAAAAAGACAACAAAGTACCGTGGTTAACTAAACAACTCTATAAACAGAGCCCAGCGCTTGCAGAGGCCGCCATACAGCGTTCTAAAAATTATAATGACAGTATTGATTTTTTGCACAATGCTCCGTCAGATTGCAAAATAAATATTATTGCACCACCAACAGGGTTTAAAGTCGGCCGCACCACTAAAAATCGAGCTATACTCAATTCAGGCTATCAAATGGGCATAAGTGAAGCTAAAAGTTACTTGGATAACCCTAGATTTGGTAGCAATGGTTATGAGCGATAAAACCATTCCAAACAGATTGCCCGAAGTCAAAATTGCATTTACTCATACACCCAAAGCTATTGAAATTATAAAATATGTTTATGGTGAACGTTACTCAACGTGCTTGAGCATACACAGGTAATACAAGAAGGGTTATTAATAAACAGCGTGGACTCAGAAGAACTACATAGTGATACAACCTGAATTTACATCTAATTCAAGCTATTAATTTTTAAACCCGCGAGTTAATGTAGTAAGGAATTATGTGTTAATGGCTTATTGTCAAAAAATAGATTATGTTTAGGCATAGTGCTTGCTTGTGTTCTTGTGTACGTACTAAATAAATTAAGGTTTTTTGTGAATTTTCTTCGATGCTTTCATAATATAGTCTCTGATCAACAGCTTAGCTTTGATCAAAAAATTGCAGACTTACTTGCTTTTGGGCTCGATGTTTTTCAGCTCGATTTGGCTATTATCAGCCGCGTAAAAAATAATTCTTACACTGTTTTACATGCTATTACCCCTGACAATTCTCTTGCTATTGGTACTGAGTTTGAGTTAAACGGCACCTATTGTACACATACTTTGTTGGCCAACTCTGCACTGGCGTTTCATAATGCGTCGCAAAGTAGTATTGCAAATCATCCTTGCTATATTAATTTCCAATTGGAGGCGTATATTGGAGCGCCTATACGAATAGGTACTGACGTATTTGGAACTGTTAACTTTTCATCAGCTCAAGAATGCGCCCCTTTTAGCGATGAAGCTTATGATTATATTGAATTATTAGCTCAGTGGTTGGGCTCAGAATTTGCGCGCAATCAGGATAAAGTTAATCTCACTAAAAATAGTGACACCTTATTGAAACTTGAAAGCGTTGCAAATATAGGCACATGGGAAGTCGACCTAATAGACAATAGCATTTTTTGGAGCCAGCAAACTCGACGTATTCATCAAGCCGAAGAAGGCTATACTCCAAACATGGAAACAGCCATTGAATTTTATAAAGCGGGTAAAAGTCGAGATAGCATTAATAAAGCGGTAGAAAATGCGGTATCTAAGGGTGAAAAATGGCATTTAGAGCTGGAAATAGTTACCGCAAAGCAGCAAAATATTTGGGTGTCGACTTTTGGAGAGGCCGAGTTTAACAACGGCAAATGTGTGCGATTATTTGGTACTTTTCAAGATATAACTGAAGCCGTTAAGTTACGCGAAGAGTTAAAACAAAAAAAAGCACTTGCAGAACAACTCCTCCAAGACCGAAGTATGCTGTTTGCCAAAATTAGTCATGAGCTTAGAACCCCGCTTAATGGTATTACGGGAATGTTAGCGACTCTCATTGATGAACACGATTATGACAAGCGGGCAGAAAAAATTAAAGTCGCCCTTCGAAGTGCTGACATTTTATTAAGTATTATTAATGAAGTACTCGATTTTTCAAAAATAAATCATGGTGAGTTAAAACTGGAGCCTCACCACTCTCTACTTAAAACGGTATTTACCGATTTGGTTTCTTTATATTCGGTATTGTTTAGTAATAAACACATTGAACTGCTAGCCACTAATCTCATTCCTAATGATGTTTGGGTATACTGCGACACCTCTCGATTAAGCCAAATTGTCTCTAATTTACTAAGTAACGCGTTAAAATTTACAGAGCATGGATCTGTTTCTCTCTATTCGCAATTAGCATTAGACACAAAACACCCTTTACTTACCATTAAAATAACCGACACGGGTCGCGGCATGAGTAAAGCGTATTTAAACTCATTATTTAAGCCTTTTACCCAAGAGGTTGATGCTAACAACAATAAAGGCGGCACCGGATTAGGTTTAGCAATTGTTAAAGAACTCGTTGGTTTTATGAATGGCAAAATTGAAGTAACGAGTGAGGTTAATGTGGGTACGTGTTTTACCTTAACTATCCCGATTGAACTTGGCAAACAACAAATACAGACACCGAGTCTTAAATTGATTAATAATCATGGTGCCAAATTATCAGTACTGGTGGTTGATGATAACGAAATAAACCGCCTTGTATTAGAAGCTGCGCTGGATAAGTTTAATATAAAATCAGACTTTGCCATAGACGGCCAAGACGCAATTTTAAAGTGCAAACAAAAGCATTACGATCTTATTTTTATGGATTGTATTATGCCAATACTTGATGGTTTTGAAGCTACCAAACAATTAAGATCTAGTAACATTTGTAGCCCCAAAAGCACATATATCGTCGCTCTGACGGCTAATGCTTCTTCCCAAGATAAACTAAGCTGTAAACAAGCGGGCATGGATATGTTTATAGCCAAACCATTTAAGCTTCCAGCAATAGAAGAAGCAATTACAAATACATTAAAAAGGCTGAGCGTAGCCACATTATAATAACGAGTGTCGCTCAGATTAACTTGCACTAGAAAACAAAGGATCATTATGACAAATAAAATTATTGGTATTGTACTTATTGTTATTGGTATCGCACTGGCAATATGGGGCTATGACGTTTATGACTCAGCAGCCTCTCAGGTTACCCGCGCATTAAACGGCGAAACACCTATGGAAGCCTGGCTTGGCTTTATTGGTGGCGCAGTCTGTATTTTAGTGGGTATTACCCGACTTAAATAGCGCTCAAAAAAGCCGCCTTTGGAGAGGGCGGCTTGGGTGAACAAACAGCTATGGGTGAGAGCTGTTATATCAAGAGACTTTAAGCTAAAACACTATTAAGCAGCGCTTTGCTCTGCATCGGGCGTTTGACGAATTAAATAGTCAAACGCACCTAGGCTTGCTGTTGCGCCCGCCCCCATCGCAATAATAATTTGCTTAAATGGCGTAGTGGTTGCATCACCTGCAGCATAAACGCCTTGTAACGATGTTGCGCCTTTGGCATCAATGAGTATTTCACCAAATTGGCTCAGTTCAAGCTCGCTGTCTTTCAACCATTCGGTATTAGGTATTAAACCAATTTGTACAAATATACCGGCTAAGTTCAACTGTTTACTCTCGCCGCTAAGGCGGTCGGTATAACTTAACCCCGTTACTTTTTTGCCATCACCAAGTACTTCCGTGGTTTGGGCGTTTTTAATAATAGTGATGTTTTTTAAGCTATTAGCTTTACGAATAAGTACCTCATCGGCGCGTAACGTATCAGCAAATTCAAGTACAGTAACGTGTTCAACTATATTGGCTAAATCAATTGCCGCCTCAATACCTGAATTACCACCACCAATAACCGCAACCGGTTTACCTTTAAATAGAGGCCCATCACAGTGCGGGCAGTATGCAACGCCATGGCCTTTATATTGTTGCTCACCGGGTACATTCATTTCGCGCCAGCGTGCACCGGTTGCTAGCACGAGTGATTTTGCTTTTAATACAGCGCCATTTTCTAGCGTAATATCATACCCATTACTGCCTTTTTGCAGGTTTGCCGCGCGTTGGTTGTGCATAACATCAACATCGTATTCTTTAACGTGTTCTTCCAACTGAGCCACCATTTTTGGCCCTTGCGTTGCTTTTATTGAAATAAAGTTTTCAATCGCTAATGTATCAGCAACTTGACCGCCAAATCGCTCTGCTACAACCCCAGTATTGAGCCCTTTACGTGCTGAATAAATAGCTGCCGAAGCACCAGCTGGCCCACCACCGACGACAAGTACATCAAACACCGACTTTTCATTGAGTGATGCTGCTTGGCGCTGTGCACCTTTGCTATCCACTTTATTTAAAATATCAGTGAGGCTCATGGCCCCTTGGCTAAAAGGTTCACCATTTAAATAAACAGCGGGTACCGCCAGTATGTTTCTTTGCTCAACTTCATCTTGAAATAATGCCCCATCAATCATGGTGGCTTTAATATTACTATTTGTTGCTGCCATAGTATTAAGTGCCTGCACAACTTGCGGGCAGGTTTGGCAACTCAAGCTAATATACACTTCAAAATTAAGTGTTTGTTCAAGTGTTTGTATTTGTTCAATGTCATCTTTACTTGCTTTACTAGGGTGACCACCCGTATGTAATAGCGCTAACACTAAACTAGTAAATTCGTGTCCCATAGGAACACCTGCAAAGGTAATATGGGTGTTTTTTTCTGGTGAATGCACCACCATAGAAGGCCTGCGGGCGCTAGTATCGGGATTATTTATTACACTAAACTTATCGCTTAGTGACGCTAAATCGTTTGCTAGACTTTCTACTTCTGTTGATTTTTTGCTGTCGTCCAAGGCGATAAGCAGCTCAACAGGCTGAGTCAGCGATTCAAAATGGCTTTTTAGTTGGTTCTTTATGTTGTTGTCTAACATTGCTTAGCCCCTTAAGGAAAATTAAAACAGCAAGGTTCCCATGCCATCAGTGCATGTGCGAAATTTTAGAAACGTGTGATGGCGTGGGAGAGTGCCCAGTGAACCTATACAGGCTCACTGGTATTAGAGTCATGTTCTACTCTAAATTTAGTTAGTGGTAAGGTTTAAATCTTACCAACTAGGTCTAGTGAAGGTGCTAATGTGTCTTCACCTGGCTGCCAAGATGCAGGACAAACTTCGCCATCGTGTGTTGCAATGTATTGGGCTGCTTGCACTTTACGAACTAACTCTTTAGCACTACGACCAATGCCTAAGTCATGTGTTTCAACAACTTTAATTTCGCCCTCAGGGTTCATTACAAATGTACCGCGAAGTGCTAAACCATCATCTTCAATCATTACACCAAAGTTACGTGTAATGCGCCCTGTTGGGTCACCAATCATGGGGTAAGTAATTTTACCGATTGTGTCTGACGTGTCATGCCATGCTTTGTGCGTAAAGTGTGTATCTGTTGATACTGAATAAACTTCAACGCCCATTTCTTGTAACTGTGCGTAATGATCTGCAAGGTCACCTAGCTCTGTAGGGCATACAAACGTAAAGTCAGCTGGGTAAAAGAAAAAGATAGACCACTTACCTAATACGTCTTTTTCAGTGAGTTCTACAAAGTCACCATTGTGGTAAGCTGTTGCATTGAAAGGTTGTAATTTTGTGTTAATCAATGAAGTGCTCATAGTATTCCTCATTTATGTTTAGTGTATTTATAAAAAGTTAACGCTGTATGCGTTGGCTTGATTAATACAATAAGGCCATTGAGAAATTAAATAAAATTGATTGTTTAGATTAAAACAATCGATTTTTAAGATTGCAAACCCAAGGAGTGATCTACTGCTTACTTTTAAGCGTTAAAGCAGTTACAACTCAACTACCACTCATAGTCAGTTGCGCTATATAGATTTTAATAAGATTACACTGCACATCCTTGCTACAATAACGTGGTTTACATTACACAACCTTCAAAGGCATTTCATTTATGGAAAAATTCGTCAATCACATTCAACTTGGCTATTTAGGCTTATTGCCATTTTTAGGCTGTGTGGGCTGGCCGCTCATGTTTGGCAGTAACAGTGTAAATTTAGAGTTTTTTAGTTTTTACAGCATTGCTATTTTAGCGTTTATGGCGGGTAACTTATGGCATGCAGGCCAGCAGAGCTTTGCTGATGCGATTAAAGCAGTGCTACCGGTCATTCCTATTCCGTTTTTATCATTCTTACCGATTGAGTGGATGCTTGCTTGGTTAGGCGCGAGTTTTTGGTTAGTACTGATTTTTGAAAAGGCCACAATACAGTGGCAGGGTTATCATAAAGATTATCAAAAAATGCGTTTTGTGCTCACATCAGTGGTATTTGTGTGTCATATCTTAATTATTGGTATGAGTATTTACCCTAAATAACACGCCATGGCTTAACCATTGGTCTGTAATAGGGTAACATCCGCGCACTGTATTGAGAGGACACACCATGATAGACCAATTACGCCAACAGCTTACTGACCTTGGTGAGAATTTTGTAGAAAAAAACGCGGCTTTTAAAATTAAAGTTATCCCGTTTTTTTGCGCTATTAGCATAAAAAAAGATCATAAAAGTGAGGGGCGTCTTTCTTTTTATTCAAATCAGCTCATTGAAATATTTATGGTGGTGTTGTTTGTTTTATTTGGCTTAGCCATTTACGACCCTCAAGCCGGTTTTACTCATGGCCCTATTCATATTGTGTTTGCTATTTTGATTACCTTTAACTTAATTCTTAAACAAGTTGCCATTGAAGGGTTAAAAACGCGTTTAGCTATGTATAGGTTGCATCAACAGCTGATTAATACACCGCATCCTGACACATCGCCTGTTACTAATAAAAACATATAATTTAATATGTATTTAAACCCAAATTGGAACATACTCACGGTAGGTGATGGCGACTTATCGTTTTCAAACGCGCTTTACAACCACATTAAACCGCAAAAGTTAGTTGCCTCAACCTATGATGCAGCTGCAACTCTTACAGAAAAATATCCCGATAACGCGCTTGCCTCACTTAAAGCACATAAAATTGATGTGCTTAATGAATTTGATGTCACCAACACACAATGTTGGCAACAACTAGCCGAGCACCTAAACAGCTTTGATGTAGTGATTTTTCAATTTCCACTTATTCCTGCGTTTATTGGTCGCGACGCATTTGAGAAAAATACACGTAATAACAGCATGAACGTGCTTAACCGTGCGTTACTGCATCAATTTATAAAATATGCCAATGAGTTTGCCTTGAACCCACAAGGCCCTGGGTTATGCTATATAACCTCAAAAGATGTTAAACCGTATCGTGAGTGGAATATTGAGGGGAGTTTAAATACCCATTTAAACGCACAATATCAAGGACAAATGTCATTCGATATCAGTCGCTTTGATGGCTATAAAATTCGCAATGTCGACCGTGACAAACACGTCAAAGACACCAGCGGTATTACTTATGTATTTAGTGAAAATACACTACCCGAACTAAGTGATATGTTAACAACCCCTAATTATCTAACTGATGATTATTGCCCGCTTTGTCGTGTGGGGCCGTTTTTAGCGGATGAAGATAAAAACAAACATTTTTCCGCTAAAAAGCACCAGCAAATGCTCAAACTAGAGCAAGACTGGCAGCAATGGTTAACAGCGTTTTATAAGTCAAGTTAGTCACAAAGTGCAGCTTGCTTTATTAAGTCAGCTGCTTTTTCTGCAATTGCTATTACCCCAGCATTGGTATTTCCGGTAATAATACTGGGCATAATAGAGGCGTCTACCACCCGTAAATTTTGCACACCGTGAACACGTAATTCGCTATCAACCACAGCCATATCGTCTTGGCCCATTTTGCAGGTTCCTACGGGGTGATATTCTGTATCGGCTGTTTGCCTAATAAACTCAATAAGCTGCGCATCATCATTAATATCAAGCGGATACACCATATCTGCACGAATAGTATCAAACGCTTTGCTTTGCATTATGCTCAATGTTTTTTTAAGCCCAAGTAGCATAACCTGTAAATCATCGGGGTGGCTTAAATAATTAGGATCAATGAGTGGCGCACTTACAGGGTTGGCATCCGCTAAACGAATAGTGCCGCGGCTTTTAGGGTGCATTATGCTGCTATGAATACTGTATCCATGGCCATAATGCAGTTTACGGCTGTGATCGTCCACCAGCCCAATAACAAATTCAAGTTGCACATCGGGCACAATAGAATCTGTAAATAAGTTTACAAACGCATGCGACTCGGCAAAGTTACTGGTCAGCTTTCCTTCGCGTTTGGCAAACCAATCAACGCATCCTTTTGCAATATTAAACGCACCGCTGGCACTTATTCCAAATGTGCCTTGCGAATATTTTGCTTTGTATAATGGCACAACGGTTAAGTGATCGTGCAAATTACTGCCTACACCTTCTAATGGCGTTACAAGCTCAATGTTATGCTGCTTTAAATGATCTGCAGGCCCCACTCCCGATAACATTAAAAGTTGGGGAGAGTTAATCGCACCGGCACTTAAAATAACTTCTTTATGGGCATTTAGCACATAGCTTTTATTATTAACGGCAACTGTTACACCAGTTGCAGCTCTCCCGCAAAAATTAATTTTATTTATCTGCGCATCAGTGAGCACGGTTAAGTTTTTACGAGCTAAATTAGGTGTTAAGTACGCTTTTGCCGCACTGCAACGCTCCCCTTTATGTTGAGTGACCTGCGATAACCGCGCACCTAGCTGTTGCTGCGCATTAATATCGTCATTAAGGGCTACGCCTTGCTCTTGGCATGCTTTTAAAAACAGCTGATTAACTGGGCTTGGTAAACTTAGCTCTTGCACATGTAAGGGGCCATTTACACCATGATATGGGCTGTTGGTAAAGGTTTTGTTGTTTTCAGCTTTGATAAAATAAGGCAGCAAACTGGTATAATCCCAGCCGGTATTTCCCATAGCGGCCCAGTTGTCGTAGTCTTTTTTATTCCCTCTTATGTACACCATGGCATTGATTGAACTTGAACCACCAAGCACTTTACCTCTGGGCATAAACCCACAGCGGTTATTAAGCTCTTTTTGTGGCACCGTGTTGTAATGCCAGCTATTAATGCCATAAGGCACACTAGCTGCAACTCCCGCAGGCATTTGCACCATGGCACTTTGGTCACGGCCGCCGGCTTCAATTAAACACACACTCACATTTTTATTTTCAGATAATCGCGAGGCAACAACACAGCCAGCACTGCCTGCGCCAATCACAATGTAATCAAATGAGGTGGTATGCATAAAATATCTCCCATTAAAAAAACTACTTTGCATGGATTATCTACTAAAAACTTGATATTTTTAGACACCTCTTCACTAATGCAATTGTTATGAGCAGCCTAATTAAAGCCACTTCTTTACAGGGAATTGATACATTAATTACCGAACTAGGTGGTGATACAGCATGCATCATGCGCCATTGCGCCATTGAGGTAACGTTAAACTCCCTTGAAACCCAAAGCTTAACTTATCGCCATTATGCCGAACTTTTAGAATACTGCGCTCATAGCTTAAACTGCCCAAGTTTTGGCCTTAAACTCGCTAGCAAACAAAGTTTTGATATTTTAGGGCATATCGCTATCGCCGCTAAAAGTGGAACTGATTTAGGTGAAGCGCTTACATGGGTAATTAAATACCTGCACTTACATACACCCGCACTTAATTTAACCACGCATACACTTGAAGATGACCAAAATATATTTTTATCATTCGAAATAAAACTCAAGCCTTTACCTGTTATAAATCAAGTTATTGAATTAACA
Source organism: Pseudoalteromonas tetraodonis (assembly GCF_002310835.1). Lineage (NCBI taxonomy): Bacteria > Pseudomonadati > Pseudomonadota > Gammaproteobacteria > Alteromonadales > Pseudoalteromonadaceae > Pseudoalteromonas > Pseudoalteromonas tetraodonis. The sequence goes on along the minus strand of NZ_CP011042.1, from coordinate 384,658 downwards.
ATTGCACTGGCGCTCGCTACCTTAAAAAAAGTGAGCCAAAATCAATGTAAACCCATTAAGGTATTTTTACCGCAAAAGATTGATGCAAATATACGGGCTTATCATCAACACTTTGGCTGTAACGTTATTGAACACAGAAATAGCGCCGGTATTTTAATCGCCAAAAACGATTTATTATTGCCACTTAATGTTTCTGAACAACACAAAGTACAAGCCGCATTAAACTTTTTAGCCGCTAATAATGCGCATACTCAGTCGTTACCTTCGCAAGTAAGTGCACTTATTCGACCCATGCTGCCCCTTTTTCAATGCTCAAACCAAACGATAGCAACGGCACTTAATCTGCATCCTCGCACCTTGCATCGTGAACTTAAAAAACATAACACCAGCTTTGTAAAACTAAAAGATGCCACTCGCCGCGCATTATGTGAACACTATTTAATGCAAAACCAATTTTCTATTTCACAAATATCCGAGCTGTTAGGTTATCAAGAACAAGCCACATTAAGTGCCAGTGTAAAACGCTGGTTTAACTGCTCTGCCCGCGCATTTAGAGCAAAATATTGTTAAACTGCAAAGCTGTGTAAAATACATAAAAAGGCTAAACATGAATTTTGTGATTGTAGGTACCAATTTTATTAGCGACACCCTACTTGATGCGGCAAGTACTCTGAGTAATTTTAATTTATACGGTGTGTGTTCTCGGGCAGAAAGTAGCGCTGAGCGATTTTTAGCTAATCACCCCACTCATTCTCAAGCAAAAATATTTACCTCCATTGACGCTGTTTGCCAAGACGAGCTTGTAGAGGCAGTATATATTGCCGCACCAAATAGCCTGCATAAAGACTATGCAGTGCAATGTTTAGCTGCGGGCAAACACGTACTTGGCGAAAAACCCTCAGCAGCAAATAGTCATGAGCTTACTGCTATTTTAACGGCTGCTCAAAAACATCAACGTTTGTACATGGAAGCGATGATGACAACGCATTTACCTAACTTTGCTGTTTTAAAAAACGCATTAAAAAGAATCGGTACACCGCGTAAATTTATTGGCCAATTTAGCCAATATTCGTCACGTTACGATAAGCTCAAAAACGGCGAGCGCCCTAATACCTTTTTGCCTGAATTTGCAAATGGCGCATTAGTAGACTTGGGTATTTACCCACTTTATTTACTTATAGCACTGTGGGGCGCACCAAACAGTGTGCACGCCAGTGGCGTATTACTAGAAACCGGTGTTGATGGTGCCGGCGATGTACTTTTAAATTATGCAGATAAACAAGCGGTAATTAGTTATTCAAAAATATCGCAAGGCGAGAACATCACCGAAATACAAGGTGAGTTAGGCCGTATTCGTATTGAAGCTGTATCGCAACTTAAAAAAGTGGAATTCATCGCTAATAATGGCCAAAAAGAAACAATAAGTGCAGATTTTGATGAGCATTTTATGAAGTATGAAGTGGCGCACTTTATTGAGATGATTGAGCAAAATGCATTAGAGTCACATATTAACAACCACCAGCTTTCACGCGATGTGATGACGGTACTCGATACCGCCCGCGCACAATTGGGCGTTATATACCCTGCCGATAGTAAAGCTGAGCTATAAATTTTTACTCAATCAGTCAGCCCTCATTACCCGCCACCTCAATCTTAAAAAGAGTAACGCTTATTTTTCATTCAGCCCAGTGATAGCCTCTCATCACTGGGGACTCCATGTAAAACGTTAATTTACATTTACCTGCGTAGGTAAAAGCAGGTAATATGCGCCGCAATTAAATGGCAATATTTAAGGACGACCATGCAAAAATCAACCAAAGAGCTATTACTGGCTATTTTATGCATATTGCTTGCAATGATCACTATTCAGTCTGGGGCTTCACTGGCTAAGCAGCTTTTCCCTATTGTTGGCCCTGAGGGCACAACGGCCTTACGTTTAGGTTTTTCTGCCGCTATTCTTTGTTTAATTTTTAAACCTTGGAGACACTTTCCGGTTGCAAGCCAGCGTTTACCCATCTTAATTTATGGTTTGAGCCTAGGCGGCATGAACATTCTATTTTATTACGCCATTGAACGTATTCCACTGGGTATTGGTGTTGCGCTTGAATTTACAGGGCCCCTTGCCGTTGCGTTATTTTCATCAAGACGAAAGCGTGATTTATTTTGGGTTGCTTGCGCAATAACCGGAATATTATTACTGTTACCCGATATGAAAGGCCAAGAAAGTTTAGATCCAATTGGCGTATTTTTAGCTCTAGCAGCGGGTGCGTGTTGGGCAGGTTATATTTTATTTGGTAAAAAAACCGGCAGCCAAAGCTCTGGTGGCGCAACGGTAGCGATGGGCATGACCATTTCAGCTATTGTGCTTGTACCTTATGGAGGCATATCACAAAGTGCCGCATTTACTTGGGATATTATTCCGTTAGGTATTGCCATTGCGGTACTTTCAAGTGCCCTACCTTACACTTTAGAAATGATCACATTGCGGAATATGTCGCCGCAAGGGTTTAGCATTATGATGAGCCTTGAACCCGCTATTGCAGCACTCGCTGGCTTAGTTATTTTAGGTGAACTACTTAGCATTTGGCAGTGGCTTGCTATTTTATTAGTTATTATTGCCTCGGTTGGCAGCTCAACGTCAAACAGTAAAAAGCAGCCCGCTGCTTAATATTTAATTAAATATTAAGCTACCGAGACACACAAAACCCACGCTATTTGCTTGGGTTTTGTAGTTAAGTCATTCACTATTTTATAGGGGATGGCTTGCCATGTGGGCTTGAGCGCAAATATTGCTTTGGTGCCTGCACTTGCGCGCCCAACTCGGCCGCAGCATGCCAAGGCCAATGTGGGTTATATAAAATACCCCGCGCTAAAGCGACACCATCAGCACGTTCATCACTAATAATACTTTCAGCTTGCTGTGCCTCGGTAATTAAACCCACCGCTATCACTGGCATATTCACAACCTGTTTAATGGCGGTTGCAAACGGCACCTGAAAATTCTTAGCAACAGGTATATTTTGCTCAGGGCTTAAACCCGCAGTGCTTACATGAATAAAGTCACACCCTAACGCGTCAAGCACTTTTGCCAGTTCAATTGATTGCGGTAAATCCCAACCATCATCAACCCAATCGGTTGCTGAAATACGTACACCCACCGCTTTATTGCTTGGAAATGCCGATCTTACAGCTTTAAATACGTCGAGTAATAATCGCATTCTATTTTCTAGGCTACCACCGTATTGATCATCACGTTTGTTTGCCAGCGGCGATAAGAACTGGTGTAGCAAATAACCGTGCGCGCCATGTATTTCTATTAAATCAAGGCCCAACTCGTCAGCGCGCTTTGCCGCATTAACAAAGTCACTTATGAGCGAATCTATATCATCTTGGTTCATCGCTTTGGGAGTGGGGCTGTTTTCATCATAGGCAATGGCTGATGGCGCAACCGTTTGCCAACCATTGAGGTGATCGGGCATAAGTGCCCCACCGCCATCCCATGGTTTATCGGTTGACGCTTTTCGACCTGCATGGGCTAATTGAATACCAATAGGCATTGGGCTGTATTGTCTTACGGCCGTTAAACTTTTTGCTAATGCAGCTTGGGTAGTATCATCCCATAATCCTAAATCGGCGTAACTAATTCGCCCTTCGGGATTAACGGCCGTCGCTTCTAAAATAAGTAAACCCGCTCCACTTAAACTCAATTGCCCTAAATGAATGGTATGCCAGTCACTTGCAGCCCCATTGTTGGCCGAGTACTGGCACATGGGTGCAATAATAATTCTATTCTCTAGGCTTAATTTACCAAGTGACAATGGTGAAAACAGCTTTGACATTATAAATCCTCATATAACTGACTCACAGCCACAGCTAAACTGTGCTGTTGGTGTTATCAATAATTAAACATGTATTTATAAAGGTTATGGGGGGGAATATTCATTTTTATAGTGTTTATAAAAATATAAGTAATGTCGTTTTAAACTATTCATTATCCAGTTTTTATCTATATTAGGCACAATTATTATTTTGGTTGATTTTAAAGCAACGCCTTTGTTTATTTAATATACAGCGCGAAACACTCAAACTCACTTTTATATTTTTATTCTAAAAAAGTGAATTAAAATTCATATTTTTATTTCCATCACTAAAACACCCTGATACTATTACCGCTCATTTATAAACACATTTTATTGAACTAGGATCACTTTTTATGTTTAAACCAAGCCTGTTAACCTTGGCTGTATCAAGCGCACTGAGCGGTGTATTATTTAGCAGTAATGCAGTGGCTCAAGAGCAAGTTATTGAAAAGAACAAATCGCTTGAAGTTATTGAGGTTACAGCAACGCGCCGAAGTGGCTCAATTCAAGCTGCGCCTCTTAACATTACCGCGCTCGATGCTGATGTAATGAAAGATCAAAACATCAGTGAGCTGGCCGATGTAGCACGTTGGGTACCGGGCTTAACAATTACAGATCAAGGTGGCCGTGCCAGTTCACCTATTATAGTCCGTGGTTTAAATACTAATTCATCAGGGCCTTCATCAGATGGTGGCACTGTTGCCACTTATATTAATGAAATTCCTGTCTCAGTTGATATGCGTTTAGTTGATATAGAGCGTGTGGAAGTGCTTATTGGGCCGCAAGGCACATTATATGGGGCAGGCACACTTGGTGGCGCTATTCGTTACATGCTTAAAGAACCAGAGCTTGATTTCACCTCAGGTGAAGTATTTGGTGATGTTTTTCAAACTCAAGAAAGTGATTCGGTCGGTGGTGAAGCGGGCTTTATCTTCAATTTACCATTAATTGAAGACAAACTTGCTGTTCGTACCAGCTTAAATATTTATGAAGACCCAGGGTTTATTGACTACGCCTACACCGTTCGTGAACTAGGTGTTTCGATTACCGACCCTGATTGGACAAACCTTGATGCAGTAAACAGCAATCTTAAAAATGTAAAAGACGCCAACGGTGAAACCACCACAACTGGGCGTATTTCATTACGTTACAAGGCAAACGAGTCATTCGAAGGCACATTAAACTACTTCTATCAAAAGCAAGATACTGAGGGTCGTTCCATTGTTCATCACAACAGCCTTAATGCTAACAATGGCTTAAGTGATCGCATTGGCAAATACGAGTCAGCGTACCGTTATGAAGAGCCACGGATAAAAGAAGACCAATTACTGAGCCTTGAACTTAAAGCCGACTTAGGTTTTGCCGAGCTAGTATCAGCCACCGGTATTTCACAATTTGACGCCGATGGGCAACGTGACCAAACAGATCTTTTAATTCGCTTAGACTATGGCTACGAAGAGTTTCCCTCGTTTTCAGCCTATACCCGTGAAATTGACGAAAAAGACACGTTTACCCAAGAACTGCGTTTAGTCTCACAAAGCGATAGCGATTTAAGCTGGATTGTTGGTGGTTTTTACAACAAAACTGACACCGATGCATCAAGCAGAGAGTACACACCAGGGTTTGATCAATTCGCGGTTGATAATTTCGATGGCGCACAACTTAGACCAGACTCTTTAGAATATTTAGAAATTACTGGTAGCAAAGTCACTGAATCAGCACTTTTTGGTGAAGTGGGTTACCAGGTAACCGATAAACTCGACATTACCATTGGCGCGCGTTTTTACGAATACGACGTAGAATCAAAAGCGGCTTTTGATTTCCCATTAGCAAATACCTTGTATGAAGGTGCTGCACCTGATGAGGTTTCAGTTAACTTTGAAGAGAACGAAGCCGGTGACAACGGTAATCTGTTCAAATTTAATGCTAAATACCAATTTACAGATTCAGTGATGGCGTATGCAACTATAAGTGAAGGATTTAGAATTGGTGGCTCAAATGGCTTAGTGCCTTGCCCTACACCTCTACCTGAAGACCAACAAACAGGCTGTGGTACACCTGATGAAATGCTATACGATGCCGATACAACCACTAACTATGAGCTAGGTTTTAAAAGTACCTGGATGAGAAGCCAATTACACTTTAATGCTGCGCTATTCAATGTAGATTGGGATAACGCACAAATTGCCGGTGCAACAACAGTAGGCCAATTACCTTACTTATCAAATGCTGGTAGCGCAAATGCGAAAGGGATTGAAATTGCCACGCGTGCAATTTTATCAGACTCATTTACAGCCTATGCAACTTATGCCTATACAAAAGCAGAACTAACCTCAGACGCTCCGTATTTATTTAATGCCGATGGCACTGATGGCGCAAAAGATGGCGACCGTTTACCGGGCTCACCTGAGCACCAGTTCTCTATGGGTATTAACTACCAAACAGAAGTGTTTAACGACAAAACCCTTGATATTAACTATGGTTTAACTGCACAAAGTGATGTAATTTCAAAAGTAGGCCTACGTGACAACGGTGAAGTACTCCCGGGTTATAGCTTAAGTAATATTTCAGCTAAATTAACCACCGATGCGTGGTCGACTACTTTATATGTAGATAACCTATTTAATAAATATGCGGTGACTTCTGTTCGTCGCTCAGATGCGGATATTACAACAGCCAATGGCGCAGACATACAACGTAACTATGGTTACTTTATTAATCGCCCGCTTACTGTTGGCATTAAATTTAACTATAAGTTTGAAATATAATTAAACGATACGTTGGGAATATAATTAAGCGATAAGTTTAAGTACAATAAAAAGGCTCAAATTAATTTGAGCCTTTTTATTTTGTAAGTACATTATTTATAAGAGTATTCATGCAGCCAAACTTAAAGCAACTACACCAAAGCGCTATCAACAACTTAAACCAAGGCAACATTCAGCAAGCGCATAAAGCACTGGTTGAGCTGGTAACACAAAAACCAGACTTTGCTGATGGCTACTTTTTGCTCGCTATGGTTAATTTACAGGTTGGTCAAATTTATAAAGCGATAAAGCTAATTGAAAAAGCATTAAGCTTTACCCAGTCTATTGAATATACAGCGCAACTTGCCAAGTGTTACGCCCTTACCGGCAATTTACAAAAAGCAAAAAACACCGCCCTCAGCGTTAAGATTGAACATATTAGTAAAGCACTTGATGCCGATACATTAGGCGTCGCGCTCACCCAAGCGGGTTTACATCAGCATGCTGCTGACTACTTTATATGCGCATTAAGTTTAGCTGAGGCGAGTAATACTCGTCAGCCGCAGTTTTATTATAACTATGGGGTGTGTGCTAAATTTTTAGGCCAGTTTGATAAAGCACAGCAAGCGTTTGAAAATGCCATTGCACTGAACCCGCTTCATCATCAAAGTCATTTTGCCTTAGCCGATTTAACTAAAGTCACCGAACATAATAACCACATAGCGCGATTAAAAAATGTATTCGAACAGGTCAATCATCCCGACGCTAAACTACATATAGGTCATGCGCTAGCAAAAGAATATCAAGACTTAGGAGAGTTTTCAGCAGCCTTTGCCGCGTTACAACAAGGTAAAGCAGCAAAACTTGCTAATAAGGCGTTTGATAACCAAGCGTCTGAGGCTTTATTTGCACATATAAAACAGCTCAGTGATAAATACAAAAACCAACAAACGGCTGGCAACCAAAGCAGTGAGCCAATTTTTGTATTAGGCATGCCGCGCTCTGGCACCACATTAGTTGAACGCATTTTATCAAGCCACAGCGACGTACAATCAGCGGGAGAACTGCAAGACTTTGGCCTAAGTGTAAAAAAACTTAGCCAAACGCACACGCCTCAAGTACTCGATACAGATACCTTAAGCCAGGCTTACCAGCTTGATTTTGCAAAACTTGGCAGCACTTACCTTGAAGCAACCCGTGTTGTAACCGGCAGCCATAAACACTTTATTGATAAGCTACCGTTTAACTTTTTTTATATCGATTTAATTACCAAAGCCCTGCCTAATGCTAAAATAATTTGCCTACTTCGCGACCCCATGGACACCTGTATTGGTAACTATCGCCAGCTATTTACTATTAATAACCCCTACTACGCGTACTCCTTAGACTTACTCGACACCGCTAAATTTTACAGCCGCTTTTATAAACTGATGCAGCACTTCAGCACCCTGCACAGCAATATTAAACTAGTAAAATACGAAGAGCTCATCGCCGCACCAGAGCAAAAAATAAAAGAATTAGTGAGCTATTGCGACTTAGACTGGCAACCACAGTGCCTTGATTTTCATTTAAACACCGCACCAGTTTCAACCGCCAGCAAAATGCAAGTGCGCCAACCGCTTAACAACAAGGCCATAGGCCGCTGGAAAAAGTTTAAGCCCCATACTGATGAAGCGCAGACTTATTTAGTTAATCAAGGAGTTTTAGGTTTAATTAAATAACAACAACTGTTAGTTGGACGGATAGTTCAGTGTGATAAATTTTAAAGTTACCGGATGGATATGAGTTTTTAAGCTGAATGTATTTGGGGGTTTTTCTCTGTTAACTTACCCTCTTCCACTTAAGGAAAAACCCAACGCTACCATAAAAAACTAACAAAAAGTAATACACCAATTACAACAGCAGCTATAAATAAGTATTTACCAAGCTTAGCATTTTGTTTAAGAGATTCTTGGTGTTTAGCCTTAAGCATAAGTAATTGTGCTTCGTTTAAATCGGAACAATGCGTACATTTATCCAAAAATTCAGAATAATACAGTTCACACCTATCACATCGTTTTTGTTTAGGTTGCTTAGATCTCCATGATATGCTCATCCCTAGAGACATTATAACTTCCACTCGAGAGTACCAGCGTACTCAACCTTAACCAGCCTACCATTTAATAACGCAGGCTTAAATCTCCATAGCTTTAAAGCCCGTAAACCTTCCTTTTCAAATACACCATTTGGGGCAGATTCAATTACTTCAACTCTTTCTAACGCTCCAACTTCATTAACTATTGCTTTGAACTTTAAGTAGCCCTCTACGCTTTTTTTAGCCGCATCTTCAGGATATTTTGGTTCAATCTTCACAACCCATTTAGCAGGTGAATCTGTTTGCGCATTGATATACACAGTACTTGAATTTGCCGCTTCATTAATACTATTACAACCAACCAGTAAAAGGACTAAAAATATAGTTATGTACTTCAAAGACTACTCCTAAAAATATGCTCAGTAAAATGAACAACTAGTGTTTAAGTTTACCAAGGTGTGCAGCAACACTAAACGAACTTACTAAAATACTCCCAACAAAAAACGCTTTTCTATAAAGCGTATAAACCTAGACAAAACATTTCAAAATTTATCTTAAACCTCTTTTGTAGTGTTACTTTCGCTACCAACTCTGATCAAGCGGGTTGATATAATAATTAACACACCACAAACTATCCCCAAACCAATGGACTTACTTAATCCCAGTGATCCTAAAACAGGTTTTATCATAAAATAATTAAAAATAACCATAGGTAAAAGCGCAACGAAAAACACTTTTATATTAAAGGTTACTGCAAATGGTTTTTTGCATTGCGGGCACTCTCTTATCTTGCTCCAACTTTGTAACGCTTTAGAAAAAAATCCAATTTTTTCTTCACAATGAGGACATTTATAAAATTGTTCATTCGCCTCAAAACCATCCTCAACTTCATAACTCGTTGTTGGGTTTACAAGGCGATTATTTAACTCTTTCTTTAGTTCATTTGTTCTTTCAGGATACGCTTCTTGATCGATAGCACGTAATGACTCTTCTAGCTCTGAAATTGAATATTCTGAATAATTTGGTTCCATACCTGTGTTCTCCTTGTTTAATAAAGCCCACTGAGAAATAGTTAAAGTAATCGTTCAAGAGACGCTAGCCAACTGTTTTTTATATAAATAAAACAAATGTAAAGTCGCTATAAAGGGTGCAATAATAATATACATAAAAATATATTCTTGTGGTTTCATCGTACTAAATTCAGTCGTTGTTAAAACGACAGGACAAAAACTACAACCTAATAACAATCCAACTATCACAATAATAGGATGCTTTAATACCGTTAAGTTTTTCATCGTTTTTATTAATGAATGGAGTGACCATAAACCATAAGCACCACCCACCAAAAAATAACCCAAAAAAGGGTTTAATGTAAGTGAAAATACAACCCAACCAAATATACTATAAATCAAATAAAGCAATAACGTAGGTACAAAAGCAAAAGCAGTATAAAGAGATATTAGATTTTGTAGTTGAGAGTTACTCATACGTTTTATAAACATCCAAAACTATGTTAAATAGCAGATAATAGCTGGCTAAAGCATCGTGCGATTGCAATATGTCGCTTTTTCAAAATCACTAATGTTTATTGCAATGTTAGAAATTTCAGGAAATAAAGTAACAAGCTTACTAACAATTACTCGTGAGAGGTTCGCTTTTTGCTCTGTTGTTCTTCCTTGCATTATATGGGCAAACACATGGATAAAGTCTTCACGCTTATTCCCTACAGAGAAAGTATTAAATGGATTTATTCTAACTTTTATATCACCTTCATCGAATAAACCTGTAGTGTGAGCTACAAAATGAATTTGTTCAATATTGTATTCCTCATCATGTTCCCCAAAAAAACTTTCAGAACAGTCCATTATAAAATGAGGCATATATTCTCCTTAATATTAATCGCTGATGTAAATGTTTTACAGCACCTTACTTGTGAATGAGATTCATATCGATACCTGTCTTAAACACTTTTTTCAATACAACTTATATAAACATTTCGTGAGGGTTTAAAAAAAACATTCTTTTCCAACCCTGAGTCTGTGTTGTAGCTAACCAAGGAATTGGAATTATTGATAAGATTGAGTAATGAATGTGTTGCTGTTTTCCTTGGGCATTACCTGAATCCCCCAAAACACCAATAACTGAGCCAGTCTTAACAACAGTAACCGTTGTAACAGAGTAACTGTCCATATGCGCATAATAGTGAATACGCCATTTAGGCCCTAAAACTGCCACTACATTCCCGCATTTACTTATTGTGCCCGTATAAATGACTAAGCCTTTACTAGAAGAAAGTGTGGTAGTTCCTTTTTTACCAAATATATTAATTCCCTTATGGACCACAGAGCTTCCCCATGGCTCATACCAAAAAGTATTATGGTTCCAATCGTTGGGTGTTGCACCCTCAACAGGAATAACAGTTTCATCTGGTATAATCATCCCTACAAGGAAAGCGGCATTAAGTAGAACAAGTAGAAACCTTAATTTTTTCAATGAGCTATCCTTGGCACATATTAGCTGAAGCACTCCCTGTATGGGTGTCAGCGTGGGAACTATTTATACAATGGGCTTTACTTGATAAAGGGGGGGCTTTTAGTGACCTATGTAACATCAGGCCAAGTTAATGAAATGCGCTGCCCTAAGCTGTCCCTGCATTACTCAGCATATTTATTAGCTGATATTAAACCGAATTAAGCGCGTTAAATCAACACACTAATTTCGACTTACATTATCGATTGTCTGCAAAGTGCCAAAAGCGGATATCGAGCACCATAGCCACTTTTTATGTTTTAGTTACTACGACATACCTATTATCCAAGGTATAGTAATACCTAAACTGACCGACGATACCCCAAGGATAAACTTTAGATGATTCATAGAACTACATTTGGAATACATATATACCCCTGAAAAAAGCGCAAGTACCGACCACATGGCAGACCCCATAAAATATACGCGAATTGCACTTTGATTTAGTGACGTTGTATAAGCAGAGCCTGCAATAAAATTTAAAAGAAGTGCGACGAATACCCCCATGAAAGGTAAAAAACCTATCATAAAAATTCTTTTCTTAAGCACCCATTTCTTCATATGTAAATCCATTCGATTAAAAACGCCTCGTTAAGCGGCTATAAATAGCGACGAAGTGGCAAAAGCCAACTGTTTTTTGTCCTTTTTTAACGACTTGTTATAAGCCGTTAATAGCACATACCTCTTTCATAAAAAGGCATAATTTGGTTATAAGCTTCTTCATACCCCTCTGATTTTAATAAACTATACTTTTCTGTAAGTTCTATTTGGTGGTAACCATGCATATTACTTTCGAGTGATACAGCTCCAATAATTACTTGATTATTCTTCCCTAGATCTTCAGTACATAAAGCAATTAGCTTCTCGGTACCTTCAGTATCAAGATCTTGCTGTTTAGGTGAATCTATTACAATAGGTAGCATACTTACTGAAGAGTGTTTTTCCATTGTTTTGAGTAAACCATAATGATAAGCAAAAATAGATCTTGGGCTTCTGCTTCCTGTCTTACTCTTTGTTATTTTCCCATACTGGATTAAGGGAGCAATAATAGGCGAACCTATACCTAACTTCTCCTGTGCGATCGATAGATAAGATTTGAAATCATCGTTAATACTTTGGGTACGTTTTTTATCAGTAAACTCATTTTGTTTTTTAATCAACGCTTCTAAAGCTGTCGTTTGAGCACCAATTTTTTCATGAAGGCTTTTTATTTGTTCATCAAAAGTAAACTCTACTTCTTTACTCGCTTGAGACTTAATCACGTCCTGTAATGTCAATTCACCTCTAACCTCTTGCATCATTGAGTTTAGCTCTGAACTCAATGTTTTCGACTGACGCAACTCTTCTTTAATTGAGTTTATTTGGTCGTCTAGAGCTTGTTTTTCGTCATACATTTGAGGAAGAATTTCTAAAATTTGCTCCCTATTTTCGAACATGTGATATTTTTCTGCAGCATCACTAGTCGTATGGTCATCAAAGTTTTCTATGAGGTTTCTGCATACATCAATTTCACTGGCTATTGAGTCTCTACCAGAGAGTAAGCTTAATAGTTTTAATCTAAACTCTGATTCTTCTTCGTTTAGTTCCTGACATTTTGCTAAAAACTTATTCAGCAAATCTTGATAATATTCAATATCTATATCAAATAAGACTCTGCCGAATGACTCTTCAAATCTTTTCTTAGCTGCAAGAACTACGGTGAGTGTTGCGCTAAGTTCTTCTAACTCAAGCTGTATTGTTTTTATTTCACCAACCAGTTCATAATATTCTTTTGGTTTCATCCCTGAGTGAAACTGTAAAGAGTTTTTTTGCCAATCATCATACATCGCTAAACCTAGAAATGATGATAAAACAGTATGCCAACCATTATCTTGGTCAATATAAAACGGTAGATATAAACATGCAGGATTAGCTTGGCTTTGTTTGCCTGTTTTCTTGAAAGATAGCTGTAAATTAAAATCGAAAATTTCCCGAACTTTATCTGCAATAGCACTCATGTGGCTAGACGCTACTATTGGTTTTGCATCGTCAGAGTTTAGGAATATTGAAATCCTTTTATTATGCCTAATAAATGAATAACTTTTTCCTTTAACGCTTATGCCAACCTTGGTAATAATATCATCATCTTTCCAATCTTTATCAATCCGACAATCGCCTCCAAGCGTGAAGTATAACGCCTTTATTAAACTAGATTTACCTGTATCATTTTCACCAAAAATCATATTAACAGTAGGTGAAAAATCAAAGCTAAAACCTTTTTTATCTCTACGAGAAAGGATAGATATATCTTTAAAATGTATGAGACTCATTATTCCTCGCCTCCTATAATATTTTTTATTACTGAATAAACAATGATGCACTCTTTTTTAGGGTCAGTTAGGGCTAAAGAATAATCAGGAAGAGATACTTCTAATAATTTAATTGATTCAAAGATATACATAGTCATAGATTTTTCTACTGCTTGCTTATCGAATAACAAGTCAGCTTTTTCCAAGTACAATTTCTCGACACTTGTAGATGACTTTACTGAGATACTTATACGCGTAAAAGTCGATTGCAATGACAGTAATTGAATAGGGCTTTTACCCATATCAGCGAATATCGAGCGAGCATTTTCCCAATCAGGTTGTAAGCTCTTTGTTGCGCAAATATTATTAAGCGTGTCTTTTACAAATGAAGAAGTAAAACCTTTCCTTCTGATGAGCTCATCGAAGCTTCGAATATCTGATGATCTTACTTTCGCTCTGTCTCTACATGCACTTTCTAGAGTTCTAGCAAATGATGTAGGATTAATTTCAATACTATCGTCGAAATAGCTTTCAAAGAAGTCACAAATTTTACCTTTTAAGTGTGCAGAGTGATCTTCTAAACTCAAATCAGATGTTAAGAATGTTAACTTTGAGAGTTCCAAGGCATCCTCACTAGATAATTGCTTAGATACTTTATCTAGTACAATTTTTTGATCTTCTTCCTTAATTTCATCTGCCTTAAACTTGTTTCTTTTATCAAAACTAAAGTAAGCATTAGAAACAAACAATAATTCAATATCTGAATTGTCAAATTTGCTTTTCTGCTCAAATAACTTACCAATAAATGAAATAGGCTTTTTCTTTGTAGCCGTAATTAATTTACTTAATGTCCACGGTTTCTCATTAGTTTTAACTTGGGCAAACGTAGCTTTTTTTGGAAGGTTCTCTGAATCAAGAATAAGTACGTCATCGTGATATTCAAAAACAAAAACGTATTCTTTATCTTGTAATTCATATTCAAACATATGAGAAAGAGCCCAACAGGCTTGAAAGTCAAACCCTCTTTGAGCTATTTCACCACCTCGTTCTGTTTGAGGCACATCAATAAGGCTTTTAGCTAATTCCATCATAATCCTTTACAAGAATCACAGGTATACTCCATGCCAATTTACGGCTTATAACAACTTTATCAGACGACACTTTCACTATTTTAGCGCGAAAACGTCCTTATTTTGTGAACGTATATTAATAACAAATAGTGTAAGTTATTACCAGCTATAAATATTATGCTTACTGTAGCTTATTTAAACATGCAAAAAAGAGGAAGGTTTCCCTCTTATTCTCACTATTTTAATGACGACTCACCTGAATATCCTATTATCGCTCTTTACCAAATTTTACTTAAGCGCAGAAGACGTTAATCTTGCTAGTTATTTGTGATAACAAACTCGTGGTAGCCTTCTGTTTCAGGGGGATCAACTTTATCAACACGCACAACGTTTAATTTAGCAAACAAACTATTCCAAAATTTCAACGCTGAACTATCGTTTAAATGAACTGCTACATGCCACTGATTTGTTTCAACAGGCATCAAGTTTTGAATAACAAATTTGGCAATGCCCTGTTTTCGATATTTGGGTAGAATAAAAATATCAGCCAACTCAGGTATTTCTTTGCCAACGATCTCAGTTGGTTCTACGGTAGCAAAACCAGCAATTTGGTTAGAAACGAGTACAAGATAAATAATGCAGTCTTCCTCACCACGCACTACACATTCTAAATATTCTTCATCAATATCATAGCAACCATCTAAACCAACATCTTCTAAATCAAATATACTCTGATGATATTGGTAAAACTGCCACAGCATTTTTATTGCAGCGATATCGGTTGATTCAGCTTTTCGTATTGTAGTGTCCATTTTATACCTATTTCCTTATGTGTGGTCCGACATTAGCTTTCACTAAAGAGATGAAGATTCGCTAGTAGTTATCTTTAAAAAACATCATGTTATTAAACGATAACTACTCGAAAATAACAACAAAATAAATTTTAAGAATGGATTGAAAAAACTGCCAACAAGCGGATAAAACTTCACGTCATACAGAAAAGCTCTGACTAACAGCTTCTCGCTCTTTGTCTAACTTCGCATAAGTGTCAACTTTAGTCATTAAGGACTCTCTCGTTTATGCTTAAAAAGTTGTCGAAAATACGACAAGGTGGGCTTTGTACGATATCACAATAAAGTGTTCAAAAAGATTAGCAGGCAAACAAGGGAATGGGCGAAGTGCATATTTTATTCAGGCGCTTAAATATAGAAATACCATTGTTAATTTAATAAGATAGGCTACAAATTTAGAACCTTAGTTTCTGTTTGCTTAAATTATTGAGTCGACCGTCACTCTTACCTCTGCGATCGAAGATGATATTTAAATTTACCAAAAACTGGCTCTCTCCAAATTTTGTTATGGTTGTTTTGTTCTCAATAATATCCATGATCTCTACCTATTATTTACATGACTCTGAGTCTGTAAAGATAAAGGCTGCTTTGTTTGTTTCTCCTTTTTTCTATTTGACAGGGCTCTATTACTTTTTGCATTTATTAACAACTCCCAATGAAATTACTTTAGGCAACAACAGTATCGAAATTGATGGTAAGGTTTATTCGTTAGGCTTAAATACTAAGTGTAGTGTTTTATTTAATAAAGCATCACAGGCTGAATTCGAAATAACCATAAATAATAAAAAGATTGTCACAACGTCTTTTTTTTATAAATGTGATTTTAATGAGGAAGAATTTATCAGCTATTACATTGATAATGAATATGTGTTTGCAGGCTCAATGGCATTTAATTAATGGATAGTATCAAGCTGCTTTTAGTTAAATGCACACCTGTCGGTTCCCGTTGATAGTAATGACAGAACTAACTTAGATTTTGCAGTGACGAGCTAAACTCATCCCTTATGGCTCATACCTACATGCTAAGTTTTGATCTAATAGTTAAAACTATATAAAACTCAGCACGTAAATTAAGGGTTATTGCTCATCAGCGTCGCGAATGCGTTCTTTACGTTCTTGCTCTTCATCAAAGGCGGCTTGAATTTCGTCAAGTACTGAATCAACATCCGCAGCTTCGCCATCGTCTTCAAATTCGCCACTTAGCACTGAGTGCGGAGTTAAGTTAGCATCTTCAAACAGTGCCCACATTTCTTTGGCGTATTGCGTGTGTAATAACGCCGGTGCAAATTGGCCATAATAGCGGCGCATATTATTTACATCACGGGCAAACATAGCTTCGGCGCTATTATTAGCAGAGGCATTAACCGCTTGGGGTAAATCAATAATTACTGGGCCGTTACTATCTACAAGTACGTTAAACTCCGATAAGTCACCGTGAATAATCCCAGCGCATAGCATTAGTTTAATGTAGTGCATCATTAATATATGTTGCTCAATGGCTTGTTGCTCAGTTAAATCAACCGCGCCAAGTTGTGGTGCAACATCGCCTTCGTCATCACTTACAAGTTCCATTAACAATACACCGTCAATGCAGCCGTAAGTTTGCGGTACCCGAACACCTGCTGAGGATAAACGCGAGAGTGCGTCAACCTCGGCATTTTGCCAAATTTCTTCTTCTAATTGACGGCCGTAACTTGAACGTTTACCCATAGCACGGGCTTGGCGGCCACCACGTACTTTTCGTCCTTCTTGGTACTGTGCAGCTTTTTTAAAACTGCGCTTACTGGCATCTTTGTATACTTTAGCGCAGCGAATGTCATCGCCACAGGCCACCACAAATACATCGGCCTCTTTACCGCTCATTAAACGGCTGATCACTTCATCAATAAAACCATCATCAACTAATGGCTGTAAGCGTTTAGGTATTTTCAAACGACACCTACTAAAAATACAGGGTTGGCTTTTTGTTTTGCTATGTGGTTCAAACGAGGCATACCTTTGGGGATTGAAGAAAGTTATAAATTATTAGTAAACTTTAAAGTTACATTTAATGACTAAATACGCAGCTAGAATAAGCGACTACAGCTAAAAAGCCAACCGCCTTTTTTGCTTTTTAAACATTATTGAACAAGAACCTAAATAAAACCAAAAAAACGAGCACGGTTTAGCGTACTCGTTTACTTTATATTATTAAAAAGTGTTTAGAACTGCCACACTAAAGACGCCCAATAGCGACGGCCATCTTCAACATAGCCATACTCTTGCTCTGTGATCTCTTTATCAAGCAAGTTGTAAATTCCAGCACCAAGTTTAACGCTGTCACTTAGCTGATAATTAGCGCCTAAATTGGCAATGGTATAATCAGGAGCAATTAAACTACTTTGTGAAGGCCCTGTGGTAGGCTGGCTTTCTTCTCCACGATATTGCACACGTAACCATCCGCCTAACTTATCTGTTGGACGCCAATTTAAAGACGTTTGTAAACTGTGTTTTGGTAGCTGATTAAGTGGGCTCCCCTTATATTGACCAGTTTTTTGCTCTGAGTCGGTGTAGGTATAACTGGCACTCACATCAATCTCAGTTGAAATATCGTAATCTACTGATAGCTCAACACCTTGGGTTATGGCTTCATCCACATTAATGTACGTAGTTGGCATGGAGCCGAACTGATTTGGACCATCTGTGCACTGCGTTAATGGGCATGCTATACGGGTTATTTTGTCATCAAATTCATTATAAAAAACGGTTGTCGATATGCTTAAATCGCGTCCAGAATCATAGTAAACACCCATTTCATAGTTGACTGATTGCTCAGGCTTTAAGTCAGGGTTACCATAAATATTACCGCCACGACTCACTTGTCCCCACTGTGCAGTAGATTGGCGAATATTTGGCGCACGGAAACCCGTTGATATGCCGCCTTTGATGGTGATCGCTTTAGATGCGCTATAAACACCGTATAAACGTGGACTCCAATGACCGGCAAAGTTGCCATCATGATCGTAACGTAGGCCTGCGGTAAGCTTAAAGTCATCCGTTGCTGCCCACTCGTTTTCACCAAAAACTGACCATTGCTCGTTTTCTACATGGGTTAAGTCGCTAATTTTATTACTTGTATAATCATCCAATGACTCTTTTAAATAGGTCGCACCAAACGTAGAGTTATGATCACTAAATAGCGGTAAACTCCAAGTTGTTTGAATGTCGGTATTTTCGACAAACATTTCACGTGAGTTATTATCAAACTTATCGTATTTAATGTAACTACGCGACGATCCAAAGTCATAAAAACCATTGTGTGACATAGAGTATGTTTGTTGCTCATACTCAGTAGTTGCTGATTCAGGACAGCCACGTCGACCACAGCTTTCTCCTGGCGCAAGCTCGGCAACTGTTTTGCCGAGGGTTTCATCTAATGTTTGTTTTGCCGAGCCAAGTTCAAACATTAATTCGTGACTATCATTAGGTGTTAATGTGAACTTAGCTTTTACGTTACTTTGTTCTTTGCCTCGAAATCCTGCAGTAAAATCATCTTCATTTCGCTTTGAAAATTGACCGTATAATTGCACGCCCAATAGATCTGGAATAATGCCACCAGAAGTGAAAAAGCTGGCTTGGTTTATATCACCTGACTGGCTTTGCTCTTGAATGGTGCTGTCTAAACGCAGTTCTCCATACCACTGCTCTGGCGCTTTACGGGTAATAATATTGATCACACCACCAATAGCATCAGAGCCATATAGCGACGACATAGGGCCACGTATTACTTCAATACGTTCAATC
Organism: Pseudoalteromonas tetraodonis; assembly: GCF_002310835.1. Taxonomy (NCBI): domain Bacteria; kingdom Pseudomonadati; phylum Pseudomonadota; class Gammaproteobacteria; order Alteromonadales; family Pseudoalteromonadaceae; genus Pseudoalteromonas; species Pseudoalteromonas tetraodonis. Next base: position 365,456 of record NZ_CP011042.1, on the reverse strand, counting down.
GCTGAAATTGGCGGCGTCCAAGCACCTTCTACGCCCGGGCCATCACTATTTGGTCGTGTTTCTCTTGAACTTTGGCGTTGTCCATCAATTAAAATAAGCGTGTATTGGCTTGCCATACCACGCAAGCTAATATCTTTTCTGTCACCTCCGCCAGTCACTATTACACCCGGAATATCAGCCATTGCGTCAGTTAAGTCACGATAAAAGCGTTTTTCTAGCTGCGCTCTGTCGATAACACTAATACTTGCAGGTGCCTCTTTGAGCATTTGTACGTAACCAGAAGCAGTGACAACCATTACTTCCATATCTTGTTTTTTTTCATCAGCAAAAGCAGGGTTAGCAATTGCAAAAGTACTTAAAATAAATGCAGTTACCGGCCTTAACTTACAACTTACCGTGTTCATGATATTTCTCCGTGACATTTAGCATGTAAATGATAATAATTAGCGTTTGCGATAATAGTGAGAAGTTCCCTTCTTCTCAACGCTATTTTTATTAAAGCTAATTTAAGTAAGGCTTAACGGTATGAGTGATAAGTTGACTAAAACCCTGAATATATTTGTTCGCACAGTACAAACGGGAAGTATGAGTAAAGCTGCCGCAGACCTTTTAATGACAACCTCTGCAATTAGCCAGCAAATAAAACAAATAGAGCTAGATGTAGGTTTGAGTTTATTTAATCGCAGCCCTCGAGAATTAACGCTTACCGAGGCGGGTGAACTGTATTATCAAAGTTGTTTACAAATGCTTGCCGTTGCAACAGCTACATCAGAACAATTACAGCATTTACAAAATTGTCCGAGTGGGCAATTAAAACTAGCCGCCCCTGTTGGTTTTGGTGGTGGGTTATTAAGCGAGCCTGTAAAGCATTTAATTAGCCAATTTAGTGATATAGATGTGCACTTAACGCTTTCTGACGAGCCGATTGATATGATCAGAACAGGTATAGATTTAGTGCTGGCGATTGGCCCTCTCGAAGACTCAAACTTAATTGCACGCCAGCTCGCTAGTTGGCCATTAATACTGTGTGTTCATAAAAATCATGCACTAGCACAGCAACCAAAAATCACACTGGATGACCTAAAAGCGCATAACCGCATTGCGCATATAGCTGTTGATCCGACGCTTACACACCTTACTCGCGGCGTAAGTACAACACTACCAAAAGCGCGTATTACCATTAATAATATGCAAACTGTGATTCAATTTGTTCTCGACGAGTTAGGCTATGCTATTTTGCCTGAGCCTGAAGTACGCAATTTCTTAGCTACAGGAGAACTTTTAGAAATATGCACTGATTGGCAACTTCCCCATTACGATGTATTTGCTCTAACGCCTGCACGCGACACGTTAGCAGCAAAAACATAAGCTGCAGTGAAGGCACTTAACGCATCATTTTCAGCTATTTAAATAACCTAAGTTCAGGTTAAGGCTTGTTTATAGTTAACTAATTGCAAGCCAAACTCCTACTAGCACCATTAAACTCCCCGCAATTCGGTTCATCCACTTGATGTTATTGCCTTTAGTTAAAAATAACCGCAGGCTTTTACCACCTGTTGCGTAAATCATCATACAGATAAACTCTGAGAGCAAAATAATGGCCACCAGCACCGCTAATTGCGGCGCAACACTGTATTGCACGTTAATAAAAGGAGGTAATAAGGAAATCATAAACGCCCATCCCTTTGGATTGGCAATGCCGGTTACAAACCCCTGTGAAAATAATGAATATCGGCTCACGGCTGTTGTGTTATGCGTATCAACCGACATTTTTCCTTTTGCACGCCACATATTAATGCCAATGTAAATTAAATAAGCGCCACCTAGCCATTTTAAAATATCAAATGCACTGGGGTAATTAAGCATAACACTGGCTACACCAAGCACCGCGGCTACCGCAACTGTTGCTACACCGAGTAGTTCACCTATCATCATCCATAAAGTTCGTCGCACGCCAATACTCATGCCTAAAGTCATGGCCAGTGTCATACACATACCGGGTGTAATTGATACAAAAAAGAAGGTAGGAATAAATACCGCAAGTGCAGCTACATCAATCATTTAAAGCTCGCAATAAGTTAAAAATAAAGTCGTGATAGGTTCATCCCAGAGGGTAAATGAAAAGAGCAAAGATTAAAGACAAATGATCTGACCCGATACAGGAGACACGGGGTTTTAATTTATTGATTCATATTGCATGGGGCTCATATTACAGAATTAGGCACTTCTTGGCCGTGGTTCATTAGCGTTGATTCATTAAGTTTCTCAATATAGAAAAATAGCGACATGGTTGCATATTCGCTTTGTAACATATACTAAGCGCTTATTCAGCTTTACCACGGTAGTATTCACACCCTTGAACTTTAATAAATATAAGGTTATCAAAAAGGAGTAAGTTACATGGCAGCTACACCTAAAAGTACTTACGCGGTTACTAATGCGAAATCGGCTTTATTGAACCCTGAGCACAGTATTGAAGTAAGAGGCGCACGTGTTCATAACTTAAAAGATGTGGATTTAAACCTCCCCCGTAACTCACTCGTTGTATTTACCGGTATATCTGGCTCTGGTAAATCATCTCTTGCCTTTGGAACGTTATTTGCCGAGTCGCAACATCGTTACCTTGATTCGGTATCGCCTTATGCGCGCAGATTAATAGATCAGGTAGACGAGCCTGATGTCGATTCAATTGAAGGCCTGCCACCAGCGGTCGCACTCCAGCAACAGCGTGGTGCGCCATCGGTGCGTTCATCCGTGGGTAGCGTAACCACTATTTCTAACGCACTGCGAATGTTATATTCGCGCGCAGGCGAATACCCCAAAGGGCAAGGCATTCTTTATGCCGATGCGTTTTCGCCAAATACGCCACAAGGGGCATGCCCAGAGTGCCATGGTATTGGCCGCGTATTTAACGTAACCGAAGAGCTACTGGTGCCCGACCCCACTAAATCAATTAGGGATCGCGCCATTGCCGCATGGCCACCGGCTTGGCAAGGTAAAAACCTAAGCCGTATACTTACCTCTTTAGGTTACGATATTGATAAACCTTGGAATACCCTGCCTAAAAAAGCCCGAGATTGGATTTTGTTTACCGACGAAACCCCTACAGTGCCAGTGTTTCCCGAGTACACGCTTAAGCAAACCCAAGCTGCTATTAAAAATGAAGAAAATCCTAGTTACATGGGTACGTTTTCGAGTGCTAAACGCTTTGTTTTACAATCGTTTGCAAGCACTCAAAGCCCGCGTACTAAAAAGCGCGTGTCGCAGTATATGCAAGTATCATCGTGCCCACAGTGTGATGGTAAAAAACTCAAAAAAAAGTCGTTATCGGTTAAAGTCGCAGGCTTTGATATTGGTGAAATTTCGCAGTTAACACTTAGCGAACTTGCGCAAACATTAAGTATTGCCGCTAGCAAGCCTGCTAAAAGTAACGCTGCAAATCCAGAAAAAGCTATAGTGGCAAAGCGTATAGCAGGCGATATTCTTAAACGCGTTGAAGCGTTAACTAAGCTTGGTTTAGGGTATTTATCACTGGAGCGCACAACCCCATCGTTATCGCTAGGGGAATTACAACGCCTAAGGCTTGCAACGCAAATTCGCTCAAAGTTATTTGGTGTAGTTTATGTGTTAGATGAGCCATCGGCAGGTTTACACCCTGCAGATACGCAAGCCTTATTAGCCGCATTAGATGAACTAATAGCCGCTGGTAACTCGGTTTTTGTGGTTGAACACGACGTAAGCGTTATTCGCCATGCCGATTGGGTGGTCGATGTAGGGCCAAATGCTAGCACACACGGCGGTAATATTGTTTACAGCGGCCCTGTTGAGGGTTTAAAACAAATTAGCAGCTCACATACTAGCCAGTATTTATTTAAAAATGAAGAAAATCACCTAGCTCACATACAACACAAACAACACAAACAACGCCGACCAAAAGCATGGCTATCGCTTAAAAATATTGAGCGTAATAACTTACAAAAACTCGATGTAGAATTTCCACTTGGGGTTATTACAAGTGTTACGGGGGTATCTGGCTCAGGTAAATCGAGCTTAGTAAGCCAAGCGCTTGTTGAACTGGTTTACGATGCACTTGGGCAAAAATCGCAGCCACAAATACCAACAGACAACGCTGAGCTGCTCGAGCAAGAGCTCGACATAACAACCGAAGGACAAATAACGCAAGGCATTGAGCATATAAAACGCCTTATCACGGTTGATCAAAAAGCCATTGGCCGCACACCTCGTTCAAACCTTGCAACTTACACAGGCTTATTCGATCATGTACGAAAATTGTTTGCTAATACCAATGAAGCAAAAGCGCGTAAGTACGATGCCGGTCGTTTTTCGTTTAATGTTAAAAAAGGCCGCTGCGAAAACTGCGAAGGTGTAGGCTTTGTTAGTATAGAGCTGTTATTTTTACCTAGTGTCTATTCACCCTGCCCTGTGTGTAATGCTAAGCGCTACAACCAGAAAACACTCGAGATTACATATAAAGATAAAACCATTGCCGATGTGCTTAATTTAACGGTTGAGTCGGCGCATACATTTTTTGACGATGAGCCCGCTATTGAACGCGCGCTAAATACACTGCTACAGGTAGGCCTTGGCTATTTACGTTTAGGGCAACCCGCTACTGAGCTTTCAGGTGGCGAAGCCCAGCGTATAAAACTGGCCACTGAACTACAACGTGCTCAGCGCGGCGATACGCTTTATGTTTTAGATGAACCAACCACTGGTCTACATCCTAAAGATGTGGCCATGTTAATGACGCAGTTAAATGGCTTAGTTGATGCTGGCAATACCGTTATTATGGTCGAGCACGATATGCAAGTAGCCAGCAACAGTGATTGGGTTATTGATATTGGCCCAGGAGCCGGCGACGAAGGCGGGCATATAGTTGCACAAGGTAAACCTGAAAAAGTGGCAAATGTAAAAGCGAGTAAAACAGCACCATTTTTACTGAAATAGTTAAAGAATAACGCTTTTAATTTTATAAAAGCGTTACCTATAGAGTAGTTAACGCTTAAAATAACTTCTTGGGATGAATTCAATATCTGCAATTCAGATTAATTTATACACGCCGTTTTTATTTTGATAACCAATTAGAAATAGCCTCGCCTATTTCATTCGGCGAATCTTCTTGAAGATAGTGGATACCGCTCACGGTTACCTCAGCTAGGTTTGGCCATGTGCGCACAAAGTCTCTTGCGTAACCAACTAAAAAAGCACCTGGTTCTGCATTAATAAATAGCTTTGGAATATCATGAGAGTTGGCTAAATAACTCGCATAGCTTTTTACTAAAGCGACAGTATCGGCAGCCTCTCCGGCAATGGGAAGTTGGCGAGGCCCTGCTAAAATTGCACGGCGATCCTCCCCGGATTTATAAAGGGTCTACGATATTCGTCGTGTTCTTTTTGCGTTAATTGACGCGAAATAGTCGCTGGTAATATTGTTTCAATAAAAAAGTTATCATCAAGCACCATTTTTTCACCCTCAGCAGAGCGCAAGGTGCTAATTGGGCCATGTAAGTCCTTAAGAAAGTCATCCCATGTTGGAAAATCGGTAACAATTGCTTCCATTAAGGCAATCGCTTTTACTGCATCACGATGTGTATTAGCCCAGTTAAAACCAACACCAGAGCCCCAATCGTGCAGTACTAAAGTAACATTACTGTTCACGCCCAACGCTTCTAAAAGTGCAAATGTGTATTTGCTGCTTTCATGGGTGTTATCTAACTTTTTCGAATCTCCTAATCCAATCATATCCATAGCAATTAAACGCCCTTTTCCTTGTAAATATGGCATAACATTTCGCCAAAGGTAGCTAGATGTAGGATTACCATGTAAAAACACAATAGGATCGCCTTCGCCTTCATCTATTTAGGCCATTTTTTTATCTAATATAGTTTTAAACTTTTTTGTATAACGTAATGTTTCTGAATCATTTTTTATTTAATTGATATACATGACTGAATCACACAATAAACGAGCGTACTTAACTTGTCACTATATTTATGTGATCGAATCACATACAATTGAATTTATGAAAAATGAAAAATACATATCAAATTTAATCGGCACGTTTGCCACCTTTGTTTCTAATGACATTGAAAAGCAGATTGCCGAATTAGGCGGGCGACGCTTAAGCCACGAATCGGCACTCGTCACTATTTACAACCACCCAAATGAAACCATAGATGTACTGAGCAAGGTTTTAGGCTTAACGCACTCTGGTGCGGTTAGATTAATAAATACGCTTGAAAAAGAAGAGCTTGTAGAGAGGCGTAAATCGGTAAAGGATGCTCGCTCTGTTGTTTTATACGTAACTGATAAAGGAAGTCAAAGGGTTAAAAGAGTACTAAACAGCCGAGAAACAGCCACCTCTAAAATACTAAATAGCTTTAATGATGAACAAAAACAAAGCTTTTTAAGTTTGATAGAACTAGCGCTTAGCAGCCTAACAAGCGAGCAGATAGAAGCCCGTAAAATATGCAAACTATGTAACGAAGGTGTATGTAGAAAGCGTGGTTGCCCAGTAGAAAATGCTATTAAATAAAGTACACCCCACTTAAAAATTTATCCAATAAGTTAAAGAATGATAACAGCCACTTTAGTCGTTTTTCTTACATGAAATTAGGTAAAGATGGATTCGATTATAGTTATAAAATTCATGCATCTTTTTAAATTGTAAAGGTATTCCCCCCTTGTACCTTTTTTAAAATAAGAAAAAAGAACCGTTTTAATGAGAGTTTTTAGCTATAAGGTTGACCCATCTAGTTACAAGTGTTAAAAAGTGAAAATGAACACTAACTTAATAAAGGAATAATTGTATGATAAAGGGAATAAAAATCGCTTTAGTATCAAGTGTAATGCTCTCTGGCTGTGTAGTTACTGAAACTATTAATGGAGGTATTGCTAGTTTAAATAACTCTTTCACAACTGCTGAATTACCTATTACATACACAAAAGCGGCTAAAGAAAGTGGCACTGAGAAAATGAAGCGTCTTGCAGTTATTTCAAATAACAGAAACGCAGCTACAGGTATAATTGAAACAAACCTTTCAAATATTCGTGTGAATGGCCAACCTTACTTTACCTTTGTTGATAAAGCTTCTCTTAGTAAAATTATAGAACAACAACGGTTTAATGAAAGTGATATCAGTAACTCAAAAAACAGAACCCGCCTAGGTAAACTTACAGGCGCAGATACACTTATCACTGCTGACTACACTGCTGATGTAGATACCTCTACTTACTACGAAAAAGACAGTGAATGTATACAAAAAGGTGATAAATGGTACAAGTGTGAGAAGTCTAGAGAAATAACCATTAAGTGTTCAGAAAAAATTGCGAAAGTAAATTTTAAACCTAAGGCTGTATCTGTAGAAACAGGGCAAATTGTTTTTACTAAACAATATTCACGCCTATCAAGTAGTAAAGTATGTAAAGGTGACGACCCTCATCCATCTGACTCTGTATTACGAGGCAGAGCACTTGCCGCTGTAATAGAAGAATTAAAACAAGATGTTGCACCACACCAAGTGACTAAAAATGTAAAGTTGATGGAATCTGATGATTCAGATTTAACTGATAAAGCAGAAGAGTTATTAGACCTCGCTGTTGAATTTGCAGAAAAAGACATGCCTGACCACGCCTGCAAAACCTTTGCAAAAGCTCAAAGTCAGTATTCAGAATCACTGGCTATAAACTACAACAATGGTGTGTGCGCAGAAAGAGCGAATGATTTAGAATTAGCAAAAGCATATTATGAAAAAGCGAGCAACTTAACATTAGACGTTGACGAACTTAAGTTTGTTATTGAAGGCCAAACACGGCTTGTCGAGCGTGAATCGGATAACGCAAAGCTAACTCTAGCAACAACTTCAAACCGTTTGTAATTTAAGTTAAGGCCTACCAATTTTGTGTTAGGCCTTATTGCTGTTGGTAAAACTATGACTACTAGAACATCCTCACTACTATTAGCGGCAATAGCGCTAAGTCCTTTCCTTACTAATGCAGCATCACATTGTAGTTGCAGCTCATACTATGCAAAGAATGCCCAGCCTAAGTGGGTAGGAATAGATATTGTTGATGATGAAAAATTAGCTAGCTCAGGCTCTTCACAATGCTCTGGTTTAAAAACAATTGATGAACGTCGGTCAGCTAAAAATGCGCGTGAAGAGCTCGCAAAATTACTAAGTACTGATATTTCAGTGAAAGAAATAATTAAAAACACCTCATCAAGCACAGTAAGCCATTCTGATTACAAATCGGTGATTGAGTCTCAAACCAATCAGCTATTAAAAAGCGCAAAAGTATATGATCGTTATGTAGACCCTATTAACTGTACTGTATATGCAGCTATTTCAATTAGTAAAGCCGATCTTGAAGAAGGCCAACAAGAAAAAATAAAACAACAACAAGCAATGCTAGGCGCAAAAAATAGTTGCTTAAAAGTAACGGGCGAAAATAGCTCTCAACTTACAGAGTTACTCACTGAGCAACTTTTACAGCATGGATATAAATTAACAAACTCGGCTTGCGAAGTGACCTATTTAGTTAAAAACTCGATAATAAAAGCACAAAGTAAACTTGTAATTACACAGTTAAAACTTCAAATAGATACACAAAGCAAAAAGTCTATTTGGCAACAACGTTTTGAAGGAAAAGGTTTGAGCTACTCTAAACGCTCAAAAACCGAGTTAATTCATTTAGCCAATCAAGACAGCACAACTAATTTAATAAATAGCATTGTAAAGTTAAAAAATACTGCTATCGATTCTTATTAGCGATTATATTAAGCCATGTTTTAAACAGTTATATTTAACACTGATAAACTATATTTTAAGGATGAAAATGTCTGTAGGAAATAACTTAGAGCCTGAGGCTAACACTGAAGAAAATAAATCTTTGTTAGCTAAATTGAAAGGTTACTTTATTTTACTTATGGTTACTTTAATGGGTCTTGGAAATTGGGCCGATAGTAAAGCACTCATAATTGAAGGGTACAACGGATTCATTACTCACTTTACGAACCAAATCGAAGAAAAAAAGATTACTGCGCTAGATATTGGCAACTACTTACCTTACGCTGAAAAAAAAATAGGTATTCCGCAAGTAATTAAAACATCATCTTTGAATACTGATTACGAATATAGGTATTACAAAAATACGAAATATTTACTCACACTTATTAATAAAAATACTCGTATAGTCGGCATCGCCGTACATAGCTTAAAATACGATAAAGCTATGGTACCGGAATTTACACCCTTAATACCTTTTAATAAAAAAATGCTCAGAGTTAATAGTCTAAGCGATGTTATAAAATCAAGTAACGAATTTTATTTTGATTCTCATAATATTAAATATTATATGCAGTCAAAACAGTTAAATGCTCAAGGTATGTTTTTGAACCTTAGCGTTGGCTTTAGTAACTACGCACCATTACTTGATGAAACGCAAAAAGCTTTATTTAAACTTGATGAGTTAATGCTTACTCAAGATGACGAAAAAGCCTTAGCTAAAACAACCGAGATACTTGCTAACACTGCGGCTACATTTTATGCAGTATCTGAGCTATCTAGTGAATACATCTCTGATTCATTACTGACCAAGTATGAATTTAACGCTTATTTTTAAGGATAAAAAATGCGTCACACTTTATTATTTTTTGCTTTATTTAGTGCTTACAGCGGGGCTACCACGCCGACGTTCGAAGAATTTAAAAAACAGCAACTTGCAAAACAAACCACTTTTAAAAACGATCATCAGTTGGAATATCAAGCATTCAGACAAGCATATCTCGAGGAATACGATAAATTTAGAGATAGATTATTGCAAAACTGGTCAAGACCTGTACAAAGCTCATTATTAGAACGTGTTGAATATAGTGCGGATAAAAAAACACGTATTATTATTGATGAACAAAATTCGACCGTGACTGTACAAACACTTGAAGACTCAAATGAAACAGGACTAAAAGCGACTTCTCAAGAAGAAGCATTAACAACAAATCAATTGTTAAATAATGTTAAATTATCGCCGGTTTTAACTGATATTTTTAAAGACCTTAGCTTACTCGATAAAGCAGTAAAAACAGCAAAAGTTGATATAAAAGCACAGCCAGACAAACATGAAAGCGAAGTCGCATTAATTAATGAAATTACTTCTCAACACGAGCAATCATTGAGTAGTTTAGATAAAAACGAGCAATTACCTAAAGCACAAATTGATATCCAAAAAGAGCAGCTTACCAAAGAAAAAGAACAACGTATTAGTAATTTAAATAATGCGCTAAAAAAAACAAAAGAGCAAAACCTTACCTACAAACGCATTAAGTCGCATACTTTCGCTCTACCCGATACTTATTTACAAAAAAAAGTAGCGCCTTTTGTTACTTATTATAGCCAGTTTTCTAAAGACCAATTATCTTTACTATTAGCTATTTCACATGCTGAGTCGTCATTTGATCCTAATGCAAAATCGCATATTCCAGCATTTGGATTAATGCAAATAGTGCCAAACTCAGCAGGCTTAGATGTTGCTCGCAAACAATTTAAAAAGGATATAGCTCCTACAGCTAAAGAATTATTCGACCCAAAAACTAATATAACTTACGGTGCTGGGTACTTAGACATTTTAACGACTCGATATTTGCGCAAAATTAATAATCCCATAAGCCGAAGATATTGTGCCATTGCAGCTTATAATACTGGCGCTGGTAACGTAGCTAAAGCATTTAACTTAAATAGAAGTACGAATATAAATAAAGCGGTAGCCTTAATAAACCAATTAGATAGCGAAGGTGTATACGCACAACTTATAAATAATTTACCGTACGACGAAACAAAAAAGTACTTACAAAAGGTAAGTAAATTAGATATTCAATATCAAAAAAACTTAGAACAATGGAACCTTAACAATAAGGAAGTAAATCATGCGAAATAAACTTTTAATATTGGCAGTTGCTGGAGTTATTACAGCATGTGGTACAACACCACAAAAGTCTCAACCTCTTGCTGAAAACGATTCTGTTCCAAGCTGGGTTTTACAACCTACTGCACCCGAGGGCGGTTTGGCTTCATCTAGCTGTGTAGTATGGACGGGAAATATGGCTGCAAGTAGAGCACAAGCTATTGCCAATGCACGTGCCGATCTAGCAACTCAAATTAGTGCTAAAGCGCAAGTAATGGATACACTAATAAACAAACAAACCCAACAGCAAGACTCAACGACGACTAATTCATCATTTACGCAAATAAGTAAACAGGTAGCTGAGCAAAGCTTAGTAGGGGCTATTGCTAAAGAAATTGGTTTTGCTCGCTTAGATGGAAAGAAACAGTTATGTGCGCTTGTAACTATGGAAAATACTAAGCCTTTATTTGATAAATTAATCGAAACGTCAGGAAAGAATTTAAGCCCTAATGATGAAGATATGCTTTATCGTGAATTCAAATTAAAAACAACAACTGATGAGCTTAAAGCGCTAGATAAATAAGCGTTGAGGGCGTTCAGAATTCTGTGTCAGCCTAAGTTGCTAAATATCTAGCACACCATCTAACCTACCTTCGAAGTGGATGGCCAATTGCGACAATGTCAGATTCCAATTATGGATTGGCATTGTCCATTTCTTCGAGGCATTCAATATGCCTGCATACAATAATTTCATCAAGCTGTTTTCATTAGGGAATGCTCCCTTAGTCTTGGTGAGTCGCCTAAACTGACGATGTACAGCTTCAATTGCATTTGTGGTATAAATAGCTTTTCGCACGTAATCTGGATACTTGAAGTAAACCGACAGATTGCCCCACTTACGACGCCAAGACTCGATAACGATAGGGTATAACTTGCCCCATTTGGCATCTAATTCGGCGAGAGCGGCTTCTGCTGCATCTTTAGTGGCAGCCTTATAAACGGGTTTCAAGCCAGCCATAAACTCTTTTTGGTGCTTTGAAGCAACATACTTCATCGAATTACGAATTTGATGAATAACGCACTCCTGCACTTCGGCGTCAGGATAGATTGTTGCTATTGCTTCAGGGAAGCCTTTTAGTCCATCAACACAGGCAATTAAAATATCGGATACACCACGATTATGTAAATCTGTTAATACTGATAACCAATAGTTAGCCCCTTCACTTTCAGAGATATATAAACCAAGTAACTCTTTGCGGCCCTCGATATTGACACCTAGTACGGTATAAATAGCCTTACTCACGTAGCGCCCATTTTCTTTAATCTTATAATGAATGGCATCAAGCCAGATAAACGGGTAAAGCGTGTCTAAGCTGCGCGCTTGCCATACTTTAAGCTCTGGTATCAGTTGGCCTGTTACGGCAGTGATGGTGGCCTCTGATACCTCAACGCCATACATATCCTGTATGTGGCCTCGAATATCTCGATAGCTCATACCTAAAGCAAACATAGATAGGATTTTCTCATCAATTTCAGGCGTTAACTTGGTTTGGTTCTTTTTAACAAGCTGAGGTTCAAACGAACCTGAACGGTCTCTGGGCGTTTCAAGTTCGAATTGGCCTATGGATGACTTAACTGTTTTTTTGGTTGAACCATTTTTACGGTTAACTTGGGTCTCAGATTCTAAATGCTGCTCTAATTCAGCTTTAAGAGCCGCTTCGGTGAGTTGTTTGATTAAGGGTGTTAGAACACCGTCTTCGCCAGTAAGGCCTTTACCAGCTTGAAGTTCAGCTAATGCTTTGTTGAAGTCGAAAGATTGAGTCATGTGTCACTCCTGTTTTCTTAATAATACTGAAATGACACAGATTTCTAAACACTACCTAAGCGTTTCATAACAGCCCTAATATAAGTTAGGGTTGTTATATTAATTAAATAACTACAATAAATTACCCTAGTATTAACCAAACCCCCACTAGCACCATTAAACTCCCCGCAATTCGGTTCATCCACTTGATGTTATTGCCTTTAGTTAAAAATAACCGCAGGCTTTTGCCACCTGTTGCGTAAATCATCATACAGATAAACTCTGAAAGTAAAATAATGGCCACCAACACCGCTAACTGTGGCGCAACACTGTATTGCACGTTAATAAAAGGAGGTAATAAGGAAATCATAAACGCCCATCCCTTTGGATTGGCAATGGCGGTTACAAACCCCTGTGAAAATAATGAATATCGGCTCACGGCTGTTGTGTTATGCGTATCAACCGACATTTTTCCTTTTGCACGCCACATATTAATGCCAATGTAGATTAAATAAGCGCCACCTAGCCATTTTAAAATATCAAATGCACTGGGGTAATTAAGCATAACACTGGCTACACCAAGCACCGCGGCTACCGCAACTGTTGCTACACCGAGTAGTTCACCTATCATCATCCATAAAGTTCGTCGCACGCCAATACTCATGCCTAAGGTCATGGCCAGTGTCATACACATACCGGGTGTAATTGATACAAAAAAGAAGGTAGGAATAAATACCGCAAGTGCAGCTACATCAATCATTTAAAGCTCGCAATAGATTAAAAAATAGTGTTAATTATGAATGAAAGGGTAAAGGAAAAAAGCCAAAGGTGAAAGGTAAAACAACTATCAGTAAGGTAGAAATAACGGCTTCGAGGATCGGGTTAAGAGCACCGAGCTTAGCCTGAGGTTCTAAGCCCGATACTCGAAGCTCGAAGCCTATAACTCGGCGCAAAGTGCCGTGAGATTGAGAGGGGATATTCTTAATCTCACGGCATAATACACTATTGAATGGGTTGTTCGTCCATATCAACTGGTTCAACATTATCCTTTAACAAGTACTTATCAAGCCATTGCTCTTGCTCCCACAGTACATGTAATAAGCTTTTACGGGCACGGTAGCCATGAGCTTCGTAAGGAAGCATCACTAAACGCGCTTCTTTACCCAAGCCTTTAAGCGCTGCGTACATACGCTCACTTTGCATTGGAAAAGTGCCCGAATTAGGGTCCTCTTGACCGTGGATCATTAACATAGGTTCGTTAATTTTTTCAGCATGGAAAAACGGCGACATGTTTGCGTACACACTTTGTGCTTGCCAAAAATCACGTTCTTCACCCTGAAAACCAAACGGCGTTAATGTGCGGTTATACGCACCACTGCGGGCAATACCTACCTTAAATAAATCGCTATGTGCTAATAAATTAGCCACCATAAACGCACCATACGAATGCCCTGCTATAGCAATGTTATCTTTATCGGCAATGCCCTTTTCAACCAGTACATCAACCGCTGCTTTAGCACTAGAGACTAGCTGTTTTCTAAAGTGATCATTTGGCTCACTGCCATCAACGCCTACAATCGGCATTTTAGGATCATCAAACACCGCAATCCCTTTCGCAAGGTAAGGCATAGGGCCCCAATAACCTATGTAGGTAAATTCGTATTCAGATTCACGCACTTGTGATGCAACTGCTTTATCTTTATATTCAAGTGGATATGCCCACATCAATACCGGTAATGGCCCTTGTGTTTTGTCATACCCTGGTGGTAAATAAAGCGTACCTGAAAGCTCAACACCGTCATCACGGGTATAACGTAGTTGCTCTTTGGTTACGCCTTTAAATGCAGGGTAAGGATGCTCAAACTGAGTAAGCTGTGTTAGCGAGCCTTTATCTAAATCGCGAATAAAAAAGTTTGGCTGCTGCGATTTAGACTCACGAATAGTAATGAATTTTGTGCCTTCATCGTCTAACAATGCACGCACACGCTCGTAATAAGGCGCTGCTGATTGCCATAAACGTTTGGTGCTATTCGTTTTAACATCGTACTGATCTAAAAAAGGAATGTTTCCTTGCTCAGACGCGCCATCGCCACGTAAGTAAATGTAACGTCCGCCAACAACTTTTATTACGCTAACACCTAAATCGTTACGCTCGTAAATTGCACTGCCTGGATCTTTATAGGCATCGTTATAACTGCGCTCTGAAAATAACACGCGGTTACTATCGGCATTACGTGGTTGAATTACATAAGTGCGCACTTGTCGGTCACTAAAACGCCAATCACTTAGCATGGCAATATTATCATTACCCCATTGTATACCCGCAAAACGACGCTCTACTTTGGCAAATAATTTAGGGTCGCGTTTAAATGGCGCTCGTAAACTGTAAAGGTAGTCATGATATTCAACCTCAGTTTTCATATCACCGCCATCTTGTGCCTCGGCCCATATGACTTCAGCACCTTGATCGGCTCGCCACTCAAAATCACGACGACCTGTACGCACACTGTCGTAGCCTTGTGGAATGTTGTCGGCAAGAGGTTGCTTTGCCAGCTCTACTAATGCATAGCCACGCATTCCCCATATTTGCCATGTAGTTGCAAAACGACTGTAAGGGACTTGATACGAAAATGGCTCGTCGATGGTCGCGACTAAAATATTGGTTGAATCAGGCGAAATTGAAAACGATTTAAATAAACCGGCACGGCCAATCGGCTGTGCTTTGCCATCAAGCGTGATATACGCTAATTGACCTTGACCATAAAATTTAAATTGTGCTTCATCAAACGGGCTGGTCAATAAGTTTTGATAAGTCCTTGCTGGGGCTTTTTCGCCAGTACTTTGTTGAATAACCGGCACTGTGCTTTGGGTATCATTGGTTAATCTTGGTTTGTCTAAGTTTACCGCTAAATTAGCCACAATCGCCGTGCTATCGGGTAACCACTGATAAGGCGTAGCGGTTAATACTGAATTAAGTGCAAGCTCACTTAACTGCTTAGCTTGTTTGGTTTTAACGCTATAAACCCATAGCCGTGCGTTATCCGGTTGTTCAACAATAAACGCTAAATGTTCGCTATTTGCTGACCAACGCGGCGAGCGAATAATCCCCTGAGGCAAATTATTAACGTTTATTACTGTTCCACTTTGAACATGCTTAAGCTCTAACGCGCTGTACTTTGCACTTACCCGTGAGCGTGAAAAGTTAGCAGGATTAAGCTTAATTCCCGCAAGCTTAAATTCTTCTTTGGCCAGCTCATCAAGCGACACAACACGCTTGCGTTCAAACAGAGCAAGCCATTGACCATCATTTGATAAAGAGCTAGTTGGTGCTAACTTAGCATCGACTAATGCCGCAAGCGCCGGTGAAGGGGTTTGATATCCTTGCTCTGCATAACTTGCAGGCAATAAAACAATGCAGCCTACCAAGGCAATAAATAGCCTAAAAGCATTCATGTTTTCATCCTTTTTTATTGTTAAATATTACCCGCTATATAAACACGTTTTACCTTGTTCATAAAGTGTTAAGCAAGGATAAAATCAGCTAAATGATGCTTAAGTAAGGCGAATAAGTTAAACTACGCGATTATTTACTTATCGTTACTGTGTTGTCGTTATGTACTACGACTAAACAAAACGCAGCGTATTTACACTGCTGAAAAAGCACGCAAATAAACTAGGGTCTATTGACCTTTGCGGATTATAATTTGTTCAAACTAGGGGCGGTTTAATCGCGGCGCGAAGTTTGTAACCTAGTGGGCTAAGTAAAAACCGAGCAACAAAGAGTAAATCGCCCCTAGGCAGAACCCTTCGGGCAGCGCCTGTTTGGTATTGATGCTGCGTTATCGCCTATTTGTGGGGAACAACCACACCACATAGGCTCTGCCTTGCCTAAATACCAAACAGACTGCTGCAAATTTAACCTTGAAAGGTCAACAGACCCTAATAATAAGAGATCTAGCCAATGAAAAAAGTGCTGGTAATTGGCTATGTATGGCCAGAGCCCAATTCGTCTGCTGCGGGTACGCACATGATGTCGTTACTTAATGCGTTTAAATCGCAAAACTGGGATGTTGAATTTGCTACGCCTGCACAACCTACAGAGCACATGGTAAATCTGAACGATTACGGCATCACCAGTCAAAGCATCGCACTTAACTGCGATAGTTTTGATGATTACGTTAAAGCCTACAACCCAGATATTGTTATGTTCGACC
Organism: Pseudoalteromonas tetraodonis; assembly: GCF_002310835.1. Classification (NCBI taxonomy): domain Bacteria; kingdom Pseudomonadati; phylum Pseudomonadota; class Gammaproteobacteria; order Alteromonadales; family Pseudoalteromonadaceae; genus Pseudoalteromonas; species Pseudoalteromonas tetraodonis. The sequence continues at coordinate 348,521 of NZ_CP011042.1, read as the reverse complement.
GTTTTATGATGGAAGAACAATTTGGCTGGCGCGTAGATAAGCATTGCCCAAATGCACTTAAAATTTTAGACACCGAAGATTTACAATGCCTGCGCAATGCCCGCCATGAAGCCCATAAAGGTGAGCGTGAATTCAACCATAGCGATTTACTATCAGACATAGCTAAACGTGAAATAGCCGCTATTTTACGCTGTGACTTAAGCTTAATTATCTCAAGCTATGAGATGGAACTACTCAATGAAGTGTTTAAAGTTGAGCCTAGTGTGTTACATCATTTACCATTTATGGTTGATTTAAGCGCCTTACCTGAGCAAACTAAATCGTATGATCAGCGCCAACACTTTATGACTATTGGTAATTTTAGGCATGCCCCTAACTGGGATGCAGTACTGTATTTACAAAAAATTTGGCCGCTCATCCGCAAACAACTACCGCAGGCAGAGTTGCACATTTATGGCTCATACCCACCACCTAAAGCCACCGCACTCAATAACCCTAAAACCGGTTTTTTAATTAAAGGCTGGGCAGATGATGCTTATGAAGTAATGCAAAGCGCGCGCGTTTGTTTAGCCCCGCTTCGTTTTGGTGCTGGCATAAAAGGCAAACTTTTAGAGGCCATGATCATGCAAACCCCAAGCGTCACCACGCCAATAGGTAGCGAAGGTATGCATAACCATTTACCATGGCCTGGTGCTATCACTCAAAATGCAGAAGAATTTGCAAACGCTGCTGTCTCAATTTATACCAATCAGGCTGAGTTTATAGCTGCACAAAAAGCTGGTAATGAGTTACTTAATACACTTTATGATAAAGCGCAGTTGAGCGACAATTTAATCGAAAAAATTCAATTAGTAAGCCAAAATTTATCTGCGCATAGAATGAAAAATTTCACCGGTCAAATGCTAAAACATCACACCATGCGCAGCACACAATACATGTCGCAATGGATAGCAGAAAAAAATAAAAAATAACGGTGAGAAATGACTAGACAGACGGCGATTTGTGTTTAAAATCGCCGCAAATAAACTTGGGCAATTTTAGCATTATTGCCTATATTTTTAGCTTAGTTATTTAATAGTTGGTTCAAAACAAATTTGAAAACCGCAACGTTTACAGAAAAACGCAAATTTATCGTTAAATTGGGCAAAATGCTTCATAAGTACGGTACACCGGCATATCGCTTAGAAGCCCATTTAATGGAAGTGGCGACTTACCTTGGTCTTAAATCATCGTTTGTCATGTCGCCAACATCGGTTACCTTTGTTATTTGGACTGATGGTCATGAAGATGAATACACCCATGTAGCCCGTGTAGACCCTGGCGATCACGACTTAGGCTCACTTGCAGATACCGATGATCTCGTTAATAAAATGCTTAATGATGAATTAACGTTGCAAGAAGTTGATCAGCAACTTGATATCATTTTTGATGCCCCAAACCCTTACAATAGAGTGATTACAGGTATTGCCTTTGCTACCTCTGGCGGCGCATTTGCAATGCTTATGGGCACCAGTTGGAATGACGTGCTGTGGTCTGGTTTATTAACCTTTGTTGTTTATTTATTTGTGCTGTGGTCGGCTCGTTCCAAGCGCGTTGCCCACATGTTAGAACCCTTAGTGGCGATTGTTTCAGCGGTACTGGCGTGTGCCATTAGCGTTCATTTAGATGCGCATATTAATATTCGTTTAATTGTTCTGTCGGCCATTATTGTGTTTATTCCAGGCCTAGCACTGGCACTTGGTTTAGCTGAACTCGCAGCGCGGCATTTAGTATCTGGCACAGCACGCGTTATGGACTCGTTTATGTTGCTGTTTAAACTTTATTTTGGTGCATTTATTGGTATTGCTATTGGCTTTGCTATTTTTGGTCAAGCTGATTTTGTACAGCCAGAGCCACTGCCTAAATGGACAGCTTGGTTGGCTATATTTTTACTATGTAGCAGCTTAATTGTGATATTTAGAACTAAGTTTAAACATGCTGCTTGGTCTATTGCTTCAGGATTTATAGCCTACGGCACCAGTATTGGCTCTGCCATGTATTTAGATTACACGCTAGGTACCTTTGTTGGCGCATTTTCAGTGGGCGTATTTAGTAACTTATTTAATCGAGTTGCTAATGCCCCTGCTTCCATTGTAGCTATGCAAGGCTTAATTGTGTTGGTACCGGGGAGCAAAACGTACATAGGTTTAAACTCACTCATTGAAGGCCAAGACTTTGTTTACGCTGAGCATATTGGACAGCAAACGTTTTTAATTTTTATGTCGCTCGTGGCAGGACTTATTTTTGCAAACGTGGCGCTCCCTCCTAAAAAGAGTCTATAAATGTATGCGCGGTATTGCACAAGAATCACTTCACTTAACGTCCTCTTTTGAGGATTAATCGCATTTTTTAGTATATTGGTTACACATTGTTATAATGAGGTAAATCTTATAAAGCAAAGGAAATAACAATGCTAAAAACTAGCTTAGCGCTGGCAATTGGGCTTTCAAGCTCAGTTGCATTTGCGCAATCGGCCATCACTGTTGAAGACATTCCAAAAATTAAATCTGTGATCCAAACCAGTGTTAGCCCAGATGGCGACAACGTTGCGTTTACACGATCGTTACCGCGTACATTATATGTTGATGAGAATGGCAGTAATTACAGTGAGCTTTATGTTGTTGATGATAAAGGCGTTGAACGTCCTTTCATTACCGGCTCGGTTAATATTAAAAGCATAGAATGGTCAAACGACAGTAAAACAATTTATTTTTTAGCCAAGCTAAAAGACGATAAATTTACCTCGTTATATCAAATCCCTGTTGATGGCGGCCAAGCACAACCTGTTCTTGCTTTAAAAGACACATCAATTTCAAGCTACAAATTAAGCCCAGACAACAAACAGGTGGCTATTTTAGCGATGCCTGCAGCAGACAAGTCAGAAAAAGAACTTAAAAAACTTGGGTTTAAAGCTGAAGTATATGAAATGGGCTTAAAGAACAAGCAGCTTTTTATTGTTGACTTAGCTAAAGCGGATAAACCACTTACCCCCACCGCACTCAACGTTGATAACTACGTGAGTGACGTTAATTGGGCTGCTAATGGTGAAAAGCTACTGGTTAAAACTCAACCCACGGCACTGATTGATGATAAATACACAAAATCTATGTGGCATTTGTTTGATATTGCTAGCAATAAAGTAACCTTATCGTTTAAAACTGAAGGCAAGCTAGGTGATGCAGAGCTGTCGCATGATGGTAAATACATTGCTATTTTAGGTGCAGAAGATAAGCACGACCCTGCAACAGGCCGCTTATTTATTGCTGACACTAAAACCGCTGAAATCACTGAATGGTTACCTGACTTTATGGGTCACGTTGTTGATTTTGAATGGTCGCATAAGCGTAATACACTTAACTTTATTGCCAATGTAGGCACGCAAAGTTTTGTAGCGAGCATTAAAACGGGCTCTAATAAATACAAAAAATTAGTCAACGAAGGTGAATTTATTGCCTCACAATTGAGTGTTTCAGATTCAGATAAAACACTCGCACTTCGTGGTAATACCGCAAAACACCCTAACGAAGTGTTTATTGTGCGCAGTAATAAAGCAACACGTTTAACCGATTCAAATAGCTGGTTAAATGATAAACGCTTTGCCAAGCAAGAAACCATTACCCTTAAAGCACGCGACGGCGTTGAGCTTGATGGCGTGCTCGTTTACCCATTAGATTATGAAAAAGGCACACGCTACCCACTGATTATGTCGGTACACGGTGGCCCTGAAAGCCATGATAAAGACGGCTGGGTCACTAACTACTCACGCCCAGGTCAAATGGGTGCAGCACGTGGCTATGCGGTGTTTTATCCCAACTACCGAGGCTCTACAGGTAAAGGCGTAGATTACTCAAAATTAGGCCAAAACGATTACGCAGGTAAAGAGTTTGACGATTTAGTTGATTTTAAAAATCACCTTGTTGATATGGGTTTAGTAGACACTAAACGTGTTGGTATTACTGGGGGATCTTACGGTGGTTATGCATCGGCGTGGGGCGCAACAAAACTAACCAAACACTTTGCTGCAAGCGTTATGTTTGTGGGTGTCACCAACCAACTGTCTAAATTTGGTACTACTGATATTTCTAACGAAATGAACCTAGTTCATGCGCGTTCATACCCATGGGATAAATGGCAGTGGTACTTAGAACGCAGCCCTATTTACTGGGCAGGCCAATCTGAAACACCTCTGCTTATTATGCACGGTAAAGACGACCCTCGCGTTCACCCTGCACAATCTATGGAGCTTTACCGCTACATGAAAGTGCAAGGTAAGGATGTACGTCTTGTTTATTACCCAGGTGAAGGTCATGGTAACCGTAAAGTGGCAGCGCAATACGACTACAGCTTGCGTTTAATGCGCTGGATGGACAACTATTTAATGGAAGGCAAAAAAGAGATGCCTGCGTTTGAAATTGACCATGCTGCTAAGTTAAAAGAAGTCAAAGACGCAAATAAATAAGCACTTATAAACGCGTTTAATTTTAAAAGGCCAACATAAAAATGTTGGCCTTTTTTATAGGTCTAAATTGGCGAGCACGCATCCTTAGTGACATAGCACAGCTTATGTTAAACTCTCGGCAATTATTTTGTTAACTGCTAATTTTACTGCCATGTCAAACCCTGCTAGCTGCTTTACCGTTTTTGATGAAAACGTCGATTCCCTTGCTCTGCCTGAGCAGTTTACATTTCCATTTTATTATAAACCGCACCCTTTGGCCGTTGTCGCTGCACAGCAATTACAACAGCAATTAAAAAAGCTAGATAAGGCTATTTTAGATACGGATGATATTGATGCGGGTAAAATGTTTGGTGTGCTCGTCGTTCAAAATCAGGCGCAACAACTGGGATTTATTAGCGCCTATTCGGGGCAAATAGCGGGCATAGATGAGCAACTGAATTTTGCACCTAATGTGGCACTTAAACACATAGACGATGCTGTATTTAGTCAGCAAAGCCAAATCATTAACGCCATTAATGCGCAAATTACGGCATTAGAAAACAGTGAAGATTATCAAGCCCTTGAGCAGCAATTAGCTACAGCACGTAAAAATTATGAACAGCAACTTGTAGCCAAACAACAAGCCATGCAAGTGACCCGCAAACAGCGAAAAGAGCAACGCCAAACTGGCCAAGAGCAACTCAATGCCGATGACTTTGAACAACTTAAAACAACCTTAGCTGGGCAAAGTATTGTTGAGAAAAAACAACTGCAGGCATTAAAGCAAGACTGGCAAACGCAAATTACAGCGCTTGAGCAAACCCAAGCAGCTATGCTGGGTGAAATTAACGGATTAAAAAAGCGCCGCAAAACACTCTCAAAAAACCTACAAAAGAAATTATTTGCTCAATACCAATTTTTAAATGCACACGGTGAAGTGACCGATCTGAATGCTATTTTTGCCAAACTTCCTGAGCACACTCCACCTTCGGGAGCGGGGGATTGCGCCGCCCCTAAATTATTACAATATGCATACAAGCACGATTTAAAACCAGTGGCTATGGCCGAATTTTGGTGGGGTGCACCGCCTAAATCAGCAATTAGGCATCACTTACATTATTACCCATCGTGTTATAGCAAATGCCAACCCATTTTAGGTCATATGCTAAAAGGCTTAAATGTTGAAGAAAATCCATTACTAACAAACCCTGCAAAAGGAAAAGACTTAACTATTGTTTATCAAGACGATGATTTACTGGTAATAAACAAACCCGCGGAGTTTTTATCGGTGCCAGGGATTAATATTGATGATTCAGTGTACATGCGTATAAAAACTCAGTTCCCCGCGGCTTCTGGCCCACTTATTGTGCATCGGTTAGATATGTCGACCTCAGGGCTGTTAATTATTGCGCTTAATAAGCGCGCGCATAAAGCGCTGCAAAAACAGTTTATTGAACGCACAATTGAAAAGCGTTACGTTGCTTTAGTGGCGGGCAATATTACTGAGAATAGCGGAGTGATTAATTTACCTCTTGTGCTCGACTTTGATGATAAACCACGCCAAATGGTGTGTTATAAAACCGGTAAACCGTCGTTAACAACATGGCATGTACTGGAGCGCAAAAACAACACCACCCGACTGCAGTTATACCCTAAAACAGGGCGTACACATCAGTTACGGGTACATTGCGCTCATCAATTAGGTTTAAATACCCCGATAGTTGGCGATACTCATTATGGTGAAGAGGCAGAGCGCTTACATTTACATGCCGAGTATTTAGCCTTCACCCACCCTATTTCTCATCAACGTTTAGAATTTGAAGTAGCCGCTGATTTTTAAATCAGCGATACTAAAACTCCCCTCTGTTTTAAAAAGCCTTGCCATTTTTTTATATTGCAAAGTCGGTAACCTTTACCGTTGCAATATAGAAAAATTTACCTGCATTATGCAAAGCCTCTACTTATAAATAATAAATAGTTATATATTTCAATACATTAAAAGTTGGCATTAGCTTTGCTTTTATAAAAATAAGTATTTATTACAGTCCACTTTATTTGATTAAAAGCGCCAATAAGCGCTTTTGATGACACACAGTAAATGGGTAACTAACCGTTTACTGCGTACAACAGAACTTCCTACACTCCCTGTGTACTTTATTGGTTATAGGCTAACGCTTATAACCATTTTTTTTGCCTTTATTATTTAATCGTAAATTTTACGTCTTGATCGCGTAATAAATAAAGCGCAAAACACGCAGCCCACATAGGCCACGCCGCAAAAAACAGTAAATTATTAAAGCCATCAATGTATTGATTATATGAAGAAAGCGTAGATAAACCATGCATTATAAAAATAGCACCGTAAGTAATACGTTTTTTAATACCGACCAAAAATGCTATTACTAGCAATAATTGCAGTGCACCTAAAATATAAGCAATAGTATCGGTAGAGCCACTGATCCCATAAAAATGTTCAAAAATACGGGCGCTATGCCCCGGATTTACAAATTTATCTAGCGTCCACATTACCATCACTATAAACACCCCACACCGAAGCGATAATAAAGACCACTGCAAACGATTTTGTACATCAGTATTCATTGAACCTGTCATAAAATTTCCTTAAAAAAGATATAAATAAACTAATAAGCAATAAAGACCGTACAAACTCCCTTTTATTTCATAATAATTGTAAATAGCTGTTAAGCTTGTTTAATAAATCGATTAACAAAGCAGCTATTTTTAATATTTTAATAAATAACAATATTGTTAAATTGCTGAAAGTTATTTTTAAGCCTTTCGGTCTTTTATAACCATCAACATACAATTACAGAGAGAAAACGTTTGAAATATTCATCCTTGGCCGTATCTATAGCCGCTTTATTAAATACACCCGCTATTGCTTTTGCTACAACAAAGCCTGTAACAGAAAATGCCATAGAGCGTATTGAAGTAGCGGGCCAAAGTTTAAATTCTCAAGGACTTTCTGTTAAAGATGCAACCATAAATGGCCCCTTTGGCGATAATTTAGCACTGCAAGATATAGCACGTTCAGTCACGCCTATTTCAAAAGAGCTAATAGAACAACTTAACATTACCACCTTGCAAGATGTACTTGCTGTGAGCCCTAATACGTATGCCGCCAGTGGCTTTGGTGCACCAAGCTTACCCACTATTCGTGGCCAATTAGGTGAGCTTTTTCAAGATGGAACTCGTCGCCAAGCAGGTAATAACGGCTTTGGTGTGCCGTTATCATTTAACGCGGTAGAACAAATAGATGTAGTTAAAGGCGCTCCTCCAGTATTGTTTGGTTCAAGCCAGCGCAATGGTGGTTTTGTAAATTTACACTCTAAGCAAGCCTCCACTGAAGAACACAAAGGTAAAGCGAAGCTCTCTGCGGGTCGTTGGGATCAATACACCGCTCAGCTTGATTACACCGCACCGATTGTAAAAGACAAAATTGGTTTTCGTGTGAGTTATGAACACCTTGATCATGGAAGCTACTACGATTACTCAGGGACTAAAAGTGACAGTCTTTTTGCAGCACTGCGAGTATTGCCTGATGATAAAAGCAGCTGGGATATTAACTTTGAGCTATATCAGGTTGAGTTTACCGACAACGCCGGTATTAACCGCCCTACTCAAGCACTCATCGACCATGGTCTTTACATTACCGGCCAAGGCGTTCAAGCAAACGGCAGCACAGTACCCGCAGCGGGTTCAATTGTATCTCCTACAGGGTTAGTTAACATTGATCGCAGCACCGTACTTACCGACCCTGATAACCAAAACGAAGCCACTACTTACCTACTACACAGTATTTATAAGCGCGAGCTTTCAGATAAAGCGTCGCTTAAAAATATTAGTTATTTTCAGCACTTAAAACGTGATGAAGTGGCTCAAAACAGTTTTGTTGAAATTATAGATGGTGCCGATACCGCACAAAACCGCACTGAACTAACGTATCAATGGAATAATGAACAGCAGACTATCTTAGCCTTTGATGTGCGCTACAACAAAGTACTTGGATACAGCCAATTTACCACCGAGGCCGACACGCCAATTGATTTAACGGGTCCACTTTCAAACCGTCGTATTCCATTAACCGATGCGCAAAAAGCACGCTTAGTTGAGCTGCGCCCCGGTGTATTTGTATCTCCAGGTGGTCAATACGATATAAACGGTGATGGCAGTGGTGATTTTAACTTATCAGACACCACCGACTCGCGTTCTTGGCAAACTGGCTTTGCTATACAACAAGACTCACAGTGGACAAATAAACTGCGTACCAGTGTGGGTTACCGCCTTGATTATTATGATGTAGAAGCACACGATCCCATAGCGCCACAAGGACAAACAGCAGCCAGTGATAGCATTAACGACACGCTGCAATCTGGCCAAATCAGTTTTAATTACAAGCTCAATACTGATTTTACAAGTTACGGCGCAGCAAGTTACAACGAAGCGACTTCAAATAGTATGGCCGGTGGTAACACCTTAGGTGGTGACAACACGATTAGTGCGCAAAACTTTGCAACCGAAAACACGCTGGTAGAATTTGGCTTAAAATATGCGCCTACCAACAGCGATTGGTATGCTGATGGCGCCCTATTTAGCCAGCGCCGTAGTTTACGCAACCGCGATGGCAGCAATACCGGTATTCGTACCTCAGGTTTTGAAGGCCAAGTATTTTACGACGCTTACCCATATTGGTTAAGTGCAGGTTATAGCTATATTGACGCACGCTACGATAACTCTGCGACTGGCCAAGACTCGGCGCAAATTGCTGATGCGTTTGATAACTCACGCCCAGATATTATTGCCGGTAATGGTATAGGCGCGCCAAGTTATACAGCGTTTGCCCCTTCAAATAGCCAAGTACAAGGTATTCCTGAGCAATCGTTAAGCGTTAATGGTAGTTATTCAATTAATGAGAAATGGCAGGCAGGTTTTTCAGCTTTATATACAAAGAGTTACCCGCTAGATTTTTTACAAACAGTGAAAATTCGTGACCAATACACGTTAAACGTCAATACCAGCTACGCGTTTACGCCTAGCACTAAGTTGCGATTAGATGTGAACAACGTCACAAATCAAGATAACTGGCGTCCAGTGTTTGAAGGCGGCTATTTTGGCGCAACATTAGCATTCCCTGAATTACCAATAAACGCCAAGCTTACCCTAACGCATAACTTTTAAGCCCAAGAGATAATATGATTAAAAAACTATTGTTATTATTGATTGCAGCAGCCGGTATTGGCATGTTCTTTCATTTTAATTTGCACCAGTTACTTACACTCGATGGCTTAAAAGGGTCGATGGATCAGTTTAACCAATACAAAGCGCAATCGCCGTTGTTAGTTATTGGCGGGTTCTTTTTACTCTATGTGGTAGTAACGGCTCTCTCTTTACCCGGCGCAGCTATTTTAACATTGGCCGCAGGCGCATTATTTGGCTTAGTAGAAGGCTTACTGGTGGCGTCGTTTGCCTCAACGATTGGTGCTACCCTTGCCTTTTTAGTGTCACGCTATTTATTACGCGACACCATTAAAAAACGGTTTCCTGAGCGTTTAGCTGCTATAGATAAAGGCGTAGATAAAGAAGGCGCTTTTTACCTTTTTACTTTGCGTTTAGTACCGGTATTTCCGTTCTTTTTAATTAACCTATTAATGGGCTTAACCGCTATTAAGTCGTGGACTTTTTATTGGGTGAGCCAAATTGGTATGTTGGCAGGCACCTTTGTATTTGTGAATGCCGGTACTCAACTTGCACAAATTGAGCGTTTATCGGGCATTTTGTCACTAGATTTAATTCTGTCATTTGCTCTATTAGGTGTATTCCCACTGATTGCGAAAGCGATTTTAAATGTATTTAAAAAACAACGGGTTTATAAAAACTACACTAAGCCCAAAAAATTCGACCGTAACATGATTGTTATTGGCGCGGGTGCAGGCGGCTTAGTTACCAGCTATATTGCCGCCGCAGTAAAAGCCAAAGTCACCTTAATTGAAGCCGGCGAAATGGGTGGTGACTGCTTAAACACTGGCTGTGTGCCTAGTAAAGCGATTATTAAAAGTGCAAAAATAGCACAGCAAATGCGCCATGGCGAAAACTATGGCCTTGAAAACACTACACCGCAGTTTTCCTTTAAAAAAGTAATGGCACGTGTACATCAAGTCATTGCTGATATAGCCCCGCACGACAGCATAGAGCGCTACACAAATTTAGGTGTGGAGGTTTTAAAAGGCTATGGAAAATTGATTGACCCGTGGACAGTGGAAATTAAACTTAACGATGGCAGCACGCAAACTCTTACCGCTCGCACACTTGTTATTGCCACCGGTGCACGCCCGTTTATACCGCCACTGCCAGGTATTGAAGAAACCGGTTACGTTACCAGCGATACTTTATGGAGCAAATTTGCCGAGCTCGACGAAGCGCCCAAAAAACTGGTTGTTTTAGGTGGGGGCCCGATTGGTTGTGAGCTTGCACAAAGCTTTGCTCGTTTAGGCTCAAGTGTGACGCAAGTTGAAATGACTCAGCGCGTTATGATCAAAGAAGATGTTGAAGTGTCAGCTTTTGCACACCAATCATTGGCCGATAGTGGCGTTAATATTTTAACCTCACACCAAGCGCTGCGCTGTGAAGCACGCGAGGGTAAAAAGTACCTCGTGGTGAAGCACAACGACACCGAAATTGATATTGAATATGATGAGCTACTGTGTGCCGTTGGCCGAAGCGCACACCTCAAAGGCTATGGCCTTGAAGAGCTTGGTATAGAAACTAATCGAACCATAGTAACTAACGACTACTTAGAAACACTCTACCCTAATATTTTTGCCGCAGGCGATATTGTAGGCCCGTACCAGTTTACTCACGTTGCGGCTCATCAGGGGTGGTACGCGGCGGTTAATGGCTTATTTGGCCACTTTAAAAAGTTTAAAGTAGATTACCGTGTTATTCCATGGACCACCTTCATTGATCCAGAAGTCGCGCGCGTAGGCCTAAACGAGCAAGAAGCGATTGATAAAGGCATAGACTATGAAATCACCCGCTTTGAGTTTGAAGAGTTAGACCGCGCCATTACTGAGAGCGCCAATAATGGCTTTATTAAGGTGATCACCCCTAAAGGAAAAGACAAAATACTCGGAGTTACTGTGGTTTCTGAGCATGCAGGCGATTTAATTGCTGAATTTGTTTTAGCCATGAAACACGGCCTTGGCCTTAATAAAATTCTAGGCACAATTCACAGCTACCCAACATGGGCAGAAGGCAACAAATATGCCGCTGGTGAATGGAAACGTAACCATGCTCCACAAACTGTTTTAAACATGCTTGAAAAATACCATGCATGGCGCCGAGGTTAAGCCTTTGTATACGTTATTGAAGTTTTTAGTTTTAAGTGCACTACTGGTCACGGCGTTTAAAAGTAGTGCACAAAACCTGCACGATAGTTGGAACACGCTATTAACTAAACATGTTGTCGCTATTAATCATGGGCACAGCACTGAGGTTGATTACGCTGCAATTAAACACGAGCATACCCAATTAAAAGCATATTTAAATACGTTAACAGCCATCACACCAGGTGAATTTAACACGTGGGGTAAACACAAACAGTTGGCGTTTTTAATTAATGCCTATAATGCCTTTACCGTTGAACTAATATTAACGCAGTACCCTAATATTGAATCAATCAAAGAGTTAGGTAGCTTTTTTAGTTCACCGTGGAGCAAAGAGTTTATTTCGCTGCTAGGTAAAACACGCAGCCTTGATGATATAGAGCATGAGTTAATTCGTGGTAGTGGTAAATACAACGACCCGCGTATTCACTTTGCAGTAAACTGCGCCAGTATTGGTTGCCCTGCACTTCGTGAAGAAGCCTACTCGGCCGATAAACTAGAAGAGCAATTACACCAGCAAACTGTTCGTTTTTTGTCAGACAACACCCGCAACATGGCAACAGGCAATACTTTAAATGTATCGTCTATTTTTAAATGGTACGGCGGTGATTTTGAACAAGGCTTTAAAGGAGCAAACACATTACACCCGTTTTTAGCACAATACGCTGATGCATTAAAACTGCTACCCGCTCAACAAAAAGCGCTGCAAAATAATGACATGAAAATTAAATTTTTAGATTACAACTGGAATTTAAATGCACGTCGTTAAGCCAATACAAATACTCAGCCGATATTGTTTTTTGAGTATTGCTTTGTGCATTGTTTTAGTTGCTAGCTTTAAAACCATGGCAACCTCTCCCTCTGATACTCGCTGGCAAACTATCCAAAGCCAAGGTAAAAACCAACCCGTTTATTTTTATGCATGGGGCGGCGATCCGCAAATAAATGCCTACATTCAATGGGTGGCTGAGCAGGTCAAAGCGCAATATGATATTGAATTAGTGCATGTAAAATTAAGCGATACCAGCGAAGCAGTAAGCCGAGTATTAGCAGAAAAATCAGCCAATAATCACGCTCAAGGCAGTGTCGATTTAATTTGGATCAATGGCGCTAACTTTGCCGCTATGAGTAAGCATGACTTGCTGCTTAAAGACTGGGCCCAGACGCTGCCAAATTTTGCATTAACCGATCCTAATAATAACCCCGCGGTAAACTTTGATTTTGGTTTGCCTACAAACGGGATGGAAGCGCCTTGGGGGCAAGCGTCGCTCACTTTTTATTACGACAGCCTAGCAATAGATGGCAGCACAACGAATCAATTACCCACCACCCTACATCAGTTATTAACTTGGAGCGCGCAAAACCCTGGGCGTTTTAGTTACCCAAAGCCGCCTGATTTTTTAGGCATGAGCTTTTTAAAATACGCTTTAGTGGTACTACATAACAACAACGATGATGAATTAAAAGCACAGCTAAACCAGCCAGCTACAGATAAAAACACCACTGAGGTGCTCAACCCTTTGTGGGTATTTTTAAATAAATTACACCCTACGCTTTGGCGTAGCGGCAAACATTTTATGCAAAGTGGCGCACAAATGCGCCGCTTAATTGACGATACTGAGCTTAGTATCGGGTTTACCTTTTCAGCGCCAGAAGTGCCCGCTGCAGTACAACGCTTTGATTTACCCACCAGCACCCGCAGTTATGCTATGCATGATGGCAGTTTAAGTAACACCCATTTTGTAGCAATACCGTATAATGCAAGCCATGCACAAGGCGCACAGTTAGTCGCTAATTTTTTATTAAGCCCTCAAGCGCAAGCTCATAAACAAAAGCCCACTATTTGGGGCGATAAAACCGTGTTGATCCAATCAATGCTAAATACCCAGCAACAAGCCTTATTTAAAACCACACAACCGCACCCAAGTGCGCTGCCTTTTAATAGCATAAAACGCACACTCAGTGAGCCTCACCCAAGTTGGGTTAATGCCATAATGCAAGGTTGGCAAACGCGCTATGGGGTTAGCCAATGAATAAAGTACCCGCTTCAAATAGCCTATTTACCTTTTTGGTCAAACTAAGTCCTTACTGTTTGGTTGCATTGCTTACTTTACCCGTTTTAGGGGGGGTAATCGGCGTGCTTTTACCTGCCTTTGGTTGGGCGCCGGCACTCAATGAAACAAATATTGGCTTAGCAGGATTTAACGCATTATGGCAAACGCCTGGATTGACACACATGGTAGAGCTGAGCATACGAACAGGGCTTATTAGTACCTTAATCGCGTTTGTGCTGATGATCATTATGCTTGGCGCGTTTTTTAATAGTGTGTGGCTTAAACGCATTGAATATATTTTAAGTCCAATATTGGCTATTCCGCATGCCGCTGCCGCGATTGCGGTGAGTTTTTTAATTGCGCCATCGGGGTTATTTACTCGTTTATTTTCTCCATGGTTAACTGGCTGGCAATTAGCGCCAGAAGGCGCGTTACCTTACGACGCTTTTGGCTGGAGCATTATTATTGGGCTTGTGCTTAAAGAGTTACCTTTTTTACTACTGATTGCATTGAGTGTTTTGGCGCAACCCGAACTTGGCAAAAAGCTACGCAAACAGCATCAAATTGCGGTTAATTTAGGTTATTACCCTATGGTGGCGTTTTTTAAAGTGGTGCTACCCAGTTTATACCCACTGTTACGTTTACCTATTTTTGCAGTACTTGCTTATGCCAGCGCCAGCGTTGAAATGCCACTCATTCTTGGCCCAAATACCCCTCCCACTTTAGCCGTTGCTATAATGCACTGGTTTAACGATGTAGATTTAAACCTGCGAATAAAAGCCTCGGCGGGTGCCCTGTTACAATTAGCGGTCACTGTTGGACTACTCTTAACGTGGCTATTGCTTGAAAAAATCATTGCTCTAGTTTTTAAGCAATCACTTATTAATGGCCGCCGCCAGTATGCACATCAATTGATCTGCACATTTACTCATGTTTTCACGAGTCTAATTTTAATTTTTATTGTTGCTGCGCTAATTGGGTTAGTGATGTGGTCAATAGCGGGCTATTGGCGTTTTCCGGATACCGTGCCCTCAAGCGTGGTATTTCTGCATTTTCAACATGCATTTACACAAATACATACTCCCTTGTTTAATACCTTAATAATAGGGGTAATAAGTACGCTGTTTGCTATCACTATGGTATTGCTGTGCTTAGAAGCCGAGCAGTTAAACACGAAACCCATGTCGAAATGGACACAGTTAATTATTTATCTTCCTTTATTAGTGCCCAGTATTGCGTTTTTATTTGGTATTGTGTGGTTACAACAACTGCTCAATAGCCAGCATGCCTTTTTTAATGTGATATTTGTGCACGTTTTATTTGTTTTACCGTATGTTTTTTTATCTATTGCCGATAGTTACAGGCGTTTAGACCCTCGATTAGCGCGCGTTGCCGCAAGCTTGGGGACAAGTCCCTGCAAGGTGTTTTTACAGGTTAAATTGCCACAACTATTCGCCCCTA
Source organism: Pseudoalteromonas tetraodonis (assembly GCF_002310835.1). Lineage (NCBI taxonomy): Bacteria > Pseudomonadati > Pseudomonadota > Gammaproteobacteria > Alteromonadales > Pseudoalteromonadaceae > Pseudoalteromonas > Pseudoalteromonas tetraodonis. The sequence goes on along the minus strand of NZ_CP011042.1, from coordinate 333,126 downwards.
TTTTAATCGCGATAGCGCTTGGACTGGCGATTAGTTTTGGCCAATATTTATCTACACTTTTAGCCAGTGGCGGGCGTATAAGTACCATTACCACCGAAGCCGTAACCCTTGCTAATGGCGCAAGCAGACGCACCAGTGCAGTTTACGCCATTTTACAAATGGCATTACCGCTAATTGGTTTTGGTGTGGCATGGGTGTTACCTAAATACTTTTTTAAAGCGCGCGCTTAACTATAAAACCATTAAGGCTATTTAATGCAGTCATCATTACACATCAAAGATTGTCAGCTTTACCGTCAAGGCGAGCTGTTACTAAGCTTAAACGAGCAAGTAAATGGCGGCGAAATACTCACCATTATGGGGCCATCGGGCAGTGGCAAGTCAAGCTTATTAAATTGGCTTACAGGCTGTTTGCCCAAAGACTTTAGGGCACAAGGCGAAGTATGGCTAAATGATCAAAATATAGATAACACACCCCCGCATTTACGCCATATTGGGGTGCTCTACCAAGACGCTTTATTGTTTTCGCATTTAACAGTGGCAGGAAATATTGCCTTTGCTATGCCCAAAGGCAATAAAAAGCAGCGTCTTGAAAAAATAGACCACGCCCTAGAACAAGTTGGCTTAACAGGATTGGCAGCCCGCCATCCCGACAGTCTATCTGGTGGGCAGCAAGCGCGTGTTGCACTGCTACGCATGTTGCTCAGCGAACCTAAAGCTATTTTACTCGACGAGCCTTTTAGTAAACTCGACACCCAATTGCGTGTTGATACCCGCGAACTGGTGTTTAGTCAAATACGCGAGCATAAATTGCCTGCCATTATGGTTACGCACGACCACAGTGACGCCGAGGCAACAGCTGGCAAAGTGATTACTTTAGGCACTGATGCTTAAAACCTGACTCATATTCAAGGCAATACGTATGTTAGATAAATTTGTTACCCCCATTATAAAGCCACTACTAACACCGGTTGTTATGCTCATTAATAAAAGCGGCATTACAGCTAATCAACTCACTGTTTTTGGTTTTTTAGTGGGTATGTTTGCCGTGCCTTTACTTGCCTTTGAAATGTGGTATGGCGCATTAATCGCCATTGCGTTGAATAGAATTTTAGATGGACTGGATGGCGCATTAGCCCGCTATGCTAATCAAAGTTCTAGCGCGGGTGGGTTTTTAGATATTACTCTCGACTTTTTATTTTACGCAGCGATTCCACTGGGCTTTATTTTGGCTAATCCAGCACAAAATGCCATTGCAGGTGCTATTTTACTGGCTACTTTTATAGGTACCGGTTCCAGCTTTTTGGCCTTTGCGATTGCCGCTGAAAAATTTAAACTCGACAAACCACAATTTAAATATAAAAGTTTTTACTACTTAAATGGCTTAACCGAAGGCACAGAAACCATTGCCTTATTTGTTGCCTTTTGTATTTGGCCGCAGCACTTTGCCATAATGGCCAGCTTATTTGCTGCAGCTTGCGCCATAACGATTTTCACCCGTATTTATGGCGGTTATCACACATTAAAACAACTAGAAGCTAATATCAGTAAAACGGAGGCTATCAATGGATAACGAATTATGGTGGCGGCTTGGATGTTTTGTAAGTATTTTAGTCATAATGATGCTGCTTGAGTGGCAAGCCCCTGCACGGCAATCGCCCATAAAAGCCACTAAACGTTGGGTTGCGAATTTTGGTCTTGTATTTACCTCTTCAGTGATTGCTCGGTTAGCGGTTCCTTTAGGGTTAACCGCCGCCGCGCTTTATAACCAAGAACATAGTATCGGTGTGTTTAATCAACTAACTATGCCTCTTTCAGTAGCAATTATACTTAGCCTGCTGTTGCTAGATATACTGATTTATTGGCAACACAGATTATTTCATAAAATTCCAATTTTATGGCGTTTACACCGTGTTCACCATGCTGATGCGCACGTAGATACAAGCACTGGGCTGCGCTTTCACCCTATTGAAATAGGTCTTAGCATATTGATAAAGCTTGCCGCCATAACTGCTCTTGGCGTGCCCGCCATTGCAGTACTTATATTTGAAATAACACTCAATGGGTTAGCACTGTTTAACCACGCAAATATTCGCTTGCCAAGCGCAATAGAAAAACCACTGCGCCTCATCCTTATCACCCAAGCGCTGCACCGCATACATCACAGCCAAAACCCCGAAGAAACAAACAGTAACTTTGGGTTTAGTGTAACTTGGTGGGATAGACTTTTTGGCAGCTATAAATCACAGGCAAGCCAGCCTGATAAACGTATTGCACTTGGTTTGAGCCAATACCCAAACCCCGAACAAAATTCATCCTTGTGGCAATTGTTAATAATGCCATTTAAAAAATAGCAATACGGCTAATGAAAACGCCCATGTACACCTTTTAAACCTTTATTTATAACATTACTTGGGCGTTTAACCGTTCCTGTTAACAAAAACACCCTATTAAAAGTAAATCAATTGTAAATTATTTAAACAAATTCTTGACCCAGTTAAAAATCCCCCATATTATTTGTAAGCGCTTACATTTATCACACATGAAAATGTAAGCGCTTACAAAAATGAAAAAATCAACAAATACACTATATTCTGACAATAATCAGTTGAACGGGGTTCAGTTATGAACATTGAAACAACACGCATTACTCGCCTTTTGGCTGCTATTTCATTAGCATCTCTGGCGGGTTGTGGTGGTGACGCAGCAACCACTACTACAGATATTGAAAAAGTAAACCCTACTGAACCAGTCTCTGACTGGCGTATGGTATGGAACGATGAGTTTGACAGCACTAGTATTGATACTAACAAGTGGAACTTTGAATTAAACTGCGCTGGCGGTGGTAACAACGAGAAACAATGTTATACCGACAGTGAAGAAAACGCCTTTATTAAAGACGGTGTACTAAACATAGTCGCCTTACCTGCAGAAGAAGGCGCAGAAAAACCATACACATCAGCCCGTTTAAACACCCGTTACAACGCAGACTTTACTTATGGCCGCTTTGAAATGCGTGCAAAGTTACCTTCGGGTCAAGGTAGCTGGCCAGCTTTTTGGATGATGCCAACCGATGAAGAATATGGTACTTGGCCGCGCTCTGGCGAAATTGATATTTTAGAAGCGGTAAATTTAAAAACAGTTGCTGAAGATGGCACCGTTGAAGCTAATATTCATGGCACACTTCACTATGGTCGCGAATGGCCAAATAACTCAAGTTCTGGTAAAGCGTATACATTCCCTGAAGGGATGAATCCTGCAGACGATTTTCATACTTACGCAATTGAATGGCAAGAAGGCGAAATTCGCTGGTACGTAGATGGCTATTTATACGCCACTCAACGTCGCTCTGAAGTTCGTTACAATTCAAAAGATGAACCTGTTGGCTTAAAGCATAAAGGTTGGTTTGCTGAATACTTTGAACAAGGTAGCGGCGAGCTAACAACGCATTGGGATAATGCCCCATTTGATAAAGACTTTTACCTTATTTTAAACAATGCTGTTGGTGGTGATTGGCCTGAAAACGTAAATAACTTAGGCGTTGACGCTGCAGCATTTGCAGAAGGTCAAAGTTTTGAAATTGATTACGTGCGTGTTTACGAATGTGCCTCTAACCCAACCACAGGTAAAGGCTGTGAAACAGTACGCCCAGGTTACGATAGCCTAGAAGATGCACTTGTTGAAGGTAAAGCCCCTGTACCTACCCCGCCAAGTGATGGTGTTGCAAAGAATCTTGATATTTTTGATGGCAGCTTAAATGCCAACTGGATCGCATGGGATTGTTGCGGTGGAACAACACCAGAAACCATTACTGACGCTGACAAAGGCGAGGTAATTAAGTTTAACATTAACGATAATAACGGGACTGTGCTTGGCTTCTCTACCCGCGGTGGTCACTTCTCTGATGATTTTACTGGCACTTCATCTCCATTTGATGCATCACCTCTACTTGATTTAAATGGCCGACTCACCTTTGATATGAAAGTAGTAACGCCACCAACATCTTCAACTACTTGGTTATTAAAAGCCGAAGCGGGTGATGGTGGTCCTAATACCGGCGATGTAGCCCTTAGCGATAGTAATGAAGGTGTTACTCCTGTTACTGGCCAATGGCAAACCTATACATTCCCACTTTCTTTACTACAAGAAAGAGGCTTAGATTTAAGTGCCATTGATGTATTAATGGTATTCCCAGCATGGCAAACAGGTGCAGGCGCTGAATATTTAATTACCAATGTTGCGATTGAAGGTGATTTACCTGGAAGCCCAGAAGTTGACCTATTCACAGACGGACAAAATCTAGATTGGCCAATGTGGGATTGTTGTGGCGGTTCAACACCAATTGAGGTAGTAGATGATGAAGAACACGGTTTAACCGCAGAGTTTAGCATTGGCGAAGCACCCACTGTAATGGGCTTTAATACTCGCACCTCAGCCGGTGGTAGTGGTAAACCATTTGATGCAACAAGTATTTTAGAAAATGGTGTACTACAGTTTGATGTAAAAGTAATGTCAAATCCAAATGATCCAGCAGCTGTTTGGACAATGAAGATTGAATCTAATGAAGGCGATACAGCGGTAGAGCTTCCATTAACCGATGCTGGCGATGCACCCGTTGCTGGTGAGTGGAAAACTTATACCTTTACATTCGCTGACTTAGCGGGCGCAGGTTTAGATGTTAGTGCCATTGATGTAGTGATGATATTCCCAGCATGGGGCACAGGTGAAGGTGCGGTTTACCGTGTTGATAACGCTAAAATGTACGATCCGAGTGCATCAGCAGGCGATGAAATCACTATTTTCCAAGATACAGCCGCAGATATGTGGAGTATTTGGGACTGTTGTGGTGGCTCTACACCGACTGAAGAAACTGACGATGCTGAACACGGCACAGTGGCTGAGTTTGTTATTGGTGCTACACCAACAGTAATGGGCTTTTTAGCTGACGAAGGTGTTTCTTTTGATGCATCAGCAATATTAGCAAATGGTGTTGTGCAATTTGAAATGAAAATGGTGACACCACCAAATGATCCTGACTCAGTGTGGACATTTAAAATTGAGTCAACAGGTGCAGCAACGGCGGTAGAGCTTCCTCTTGCACAAAGCGTTGAAGGTGAAGTACCGGTTATTGGGCAATGGCAAACATACACGTTTACAGTGCAATCATTATTTGATGCAGGTTTAGACATTAGCGATATCAATGTACTGATGGTTTTCCCAGCGTGGGGAACAGGTGAAGGTGCAGTTTATCGTATCGACAATGTGGTTATCGCTAACCCATAAACCCTAATTCAGTGGTAGGTACTAAATTAAAAGTACCTACTTACCGTAATAAATTAAGTAAAAGCAGAGCAATTATGAACACAAATAAGTTTAAAAAAAGCCCACTAGCGGCTTCTGTGTCACTTATCATCGCTGCAAGCACATTTAACTTCGCTTATGCTGCGCAAGAAAATACTGCCGAACCTGAACTAGAAGTTATTGAAGTAAAAGGTATTCGTGGTTCATTAATCCGTTCAATGGATGTAAAGCGTGACGCATCAGGCGTGGTTGATGCCATTTCTGCTGAAGAAATGGGTAAATTTCCAGATACTAATTTAGCTGAATCGCTACAACGTATTACGGGTGTATCGGTAAGTCGCTCAAACGGTGAAGGTAGCCAAATTACCGTACGTGGTTTTGGCCCATCGTTTAACCTTGTAACACTTAACGGCCGTCAAATGGCAGGCACCGGTTTTACGCGTTCATTTAACTTTGAGAACTTATCATCTGAAGGCGTTAGTTCACTTGAAGTTATGAAAACAGCGCGTGCGGATACACCAACAGGTGGCCTTGGTGCAACTGTAAATATTGTTACCGCTAAACCTCTACAAAAGCCGGGTCAGCGCTTTTCATTGATGGCTAAAGGCATTCACGATACATCGGTAGAAGAAGGTGATGAAGTAACACCTGAAATTGCAGGTATTTACAGCAATACTTTTGCTGACGAAATGTTTGGTTTTTCAGCTAACTTTTCATACCACCGCCGTGATTTTCAGCGCCAAGCAGCCAATGTACGCTCTTGGTTAGTCAACCCTAACCTATCGGTTGATGCTGAAAACATAATTGATAACCGCCCAATGGATGCAGATGGTAACCCAGCTAAGCAGTTTTTCGATCCAAATGCTGGGGATAATGGTGAGTTTGTATCTGCCGCTTTCTTCCCACAAGAAGTCAGCTTTTCAAAAGATGATATTCAGCGTGAACGTTTAAATGCGCAAGCCACTTTTCAGTTTGCACCAACAGATAACTTAACGTTTACACTAGATCACACAATCTCAAATGCAACAACAGGTAATAACTCACTATCGTGGGGTATTTGGAACGGTTCGTTTGGTGGTAATGGTAATGCCTATGAGCTAGATGAAAATGGCACCGCTATTTACTATAACTCAGCCGGTGATGATGCCTCATTCACGGCATTTCGTGAAACTGCCGAGGTAGACTCAAAAGCAACCGGTATCAATGTTGAATGGTTAGCAACAGAAAACCTTAGTTTTAACTTTGATGCCCATACTTCAAAAACCACAACAGATAATGGCAAAGATCCTGGCTTAAATTCTAATGCCCGTATTATTTTGGGCTCAGCAGAGTTATCTACTAAAGAATACTTTTTCCGCGAAGGCGATGTACCGGGTTTTAATATTAATTGGAACAACGGCACACAAGAAGTAAGTCCAAATCAAATTGGTTCTAACTTCAGTATTTTTACCAGAACACCAGGTGAGTCAGAAGTTTCTCAAGTACAATTAGACGGTAAATTATTTACTTATACAGATATTGGTCTTGAAACCGTTAAATTTGGTGCGGCTTACACTAAGCAAACACTCAGTGGTTGGGGCGGCTCTAATAACGCCAATGCACCTGGCTTTAACAACGGTACATTCGCTGAAATTTTCCCAGATGCGATGTTCGAAAGGATTGATTTAAGCGGATTCCTTGATGAATTTTCATTTGGTCCTAACGGCGTAGCGCCAGGTTATGCTTACACTTATGACCTTGATGAAGCATTTGCTCGTCAAAGTGCTTATTTGACCGAAGACGTAATTGGTAGTGATTATTACCGAATTGGTAGCTTTGATAACTTCCCAACTAACGAAGTAGAAGAAGAAACCATTAGTGTTTACCTTTCTAGCAACTGGGTATTTAACGTTAGCGACTACGACGTATTTGTAAACTTAGGTCTTCGTTATGAAGAAACTGATATTGTAAGCCCAGCAAAAAGTCGTGTAGCGGAACAAGTTTACTGGGCAGGCGGTTCAGAGTGGTTAACTCAATTTGCCGCTGGTGGCGAATTAGTTGAAGTAGACTATGAAGGACAATACGACTTACTACTTCCTATGATTGATATTAAAGTCGATCTTACGGATGACTTAGTAACCCGCGCATCATGGGGACAAACAATCACCAGACCAACTCTTGGCGATATGTTAGGTAACTTGGCTTTAACACCATCACCTAAATTAAATTCAAGAAGTGGTAGCCGTGGTAATCCAAACTTAGAGCCATTTAAATCAACTAATCTAGATTTAAGCCTTGAGTATTATTACAGCGAAGGCAGTTACGCTGCTGTTGGTCTATTTTGGAAAGACGTAGATAATTGGATTGATAACACCCAGGTAAAAACTACCTTTGAAGGTTTACATGATGTGTATTTAGGTGAGCGTTGGAACAATGCAGTAGCCGCCATTGAAGGTCGTGGAGATCAAGCAACTGACACTGCAATTTACAATGAAATTGTAGCTAATGGCGTAGGCATTGGTGAAAACAACCGTATATTACCAGATCCAGCGACTGATCCGCTGATTGAATGGACCATCAATTCACCTGAAAACGTTGGTTCACGTAAAGTAAACGGTTTTGAATTTGCTGTTCAGCACTTGTTTGGCGACTCAGGCTTTGGTGCAGGCTTTAATGCCACCGTTGTTGATGGTGATGTAGAGTACGATAACTACTACCTTGCCTCTCAAGCAGTATTAGCTGGTTTAAGTGATTCTGCAAACATACAAGGCTTTTACGAAAAAGATGGCTTATCGGTGAAAATTACCGGTGCATGGCGTGATGAGTACTTAATTGCGCAAGGTTTACCTGACTCAGGTGCTACGGCTCCTCCACAATACGCAGAAGAGTACTTACAGTGGGATATTAGTGTGAACTACGAAGTTAACGAAAGCACAACGGTATTCTTTGAAGGTGTGAACTTAACCAACGAAACCGAGCGTTCATTCAGTCGCTTCGAAAGTCAGTTCTTAAGCGCGGCTCAATACGGCCCTCGTTATGCCTTTGGCGTTAGATACTCTATGGGCAATTAATACATTGCCCAAATACAGTTTTTGATTACCCCTTATAGTTGAAAAGTCAAAGCCGCTCATTGAGCGGCTTTTTTTATAACTGTTTAATTTTTTCTAATAGCTTATCGGTTGTCCAATCAATATCGTTATAGGCAATATCGGGTTTATAATAATCGCCCTTTCCTCTTGCTCTATTCACATACACTTTATTAGGCACTATCACTTTACCTAAACCTGAGGGTAACTCAGCTAATCGAACATCCATATACAGTGAGTCAGCACTGCTTGGCGCGCCAAATAACTGAGTGTTTGAAAACTGCTTAAATACATCAATGGCATCAAGACACGCACTTGCACACTGTGGCGGCACAATAACAAAAACCTGTGTTTTAAAGTCACTCTCTGGCACCGTGCTATCGCTTTGGTTTGGTTTACTTTGCGGCTCTTCGATGTAAAATAGCTTATTATTTTCAAGTGACTGCGCCATACCTGCAGCTATTTCTTTAAACTCTTTTTGTGCTTTAGGTTGATCTTTCAACACTTCAATTAATGATTTAACATGGCTAGTATTATCTTTTGACGCTCTCCACCAAACTCGGCTATTTTTTGAGTAGTTATCCATTTTTTGTTCAACAACTTGCTCACCCCACAACGCTTTTGCAAGCTTTAAGCTCCAATACGACGAGCCACCTTGGTTATGACGAAGATCTAAAACCACCGTTTTTGCACTGAGTAACTTAGAACGTTGATCAGTCACTTTTTTATACAAGTTATTGTAATCATGAGTTTGCTTATCGTTATTTGCAAAACTGGGCATAGCAATCCACGCTATGTTTTGCGCAGGCCAAGTTAAATCGGTTGTAAGCTCATCCCCATTATAGGCATGTGTTAAATGCTTACTTACACTCTTTGGCCGAACAGACCAATCAAGGGTTTTACTGTAAGCTTGCCCATTGGCTTTAACAAATTGACATTCTTTTAGAGGTGTTAAAAATGGGTTGCCCTCATCAATTAGTAACCGCCAACCTTGCTGCCACCAATGCCCAGGTTGTGTAACCTGTCCATGAAATTTAAACACTCTTTGTCGCATTAACGTCTCGGTACTTTGCCTATCGCAACCACTTATCACATCACCTTTATTTATATTATCTGTTTCACTGTAATACACTTTTAATGCATCACCCCGCCAAACGGCACTAAAACCTGGCCAACGACGAGCAGGTCGTTCAACGCTTGAAAACACACCTGCATGACCATCTTGTAGCACAGTACTAAAACGCGCAATTGCCGCAACATGAACCTGCGGCCCGCTCGCTTTGGCAGACAGTGCAAGTGCTTCTGCTTTTGCTTGCTTTAATAGCTCAGGAAAGACTGGGTTGTTAACATCAAACATACCGGGGTGGTTTTTTGCCGAAATACTGTAAGCAGCTTCAATATCACGATCAGTAACACTGCGCCATTGCTCTGGTGTTTGAGGAGTAACTGCTAATTCTGCCATGCTCAAGGTAGGCGTAATTAATAAAGCACTCAATAAAGTACGGCTAACTATTTTTGTTTTTATGTTCATGAAAATCCATTTTAAATTAGGTTATATAATTACTGTAAACCCATTTGGTGGAACTAAAAATACCTTAAATCAAATAAGTATCAGCAAATTATTTTTATAGCAGTAACTTAACAACATTAAAAGCAGCTAACAACGAGTAAGATTTAAAATGAACTGGCTTTAAATTTAGAGCAACACCTTACTTAGACGTTTGTTCAATTTTGGTTTGCAGTAGTGTTATGCGGGCGTTGAGTTTTCTAAAGCTATACTGTGAATAGAAAAAGTTCAAAAAGAAAGCAGCAAAACCTGAACAAGCAAGCCCTATCAATGGGCTGAATAAAACATTAACAACAAAACAATAACAGCCATCGCTATCGTAAGCCCCAAATAATGAGATGCACTAAATAACTTTCGGTTGTTTTTTTCAAGTTGAACTATATGAGAATCTATATCCATTAAAAATTTCCTTTTTAAAAACTGATACTTAACAAATCAACACTAACTATTCTTTCAGCTTACTACCTACATAGTATTATTTAAACAAGTGAGTTACTCCACTGCGCCTTAGTTAATCGATATAACTGTACGGTACGACCATGAAATTCATGAGTACTGTAGTCTGTAAAGCCAATTTTCTTTGCTACTTTCAATGACGCAATATGCTCAGGTTCAATAATAACAACGACCGATTGATGAGTAGTTTGCGTAAACACATACTTTAAAACACCTTTAGCCGCTTCGCAGGCTAAGCCTTTATTCCAAAAATCGACCGCTAATCGATACCCTAAATTAGGCTCTTCGTTACCCGCGACACTTTGTGGAGAAACACCACAAAACCCTATAAGTAGGTTACTGTTTTTATCTATTAGTGCCCATGGGCCCAAACCGTATGATCCGTAGCATTGTAAACACCACTTTATAAATTCACCAGTTGCGGCTTCATCGCACACACCACGAATTGAGTATTTCATCACTTCATCGTCATTAAGAATTTCACTTAATGCCGGCACATCATCAATTGAAAACTGCCGAATAAGCAACCTTTGGGTTTCACAAATGTTCACTCAAACCTCCTTGTAATCACAGCTAAAAAATTTCAACAAACAAGTGATTAAGGTTGTTATCTCAGTTATTTCGCTCTTTTTTATATTTCGAATGCCACAAAAAATATCCATATAATATGCCTACTAAAGGAAATATTATTAAAGATGAAATGATTCCATCAAAAAAATCTTGCTCACCTGTAAAGTACATAATTAATTGAAATAAAATAGCGGTAGGAATTCCCCAGCCTAGAACACCTTTTAGTAAAATAAAACGGAATTTAGTGTGGTTTATATTCATGAGCCTTCCTTGAGTTGTGGAGCCAAATAATAAGCTGAAATAAATCATAGTCGTTAGTGAGTTAAGTCACTAAATTATTGGAGGCGATTTAAATTAGTTTAAAATTACATTAACACTATTGAAAAAACACTTAACCAACTTAATTGGATACCATAAGAGATACGTTGATAGCTACCAGGGTTACTTTGTAGTTTTATTGCTTTAGCCATAGCAAACAGATAATAAACTGTGGCGATAACAGAAACAATTGAAAAAACACGAAAGTATAAAGGAGTAATTTCTGTGGTTGGACTAATAGCTATTAATATTGGTGCTACAACCAGCGAAAGTAACATAATAAAACCAGCCCAAGAGTGAACCTTGCAGCTAAAAGTTGGATGTTTAGTAAATGGGTCAGCATCCATAGGAAAATAACCCGCAACCCAGGTACCAATACCATGCACAATAACTAACCAACCAACAATATTAACCAATATAGAAACATTAGCCAATTGCGCCAAATACCAGCCAAAAAAGCAAAATAGAAAACCTAAAGGATAATTATTAATTAGCGGTGACAGTTTTTCAGTTGGGCTTCCCGTTGCACCTAATTCACTACAAAATTGTTTAGAATGACTGTAACCTTCATAAAACCGACTTGCTACATAAACACCAATGAAAATCCATAATGTGGCTATTAACCCTGAATAAATCGCAATCGTTTCAAACATCACCATAATCCTTTTTGTGATTAATTCATTAAAGCCTTTTTGAACACAGAGGAGAAAATGAGCCGGCTTCGAGTGACGAGCTGTGAGCTTGTACAAACAGCCTGAAACCTAGTCATAACAGCCCTGAGCTAGAACCTTTAATCTACTTTTTCAACCCAGCGCCTCATTAATAAATCATTTCTTTATCATTATAATTAACCACTAATCAAATGCTATCGGTATTAGTTTTAAAAAAACAAAGCGCTACAAAAATGTAGCGCTTTCATTACTTATAGGTTGTTTGTTTAAACTAAAACGCGTTATTAAAAAAAGCCAAGCGGATCTTCGCTGTAACTTACTAGCAAGTTTTTAGTTTGTTGGTAATGATCAAGCGCGAGTTTGTGAGTTTCGCGGCCTATACCAGACTTTTTATAACCGCCAAACGCTGCATGTGCTGGGTACATATGGTAACAATTAGTCCATACACGACCTGCTTCTATTTTGCGACCAAAGTGATAAGCACGATTCATATTACGGCTCCATACCCCTGCGCCTAAACCAAATTCTGAGCTGTTAGCCAGTTCAAGTGCTTCGGCTTCGTCTTTAAAGGTCGACATTGAAATAACGGGGCCAAAAATTTCTTCTTGGAACACGCGCATATCATTACGCCCTTTTAATAGTGTAGGTTGAATGTAATACCCGCCGTTTAGCTCGTCGCTTAATTGCTCAACATGGCCGCCAGTTAATACTTCAGCACCTTCTTCTTTACCAATTTCAATGTAGCTTAAAATTTTATCAAACTGGGCTTTAGAGGCTTGTGCGCCTACCATGGTTTCGCTATCAAGCGGGTTGCCACGTTTAATTTGTTTAGTACGTTTTAAAATACGTTCTATAAATTGCTCATAAATATCTTCTTGAATGAACAAGCGTGATGGACAAGTACATACTTCACCTTGGTTAAAGTAGGCAAGAATGGCACCTTCAATTGCTTTATCTAGGTATGAGTCGTCTTTTTCCATAACATCGCTAAAGAAGATATTAGGTGATTTCCCCCCAAGCTCTACCGTTGAAGGAATAATATTTTCAGCTGCACATTTTAAAATATGTGAGCCCACAGGAGTTGAGCCTGTAAAAGCAATTTTAGCAATGCGCGTACTGGTTGCCAGTGCTTCACCTGCTTCTTTACCAAAGCCGTTTACCACATTTAAAACACCTCCTGGCAGTAAATCGCCAATAATTTCCATTAACACCAAGATTGAGGCAGGTGTTTGCTCGGCGGGTTTTAATATTACACAGTTACCCGCTGCAAGTGCAGGCGCTAATTTCCATGCGGCCATTAATAATGGAAAGTTCCACGGAATAATTTGTCCTACAACGCCTAGTGGCTCATGAAAATGATACGCCACCGTGGTTTCGTCTATTTCGCCAATGCTGCCCTCTTGAGCACGCAGGCAGCCTGCAAAGTAACGAAAGTGATCGGCGGCTAGTGGAATATCAGCGGCAAGGGTTTCGCGAATCGCTTTGCCGTTATCCCATGTTTCGGCCACAGCAAGTAACTCTAAGTTTTGTTCAATTCGGTCGGCAATTTTTAATAGTATATTGCTGCGCTCGGCGACTGAGGTGGTGCCCCACTGGGTTTTTACTGCATGGGCTTTGTCGAGTGCAAGGTTTATGTCGTCTTTATCTGAGCGCGGTACTTTACAAAATACCTTGCCATTTACTGGGCTTATATTATCAAAGTACTGGCCGTTGACTGGGGCAACCCACTCGCCGCCAATGTAATTACCATACTGCTGTTTAAATGTGACGAGTGCGTCTGCTGAACCTGGGTTTGCGTAAATCATATGTGTGTTCTCTTGTTGTTGTTAGCTAAAAGTCTAAGCCGAAATTTGTTAGAGTAATGTAGCAACTTGCTTTATATTTAATCGGTATTGATTGACATTAGACCAATAAGCGCTTAAAAACTTGCTTAGCTGTCCAAAAAAGTTGTCTGTGAGTCCACATTAAAAACGCTCTATAACGATTAAAAAAGGCTGAACATGCACACATCTCAGTTAAATAAAAAACGCCAACAACTTGATGTACTGATTGAAAACAAAGTGACCTTTGCTGCCGATAACTCCGAGCTAAGTATTTACGATACCTATAAAAGTGCGCAAAAAGTGGCGTTGCACTCAAACGAATTACTGTTTTGTGCCATGCTCAGTGGTAAAAAAATAATGCATGTTGAGAGCAGTCAATACCACAAAGCGTTTTTACCACATGAATCGTTTGTATTAGCACCTGAGCAAGGCGTACTAATTGATTTTCCGCATGCATCCTTAAACGCACCCACCACCTGTTTAGCCATTGAAATAAGCACCGATAAAATAACCAATGTGGCTAATGCGCTTAATATGCAGCAAAGTTTTGCAAACGATGCCTTGTTTGAATACAACCCTAATTTAGTGCATACCCAACATAATACTCAAACGCAGCAATTATTAGAGCGCATGGTGCATTTATTTAGTGAGCAAGGCGCCGAGCGACACTACTTAATTGATTTATCGTTAAACGAATTGATCACCCGTTTATTACAACAACAGAGCCGTGATTTATTGCTGGCAAACTGCGATAAGCTGCGCCTAAAAAGTAACGTGAGTGATGCACTGCATTATATTGAGGAGCATTTAAGCGAAAACCTCGATATAAACACCCTTTGCAAAATAACCTGTATGAGTCGTAGTAAGTTTTACCAGCAATTTAAACTTGCTTTTGGTACTAGCCCTGCACTTTGGCAGCAACAACTTAGGCTTAAAAAAGCCCGCACGCTTTTATTAGAAGGCCACGCTATAAGCAAGGTGTGCTACGATCTGGGTTTTAATAGCGCCAGTCATTTTAGTCGTTTATTTAAGCAAACTTTTGGTATTGCACCAAAAGCGTGTCGCCACTAACCTAACACAACAGTTTTTGTTATATTAAACAGCCTAATATGCTAGATTGTTTGCAATGTTGTAAGTAGTAATGAGTCACCGATGAGTAAACCCACCCGCTGGACATTAAAGAGTATTGCCAAAGAATTAGGTGTGTCTAATGCTACGGTATCAAATGCATTTAATCGCCCGGATCAACTCTCTGCTAAACGCCGCGAAGCCATACTTAAAGCGTGCAAAGAGCTGGGGTATTATGGCCCTAATAAAGCGGCGCAATCTTTGCGAAGTGGCACGTTTAATATTGTTGCATTAGTCCTTCCTGATAGCGTGGAATACATGGTATCAGACCCTGTTGCGAGCAGTTTTATGCGGGGAGTAACCTCGGTACTTGAAAAAAATAATATTAATGTTTTATTGTTTTCAGGCAACAGTGACAACCTCAACAGCGTTGTTGATTTTGTCGATGGTTTTATTTGTTATGGTCGCCCGCGCAATAAAGCACTAGTAGAGCAACTAAAAACAGTCTCTAAACATGTGGTGACGGTTGATTTTGACATTGCCCGTAACGCCTCAATTAATGTTAATAACGAGCAAGCCAGTTATGAAATAGCCAAACATGTTTTGCATAATCAAGATGATAAAGTGGCTATATTAGGTTTAAGATTACTTGATGAAAATGTATTGTGCCGGGTATACGAACATCACGAATTTGAAACTGGCCAATCTATTTCGCATCAACGTTTGCGTGGCTATCAACGCGCCTTAAGTGAGGCCAATATAACGGTTGCCGATGACCGCATTTGGAATATTCCTGAAAGCAGTGAGCGCTTTGCAAATATTGCCGCAAAAGAGGTATTAACAGCCTCTCCTCGCCCTAACGTGATTATATGCATGAGCGATTTAATTGCCCTTGCCACCATGCGAGAAGCCATAAAACAAGGGATAAAAATAGGCAGTGAGCTGCGTATTGTGGGGTTTGATGGCATAGAAGAAGCCGCTCGTTTTGTACCTCGCCTCACTACAATTCATCAAAATAGCCAAGAAAAGGGCGTTATGGCTGCTAACTTATTTATTTCTAAAGAAGAAAAACAATATGAAGTAGGTTACGCACTCGATATTGGTGCAAGTAGCTAAGCACTGTTAATAAAGCAAATAAAAAAGCCAAGCAGAAACTGCTTGGCTTTTGGTTTTCAACAAATAAAGCTATTAAGCCAATAAACTTTGTAAGTTTAGAGTGCTTTCTTGAGTGCCATTAAGCTGCGTAATAAGTGCAGTACGGCTTGCAAAGTCAATCCTCAAAGAAATTGATTGTTGTTCAAGCTTCCACATTAAACAGCAAACACTTGCGCCGCCTTGAGCCGAAAATTCACCTGCAAATGCGGGATGTTCATTACGCATTTTAATTAGCTCTATGAGCCCTTTTACTACCGGTTTATTAAGGGCTTGCTCTATTTTAGCCGCGTTCAAATATGGGCGATTTATATCACGGCCAACATTGGTTTTTGCTAACAGTTCCATATCGTTTTCACAGGCAAATAAGCCGCCGTAATAAACTTGCGGTACACCTGGCGCAAAAAATTGAATTGCTCGCGACAGCAAATAGTCAAAATCATTAGCGCCTAATGCATTGTAATAAGTACAGTTTACTTGATATAAGTCGACATTACTGGCAGCCGCGCCTGTTGCTTGGCGGCTTTGATTGTTACTATTTGCATGCATGGTTTCTACTAGGTTATCAATTTGTTCTGCATTTAATAAGCCTGGTTTTTCGCCCATTGGGCCTGCATCAATTATGCCTATGCCATCATGGGTGTCTAGTACCGTTAAACAATTACGCGGCGATATTTTTAGCCATTTGAGTAATGCATCCGCATTGTTATTAAACAAGCTATGTAGAATAAGTGGTGGCAACGCAAAGTCATAAACCATATTAACGCGCTTAGCTACATCTACTTGTGTTTGATAATGGCTATGAATTTCTGCAATGGTTTCCATGCCTAAATCGTTGGCTTGCTTTGATAAGTTATCTAAGTAGCCAAACGTTTCATCTAGCATAAAACAATTAGTACCCGCCTGCTTAATGGCATAACCCGCTGCATCTAAACGAATAATATTAACGTTGTTAGCAGAGAACTTAGTAAGTACATTATTTAAATACGCAATTCCTGCCTCTACTTTTACGTTTATATCAATTTGATTATCGGTAAAAGTGGTCCAAAAATCATACGTTTGACCATCACCGCATTTCATTGGCGTAAAACAACTGCCTGGGCGTGGACGGTAAATAGCTTGCTGCTCAGCCTCGCTCATGCCATTGGGGAACACGTCCTCTTTGGTTAAAAATAAATCCCAAAATTCTGACGCTTTACCTTTAGCCAGTACATCTTGAAACTGAAAAGATTGCGCCGACACATGGTTCACTATGAGATCAGCCATTAAATCATGGTCTTTACCGAGTGCCTTTATGTCGTCCCAAGTACCGATTCGAGAATCAACTTCACTATGATCAATCGGGTCAAAGCCTGCATCGCTGCCATCAATTGGGTTATAAAATGGCAATAAGTGCACACCACCAAAAACGCCCTCTAATGGGCCATGTAAAAGAGTGGTAAGTGCATTTATATCTTGGCCAGTAATTCGATCAGCGTATGTGATCAATTGAACTTTATTCTTCATCATTGTGTGATTACCATGTTGAAACTTAATCGATTAAGATATATCTTTAACTAGCACGTACGAATTTACAAGTTATTTTTATAAATTTTACATACAAATATCGTGGCGACATTAATACTATAATCAGTAACTGACTGACTTACTGGGTGTTAAGAACGCATTTAACGAGGAAAAGCACATGACAAAATCACACACACACGTAAGCAGCGATCCGTTGCAACAAATTCGCTGGCTCACATATATGATGTTTTTTATGTTTGCCATGACCTCCGATGCCGTTGGCATGATCATTCCCGAGCTCATAACTGAATTTGGTTTAAGCATGACCCAAGCCAGCGCATTTCACTATGCGCCTATGGCACTCATTGCCTTTAGCGGATTATTTTTAGGCTTTTTAGCCGATAGCCTCGGGCGTAAAAAAACGATTATGCTTGGGTTATTACTATTTTCTGCGAGTTGCTTTTTATTCGCCATTAGTAGCAGCTTTATATTTTTTATTTTTTTGCTTTGCTGTATTGGCTTAGCTATTGGCTTATTTAAAACCGGCGCTTTAGCGTTATTAGGTGATATTTCTCATAGCAACGCAGAGCACACTAAAACCATGAACAAAGTAGAAGGCTTTTTTGGTATTGGTGCCATTGTTGGGCCTGCACTTGTTGGTGTATTACTGGTACAAAATGTAAGTTGGACTTATTTATATATTATTGCCGGTATTATGTGCTTAATTTTAGCGTTTTTAGCGTGGCGTGCAGAGTATCCGAGCGTTGTTAAAAGCACTGAAAAGCCCGCTTCACTTGCTACCACCATGAAAATGATAAAAAACCCCTACGCGCTTGGCTTTTCGCTCGCCATTGCGCTTTATGTTGCAACCGAGGTTGCCATTTATGTATGGATGCCGACGCTGTTAAAAGACTACACGGGCTCTTGGCCCCTTTTGGCAACCTATGCACTCACCATATTTTTTATACTGCGTGCCGCAGGGCGTTTTATTGCGGTGTGGTTATTAAACCGCTATAGCTGGCAAGGTGTTATGGCTTACTTAAGTTTAGGTATTGCACTATGTTATGTGGGTACTTTAGTCGGTGGCGTTGATTGGGCTGTTGGTTTATTGCCGCTTTCAGGGTTATTTATGTCGATGGTTTACCCGACCTTAAACTCCAAAGGAATATCGTGCTTCCCGGTACAACAACATGGCGCAGTTGCTGGGGTTATATTATTTTTCACTGCACTTTCAGCCGCATTAGCACCTTTATTTATGGGTATGATCAGCGATTACTTTGGTCATGTACGTTATGGTTTTTATCTTGCAACCGGCTTTGCCATTATTTTATTTTTAGCGATGCTTTTTAACTATTTCCGTGACCCATCAGCCAGCGCTTTACAAGAGAGCAACCTAATAACTGAGTAAATCAACAAATTGAGTGCTAAAAAAACACTATATAAATCAATAGATGAGTAAAAAAACAGCAAATAAAGAATAAAATAATTTGCTTATTGTAAAAGATTTGTTATTTTTACTTAATCGATTAAGTAAAAATAACAACCCCTTCGGGCTCACAAAACGAGGCGTTCACATGACAACACACAACACACCTTTATATTTAATGAGTGCTTTAGCGCTGGCTGTAAGCCAAGGCGTTTATGCACAACAAGAAGAGCAAAACACACAAGCGCAAGCTAACAAAGGTCTTGAGACTATCGTTGTAACCGGTGTACCACGTCGTACAACCATTATGGCATCAAGCTCATCAGTGAGCAGCCTATCGCTTGCTCAAGTTGAAGTATCTACACCCCGTTCAACTGCTGAAGCGTTTAGAATTATTCCGGGCGTACGCTCAGAATCAACCGGCGGTGAAGGTAACGCAAACATTGCTGTACGCGGCTTACCTGTGGCCTCTGGTGGTGCTAAGTTTTTACAATTACAAGAAGACGGTTTACCCGTTATGCAATACGGTGATATTGCTTTTGGTAACGCTGATATATTTATGCGCCTAGATAATACCGTACAAACTATCGAATCAATTCGTGGTGGTTCGGCCTCGACTGCAGCAAGTAATGCACCGGGCGGCATAATTAACTTTATTTCTAAAAATGGTGAAAACGAATCAGGCAGTATTTCTACAACACTGGGCCTTGATTACGACACTATTCGTACAGACTTTGAATACGGCACTTACCTTAGTGATAGCGTACGTTTTCATGTAGGTGGTTTTGTGCGCCAAGGTGAAGGCCCGCGTGAAACAGGTTACACATCAAATAAAGGTGGGCAAATTAAAGCCAACCTTACAAAAGACTTTGAAAACGGTTACGTGCGTCTTTATTACAAACATTTAGATGACAAAAGCGTGGGTTACTTACCAATGCCAATGTATGCAAATGGTGACTCAATCCCAGGGTTTGACGCACAATCGGATACCCCGCATTCGGCATTATTTACTAAAACAGTGCGTTTAAATGGCGAAAATCAAATTAGTAGCGGCGATATTCGCGATGGTATGAACCCGCAAGTTGACTCAGTGGGTTTTGAAGCCGTGTTTGACTTAGATAACGATTGGCGTATTGAAAACCGTTTTCGTAAATCCTCTGTGAGCGGTAACTTTAATTCACTTATTCCTGCTGAAGTAGGCAGCGCGACTGCTATTGCACAAAGTATTGGCGGCGCAGGTGCAACGCTTAGTAATGCAAATACCGGGGCTGCATTTAATGACGATTTAGCCATGCGTATTCATACATTTGACGTCACAATGAACGACTTTGACTCTATTGTGAACGACTTCAAACTAACTAAATCACTAAACGATGATACAAGCGTTACGTTTGGTTACTACGCTTCAACGCAAAATATTGCTATGTCATGGTTATGGAACTCTTACCTAATGGAGCTTAAAGGCGATAATGCGGCGCTACTAAATGTAACAGCTGCTGATGGTACAGAGTTTTCTGAAAATGGTTTATATGCATACGGAACGCCTTTTTGGGGTAACTGTTGTCAGCGTGATTACGATACAGAATACGATACCCGCGCCCCGTATGTTTCATTTTCAACAAAAGTGGGGGATGTAAGTATTGACGCCAGTGCTCGTTACGATAGTGGTGAAGCACGCGGCAACTACGCAGGTGCCGTTACCTCAACGGTCGATATGAATCGCGATGGAGTGATTTCAGTTCCTGAACAAAATGTAGCAGGCATTGATACCGCAAATGCTAGCCCAGTAAATTACGATTGGGATTATGCATCCTATTCAATTGGGGCTAACTACCAAATAGACTCAAGCCTTGCGACATTTGCACGATTGAGTAAAGGTGGCCGTGCAAATGCTGACCGACTTTTATTTGGTAAAGTACGCGCTGACGGTTCGGTTGCTGATGAAGATGCCGTTGATGAAGTAAACCAGTATGAATTTGGGGTTAAAAAACGTTTTGATTCACTCTCAGTTTTTGCAACAGCGTTTTATGCAGAAACAGAAGAGCAAAACTTTGAAGCAACATCGCAAACCTTTTTTGACCGTGAGTACGAAGCAAAAGGGATTGAAATTGAATCAACTTACTTCATCGATGCATGGGATTTTCGTGGTAACTTAACATGGACTGATGCAGAAATTGCTAAGGATGCACTTACCCCTGAAGTGGTAGGTAATACGCCACGCCGCCAAGCTGATTTAATCTACTCTTTAATGGCTCGTTATAGCTTTGATAAAGGTGCTGCCGGTGTCAACTTTATTGGTACTACTGATGCTTACGCTCAAGACAATAACGACCTTAAATTTGACGGTTACACTCAAGTAAATGGCTTTGTAAGTTACGATTTATCTGAAAACCTTAATATTGCACTTAATGTAAATAACTTATTCGATACGGTAGGTATTACAGAAGCTGAAGAAGGCTCAATTCCAGATAATAACATTATTCGCGCCCGTACTATTAATGGCCGCACAACATCAATAACGCTTAAATACGCGTTTAACTAATCATCTTTAGTGTAACAAACGCTGAAGCTATGTTTTTCAGCGATTGTTACACTAACTTTAATTAG
Organism: Pseudoalteromonas tetraodonis; assembly: GCF_002310835.1. Lineage (NCBI taxonomy): Bacteria > Pseudomonadati > Pseudomonadota > Gammaproteobacteria > Alteromonadales > Pseudoalteromonadaceae > Pseudoalteromonas > Pseudoalteromonas tetraodonis. The sequence goes on along the minus strand of NZ_CP011042.1, from coordinate 311,597 downwards.
TTTTAATAATTCTCCCTTGAATTTTGACCTAGCTCTGCTGGGTTTTTTAGGATTTACACTATGACCAAATTACTTAGCCTCGGCGAGCTACTTATTGATATGCTGCCACAAGATTCTCAAAACAGTGCTTATTTGCCCATTGCAGGAGGTGCCCCTGCCAATGTAGCGGTAGGTTATGCAAAGTTAGGCGGCAAGGCTGCTTTTTGTGGCGGTATGGGTGATGACTACTTTGCTAAACAATTAAGTAAATCGCTTGAGCAATATAAAGTAAGTACAGAGTACTTATTTACGATTAAAGACTCTCAAACGGCCGTAGTTATTGTGAGTTTAGATGAAACCGGTGAACGCAGCTTTAATTTTTATCGCCACAATACCGCCGATTTACTGTTAACGAGTGATCACTTAAACCATATCAAATGGGATGAATTGAGTACCCTACACTTTTGTTCCAACACGTTAACCAATCCAGCCATTGCAAACACCACCGTGTGTGCTTTAAAGCTGGCTAAAAACAACCATAAACTCGTTAGCTTTGATGTAAATTTACGCTATAGCTTGTGGCAAAATAGCAATGACATTGAACACAATGTACACGCGTGTTATGCCTATTGCGATATTGTTAAGCTATCGCGTGATGAGCTGAACTTTTTAGCTGAGCAAACACAGCATGCACCTGATGATTACTTACAATCTATTTTAAATATAGGTGTTAAATTGGTATTTTTAACCGATGGCCCTGCACCGGCAACGGTTTACCATAAGGCGTTTATATTAAACGAATCGGCGCCAATCATTAATGCTGTGGATACTACCAGTGCCGGTGATGCGTTTATTGCAGGCGTGTTATATTATTTAAATCACACCGATGAAAATAGCCCGCTCATCGAAAAAATTAATAATGAGCATCTAGTAAAGCACGCTTTAAATTTTGGTTTGCGCTGTGGCTCTAAAGCCTGCTTAGCCAAGGGGGCATTTCCCGCATTACCTACACTTCAAGAGGTATAATACCAATCCGCAATAATACTTAATCATTTTATGGGGCTAAACGTGTCGCTATCTGCGTTAAAAAATTCTCATTTTGAACAACTAAATAGCAAACTTTTTGCCTAGCTATCAACACGTTTTTCCTGCCTCAAAATAGATCACTTAATTAAGCGAATTGGTATAAATACTTTAAAAATAAAGGCCGATTATGGCCTTTATTTAAGCATCCGCTTCTTCATCATTACTTTTTAACCATTCTAAAGCCGCAGTGGCGTTCTCAAAATATTGAATTTCACCTGATACAAACCAACTGCCTAATTTAGCGATGGTTGATTGCCAGTCTTTGTTGCCGTATATGGCTATTTTTTTAAACTCTTTGCTGTGTTTTAAGCCAAGTTTTAAATCATCCCATGCGGCTCTAAGTTCCCAGCCATCAAGCTCAGTACCATCTATGAGTACATTAACAATAGGATGTTTAACTTCGCCAAGCGCAGAGTCTATCATCGGCGTGATCACTTCATAATCTTTATGAGTGAGTGTGCCTATGGCTTTTAAGGTTAAAAAAAACTCGCAACCAGAGCGCTCAATACCAATAGATAAGCCGTGTGTTAAATTTACCATAACCCGAACTCCGCAATAATATGAGCATCAAGTATAGGTGATAGCTTAGTAACCAATAGTGAAGTAGATCAAAAAACAGGCACATCACTTTTATTGTGCCCATTTTAATTAAATGCTTAATTATGCATTTTTAAGCCGTGCTATTTGGTTTTCAACATCTGTTAAATGACCGATTTTAAGCCACACTCTGGCTCCTTCACTGCCTGCTGTTGCTTTAATTTCGCTGTTAGGCGGCACTCTTAACCAGCTGTGCTTTACTAATGTATCGCCCTGCTCTTCAAGCGAGCCTTCAAGAACTAAAAGCTCGCCCCCCCCCAAGGCGTTTAACGATATTTCACTGTTAGGTGCAAATGCTAAAATACTCACCTCTTCAATGGCATCTTTATAAAGAGAAACTACATTTACATTACTAAACTCAGGGTGAGGAACGCTGCACATGGTATTAGTTTGCAAGCGAACATGCTCTCTATCCTCTGGCTGAAACTGCCATAATTTTACAAATATAACGCACCCGTTTTCAGAGCTTGGTGTATGTTTTGACTCAGGCGGATTACGAATATAAGAACCCTTGGGGAAATCACCATGTTCATCTTGAAAAACACCTTCAAGCACAATAAATTCTTCACCGCCGGTATGTGTATGAGCAGAAAAATGGCTGTTTGGCGCATAACGTACAATGCTGGTTGCGCGTGCAACCTCATCGCCCACTCTATCAAGTGGACGCCTATCAACACCCGCCATCGGTGAGGCTATCCATTCTAACGATTCGCTATGTACAACAACACGTTCGCTAAAATCAGCTGCAATTTTCATATTTGACTCCATATCTAAACAGCAATGCTTGGACGTTGAGCGACCTTTTCTTGCCATGCTATTAAATGTGATAGCTCCTTGGAATAGCTATTTTTGCAAAGCCTGCAAACACCAGACCGGCGTACAAAGTAATATCTGCAACACTAAAATTCTCACCGGCAACATAAGCAGAGTTGGCTAACACTGTATTAAAATAAACAAAGCCTTGGCGCGCTTTTTCACCTTGCTTTTCTCCACAAGCAACATTTTGATAGGTTTCAAGCGCTGGGCCTAAACCATCCGTTGCATGATGAAAGTAACTGGCTACAGCATCAAGCACCATAGACTCCGCACGCTTTTGCATCATATTAATCACCACGCGTTCTTTTGCCTCAACACCGGTTAATGAAGGGCCTGCAAAAGCGGTATCAATATATTCAGTAATCGCGGTGCTTTCTGTTATGAACGTTCCATCATCTAGCTCTAAAACAGGTACGCCTGCTAAGGGTTTTTAGTTAAAAAAGCCTCAGTACGGTGCTCACCATTTAATAAATCGACAGCAACAAACTCTACTTTATCAGTCGCCTTTTTTCAGCAAGCGCAATACGTACATGTAATGGATTAGGAAAGTTTTCTACGTCATAAATTTCCATAATTATCTCTTTATATTTTTACCACAGTTTGAACTAATACTGGCAAGAATAAATTACCTACCTTCTGATAGGTAATTTATATTAAGATCTCGACCTTTGCAAACTAAAAATAAAAGAGCTTGAAAATAACTACCTACTGGTTGATAATTTTTGCAGCGATATGAAGGAAGTTTAAAATGACAAAAAAAGCGGCCCTGTTAAAAGCAGCAGAAAATAAAGTTAGACTTGGTGGCTATAGCAATTTTAGCTTTAGAGAGTTGGCCAGTGAAGTTGGTATTAAAAGTGCCAGTGTGCATTATCACTTTCCAACTAAAGCTGATTTAGGTGCAGAGCTTGCGCATCAATATACCGATGCCTTTATGGCTGTACTTGGTGAACCGCAGACACACAAAGCAAACGGTAAAAACCCTATTGATATTTACACTCAGTTATTTAGAAATGCACTCGTGATTGATAAAAAAATGTGTTTATGTGGCTTGCTCGGCGCAGAAAGCGACAGCCTACCTGATAAAGTGCGGGTTGAAGTTCAGCGGTTTTTTAATAAAAATTTAGCCTGGTTAACCCAAGCACACGCTGCGAATGGTGAAGAAAACCCTGCTCGCGCGGCAATACAAACAGTGAGCTTATTAGAGGGTGCGATGATGATTAGTAAAACCCTAGATGATATCAGCTACTTCGAACAAGCCACTTTTTAGCGATTGGCGATCAAGTATAAAAAAAGCGAGCCTTAATAAGGCTCGCTTTTACATTTTTAAGATTACGATTTATTAAGCCGTACGCACTTTATGCTTTGAATGCACAACAGCTAATACAATAAACCCTATAACAGCCACCGCTGCACCAATCGGTTTACCTAAATCACTTGATAAGTTTAACCCTATTGCCGCGGTCATTATGTATGACAAGGTCACTGCTGTAGCGATTACTGCTGGTATACTAGTGATCCAGTGGAATGTACCACGGTCAAATAAGTACTTGGTCGCAAGCCACAACACACTGGTAGAAAGCAGCATATTTGAGAATGCGAAGTAGCGCCAAATCACAGAGAAATCGAGCTTAGTCATAAAGTAGGCAATGGTTAAAATAGGGATTGCTAGCAATAAACGATTACGTAAACTTTGCGGAATACTAAACGCATCAACCACAGTCAAGCGCAGTGAACGAAACGCCGTATCGCCTGAGGTAATAGGGAAAACAGCAACAGCAATAATTGCCATAATACCGCCAAATACACCTAAGTAGCTGTTTGCAATATGGTTAACCACCAAACCTGGGCCACCAAGATCAAGCATAGCTTTTAAACCCGCATAGCCTTCAGGGAATGCAGCAATACCCGCTAATGCCCAAACACAACCTACAATGCCTTCACACATCATCGCACCATAATAAACTGGGCGTACGTATTTTTCGTTGGTTAAACAACGGGCAATAATAGGGGCTTGCGTTGAGTGAAAACCACTAATAGCACCACAGGTAATGGTTATAAATAGCAGCGGCCAAGTGGGCAGTCCATCAGGATTTGGTGCTAAGAAGTCATGAGCGTGATCAGCCTCAAAGTATGCTAAAAAGTCGCCCGCTACTGGTAAATGTGGTGCGTTTATTAGCAGTGATACCGCAATAGCTACTGTCATTACGATCATTAACAAACCAAAAATAGGGTAAAACTTAGTGATGATTTTATCAATGGGTAATAACGTGGCTAAAAAGTAGTAAGCTAAAATGGCCAAAACCCAAAAGGTATTATTTGCAAATATTGTATCCTTAAATATATCAAGGTTACTTAATAATCCTGCCGGGCTCATAATAAATACAACACCAACAAAAAATAGTAGCATCGCAGTAAAAATAAGCATAAAGCCTTTAAATACAACGTTGTAGTAGTGCCCAGCTATTTCCGGTAAGCTTTTACCGTCTTCTTTTATACTCATTACTCCTGAGAAGAAGTCGTGTACAGCGCCACCCAAAACATTACCAAGCACAATCCATACAAGCGCAACCGGACCATATAATGCACCCAATATTGGGCCAAATATGGGGCCTACGCCTGCTATATTTAAAAATTGAATCAAAAATGCACGAACAGGGTGAATTGCAACGTAATCAACACCTTCGCTAAAGCGTTTTTGTGGTGTGTCGACCGTTGAATCCATGCCCGCTTGCTTTTCAACAAACGGGCTATAAAACTTATAGCCTAAAATTAAAATAGTTAGGCAAATAAAAAAGATGATCATAAAGCACGCTTCTCTTTTTGTATGTGTGTATAGGGCCAATTATTACAGCCCAAATTTTAAAATAACAATTGAACGTAGCATTTGAAAAAGCACGCAACAATGAGACGTTTGGCTAATGCTCTGGCAAAATCAAATTTATTCAAAAAATAAAACTAAGTAACAGCATAAGTTACTTATAAAAAAGCGTTAAAAAACGTTAAAAGTACTTATATTGCGACTAAAATCTATACGCCAATTTGCAACAATAGCTACACCTGAATGATTAATTAGCCTACGATAAACATTATTACTACTTTAAATGTACTGCCGTTGGCCTACGTGGCTTTACAAAAAACAAGGATGCCCTCAATGACACAGTTTACTACGCCCGATTTATACGATGAACATCGCGACCATGTGCAAGTCGCTGACAGTGGCTTGCAACACTTTGGTAATAAAACTCTCTTTTATGGTCAAGTAGTGACTGTCACCTGCCCAGACGATAACTCATTTGCTGGCAATATATTACATGAAAATGGTGAAGGCAAAGTGTTGGTTGTGAATGGCTTTGCTAGTAAACGTTTTGCCTTCATTGGCGATATGATTGCAGAGCGAGCCCTAAAAAATGGCTGGCAAGGCATTATTATTAATGGTTGCTGCCGCGATATTGAAATTCTTGCCACGCTTGATTTACCCGTGATGGCACTAGGCGCTACGCCGCGCTGCACCACTAAGCGCGGTTTAGGTGCCAAAGATCACCCGGTTAATATGTTAAACACCACAATTAATACCGGTGATTGGGTGTATGCTGATGTCAATGGATTAATTATTAGTAATAAAGCCTTGTTTTGAACAATAAAAGTGACTGTTCGCGATAAAAAAAGCAGCTCGAAAGCTGCTTTATATAAAATCTAACATTAAGGTTTTACATTAAAGTGCTAACCATACATCGGTTACGCCTGGCTCGTGGTATTTAAATAACCAATCCCTTCAAACTCTTTAGTGCCGTATACGTTCCATTGTGTTAATTATGAGTCTAAACCGGTGTCAAATAAGGCAGCATTGTCCCCTACATGTGAGTTCCATGCGCCATGTAAGTCGTAAGACATAATGTTTACATAATCCAGATATTTAACCGCTTGAAAGGTTTCCATACCTCGTAATAAATAACCAGAAGATGGAGACGCAAAAGTGAGTAAATAGTGCTTACCTGCGGCTTCACCTGCACGATATAGCTCTTCACGTACTTTTATCATTAGCACTTGGTATGAGGCATTCAATTCTGCACGGCGCGCGTTGGAAATAGGAAAATCATCGGGGTGACCTGAGTCGTTCATTGAAGATCGGTATTCGTAATCAATATCAACGCCGTCAAATTCATATTTTTCAATAAACTCAACGGTGGTTACCTCTCCATCGTTATCAATTGCTTGCGTCGATACGACAACGCTGTCTTTATCGGTTAGTTGAAAACCGTCTGCTGGCATTAACTCGATAATTAAGGGAATTTCATTTTAATGACAGCGTTGTCAAATGCACCCAGAATTTTCCAATCTTTATAATCACCAGCATTCTCCACTGGATTGGCTTGTGTCCACCAGCTAGCTTCATACGCTTGCACTTGCACTTGATCTCCAGCAACGTGTGTCTGGCCTGTTTGCCACTGTTCTAACGCACTGCAATCAATAGACGCGTGTACATTTAAACTAAGAAAACTTAACAATAAAGCACTTAGATTAAAGGCATTTGTTATTATTTTACGTGAGCTCATTGGCTCCTCCATTAACAATGTTTATACTCATTATTTTTTACCTTTCAGGTACAAACTTAACATGGATATCGTAAATACCAAGAAAACAATGCACAAAAACACATACAAAATAGTTACATTATAAAATCAACTAATTATTTATAACTATAAAGTTAAGAAGGGATATTCCATAAAAAAGCCCAGCATTGCTGGGCTTTGGATGTCTAAGGGGTAAACGTTTTATTCAGAAAATGAAACCGTAATAATATTCGAACATACGTTTTCAGATATACATAACTGGTAGTCGTATGCCGGTAATGTTGCTTTACGTACGTAATCACGGTAACGGCCATTATCCGATACGGTATCTACTAGTTCGCCATTTCGGTATAAGCTAAGTGACTCAGCCCCTACTTCTGCCCAGTTTAACTCAACACGCATAGTATCAAGACGTGACTTGTTAGCGCGTTTTAAGCTCAATTCAATTTCAACATCACTAACAACCACTGTTTGAGTGAATGTATCTGAGTTATTTTCACTATCCGTTACGGTTAATTCAACCTCATAACTTCCTGACTGAGCATAAACATGTGTAGGATTTGGGTTTGTTGATGTTGAACCATCACCAAAGTTCCAGCTCCACTGTGAAATGTCATCATTTACATCACGACTTGTATCTACAAATGTAGCAGTTAAACCTTGTGCTGAAACACTAAAGCCAGCTTGTGGTGGTTGTGGGCTTACCTCACCGATAGCGCTAAATGTAAGTGACCAACCATTGATATTACCCGTATCTGCACCAGCTGTATCTTCAACATGAAGTGTCCAATCTCCAGTTGCCACTTCAGAATTAAATACGCTTGATGTAAATGACTTAACAATATCGTCTGCACTGCCACCTTCATTGCTTTGTAAAGTTACTTCTGTACCTTGCGCTGAAATAAGCGTAAGTACTAAGTCACCAGACCAAGTATGCGTAATATCTACATCAGCAGTGGTGCCAAAAATAGTTAAATCATCAGCAACCGTAATAACCGAGCTTGCGCCCTCTGGAGAATTATCCGGAATAGCGATGTTTTCATCACTGCTGTAAGTAAAGTCATTTAAACCAGCAGGTTGAAGCATTAAGCTAACAGTTTGTTCTTTAACTTGCTCGTCTGATGTCGCAGTTACAGTAAAGTCGTAATTTCCCCACTGAGTATCGCTGTTAGTTGCAACTGTTAGAACAACTTCATCGCCCGGACGAGCAGTAGTTGCGCTTAGTGATGCACCTGAAAGATCTGAAGCTAAAGCCAGTGAAACGTCACCATCCCATTGTGAAATTGAACCAATCGTAAAGGTATAAGTAACCGTATCACCTACAGTCGCTTGCTGAGAAACCGGCGATACAGATAATTTAAAGCCTGGAGTTGGATCAGCATCTATTAGCGCTTGATTAACATTTAGGCGTGTACCTGCAACCGTTTTACCATTTAATGCTGCATTAGCATCACCACTAGACATAAGTAATTCTTTAAGCTCTAGTGTTGTTAAATCAGGATTAACTGAAAGTACAAGTGCAGCAGCACCAGCTACATGCGGTGTTGCCATAGATGTACCTGAATAAGTAGCATAGCTATTACCAGGAACGGTCGACAAAATACCTGAGCCAGGTGCGCCCATATCAACACTTGTTAGGCCCCATTGAGAAAAACTAGACATATTATCTCTGCTATCAGTACTTGCTATCGATAATACGTTGTCGTTTTCATAGTTAGATGGGTAATGTGGATTTTGATCGTTATCAACCGCATCGTTACCCGCAGCAGCAACAAATAAAATATCAGCTTGCTCACTAGCCGTAATCGCATCAGCTAACGCTTGGCTAAAACCACCGCCGCCCCAGCTATTATTTAACACACGCAGATTAACACCCGCATTTTTAAGGCCAACCATGTAATCGATACACTTAATAGCACCAGAGGTAGAACCTGTACCATCTGCGGCTAAAAACTTACAACCAACAATAGAAACATCATGATTTACACCAACAACACCGACACCATTGTTACCACTGGCACCAATTGTACCTGATACGTGTGTACCATGGCCTTGGTCATCCATCGGGTCACCAACATCAGTAATTGCATTAATACCGTGAACGTCATCAATATAACCGTTACCGTCATTATCGATACCATCACCAGCAATTTCACCACTGTTTACCCACGCGTTCGCAGCTAAATCAGGGTGACTATAATCTACACCGGTATCAATAACACCTACAACAACATCACGGCTACCAGTTGAAATTGACCATGCTTCTGGCGCATCAATATCTGCATCAGCAGTACCACCAGTTTGGCCTTCATTATTTAAGCCCCATAAATCATCAAAACGAGGATCATTCGTTGCACTTGCTATGCTCACTCGGTAATCAGGCTCAACGTACTCAATAGCTTGATGCGATTTTAAGCGCTCAATTGCTTCTTTAGCGCTCATTCCTGATACTTTAAATTTAGCAAGGCGACCAGAAAACAACGAAGTGAAGTTATCATCAACTTCATCGTTATTTAGATCTGATATTTTTGCTTTTACTAACGAACGAGCTTGCTTACGCATTTCCGGCGAAGCATTCTTTTTATATTTAACAATAATCGAGTCACTGCTCGCAGTTACTTTTTGAGTTGTACTGTTAACATCAGGCAATTTAGCCGCAGCTAAACAAGGTAAAAGTGCAAGTGTAATAATAGATAATTTTGTTTTCATTGTTTTATCCGTAATTAAGTTAACTTAGCTTTACTAAGCGAAATATTTACGTTTATGAATTTAAGTAATCACGTGGCAAGCATTAAGAAAACGGGTAATCAGTCACTAACTCAAGTAAAAAAAACAAAATCAGGAACAAAACCATTATTTTTAACTAGAAATACAGTAAAAAAACACTAATAACAGCCATTTTAATGAATTAAATAACTTATTTTTAACATGTAATTAACTAATTATTTTTTACTGGTTTTTTTATGTAAATAGATAGAAAACACAAATTAAACGAGTAAGTAATTGAAATTTATGAATTTAAATTACCATTAAAAAAGATGATTCAAAATGAACTCATTGAAGAATATAGTGACTGAGCAGTTATGAATTAGTGAATGGCAAACCACCTTAACAAGTACTAATGACCAAACCCTAATTCATATTTAAAACAGCATTTTACGTTTAAGAATAAAAAGCTAATCACACATTATGGCAGCACGGCATGCTGCAACGAAAATACCTTTTTAAAACTTAATAAATAATCAAGGTATTTTATTTTATCTTTCAAGGAGAATAATAATGAAATTGAATAAATCACTTTTAAGCTGTGCAATTGCAATTGCAATGGGCGCCAGCTTTACAGCAAACGCAAACACAGAAACAAAAGCGGGTTCAACTTCTGAGCTTGCAGCTAAAGTATCTGTAAAAAGTATTGAGAATGCTGTAACAGTTAACCAATCATTTTCTGACAACACGGCATTAGTCTCTCAAGATGGCGATGGCAATACTGCACTAGCTACTGAAATCGGTAACAACAACGATGTTAAAATAGCTCAATTACAAAATGGTAATTACGCCGAAGTTGAAACAACAGGTGATAACAACCAACAAACTTATGCACAAGATGGTGTTGCTAATGGGTTCATTACGCGCATAACGGGTGATAACAACGGCGTTTATGTTTCTCAATTCGGCCAAGGATTATTTCAAAACAATGAATCAATCAATATTATCACTGGTAGCGATAATAATATTGACGTTGAACAAGGAAATGGCGGTCACTGGTTTTACAACATGGACATGAGAGGTAATGGTAACGAAATTATTTCATCTCAGTCTGGTATGTGGCAAGAATTTGAAGTACTTAGCTTATCAGGCGATGAAAACATTATTGAAATTGAACAAACAGACACCTGGAATGAATTTAAAGTAGGCTCATTACGCGGTAACGAAAATGACATTGACGTTAGCCAAGATGGTTCACGTAACATCGTTACATTCACTGATATTGCTGGTAATGATAATGAAATAAAACTAGACCAAGAAGGTTCGAATAATGCTATTGAGTCTGGTCTTTTTGACGGTTCATTCAATGAAGTAACAGTTAATCAAATTGGTGATGAAAACCTTGCGACTACTGAGCTAATGGGCGATAACAATGAGCTTACAGCAATGCAAGTTGGTAACACTAATGAAGCATACATGGGTGTCATTGGTTCAAATAATGAATTTACAGTAACCCAGGTTAGTGATTTTAACTCGGTTCATTTAGCTAACTTTAATGGTAGCGGTAACGATGTTGATCTTAGCCAATCAGGTGGCGATGAAAACGCAATTTTAGTGCAGTCTTCATACCCTGATGTTTCTCTCACTTCAAACGATAACGATATTGATGTTAATCAAGTCGGTAATCAAAACGAGGCGATTGTTACACTAGCGGGTATCCTTGATAGTAACGCAAACCAAATTGATATTGCTCAAAATGGTGATATTAACGTTATTGACTTAATGGTAGAAGGCAGTAATCACTCTATTGATATTGCACAGCAAGGCGAAGGTAACTGGGTAGGTGGAACTGGAGATTCACCGTTTTTATTAGGCGGTGAAAACGTTTCATTCTCTGTTACTCAAACCGGTAACTACAACACTGTTGAAGGTAGCGCAATTGGCTTTAACAGTACATTCTCTGTCACTCAACTTGGTGATGGTAATACAGCAACAATTACACAAATGTAATTGATGAGATGGGGAGAGTAACCCTCTCCCTTATTTTAACTATGGAAAATAAACAATATATCTATCTTTTTATACTTTTAACTTTTTTTACTCCTTTGAGTAATGCCAGTGCTGATTTAGAAATCGATGGATTATTACTAAACAAAAGTATTAGTCGCTTTGGGTATCAATTTTACAGTGAATTTTCAAATTATTGGCGTGAACTGCCTTCAACAGCTGGCTTTAATGTAGAAATAAAAGAAACAGTTATACCCCGTGCTGGTACTAAATTAGTTTTGATAATGAATCATAAGATTATTTATGCAACCCATTTGGGACGAAAGTTAGAGCCTTTGGACGAGCGAGTAGAGCAAGCAGTGCACTCTGTAATGGACGCCATGGCGCGATCGAATATGCAAACAGCGAGTCCTGATATGGCATTGAATGGATGGTAACAATGAAAAAAATAGCATTAACAATAATAACAACTTTAAGCTTTTCAGTCTGCGCAACTGAAATTATTTATACCCCTATTAACCCGAGTTTTGGTGGCAACCCTCTCAATGCCAATATGTTGCTTAGTAAGGCACAAGCACAAAATAAACATAAAGCGCCGGTTGTCGAAAAAGGGTATGCAGACCAGTTTAAAGATTCATTAGAGCGGACATACTTAAATCGAATGGTGAGAGAAATCACCGACATGGCTTTTGGGGAAAATATTGAAGACAGTATTTTTAATCAAGACTCCATTTTTATGAGCGGTGATTATCAAATAGAAGTGATCACCAGTACAACCGACACTATCACGGTTAGAATAACAAATGTAATTGATGACTCGGTTGTGGTTATCGAAGTACCGAGGTTTGGATAATGTATAAATTAATAATAATAACAATCGCTCTTTCTCTTAGTGGTTGCTCTACTATGGGTAATTTAATCCCTCCGTCAAAACAAAGTGCGGTAACGTTAGAGCCAACAGATGTTTTTTCTGATTTAAAAAGCTTACCTAAACCTGCGGGCAGCATTCCAGTCTCGGTTTATTCATTTCGCGATCAAACCGGTCAATATAAACCACAGACTAATGTTAGCTCTTTTTCAACGGCAGTCACTCAAGGTGCAAACTCTATTCTAGTGCAAGCATTACATGAGTCTGACTGGTTTACGCCGGTTGAACGTGAGGGTTTGCAAAATATTTTGACTGAGCGAAAAATTATTAGAGCGGCACAAGCGACTAACCCTAATCAAGGCGAGCTACCGCCGTTAACCACTGCGAAAATCATTTTAGAAGGCGGTATAATTAGTTACGACACTAATGTAAAAACGGGTGGCTTAGGAATGGAATATTTTGGTATTGGCGCATCAGAGCTATATCGTGAAGATGCAATATCAATCTATTTACGTGCCGTAGATGTAAGAACTGGCCAGGTATTGTTATCAGTAGCCACCAGCAAAAAAGTATTGAGCCAAGAAATGCGAGCAGGTTTTTTTAGGTATGTTAGCTATAAACGTCTGGCGGAAGCTGAGGCGGGCTTTAGTGATAATGAACCAATGAGCATTTGCGTAACGCAAGCAATAGAAAAAGCGCTTACAGATCTTATCACCAAAGGTATTGATAAAGGCTTATGGGCTAAACAGGCAACTTAACGTACTCTTGTAGATGGCCACAACGTCATTGATGTGGCCAAACAGAGGGCGTTCAGAATTCTGTGTCAGCCTAAATTGCTAAATATCTATCACGCCATCTAACCTACCTTCGAAGTGAATGGCTAATTGCGACAATGTCAGGTTCCAACTGTGGATTGGCATTGTCCATTTCTTCGAGGCGTTCAATATGCCTGCATACAATAATTTCATCAAGCTATTTTCATTCGGGAATGCGCCTTTAGTCTTGGTCAATTTCCTAAACTGGCGGTGAACCGCCTCGATAGCATTGGTGGTATAAATGGCTTTTCGCACGTAATCTGGGTACTTGAAGTAAACCGACAGGTTCGTCCATTTACGACGCCAAGAGTCGATAACAATGGGATATAGCTTGCCCCATTTATCATCTAGCTCATCCAGTGCTGCTTCTGCGGCATCTTTAGTTGCTGCACGATAAACGGGTTTTAAGTCAGCCATAAAGGCTTTTTGGTGCTTAGAGGCTACGTACTTCATCGAGTTACGAATTTGATGAATAACGCACTGTTGAACCTCTGTTTCAGGATAGATACTGCCAATGGCTTCAGGGAAACCTTTTAGTCCATCAACACAGGCGATTAAAATATCGGATACGCCACGATTATGTAAATCGGTCAGCACTGATAACCAGTAGTTAGCACCTTCGCTTTCTGATACGTAGAGGCCAAGTAATTCTTTACGGCCTTCAATATTAATACCCAGCACAGTATAAACCGCTTTGCTAACGTAGCGACCATTTTCCTTGATTTTATAGTGAATAGCGTCAAGCCAGATAAATGGATACAACGCATCAAGACTGCGAGATTGCCACGCTTTAAGCTCTGGTATTAGCTGGTCAGTCACAGCGGTTATTGTGGCTTCTGATACTTCAATGCCATACATTTCTTGAATGTGACTGCGAATATCACGATAGCTCATGCCTAACGCAAACATAGATAGGACTTTTTGGTCAATTTCTGGCGTTAACTTAGTTTGGTTTTTCTTAACAAGTTGCGGTTCAAAGGAGCCAGCGCGGTCTCTTGGTGTTTCAAGTTCAAATTGACCTACAGATGATTTAACGGTTTTCTTGCTAGTGCCGTTCTTACGGTTTGGTTGCAGATCAGATTCTAGATGCTGCTCTAGCTCTGCTCTGAGTGCAGCTTCAGTTAATTGTTTAATTAGCGGTGTTAAAACACCATCTTCACCAGTTAACCCTTTACCAGATTGAAGTTCAGCTAATGCTTTGTTGAAGTCGAAAGATTGAGTCATGTGTCACTCCTGTTTTCTTAATATTACTGAAATGACACAGATTTCTAAACACTACCCAAACACAAATAACGATTAGCTCTCAACGGGTAATAATACTGAAATATATCTTTGCGCCCAATTGGCCAATTCAACTCTATTACGCGAATTAGTTTTTTTAAATGCGCTATAAAGGTGAGTTTTAACAGTGTGGTCGCTAATGTTTAGTTTGTCCGCTATTTTATTATTACTCGCTCCTTGTGCTATTAAATGAATAACCGACTTTTCTCGTTTAGTTAAATGTTTATAGTCAGCTTCATTTAATGTGATATCTTCGCTTAAGGAGCTAAACGAAGAGGCGACACTTAGAATATCACTAAAGGCCTTAGAGATTACTTTACGAGTAAACCAAAGCTCACCAGTAGAAATTCTTACTAAGCCTTTAAATATATCTTCTGCTGCTGCCGATTTATAAAATACCCCATTAAAATGATTGATTAATAAGTTTTTTTCACATACTTGCTCTAGTTCTACATTAAAAAGCACAACTTTATGCTGTTTAGCCAAACAAATTAAATCTGCTGGGATCAAGTCCTGCCAATCATTTTGAGATCCATCAATTAGAAAAATGTCATAAGCACCACGCTGATCAATATGTGGGATAGTACTGTCCATTTTTATATCACCAAAAATGGCTTGAAGTGTTCTTAAAATAACTGTGTAGTTTTGAGAATGGAAAGACGATTGAAGCGTTGTCTTAATAAAAGCTGAGCTTTTTTTTAACATATAACCAATCCTTGAAACATTAGATTTACAACAATCGCCACATTACCTAAACTAACTACAAAACACAATGCTTCTTTGGTATGAGCCAATGAGTTTAGTTACCCTATAAAAGGGTATAAAAGCGTGATGTAACACCGTTAGTCCAACCAAATCCTTGTTGTACTTGATATTCACCCCCGCTGGCTTTTTGTTGCGGTGTGCATACGTTATATTTCTCCAACAAGCATTTATTTTCAATAAAATCTTGTTCTACCATTGTTAGCCAATTTTTCATTATGCGTGTAGCTAATTGATCAATACCATAATTACGCAAGCCTTTTACCGCAAACCATTGTAATGGAGCCCAGCCATTCGGGCTGTCCCATTGCTGTGGAGTATCAACAACCGTTGTTACAATACCACCTACTTTTAAAAACTGCTCGCTCAATACGTTTGCAACCAGTTCAGCTTGCTGTTGCGAGGCTAAATTAACAAAAAGCGGGGTACTTGCCGCTGCACTTAAAATAGCAGACGGCTTAGATAGCTTATGATTATAATCAACAAAAAAACGCTGCTCATTACTCCAAAGATATTGATTAATAAGTGACTTTCTTTTTACAGCATAGTCGCTGTACGTTTGTGATTGTTGCTCATTGCCAAGCAATTTAAAGCATTCACTAAGCTGATTTTCTAAATTGTACAGTAGGCAATTTAAATCTATAGGTACAATATCTGTCGTTTGAATTGAGCTTAGTAAGTTTGACTCGGCTAACCAGCGCGAGCTAAAGTCCCACCCAGATTCGCACGCAGCACGAATATTACGATAAAACTCAGTTTTTTTATCATCACTAAACCCTGATGCAAGCGCTAAGTCTTCTCTTAATGACTCTGCGCGAGGAGCCGCCTCATCATCCCAATAGCGATTTAATACCCCACCACATGGCATTGTTACCACGCGTTTTACACTTGTTTGCGTATCACTGAGTGTATCTGCTCCTTGCATCCAAAATGCGTGCTCTTTTGTTAAAGCTTCAACACACAATTTAAGCCAAGCTAAATTATGTGTTTTACTGTGAGTGTGCTGCCATAAAAGATCAACCATCAGCGCTAAAATAGGCGGTTGTGAACGCGATAAATAATAACTGCGGTTACCATTTGGAATGCAGCCGTAATCGTTAATTAAGTCTATAAAGTTTTGTAGCATGTCTTCTACTACATCACTTTTATCTGCATCAATTAAACCTAGCGCAGTAAAGTAACTATCCCAATAATAAATTTCTTGAAAACGTCCACCAGGCACAATATAGCTGTGCTTTAAAGCGAGTAAAGAATTAGCTTTGGGTGTATCGGCTTCACGTCGAAGGCCGCTCCACAGTGAGTTTATGTAGCCTTTTACACTGGTGGTATTTGCAGCCCCTTTCATTGTTAATAAGGGTGTTGTTATAAAATGCGCATCAACAAAGTCTCTTAATTGAGTTTTATCAAGGGGTGCTATTTGCTCATACTGTTTACAGGCACTTTGCCAATCAACACGCGCTGTTGCATCAGCAAACGTTTTACAGTCGCTAAATATGTGCTGTGTTTGTACATCTTTAAATAATTGGCTATTAAAAAAACTCATAACTGTCCTAATCTATTAACTATTGACTGCGTGTTGTGAAATGGCATGGGTGCGTTTTTTAAAAATAATCACGCTAATAAAAATTAAACTAATGGGCACAAGTGAAAGATAAAAAGCATGCTGGCCACTAAAGTGCTCAAATACATACCCGGTTATCACCGACCCTGTGGTGCCACCAAGTGCTGAAAACACAACGATTAACCCTGTCATTGCAGCATGTTGATGCTTTTGAAGCGCACTGAGCATGACTGAGTTGAGTACCGGATAAATGGGTGCCATAAAAAAGCCAATTAATGGCAAAACAAACGCCGCCAGAGGCGCATCAAATAAACTATTCACCTCGCTTTTAGGTAAGTTTTCCGTTAGTGGTAAGGTAATAATGATCAATGCAGCCATAGCAACTAAACAACAGCTAAGTACTACAAACCAATGAATATGCTTTAATACTTGGCCCGCCACTAAACGCCCTAAAGCAAGAGCTGCGGCAAAAATACTCGCTAGTTGAATACTAATAGCTACTGGTAATTGCAAAACTTGATTATTAAATGTAGGCAACCAAGTCCCTACCCCTTGCTCGATTAACACATACAAAAATGCACTAATAATAAAAATCAGCACTAACGGTTGATAGGTAAGTTTGAGCATAGCAATAAAGTCACTCCAACCCGAGTTGCTTTTTTGACCTTTGATAGCAGGCTTTATTGGTGCTATTACGACACTGATAATCACCAAAAGCGTAAGCGCTGCTAATACGTAATAAACGTTCAACCAGGCATTGCTATCAACAGGGTCTATAAATGCGGTGAATACCCAATAGCCACTTAATACACCCACCATAAAAATGCCTTCTATGGTGTTCAGTAATGATGAGTGACTATTTGCATCCTCAGTCACTTGGCCAATAATTGAATAAACCGACACCTTAACGACCGCAAAACCACAACCCACAGCAGCAAATAACACTTTAAACATGTAAAAGTCACTTATTACAGCCGTACTCAAACACGCTATAGCGACAACTATCAGTGCTAGCAGCATTGCAAGCTTGTAGCCTAAACGTGGTATAAATGAAGCAACAACAAATGACATTATTGCAATTGATAAGTCTTTAAACCCCTCTAAAACCGACGCTTCTGTTTTGCTTACCCCTAATGTGTTTATAGCCTGCAAAATAACAGTGCCTACGCTATTTAATAAAATTGCGAAAATAAAATAGCTTGCAGCAATTGCCAGTGTGATTTTTATTTTACTCATTGCGTGCCTCGTTTATAGCGACATACGCCATAACGTTTATAAAGCAAATTACCCATAACTGGTAAATTACCGTGTGTGTTAGTCAGTGAATCCTGAGTTTAGAGTAGAATAAATATCATTGCAATCGTTTGCATTTTAAATTTAACAATTAATATACATGCATACTAGATTAACGTTTGCTTGATTGGCGAGTAATTAACTCTATATCAATAACTTGTGATTCGACTTTTTCACCTGAAAACTGTTGTATTAACTTTTTAACTAACAAAGTCGCAGCAAATTGGGTGTTTTGTTTAATTGTAGAAAGTGAAGGATGGCTGATATCAGCCATGGCAATGTCATCAAATCCAACCAGAGCCACATCGTTGGGAATACTCACGTAGCGCTCTTTCAGCGCTTTCATCGCCCCCAGTGCAACCATGTCACTACAGGCCATAATCGCGTCAAAATACAACCCTTTTTCACGTAATAATTGATTAATTGCTTGATACGCAGAGCGACTGGTAAGATCAATGGATATAACATGCTGCTCAAGTTTATGGGTAGAAAGTGCAGCAGCGTAACCACGATGCCTTTCACTAATTTCACCATGCTCAGGATCGCCTAAAAATAAAATATTTTTAGCACCGTGTTCTATTAAATGAGCGGTCGCTTGCATTCCTCCTAAGTAGTTATCGCTGCCGACAATAGGATAATTGCTTTGTGTTTTTGGATCCCCCCATACAACTAAAGGAATACCTGCATCGGCAGCCGCTTCTATATTAGTTTGGTTTTTTCCTTGCCCCACAACAATAATGCCATCTGCTCGGCGGCCATTAATAAAGTAATTAGCCCAGTCATCTTGCGCCATAATAGAGTTAGATAACAACAACTCTAACCCCTGTTGATTAAGCGCAAGGTTAATTTCGCTCACTACCTTGAGTAAAAATGGATCGCTGATTGATTGCTCGGTTTGCTCATCAAGATTAATAATGACGGCAACAACATTGGTCTTTTGCGTACGCAAACGGCTAGCCGCCGTGTTAAGGCTAAAATTATGTTTTTTTGCAAGCTGCTGAAGCTTGTCGCGGGTTTCTTGCTTAATGAGCGGGTTATTATTCAGCGCGCGCGAAACCGTTGAGGTAGACACCCCAGCAAGCTTTGCTAAATCAGCTAATTTAATTTTTTTATTATTCATAAAACCCTAAACGCTCCACTGCGGCTGTTGCTATATCTAACTTACTGACAATATAGCATTATTATTTTTTACTGGCTTGCCCATTAACTTAAAAATTACGCTCTTGTGTAATTACGCTCAATAAAACAACAGCCCTTATTAATAAATAATTTACAAATAAATATTGCAAACGTTTGCATTTATCTCTAGAGTTTCAATTTATACAGCCTGTTTACATTAAAATTTAATCAATCTCGCTGTAATACACACTGTTTAACACACTAAAAACGGAATCTCACACATGAAATTCAATAAAACAAAAAGCATGCTAGCCTGTGCAATTACTTTAGCCCTAAGCACACACGCTGCTCTTGCAGCAGAACAAGCAAAAGAAAAAAAAGTTGAGCGAATTGCGTTTCTGGTACACCCGCAGGTGTTGGGATCAGAAAGATTGATGCCAGCTACGCTGTAACAAATATTGATTCATCACAAATTATAAAATTATCACCTAAAAGTACTGCTGACTTATTTAAAGCCGTTCCCGGTGTGTGGGTTGAAAGCTCTGGCGGTGAGTCTGGTGCCAACGTATTTGTGCGTGGGTTTCCAGGAGGTGGTGATGCGCCATTTTTAACACTCAGTATTGAAGGCTCGCCAGTTTACCCTGCGCCTACTCTTTCATTTTTAGAAAACTCATCGTTATTTAGAATCGATGAAACGATCGAAACAATGGAAGCACTGCGTGGTGGTCCTAATCCTGTGCTATCCAATGGTCAGCCTGGTTTAACAACCAACTTTAGATTAAAACGTGGCAGTGAAGATACTCAAGGCTTATTTAAATACACCACCTCAGATTACGACTTACAACGGGTTGATGCTGTAGTAAGTGGTGAAATCACCGACGACCTATATTTTATGGTAGGCGGCTATGTTAAAAGCTCTCCTGGTATCCGTGATGCAGGCTTTACTTCTGAAAAAGGCAGCCAATTTACAATTAACATTACTAAAGAGTTAGACAATGGCGAGCTTAACTTTTATACCCGTCAAACAGACGATCATGGCGCATGGTACCTACCAACACCACTCAATGTTAATGGCATTGATGCTGAATATACCCAACTTGGCACACTTAACCGTCAAGCGACGATTTTTACCGGCCCAAATGCGCAACCACACGACATTGACCTAGGTGATGGCCGAGGATGGGATGGCCATGTATCCGGCGGTAGTATTAAACTTGAATTTGATAATGGCTGGCAATTTATTGATCGCTTCAATATTACCAAAGGCGATGCCAATACATTTGGCCTAGTACCCAATGGTTCAGCAACAACCGTTGGTGAAGTGGCCGACAATGGCCAAACGGCATTCGGTGCGGTAACTAACACCGAATATGCTAGTGACACTGCGATTCAGCAACTGGGTCGCTGGGTAGTATTAAAAGAAATAAGCTCGTTTACTAACGACTTAGCTTTTTCAAAACAATTTGGTGACTTATCAGCCACTTTTGGTTATTACACAGCAAGCACATCTGCGAGCGATTGGTGGAGCTTAGGTAATACCGCGTATCATGTGCTGGAAGCTGGTGGTGAGTTATTAAATGGTATTGAATGTAACCAAAACACTGACGGGTGTGGTTTTAATTACGATATTAGCTCAACAGGCGATGCACGCACCAATGCCCTTTACTTTACAAGCCAATATAAATTTGCAGATGCATTTACGCTTGATTTAGGTGTACGTAAAGAAAACCATGATGTGCAGTACAGTGTTGATGAAGACCTTGACGGTATTATCACTAAAACTGTTGATTACGATGAAAGTAAAACCTCATGGACAACCGGTTTAAACTATTCAATTAATGACGACATGGGCGTGTTTGCACGTGTTAACCGTGGTTATAAAATGCCATATTTTGATGACTTTAGAGATAACTTTGGCGCATACCAAGGGGGTGAAAAACTCATTAAAGAAGTAACGCAGGGCGAACTAGGTTACAAGCTTATTTCAGACTCTACCGACTTCTACGCCACCTTTTTTGTCAATGAAGTAAAAGGCGATACCTTTGTAAGTCGCCCGGGTGTGCCGGCTGAAATTTTAACCAACGAAGCGTATGGTGTTGAACTTGATTACAACTTTAATCATGAATCTGGCTTTTCTGTTAATTTAAATACCACATTACAACAAACCGAAATCACTGAAAGTCCAGAAAATAAAGGCAATGAAGCACAGCGCCAGCCTAAATGGCAAGTACGTGTAACACCAAGCTATGACTTTGAAGTAGACGGCATGTATGCCACTTTATATGGAACAATTTCAGCGGTGGATGACCGCTTTGGTAATAACGAAAACACCGTGACACTTGATGGCTACGAAAAAGTAGACTTAGGTTTAATTATTGAACCAATGGAAGGCATTAAACTGCAATTAGCCATAGATAACCTAACCGACGAGCAAGGCATCACTGAAGGCGACCCACGCAATGCCGACGCCCCCAATGGCCGTTACATTATGCCGCGTACAACACGCTTAAGTGTTAGTTACGCATTTTAATACACTCCCTAAGCAATAAATTAAAGTCGCGGTGTTTAGTACACGGCGGCTTTTTTTATTATAGGTGTCAACCTATTAGCAAGCTCTCTATGCGCACTAACGGGTAAGTGTATGCCCTCTTTCTTGCATGGTTTTATCAGCGGATAACAATCTAAAAATTCACACGTGTGACGATCAGAGGCGGCTTTGAACTCAATGGATAATTGTTCAGCTTTTTTACCTGCACCTGCGTAAATGCTTTTATAACTTCCCACTTCACGAACCTTGGGCGGGCTTATAATGATTATCTTTGATATTGTTTTACAATGATAAAAGGCTTTAATGGCTAAAATTAACTCCTCAAGCGCTTTGCCAATATCGATAACAAACAGTGCAAAACGTGCTTTTAAGTCATTGGTGCCAAGCTGAATAATAACAACATCAACAGTGTGCGCTTCCAGATACGGTTTTAAATATTTAATGCCCGATTTATCTCCCATAAACGGGGGGTTATTGACTAAAGTACGATTAGGCTCCCCGGCTTCAATCACTTCAAAGCCGGTGCCCAACTGCTGCTTTAATAAAGTAGGCCAGCGTTCAATTTCGCTCAGCCGTTTGCCATCAACAGGAGAAATACCAAAGGTATTGGAATCACCAAAACACAGAATATTCATTAAAACGGATTCAATGTATAGCCTTGTTGCTGTAACTGCGCATGCGCAGTCATCGCAGAAAGCGCCATTTTCACCCCAGGTATAAGCTGATCTGCTGCTACCTTCATATGCATTGCCGACTGCCCGCATACATATACCTGCGTGTTATTAGCAAGCAGCTGTTTAATTAAAGATTCGGTTTTGTTATCTTTTTCAAACCGAGCTTTATAATCACTGTTTTGCAGTACATCAACGCTGGCTCCACCGTGTACCACCAGCGCAAGCTGAATATTTTCTGGTTTTACGCCGTGAGCCACATGCATATTAATAAATCGCGCTAACGAATTAATATGATTATTTTGCGCGCCCTTTTCAGCGCCTTTACCTACATCAAAAGCTATCTTAAACTGCGCTTGGCTTAAATCAGACACATTCTCGGGCACATTATAAAAATAACCATAGTCTTTAATAACAGGCGCAGGCTCTGCAGCAAGAGTACTAAAGCTAGCCAAAAGTAAGCTTGAGCCAATAAGTAACGTTTTCATACATCATCCTTTTTACTTTTTGTTTAGCCTAACGCTATTTAACGTGATTAACTAGCCTGAATATGTGAATGCGATTTAAAAGTCATTCCTAAATAATTAAAGGTATGTTTAAACATATCGATAAATGCGTCTGGCGCAGAGGGAGATGCGGCATTAGACAGCAGTGAAAACTGCTTTTGACGTAAAGTTCTAAGCTTCGGTTTTAACGCCTCATCATCCATGTAATCTGTGATCCTGTCCATAAATGCTTTCATTTGTGGCGTGGTGTTATACCAGTACACAGGAGATGAGAACACCCAATGTTCGTAGCGAAGTAACACTTCAAACAAATTATAAAAATCATCATTGTGATACTGCTTATCGTAGCGATAAGGTGAAATAACATAATCATCTAAGCAAAAAACAATGCCGCTTTGTTGCTTACTATAGGCATTAACTTGCGCGGTAGTGTTGCCATTTTTACGACCACTTGAATATATGATTGCGATATGGTGTGCTGATTTTTCTTGCATTGGGTTAGCTCCTTTTCTTATGATGGAGCAAAGCTTAAAACCTCAAGTTAAGTTCAGGTCAATAAGAAATAATTTAATTTTTAAAAGGAATTAAAGTGATGGCGGTACAAAAAAAGCTTACTGAAGCCAACTTAACGGTTGGGTTTGTCGCTAAACGCAGTGGCGTTAAGGTATCTACACTGCACTTTTACGAAACTAAAGGGCTAATACGCAGTTGGCGAAACAGTGGCAACCAACGACGTTTTAAACCAGATGTACTAAGGCGAGTCGCAGTTATAAAAGCGGCACAAGCGATGGGGATCACGCTGGAAGAAATTAAACAAACACTGGCAACGTTACCAGAGCAGCGCACACCTACCCAAAAAGACTGGTCTGCACTTTCAAAACAATGGCAAGCACAGCTTGATGAGCGCATTGCTTACATGCAACGTCTACGTGAGCGGGTTGATGGCTGTATTGGCTGTGGGTGTTTATCAATGAGTAAGTGCCCTATTTATAACAAAGACGACCACTTAGGTGAAACCCAAAGTGGTGCCATTTTGTTAGAGCGAGATTAAGGCTTATAAGACATTA
This sequence comes from Pseudoalteromonas tetraodonis, assembly GCF_002310835.1. Taxonomy (NCBI): domain Bacteria; kingdom Pseudomonadati; phylum Pseudomonadota; class Gammaproteobacteria; order Alteromonadales; family Pseudoalteromonadaceae; genus Pseudoalteromonas; species Pseudoalteromonas tetraodonis. The sequence continues at coordinate 287,344 of NZ_CP011042.1, read as the reverse complement.
ATCTAGACCATTTAAGCCTTCTCGTGCAGCACGATATAATGCCCCTAGAGTTGAATCAAATACTGATTTAATAAAACTGTAAGTCAGCTCTACGGCTTTACTAATAACTTTGCCAGCAAACACTAGCATGTGGCCGAGTAAACCTAAGGTTTGCGTTGCAAATGAGGCTGACGCTTTGGCTATTTTATCAAGCGTTCGCGCGAGCATATCGTAAAAAGTTAAGCCTGTACCTATGGCTGCTTGTGCCGCAACAGCACTGTAGTAACCCGAATCTTTTAATAAGGTAACTAACGCAGCGCCCAGTTTATCTGCCCAGTGTGAACTAAATGAAGCTTGGTTTCTGTCTTCAAACTTTAAACGTACCGGTGTGCTTAAGAAGTGGTTTGCTTTTACAGTTAAATTGCCCCAGTCATTACTGTTTGCGGTATTAACATAGCCTGGCGTACCACTTAACTTGTGGGCTGCGCCTTTAAGACCTTGACCGTTATCAAGACGAATTTCTTGGCCATTGTAGGGCGCATGTGAAAATGGCCACAAAGGCACTTTTGTAACCGGATCAGCACCGTGTGTACAGCGGTATATTTTATCAATACGAGAAGTAGCAGCGCGCGAAAAGTTATCAAGCCCTACTCTTGGCGAGCCAAATGTATATAATTTAACGGGTAACGAATACTCTGCTTTTATCCAATCGGCTGAAAGCGTAGCCAATGCACCACCTAAACTGTGACCAACAATGTGCACACAGCCGGTTATTTTGTCTCGAATGTTAGCCGCTACAAACTCTTGTAAAGCGGGCTTCATGCTATAAAAGGTTTTATTAAACCCAGCATGTACCATACTGCCATTAGAGCCACCGCTTAACCCAAAGTGTGCATCTGTTAGGCCATCTCTAAGAGAGGCCGTGCCGCGAATAGTGATTACTGAATCACCTTGATACAGCCCTTGGCCATGTCCTAGCAAACCAAAACCAGTGCTTAAACCAAATAAATGAGAGAAAAAACCACCAGATATTCCTTGTACTGCTTCAGGGCTAACCCCAAAGTTAAAGCTACCTCGCAGAGAAGGATGCAAAGAATTATTAAGTAACGTGGTACTTTTAATACTCTTTGCTTTATAAGCAAGCAAAGCAACTTGTACAGCTTGTGTAGGAGTTAAAGTATTCATAAAATTCCCTTTAAATGATTATGTTAAAAGTTACATTTTACATGCACCATATATCGTAAAGAAATGCTCTGGTGCTTCTTCTATAGGTATGTCGTATGTTTGTGGCTCTTCGGCAATATCACACTCTAAGTTAGCGAGTAAGTTTTTTAGGGTATCACTCCCTTCGTGCATAGACACGGTTGTGTACCAAAGTACAACGCCCTCAGGCGTACCATTTTCTAAATAAACATGCTGAACCAGTGATTCATTATCAAACATGTTTGCAGGCTTACTCGTTTTTATAGATTTTTCTGTGAAGGTAAAAAAACCATTTTCATCGGTTATTGCTTCATCTTTATATTCATCACCATAAGTAAGCGCACGTACAACCTTAGTATTTGCAACAGGCTGCCCTTTATCTAACAACTGCCCCTTCATCGGAGCCGATAAAACAAAATCCTGCTTATTAAAAAAACCAAACATATCTGCACAAGCCTGTGTTGTAGTAAAAATAATAGTAATAGATACAACTACCAAAAAGTAAGCTTTAAAACGCGATAACAAAATATACAACTCCCTACTATTAGCCTCAAAATATACGTGTCGTATTGCTATTTAATGACGTTTTAAACTCTTAACTATCAGCGTTAATGAAATTGCCATTTCAACTAAAATTTATTCTAATTGGGTACAAAGCGCACTGCAAGCATTTAGAGCAAAAAACAAGCAATAAATCTTTCCCTAAAAAAACACTTCATAAACCAGCTTACATATAATGCTAAACCCTAGTCCCATCATTAATATATAGCCATACAAAATAGCAATAGCGCCACCCGATGCATCCCCTATTTTGTCTATTTCAATACATGTAGAGCACACTATAAAAAAGATAAAAAAGTTAGCAATTAAGCCTAATATATAAGCTTCGCCAAATAATGGGGAAATACCGACTAATAACGCACTTAGCATAATAAGTATGCCTGAAAGCGCCTCCTTCAGAGAAAACTTATACTCAATAATTTTGAGCACCAAGGTCACGACCATTAATGCTAAAAAATAAACCGTAGGTTTAAACTGGCTATATAAATAATCCACACTAAACATTTGGCTAATCGTTAATGAGGGCTCTTTAGCTGGGCTTAAATCTTCTGTTATCGCGCTTGAAGCGTCATCGGTAAAAAAATACGCTACCGCAACAATAATTAACTTTATCATTCCAAAAAAGATAAAACTGGCGACCATAAACCCTATTGAATCGTCTCTGGTTAATCGCTTGTTTGCTTTACTTTCTACAATTTTAGCTAGCAATACACCCAATAAGCACACACTACCTAAATAAAGCAGCGCGACCCAAAACTGATCAAGATAAAAAACCGATAAGCCAGGGGCAATAAATAAAAACATTGAATCTTCATTATCTAACGAACTTTTAGGCTCAACGCTGTATTTTGACTGTTTAAAAAGTGCTAAATAAACAAATAATGGCTGTAAAAACAGCATTAAAATGCAGGTGTTTATAAGAGTCATTTATCATCCTTGATTACTGCCAACACACTGCGCCGAGAGTATTGGCAATTTCGAAACTAATTAAAGGTTTATTTTTTGAAAGTAGGTTTTAAGCTTTAATAAGCCCGACTCAAGCTCAAACTTTTGTATTTTAGGGTTTTTAAACTTAAACCCGTTTGATATGTGGGTATTGATCATCGTCGCTATGCCTTCAAAACCCGCAGGGGCAGTTGCGACTAAATCGCTCAATAATGGTTGAATAAGCTCTTGATGCTCTTCAATTTTGGTTGGATCCTCGTAAATATCGTATACAAGGTTGGTTAGTGTATGTTGGTTTTGTTGTTCCATAATAATTCTATAGCGCCTTAATTTGGCGTTTATAGCTCCTTTTTGTATCAGTTTTTATTCAATGATTTATTCTTAATCAAAAATTTTTTTAGCTAACTTTATCAAATCAACAGCTCGTTCTTTATCATAAGCTAAAGGACTGTGGTCAATAACATATTGTGCATGCTCATTTACTGCAAGCCAATCCTGCTGCGATTCATATAAGTTTGCTAACTTAAAGTGCGCAGCCGCAACTAACGAATTTGGTAATTCTGCATCTAATGCTAAAAATTCTTTGTAAAGGGCAATAGCATAATTAATATCTTGCTCCACAAACATACCACTGCCATATAACCAAGCTAAAGTTGAATAAGCTTTTGGCTCTTTTGCCGCAACCCGCTTTTTGGCCTCCTCTAATAATCGAGTTCCATCTCCATTATGGAGGCTTAGTGTAACCAGTGCCTTCCAGTATCCCATTCCATAAGCTTTTTCACACCACTCTTCAAGATACTCAGGCGCGTTAATTAAACTTTTATGGCACTGCTCTGCGGCAGCTAATACAGTCAAATCTGGAGCATTTATATCTATTGAATTATCCCATCGAGGGCCAGCGGCATTACTAATTAAGCTAAAAGTAAACAGTGCACTAATTAATAAATACTTTGTCACATGACTGCCAAGTGAAAAGCTATATACGCGTGAAAAACTCACAAATTACTTTCTTTCAAATATGTTTCAGCCTCATCTCGCCATCTCTGTGCAAGTTCCCTACGACCTTCTCTTTTTGCCTTATCAATTACATATTGAGTATGAGTTATTACTTTATCCCACATACCCAGCTTTCTATAAATTGTAGCTAACTCAAAATGTGTAGAAGTTTTAAGTGTAATTGCTTGGTTATTTTCTTGTGCTAAATAAAGCTGGTATAAGCGTGCAGCTTTACTTAAATCTTTTTTAACTAAACGGCCGCTTTGGTATAACCAAGCTAATGTATTAATAGCATTAGCTTCACCTTGTTCAATTCGAATATTTAATTCATTTAAATAACGGGACCCATTCCCAGTATACATACCAATATAATACAAGGACTCCAAGTGACCCATTTCGTAAGCTTTTTCACACCATTCTTCTAATTTGTTAGGTGCGTGCATATAGCTTTTTTCGCATTGCTTAGCTGCAATTTCAACGGTTAAGTTCGGATCATTAATATCAATATTCGCAAACATAGATGCTTTAGCATCCGTAAAAATAAAAAAACCAATTGCTAACACAAGTGTCACTGGTGCTTTTACCATTGGAATGACCCATCATTATTAATACGCTTTTCTGGTAGGTGGACTTGAAATGATTTAACCGTACTTTCATACGGAAAACCCTCTTTGTAGAAGTATTGTCCTTTCAAAGTCTCTTGTTGGCTAGACATGCCCTTACACGGCCTGTCGCTGTAACAAGATAAGCCACCAATAAAATCAATAAAACGAACATTTTGAATACCGTGCTCTTTAATTAAAGAATCAATACCTATTTGATACTTTAAATTCTTAACTGCGTGCCATCGACTCATAAAAGCAACAATTTTATTCTGCTTAGCTCTCTTGAGGATTGTAGCTAAATTATAAGCCCAAAGATCGTTTCTAAACGTATGCGCGTCAAAACACTCTCCAGTCACGGCTTTTGTCGATGGGCATACACTATCCATTACTTCCATCGTTTCTACAGAAACATCCAATGCAACTATCTTCATTCCTGCATTGCGTGCCGCCTTTACCAGCTCACCATAGGCTTGAGGAGTAAAATCACCATGTGTCCAATATTTATCAAAATATTGCTGTATTATGTTAAAGCCTTTACCTGTTCGTTGATACAGTTCAATTTTTTCCTGCATCGAGCTAGGCAGCATTTCTATAGCAAAATGTGTAAAACCCGCAGCCTTTAACTGCCTAATCGCTTTTATAGCCTCATATTTATAGCCAGCAGCACTATGGCTCGATTCGCCTAACATAACTAAACGCGCATTACCGGCCATTGTTCTGTAATTTACATCCGTGTTTATTTTATTCATTATCTATCCTTGATTTTATTTAAATTTTCAAAACACCATCTATAAAATTCAATAGCGTTATTATTCTCAGAGCTGTAAGGAGCAACTGCATATTCATAGTTCATTGCAAATAAAAGCTCTTGTGTAGTGAAGTTACATTCTTTACTTTTTGAATAACATTCCTTTACTCCACGCCATAATGACATTGCGCGGCTAAAATACTCGTCACCCCATTTTTCTTTAAATTGCTTGCTGGGGTTATTTTTTAGCGTAAATGAAGCGACGTCTTGAAGTGTTAAATTTTTGATATTTATACATGCCATAATGAACAAACTAATATTCAGGTGCTTTGCAATATAAATTTTCTAAGGCAGAAACAATTGTAGTATCAGGTACAAGATTATGTACTGAAACAAGATGTAAAATAGACGAATTAATTACAATATTAAACTCACCATTTGGAATCCTATATTCATAACTGGAAATCTTTTTACCATTAGTACCAAATGTTATATACGTCTTGCATCTGGGACAAACCTCAACACTTCGTAATTTATTTATTATCTGGGCTTGCCTTAATGCTAATAAAAACCAATCAAGAAACACGTCCCTATCCTTTAATGATTGGAAATTTTCTGTCATTAGTGTTAAATCAATACGTACATCATTTCTTTTATAAGATATCATCAGCAGTACCTTAAATGAGAACAATTAAAAATTTAAATATATTTCTCTGTTTGTTACCAAGCTAATTTTCACAAAACTAAGCATCAACACACTTCAATTTACTAATAAATTGATTCAAATCATCACGGTCAAACTGCAAACAACCAAAGTCGAAGTCAAAATAAAATATTTTGCCAATGTTATTCTCTCCATAACCTACACATATAACGGCCCCACCAAATAAACCTAGAAAAGGAAAAACCTCGTATTCACTTAAATATCCTTTAAAGCTTTCCCATATATCATCTAGCTCTTCATCACAAAAAACTTCTTCTATAACTAAATATTTATCTGGGATTTCTTTACTAAGTTCACTATACAGTGTGGTGTCAACTTGTGAAGATAACAGTAAGGTACATTCTGGCTCTCGCCATACTCTTTTAATTATATGTTTAATGCTCTTAATTTCAGTCATACATCACACCTTATACAAGCTCTTTTGGAGACTTATAATTCAATACGTTATTAGGATTATCTTTGTTATGTTTTATCACTGCCCTGCCTCCAGTATGTGCAACACCTCCATTTCTAACAGAGTGCACAGATTTAGGAATGAGCATCATTGTTTTAGCATCTTGGTGATGATGCCAAACATATTTAGTTTTATCGTATACTTCAATACCAGCTTTTTCCATTGCTAAGGGTACATCATTTAGCATATCCCCAGTCAAGCCCTCTACGGAGACTGTTTTTTGTGAGTATGGAGTAAAATCAGGGAAACCATCGGTATCGAACGCAACATCCCCGCCTTTAGTTTTAACAATAGTACCTGCTAGATCCGAGTTAATTATTTTTCGACCGTTAATTACCTTGTCAGGATTGATATCATTAATTAAAGCTTTTTCCAAAGCTGACTGTTCTATGCCATATGGCTTAGTTATACTTCGAGTATCTTCACTAGCATTATCTTCAAGCAACTCACTCCAACTATCGTCATCTTGTAGCTGATAAAATTTATTTGATTCTTTTTTGAAAATGCCCTCAGTATGGTGAATCACATTCTCGTTTTCATGCCCAAAGATTGAAGCACATGCAGCCCAATGGCAATCCCCTACATTTTCGGCTAGAAGTTCTGATATATCTGTTGGTTTAGAAACTTGAACTGAACTATCGAGAAGCTCGATATCTCCAGGGTTATCAAGTAACACATACCCGGGGATAACATCACCAGCAACATATACCTTTTTATATACATTACTATTTAAGGACCCGCCACTTTCTATTAATTGCCCAAGGTCATCTGTTATTGTCGCTCCATTAAATGCATATACCGTTAGAGTACTTCCCACAGGGACTATTGCAGATTTAGTCTCATCTATAATCCCATGGCCAGCAAAAACAACCCTTTTAGCATCTCCTTCCTTACAACTCAACCCAAACGGGTCCACCCAATTAACTGGATTCGGCGCATATTGATAGTGGTTTATGCCACCCACAAGGCCAATCGGATCTTGGTTTATAAAGCGTTGTTGTTTGGGGCTGTAGTAGCGGTAGCGGTTGTAATGTAAGCCACTCTCGATATCTAAATATTGCCCTTGAAAACGTATTGGCTGAGTGAAGCTATTTGTAGTGTTTGCCTCTGACTCTTCATAACCATATACATCTGCTTGGTTTTCCCAGACTACTTCTGTTTTGTTGTTGGTTACAAAACGTGGAGTATTCAGTTGGTCTAGGTGGTAGTAGTACACCTCACCTTTTTTAATCAGCGCGACTGGGTGAAATTGATTTGGCAGGTTGATATACCAGGTATATTCACCCTGTTGGTATTCGCCAATTAGCTGGTCGTTATCCCAAATGTAGTCAATTTTGCCCTGCTCGGTGTGTTTGGCGATACGACGCCCGAGTGGGTCGTAATCGTATTGAGTAAGCGTACCGTTGTTGTTAAAGCAACTTAGCTGATTAAATGCATTGTATTCGCGGCGGGTTTTTATACCTTTGCCGGTTTCGCGTATTTGGTTACCAAATTCATCATAATGAAAGTCGCTGTCGCCAAAGTGAGTTAACCGGTCGGCATCAGTGGTACCTGTAATAACATCATCATTATCACTTAAATCACTAGCAAACGTTGCTGCATTTGAATCGTTATATTCGCTATTAATTACATTAGGTGTGCTTTCTGACTGGTTACTTTCAACCTTATTGCTGGCGTCGCTATCATCATTGTGCTGAGGAGTTTGCTGCTCAGCTAATTCGTCATTTTTAACCGTTGACTGGCTAACTGGGTTACCAAAGCTATCCCACTGGTATTGCGTGGTTTTTGTGTTCTCAGAACTTACTAGATTTTGTTGAATTAACTGGCCTAGGCTGTTGTACTCAAAATTAATATTATGACTACTAACACCTTCCTCTTTACGCGCAATCAGCTGGTTTACGCTGTCGTAGATGTACGTACAGGTATCAAATAGTGCTTGCGCAGGATGGGTTAACTGCTGTTGTGTTAGGCGGTTAAATACATCAAATTGTTGGGTAAGGGTTATGTCATTACCAAACTTTTGCGTTTGAATATTACCTTGACTGTCATAGCTAAGCGCTGCAAGTTCAACAGCCGTGCTATTGGCTTGCTGTAAGTGAATGCCACTCAATTGACCAAATTTATTATAACTGTAATTCAGTTTGCTTGAATCTGGCAAGGTCAGTGATTGCCTTCTGCCGTAGTCGTCGTAACTGTATTTTAAGGTATGGGCTTGTTGCTGATTATGTACTTGCTCAGCACGTACTAATCGCCCGCCTTTATCAAACTGCTGCTTTAAGGTTGATTGTGCATTGTGCGCACGAGTAATTTTACCTTGCAGGTTATAGCTGTAGTAATTGGCGTTATTAACGATGTGAGTATCGGTTGCCAAACTGGCATGCTGCGCAATCACGCGGCCTAATTTATCACGCTCTATTTTTACATGGCGTTTATCGCTTTGTGTAACCGAGGTTAAGCGGTTGCAAGCATCGTATTTATATTGCTGTAGCGTGCCATCAAATCCAGTTACTTGCGTTGGGTTTTCGTTAGCGTCATAACTTATGCGGTATACATGGCCGTCGCTACGTTCGATAGCGGTTAGGTTGCGCTCTTTATCGTAAGTTAAATGCAATGCACTGCCATCGGGCTGAATAACACAATGTGGCTGGCTTAGCCCTTCAAAGTGTTGCTCGGTGGTATCACCCTTACTGTTTTGCGAGCTAATTAACCGCCCTGCATCATCGTAACTAAAATGTTGATGCTGTTTATTTTCAGGGTCTTTTTCGTCAAAGGCAATAGTTTGCGCAAGCTGGCCGTGCTCATTGTATTTATATTGAGTCAGCAAACCTGCGTTATTAATGGTGGCATTTACACGGCCTAAACTGTCGTAGCTGTAGCGAATGAGCTCATCGTTATGGTGTTTGGCTAAAAGCTCGCCTTGCTCGTTCCATACAAATTTAGTGACTTGACCATCTTTATTTATGTGTTGGGTTAGCTGGCCAAATTTGTCATAGCTGTAAAGTACGGTGCGACCGTCGCCAAAGGTTTCACTTTGCAGCAAACCCGCCACACTGTATTTACGGGTTATTGTTTGACCATCAGGCAAGGTGGTTAATACACGCTGACCCAATTGGTTGTAAGCAAATTTAGTGACACTGCCATCTGGCTGCGTTATTGATTCTAACTGACCGTAAGGGGTATAACTGTATTTTATTTCACTGCTGTCTGGCTTTATTTCCGTTATTTTTTGGCCTTGTGCGTTATAGCGGTAGTGCCAAACATTACCATTAGGATCGGTGTGCTTAACTAACTTACCTTGCGCGTTATGTACAAAGTGTTCTTTATGCCCACGCGAGTCTATACAGGTTGTTTCACCAGCGTCTAAATTATATTCAAACTGATACGTATAGGTGTTGTTATCGCCCCATTGTTTTATACACTTAGCACTTGATGAGTAACTATCCCATTCAAAGTGATGGCTAAAACCACTGGCACGGGTACGCTTAGTTAATAAATTAGCGGCGTTATAGCCATAATGCTCTGTTTCACCTTGTTGATTGGTCGCGCGAACGAGATTTTTGTTTTCATCATAATCATATTGCGCAAGTAACGGCGTTAGTAATACTGGCTTGTTGTTATCACCTGTACGATAAGCCGAAATGTTTGCCAGCAACCCTTGCGGGTTATATTTTAAAATACAGCCGCGTGCTTTATTAACCTCAACGCGATGCAAGCGCTCTTTCGCATCGTAATAAAAACCAATACTTTGGCCTTTTTCATTAATAACTTTTTCGAGCAACCATGAGTTTTCGCCAGCTTTAAACGTAAGATGCTGATCATCTGGCGTTACCAATACTTGCTTACCATTAGTTTGGTAATGCAACGCCAAATTACTGCTTAGCTGATAGCTCGATTGCCCCGGTTTTACTTTTTCAAAGCGGTGTTTAGCGCCATGCTCATCTTGGTATTCTAACCAGTAGGTGCCTTTTTGTTTTGGGCCTACTTTAGGTGGCGGTAAGTAATGCTCAGTTAACTGCACCATAAAGTCATGTCGCCAACCATTACCCATTACACTGCATACATCCGCATGCGATGAACGGTATAGGCGTCGCCAAATTAATTGTTTGCTACCTGCTAAGGTGAAATCAATAAGCGGCAGTATTTCTTCACCCGAGAGCATAGAAACTGGATCAGAGCGGCACTCTTGTTTGGTGATAGGTTCTTCACTTGGGGTATTATTACTTGCACCGCCACTGTTTTTAGCCGGCGCTTGAGAGGCACTTTTACCTGAGGCTGTTGAACTGCTCTTACTACTTGGCTTTTTACCTGCTGCGCCGCTATTAGTGTTATCGCTTACTTGAATAGCCGACTTAGCTTTTTGGTGATAACAACTAATTTTATCTGCAACCAAAGCTTGGGTTAATACACTCGCGGTTTCACGGGCTGACGCACCGCGCGAACAGCTCACTCCTGCAAGGTTAAGCAAGTTAATAACGTCTAAACGTTTAGCGGCGTCGCTAGTAAGCGCACTGCCTATTTGCGCAATTTGATTTTTGGCACTTTCAGGCGTGTTAGCTGCTACAGCAACAAAGCCCGACGGCGCAGAACCTTTACCAGCGACGAGGCAAATTGGGTAACTTATTCCTTGTAAAACAACGGTATTACTTTGCATTAGCTGTCTACTTCCTCACTTATCCATAAGTATGATGCTGCACCTTGATGCTTAGCTTGCTCTTGGGAGAGCATTAATGCATAACTAAAATGCTCAACAATTGCAGGGCTTGTGGTTAATTGGTACAAATTAACTAACCCTTCTAGTGCGCCTATTTTCCCTAATTTATAATTGGGTAGTTCGTAATATGTGTGCTCATCAATTAAGCTAGTAAGTAGCTGTAAATTGTTTAGCCAACTATCATCATCTACCCCATTTCCCGGTGCAAAAATTAGATCAATCTTATTCTCTGTTTGTTCAGCTAATCGCGTAAGCATACCTGCTAGCTGATTATGTTTGCTAAAATCAATAGATGCTGCAATCTCATGGCTTACCTGCGACCACCCGCAAGGCACCATTTCAACTACAGCCAACGCACCACCTACACCTTGATATACAAACTGTTGCTGTTTATTTGCTTTAAAAGTTGCATCTAAAGCAATTACATTAAATTTTTGCCATTTTTTTTCACCAGCCAAAGCTATAGCAGAGTGTGCACCTGTTGTTCCATGAAAAATCAGCTCGTTGCTATGATCGGGGTATAACTGTTGTAAGCTTTGAGCTAATAACTGTTTTAGCTCATCTTGAAATGATAATGCCGGTAGTAACCAAATCATCGGCAATGTGCTGTCTGTGACTTCTGCCATTAATTCTTTAGATTTAATTATGCAATCGTAAACACATGCATCCCAAGACTGCCATTGCAACTCATTAAAAACAGCACTGTTATCGTCAAATAATAATGTGTCTACGCTGCTAATATTTGGGACAGAAAAGCATGTCATCTCGATTGAAAATGCACTCATGGTGCCACCTCGTCCTGAGTTTTATTGGCAGCGAGATGTTGATAATAGCGATATAAATTAAACACCCCTTGGCTATAGCTATCCATGGCCGATAAATAAATGGCATTAGGCACTTCATCAAGAGGGTGCCCTGCAATCAGTCGTAAACTCGACATGGCGGTTTCATATTTAGGCCAGTTATGTTTTAACTGCTGCTGAAAATCTATTAGCGCGCTTTCATCACCTTGCCAAGCGAGTCGCTGGATATCGTACTCCACTAGCTGATCGAGTTTATCACCTAACATGCGTCTTATTAGCGCAATAATTAACGCGGGTTGCTCTACCTGTTGTAATAAAGAATTAGCCAAAACAATTAGTTTTACAAAACCGCTTTGTAATAAAATATGCAATGTGTGATCAACCGATAAGGTATTACTGGCATGATTACTTAAGCTGTTTACTTGCTCAAAATTTAACGACAACAAAAATAACGACATTAAGGGTGATAGATGGGCTTGCTCACTTAATGCATCAAAAATAGCCGTTAATATCTGTCTATCGTGGTGCTGCGCAAGGCTGGTAATTTGATTTATAGTGACCAGTGTTTGCGGGGCAATCTCTTCCTCAGCACTGTAAGCAAAAAACAAGGTGTTTAAATTTAGTAGCCGAATTAAGTTAAAGCTATGCTGTTGGATAACGACTTTATTTATAATGATTTTAAAAAAAGCACTCAGCGCTGGCTCATTAAGTAATTCATTTATAAATATAATATTTTTATTTTGTGGCAAGTTAGCCATAACTTCAATACATGCTTGGGCAACTAATTCATCGTTTTTGGTGTTAGTTATTATTTCGACTAGTTGCTCAGTGGTGGGCAATTCAAAGTTATTTTTTTGATTATTGTTTTTTGCCGTTAACCAACAGCTTTCTAATAGCGTTTTTCTTAAATAGCGAACATGACCTACACACGTAAACGGGCACAGTTGAGCGTTACTAATTTGTAGTAATTGTGCTTGATGATCACTTAAATAGGTCGCTAGCAAAGTTAACCACCAATTAACACGGTTGGGTTGCCCACAACGATTTTTCCGCCGTGGCCACTATCATCGCCCATTCTGGCGGCAGGTTTACCATTAATTTGAACACTACCCGAGCCTGTTTTTACGCTGTCTGGCGGGCCAACACACACTATCATATCGCCTTTGCGGGCAGCGGGCATGCCACCTATTAACACATTGCCAGAGCCAGCAACTATAGGTCCACCCACATGTGGAACTTTAGCGGTCACTTTAGGGCATACATGCATATGACCAATTGTAGCAGCGGGTTTACCCATTTTGACTCCTTGTCGTGTCTTTGTTGGTTTATGAAATGCTATTCATAAAGCGGGATAACTAATAGCTTGTTACTGGTTACCAGTAGCGAAATTTCTTCAATTAACTCATCTTTACTGTGATCAGAAAGTGCCACAGCGCTTTGAGTTGCATATTGATATAAGTTTGAAATTACATTTTCACTATTAAGTGCATCACTTAAATGAATAAAAAACTGCTGTGCATAATAGCCATTCATGGCTTTTAAATGACTTAAAGCCGGGCTTAGTAATGGATCGTCTGGCCTGTTTATCGGTAAACACACTAAATGCGGTAAACCATAACGGCAGTAAACAACGTGCCCGTTATTTGCAATGCCGTTTCTAAATCCTGATTGAAAGTTATTGACTATTTCCATCATTAATTTAACTTAATTACACCAGCAGATAAGGTAATGGCACTGCCATCTACTTTTACATTACTGCCTTTAATATCAATGTTTGTACCTTCAATAGTAATATTGCCACTACTGCTCATTTTAATTTGCGCAGAGCCTGTTTTTATCACTATTTCGTCACCCGCTTCAATATTAAGTGTTTTACCGACTTTTAAGGTGTCATTTTCACCCATTTCAGCAACACGGTTAGCTGTGACTTTGAGATTATCGTTATTGAGGATTTCAACATTACGGTCGTTATCTATTTTTTCGTTTTGATCGTTTTTAACGTAAAGCTGTTTATCTTTTTCGGCTTGCATATACACAAGCTCGCTGCCTTTTTTATCCTCAAAGCGCAGCTCATTAAAGTTATCTGCTCCACCTTCTTTAGTTGAGCGAGTCTTAATACCACTTTGCGTTTTTTCACCAGGTAATGCGTACGGAGGCATTAGGTCTGCATTATAAACAGCACCGCTTATAATAGGTTGATCTGGGTCGCCATTAATAAAATCAACCAGAACTTCTTGACCTACGCGGGGAAAGAAAAAGGCGCCCCACTTTTTGCCAGCCCAATTTTGTGCAACTCGGATCCAGCATGAACTTTTAGAGTCTTTTTTACCTTCACGATCCCAATCAAATTGCACCTTAACGCGGCCATATTGGTCAATCATAATTTCATCGGCGCTATCACCCGTTACTATGGCTGTTTGTACGCCGTTGATAACCGGTTTCTTTTTGCTCACTTGCGCTCTGTATGGAATGTCTTTTGGCACACATTCAAAGTGGTTAGAATACACTTCTTCACTCGATGCTTGTGCAGCGCCTGATTGGTTTGGTACCACAATCGACGTCATCATCGAGGTGATAGCAAAGGTTTTACCTTCAAGGCGTGGGTCTTCATGTTTTTTGAAACTAAACAGTTTACCAACAGAGAATGAGCGGCAGTCACTGCGCCCGCTCGAGAGCTTCATGTCTCTTTGCAGTGACTCTAGTTGAACTGATGCCAAATTAGCCGCGCGGGGATGACACTCTGCTTCAGCTGTATATTCAAAAATTTCTGATACCGATTGGGTCGGTAATTCTGCGTTTGCTTGCTCTGCATCAGGGTAACGTGATGGCTGTTTAAAATCGTAGCCCAAACGTTTGAAACTACCTGGCGCTAAGCTTAATCCGCCCTGCCAACGCGAAACATGAGACTCACTTAAATGGCCAGTTGAATGAACAACTTTAGCCTCACCACACATTTCATATGCGGTAATATCATCTGCTAAAACTAATGTATGATTACTTTTTGTATGCTCAAAGAAGTAAAAAATCCCCTCACTTTGTAATAAGCGTTGGATAAAGTCAAAATCTGACTCTTGGTATTGCACACAGTATTCGTATTTGGGGTAGGTTTTACTGGTTTTATCTGAAAAAGCCACATTGTGTTGGCCAAACAAATCAGCGAATATATCTTTAATTGTTTTCTTTTGGAAAATGCGACTGTTTTTACGATTACGCATAGAAGCGGCAAAAGGCACAATGGTAGCTTGATAATCAATGTAATTTTTTTGCTCATCAACATCCGCCGTACGGCTTCCGTTAGAAACAAGCTGACTCACGATACCGTGATAAAAACGCTCTCCCCCACCCTCGGCATTTTTTACCTTGATAGAAACAGGCTTGCCAACCAGATCTTCATGTGCAATTTGTTGGCCTATGGTATACATATTGACCGACATAACAAACAAATCTGACATGGCTTCTTGAGCAACGAAGCGTGTTAAATAAAGGGCATCTTTACCAACAGGAGTACTAATTTGAATTACGTTTTTATCTTGTGTTGCTTTTTGCATTCCTTGCTTTTCCCATCCTGAAGATCAAAAAAAGCCCTGGGCAAAGCCCAGAGCTACAATCGGGTAACAAATATTACATTTGTTGACCTTTAACACCGCTGTAACCATATACAAGTGGTGCAGTGATGTTGTTTTGGTCGTCAGTAGGTGTAACAGTCATCATCATTTCAGTGTAGCTGATAGTGATTGTTTCAATTGGACGGTCGTTTTGAACTGATACTGAGTAGCTAGAGATCATGGCATCTGTAAGTTCGATTTTCATGATTTCTTCAACTTTATCACCTTGTTTAGTGATATGGAAAACAGCAGGTAGACCTTTACCAATAGTTGCTTCTTTGAAAAGATCCGGAGATGCTTTATCTTGAAGTTTAGTAATAGTCACATCGCCTAAACGAGTAGAGCTAGATTCACGATCCATCGCCGTACCAGTCGCTGCGCTAATTTCACGGCTAACGTTCCAATCTAAAGATAAAACTGTAATTAAATCTTTGAAAGACTCAGCAGTAGTTTCGCCTTTGATTGAACCGTATTTTAAATATGTATTTGCTTGCATTTGATAATGCTCCTTTTTATTAAACAATATTATCCATTATGTGGATTCGTTTACTTTGGTTACCCAAAATTCCTTGAAATCATTATCTTTAAAACAGCAATGAAAAGGTCTTCAGAATTCCTTTCCCTAGATGAAGACAATGTCTCAAAAATTCCTTGTTTCTATATAAGACACACGAATTATAATGCCCTAAAACTAAAGAAACAACCTTAAAAACAAGTTATTTTGAATTAACTTTAGTTAATTCAACATCGAACTCATTATCTTTAATTAACAATGAGATAGATGTTACTTTTTCACCTTCAACCATGCTTGAAAGCAAGATCTCAGACAATAGAGGTAGTACTTTATTCTGTAATATGGTGTGAATATTTCGTGCACCCGATCCGGCATTTTGACAATTTGCAATAATGTGCTCAATCACATCATCGTTATACGTTAATTGCGCATCATAGTGCTTTTTAACACGCTTAATTATTTTACTAATTTGCAACGCAGCAATCTGGGTAAGAATTTCATCACTTAACGGAATATATGGAATAACGTTAATTCGTCCTAAAAATGCAGGCTTAAATGCCCCTAATAAATCATCTTGTAATGCTTTTAATAAGCCTTTAATACTTGGCTTACTTTCTTCATCTTCAAATAAGCTCATTGTGGTATCAGTACCCACATTTGAGGTCATAATAATGATGGTATTTTTAAAGTCGATATCTCGGCCTTCACCGTCTTTTATGGTGCCTTTATCGAATACTTGATAGAAAATATCTTGCACGCCTGGATGGGCTTTTTCCATTTCATCTAGCAGCACCACACTATATGGTTTTCTTCTTACTGCTTCGGTTAAAATACCGCCTTCGCCATAACCAACATAACCTGGAGGTGAGCCAAGTAGTAATGACACTTTATGCTCTTCTTTAAACTCAGACATATTAATAACTGTTACGTTATCTTCACTGCCATATACTTCTTGTGCTAGTGAAAGCGCGGTCTCTGTTTTACCCACTCCGCTTGGGCCTGCCAGCATAAATATACCATTAGGGCGACTTTCATCTGCAAGCTGAGCACGAGAGGTTTGTACTACTTTAGCCATGAGTTCAAGCGCATGATCTTGGCCAACTACGCGTTGTTTCATTTGCGCAGCTAAATTTAAAATGCCATGAATTTCATCTTCATGCATTTTACCAACAGGAATACCAGTCCAATCAGAAATAACCTGTGCAATCAGCTCTTCATCAACTTGCCAATGCACCATGTTATGTTCGTACGAGGCTAGCTTAAGCTTACTTTCTTTTAACTGCTCAAGTACTTCAGCAGAAGAGTCTGCATCGTTGGTGTTAATCGATTCAAGCGCTTGGTTTAATTCTGCAACGATGCCTTTTTCAACGTTGAACTGCTCATTTAATGGTTCAAGTTGCTGTTCAATCTCAACTAGTTCAGATTTAAGTGCTGATAATTGTTCGCTATGATCTAAACCGGTTTTTTGCTCACGATTTAACATTAAAACTTGCGCTTCAATTTCACTAAGTCTATTCATTAACTGCTCAATCGCATTAGGTGTCGATGCTTGGCTCATAGCAACACGAGCACAGGCCGTATCTAACAATGCAACTGCTTTATCGGGAAGTTGCCTGGCAGTAATGTATCTGTGCGATAGATGCACCGCACTTTCAAGTGCTTGCTCTGAAATAAAAACTTTATGATGCTTTTCCATAACAGGAACTAAACCACGTAGCATAGCAACCGCTTTTTCTGGCGTTGGCTCTTCAACCTTTACCACTTGGAAACGACGTGTTAGTGCAGCATCCTTTTCAAAAAACTTTTTATATTCAGCCCACGTTGTTGCTGCAATAGTACGTAATTCCCCTCTTGCTAAAGCAGGTTTTAGTAAGTTAGCCGCATCGTTTTGACCCGCTTGTCCGCCACTACCAATCATAGTGTGAGCTTCATCTATAAAAAGAATCACAGGGTCAACAGCGTTTTTAACTTCGTTAATTAACGACTTTAAGCGATTTTCAAACTCACCTTTCATGCCCGCACCTGCTTGAAGCAAAGCCAAATCTAGGCTGTGCAACTTAACGTTTTGTAATACTGCAGGTACGTCTTTTTGGGCAATTCTTAGGGCAAGTCCTTCAACCACAGCGGTTTTACCTACACCCGCTTCACCCGTCAAGATTGGGTTGTTTTGACGACGTCTAGTTAAAATATCAACCATTTGACGTATTTCAAAATCACGACCTAGAATAGGGTCTATTTTCCCCGCTTTTGCTTGAGCGGTTAAATCAACTGTAAATTGATCTAAACTCGGTGTTTTAGATGAACCATTTGCAGGTGTTGCAGCAGTTACATTGGCGGTATTTCGCTCTTGCGATTGTGCAACAATTTCAGGCCATGCATGTAACAGTTGGCCTGGCTCTATGTTATTAAACAATTTGCTACAGCGCGTTACTAAACTTGAAAGCGTATCGTCTTTTGTTAGCGTATAAATAACATAAGCACTGCGAATTTGCTCATCGGTGAATTCTATACTGGTACTTAACCATGACTGCCTTAATAATGTAGTCACATGCACTGATAGGCTAGGCGATGAATCACTGCCCGTTTTAAATGACTCTAGTGATTGGTTTAAATCTTGCTTCACCTGATCAATATCAATATCGAAAGAACCGAATATGAGTCTAACATCGTCTAGTTGCTGCTCAATCATGGCTAACAACCAATGCTCTAATTCAACCGTAAAATGGCTGCGGCTATTACATATTGCAACAGCTGCCTCTAAGCTTTTTCTACAATCTGGACTTAGTTTTTCAACTAATTTATTTAATGTCATCGTTGACATACGCTGTTCCTTTTAATTTTTAATTATCCTTTAAACGATAACTTAATAGGGTTAAATTTAGGGGTGTTTTTACTCGCCATTAAAAAGCTATTAGCGCCAAGTTGGCATTCCCGTTTAGACAACTGCACCGCATCAAGTTGTTGAAAATCTGATTCGATGATAAGTCGAAATGAAATCGCATTGCCCGCATAATCTTTTACAATTTTGGTAGCTAACTCAAATAACTTGCCTTTCGGTAACAAGGATTTTGCTTTATCAATATCAGTAGTGCTGATATGAATCTCAATATTAGAAGAAATATCCCATATCTTTTTACCTATTACGGTATCAACGCCTAAGCGAGCATGTTGTCCCTCGTATAGGCGCTCACTTGCTAAACAGGTTTGTTCTTGTGGCTTCAAATCATGCCACTTTCCTACCATTTGTTTGATGACAACATCACAACCAAGGTAAGAGCTCAATACACTTTTTAAATCAAAAGCGTTGCGAATTTTTCGGCTATACAAGCCAGAAAAATGCAGCTGATGATCATTATAGCCGCCACTTAAAAGTCCCAATATTTGTGTATATGGGTCTTTGTTTTTATCTTTGTTCACATGATTTAAAGACGGCTTATATTTTTTCCACGCTCGATAATATAAAGACACCAAACGATGATTAAACATGTCGTAAAAGTCACGCATGGTGGTATCTTTATAGCGAAGACGCTGCATCACCAGCTCGCTGTAAAATTGGGGTAAAGCACCTGAGCAACCCGTTAATCCCATAAAAGAGATCTGCATGTTGACTTTATGCAACCCATCTTCAAAGCTAGCTTGCTCTAATTTTGTGATAGCGTTACCTGGGTAACCAAATTTTTGTGTTGCGGTAAATTTAATTAACTCTTGCTTTGGGCTACTGTCATACCCTACATAGCGATACTCTAAGCCATGCTTTTTCAGCTGGTTTTCAATAATGAAAACAGCTTTATAAAAATCAACTTGTGACGCTTGAGAAATAATATGCTGGATCATATTAACGGGCTTTCCCCAACTCGAGCAGGCCATTGATAATACACTTGCTCTTGTTCTTTGAGCCTTAAACTAACACGCGTGAAACTATTGATTGCCGCAAATTGTGCAAAGAAATGATCGAGGATAGAAGCAAAGAAAAACATACCACTTCCCGAAAAATCATCATTGGCAAAGGTAATTTCTATTTCGCTTCCCGTTGCGAAGCTTACTCGTCCTTTTTGTACAACACGCGCCGTTGCTGGTTCTACAATCACGCGGTAAATATTATCGATAAGGCCTTTTGTTTGCGGTGAAGCTCTAAAGTCATACAGCCGTAACACTTCTTTAAGCTTGTTACATGCATCATCTCCACTAAACGCATCAAGGGTTAAATGATTAACTAATTGCCAACGAGTTGCATCGGCTAATATCGGTCTAACTGCATGAGTAAATGGGATTAAACAACGTATTTTTTTTATTACATCACCACGTTCAGGCATTAAAAGTCCGAGTTCATCATCTCCAAAGGGCATGCTAGCAGGAAGGTTTCGATTACTGCAATTAGCACGTACTGTTAATACCGTGTTCCCTTCAGCATAATCCATAGCGCTATTTTCAAATCGTGCATCTACCAATGATAGAAACGATTCCGTACCTGACTCAACATAGCCACCGGCCCAAGAAGCGGTTTCTCTGCGGATGTGCCAAAATAAATCATCATGGCCTTGGTATCGTGGATGAGTCTGCCCATAAAAAGGACACACTATTTGTTTGTTCCCTTTGTGATCAAACGCAATAACTTCTGAGATACCAATCACCTCTGAGATTTCAGAGTCCATATAGCGTGGTGTTAATTGGTATTCGTATTCACTCAGCTCAGGGCGAATCGGTTCTAGTTCTTGCTCAAACATATTGATAATGGGTGTACATCCCATTAAAAACATATTTTTGTCTACTTGCTTTTCAAGCTCGGTTGACTCTGAATCAAGATAAATATACACACTGCATTTGTTAGACTTTTTAGGCAGTGATGAACGAATATTTTCAAGCTCAACAAAGCGAAACTTTTCCGGAAAGGTAAAGTTTTCCACCAGTAACCGATAACCAGCACTTGAGCGCTGCGAATAGGGCACCACCGCTTCATTTGCATCAAAGCCTACGGCTTTTAACTGGTTTTTAGAAAGGTACTTTATACCCTCTTCACCATTATCAAAAGCAATACCAATAGCGTGTTTAAATAATAGTTCATACACTTTAAGCGTATGATGCCATTGGCCATTTATAAATAATCGTAATTTTTCCAGCCCGGTTTCAGCTAATGATACACCCGGATATTCACCGGTTAGCTCAAGTTTGAAAATTGACTTAGCTTTTTCATGCCAACGAGGCTTAGGGGCAACAAACGGACTATTATCAAATTGGGCACTTGTGATCTCAACCGGCCATAAATAAGTTTCGTAACAGGTTTGAAACTTACATTGCTTCATCGACTCAACATTGGTTTCTACTTCACTGCCTCTTGGAATGACCACACCCGTGGTGGACAGATTTTCAGCTTCTAATTTTACCACCGACATAGAAGGGATAGGCGCTTGGTAGTCTGGCAGCATCTGTCCCAATAGAGCATCAGTTAGCTCAGGAAAGCTGTCATCAAGTTTTTGCCTAATATTAGCAGTTAAAAATGCGAACGATTCGATTAGCCTAGATACATGAGGGTCTTCAATATGGTCATCGCTTAACTTTAATCGCCCAGCAACTTTAGGGTACTTTTCAGAAAAGTCTTTACCCATGTGGCGAACAAACGCTAGTTCGCGGTTGTAGTACTTTAATAACTCATCGTTCATAAAGAGGCCTCAATAATCTTCATACCTAAATTAACCGGCTCAACTTCAGAATCAAAGCTGATAAATTCAGGTTCTGGATCGGCATACAACAAGGCGTTAATCCTTAGGTTTAATACTCTGTTCACGGGTACTTCATCATCGGTAAACACTTCTACCTCAATAAACCGCGGTTCAAATTTTAAAATTGTATTTCTTACGGTTTCGCATAAAAGTGCACGCCCTTCGTGTGAGCTTACAGACATACTCGAAAAGTCAGGCAAACCATATGATAAACACGAAGTCGACAACTCAGCATATTGTGATGGCCAGGTATGCCACTGAATTCGAGCATTTAGCAGCGCTTCTATGTCTCTACGCACATTTTTTCTCAGCTCACTAATGCTGATCCCCTCAGTACGAGAAGGCGCATCTTGAAAGTCAGGCTCATCGTCAATGAGCCTATCTAAAATAGATGCTTGGAGTTGCTGCTTATGTTCAATCATAATCGTTTATTGCACTTACTCTGCTGTTTCAACGGCGTTGATTTTTAGACTAGGAATAGTGATTGCTTCATCGTTGACAAATAACATTTTCATTCCTTTACCTACAATAAACTCATCTTGTAGCTCATCCCAATCAGAAACCTGACCTAACTTTTCCAGCTCAGTATTTGAGTTTGCATAAACCAGCGGTAAATGTGCCGTGCCTGACGGACCGTCTTTGATAGTGATCTCAACGCGTAACCAGATGCTCTCTAATAAAGACGTTACAGGTTCTACTTTTAATGCTTCAATTTCATTAAAGTTTGCAAGGTAAAACTCGCCATTCGTGCCTAGCACTTCTAAATATGGGCTTAAGCTATCATCTAAATCTCTAATTGCTGAATGCTCATCATCAACGCTTTCAAGACGAAGTGCTTCCATTTGTTTTGCAAGCGTTGCCGCTTCAGATGTTTCGCCTTCAAGTAGGGCTACGTGCATTTTTAAGAACAAGGTGTCTAGCTCATTAGCTTCATGAAAGAGTTTAGGAATACCCTTACCTTGATAAAAATCTACACGCGATTGTTGTGCGCGAATTAAATGCCTAAGGTTAACCGCACCTACAGCAAATTCAGGGTTCTTTTGCACCATAAAATCTAGCTGTTTATCTGCTTTTTCAAGTTCACCGTTAATGCAAAGTAATTCAGAATAAAGACTTCTAATATCAAAATTTAAAGGCTCATCTTGCAACTCTGTAGCGCAACATAATAAAGCATCAGCAAGTTTTCCCTCGCGAATTAAACTGTGTATTTTTTTCATTACTATTCCTTTATTTTATGATGAGGACTGAGCTCTGTTATTAACTTAATACTCGAGACCATTTGGTCTAACTGAAAATGAGGCTGTAACTGCAAAACCGAAAAGTAATGACCCGGATTAGCCTTGTTTTCACTTACTTTTATTTTTGCATTACTGAGTGGGTATTTACTTCTAATGTGCTCAGACGCAGAGTCTGACGCGGTTGTGTAGTTATTGATCCACGCTTGTAAATCTCTTTCACACGCTTGAGCCGTGCTGTAAGAGCCTACACGGTCTCGGGCCAATAATTTTAAATAGTGCGCAAAGCGCGATACACATAAAATGTATTGCAACATAGACGATAAGCGCGCATTGATATTAGCAGCGCTTGAATCGTAATTTTTTGTCTTTTGAACCGACGCATTACTGTAAAAAACAATATGTTCGGTATTTGTGACCGAAGAGGCTGGGATAAAACCGAGTTCAGAAAATTGCTTTTCAAACTTACTGGTTACTAACAAATCCAGTGGCGGCTTGGCTTCTTTTTGATAAGTATCATTAGCAAAACTATCGCGAGCTAGCCCTGTGACTAAGCCTTTTGACACTTTCCCTGGCTCTATACCACGTATATGCCCAAACCAGCCGCTATCGCAGTAAGCTCTGATTATTGTTGATACAAATTGATAGGCTGCATTTCCCCACAGCATATCTGTTTCTGGATTAATAATTTGTTCTTTGAAATAGAATTCTTGATGGCGCTTACCGTCATTAGCATAAGGCGGCCTAACTAGCACATGAGGAAGTGTAAAACCCATGAATCTAGCTTCTTCCATTTTTCTAAAGCTTTGCCATTTTATATATTCAGGCTGCTCAAAATGATTAAATAAATCAGAGTAATAACCTAAATCTGAAAAGCTATCTGCGCCAAATAAGTTAGCCGATGCTGAACATATAAAAGGAGAAAATGCGGCGGCAGCCGTTCTTGACACTTCTTTAATCGTATCTATATCGTTATAAATAGTGCCCGCTGAGCAACCATTACTAATTTCATAATCACCAATCACAATACCAAAGGGCTCGCCGCCGGCACTGTCAAATTCGTTTTGATAGAGTAATTGAAAAAACGTACTTTGATCGAAATCTATCGCTTTATTTACGTCTTTTGAGAGCGTTGGCCAGTCACAATTAAGCAATTTAACTTTTACTTTTTTTTCTTTGTCTTGTTGCTCTGTTTGTAATAATAGCCACCATAGATTTCGCCAACTAGCTTCTAAATTTTGAAAGCTTTTTGCATGAATTATATGATTGAGTTGTGAAGAAATCAGTTGATCGAGTTCAATGATCACACGCTGTAAATAAGGACTCAATGACTCCTTATTCCAAGAAAGTGGAGAATCAGAAGAGCCTTCAAGCCATAATAATAACGCTTTATCTAGGTTTTTTTCGTTCAAAAACCTATCGAGTAAAGCGTCATTATCACTTATTCGAGACTGCGACTTTTGTTGAAAAGTGAAGTCTTGATTGATAAATGAAAACTCTTCGTGATTCATTCTATTGCATCATCCTTAATGCGAGAGAGCGGTATTATTAACCGATCTCTGGGATTTTAGCTACAAGGCGTAAAGAAGAAGTAAGCTCTTCCATTTGTAACCAAGGTTTAAGCCAAGCAACAGCGTTATAAGCACCAGGTTGTCCTGGGATCTCTTTTACAGATACTTTCGCATCAGCAAGAGGGTAACGTGCTCTAATATCTTGACCACCGCCCTCTGTCGCATTTACATAAGACAGAATCCAACGGTTTAACCATGATTCAACGTCTTCGGCTTCCATAAAGCTACCAATTTTATCGCGCGCCATTACTTTAAGGTAATGAGCAAAACGAGAAGTCGCCATTAAGTAAGGTAAGCGTGCTGAAATGGCAGCATTAGCGGTTGCATCAGGTGTTGAGTAGATTTTTGGTTTTTGACAGCTTTGGCCACCAAAGAAAACAGCATAATCAGTGTTTTTATAGTGACATAAAGGCAAGAAACCTAACTGGCTTAGCTCGGCCTCACGACGGTCTGTAATGCCAATTTCTGTTGGACATTTAAGATCTGGATCGCCATCATCACTCGTAAATATGTGCGTTGGTAAGCCTTCTACTTTACCACCACCCTCTGCGCCACGAATAGCAGTACAGAAACCATATTGAGAGAAAGCAGCGGTCATGTTTGTTGCCATAGCGTATGCGGCATTACTCCAACAATAATCACTATTATCAGTACTAACTGAACGGCCATCTTTCGCTTCAACTTCAAACTCTTCGTAGTTAAATTCTTCAACTGGTTTTGACGCTGCACCATAAGGTAAACGCGAAAGGAAACGCGGCATAGTAAGTGATACAAAGCGTGAATCATCGCTGTCTCTAAATGAACGCCATTTAGTGTATTCTAGTGATTCAAACACTTTTTCTAAATCACGTGGCTTAGTTAATTCTTCCCAATTATCAAAACCAAATAACGACGGTGATGATGCGGCAATAAATGGACAGAAACCAGCAGCTGCAACATTAGACATTAAGCTTAATGTTTCAACATCTTCTGGGTGATTAGTAAATTCAAAGTCACCTACAATCGTGCCATACGGTTCACCACCTGGGGTACCAAATTCTGACTCATATATTTTCTTAAAGGTTTGGCTTTGATCAAACTCAACAGCTTTACTTAAGTCTTTATGCAGCTCTTTCTTTTTCATGTTTAAAACACGAATTTTTAATGTTGAGCTAGTTTCAGAATTCATCACTAAGTGATGTAATCCGCGCCATGAGCCTTCAAGTTTTTGAAACTCATCCGTGTGCATTACGACACTTAACTGCTTTGAGATTTTTTGATCGATTAATTGAATTGCTTCATTAAACGTCACAGTCATGTTTTTGTTCCATTGAACTGTGCCTTTTAATGCTTCTTCAGTTAACGTTTTCAGTAACTCTTCAGCACGGCTTGACTCTGTTTGTTTAGTCGCACCGATTGCTTGCTCTAAAAGTGAAGAACTAACTTCTGCTACTGATTCTGATTCTGTTGCTAATTGTTCAGTGCTCATTTATCAGTCTCCTCTAAGTTAAGTTCTTTCGCCATCGAGTCTAAGCTTGCTGTGTTGCTTAATACTTCTTCTAGTACGTTTTCAAGTTCTTCTGAGCGGTCAATCTTCGTCATCAAGTCACGAAGCTTGTTACGCGTTTCCATCAATTTGCGTAACGGCTCTACTTGATTTACAACGGCTGCAGGCTCGAAATCGTCAATCGATTTGAAGTTCAAGTTAACTTCAAACTGAGAACCATCATCCGTTAATGTGTTGTCTACTTTTAAACGTAGAGATGGGCTCATACGCTTTAAAACATCATTAAAGTTATCACGATCAATTTGAATAAAACGTCTATCTTTTAGTGGCTTAAGCGCTTCTGTATTATCACCAGAAAAATCGCCCATTACACCCACTACAAAGGGTAATTCTTTTTTTACTGCCGCGCCCTCAGTTTCCACATCATAAGTGATATGTACTCTAGGTTTACGAACTCGTTTTAACTTATCATGGATACTCATTGAGAACTCCTTTTACTATGTTTCAGTTTCGCTGATCTTAATGCCAGACAACTTAAAGTATCCAGTCCTAGCATCACTATCTGTAATTAACTCATTTAATAACTCAGGTAGCGATAATTCGCTCCATCGAATAACTTGTTCTATCGTGTAAGACATCGGTGAATGAGGTTCAGTCTTTCTGAAAAAAGTCGCAATTTCTTGAAGTTTCTTAATTGCGTTTTCTCTTGAATTAATCTCATCACTGCTAAGCTTTTTAGGTTGCTCTGAGTCAGCTTGAATCGCATCCTCAACGAGTTCCTCTTCAGGCTCAGCGTTAGCTTTATCTAGTGCAGTTTGCGCTGCTTCAAGCTTATCTGCTGCTACGTGTTTTACCGCCGCTAAGCTCACTTCTAATGCTTGTTTGATGTTAGACGTCGGTTGTGGCTCACCTGTCACCTCATCCATAACTTCGCTCAAGGCAGCAAACTGCTCTATCGCATCTTCAATATCGTTTTTTAAAGACACAAAAAATTCGGTACTGGTCTCAGCGGCACTTTTTTCTAATTGCTCAAAATCAACTGCGCCTTGGGCTATTTTCTTTTCGCGCTTTTCATCATTTAAACGCGAAATATCATACCCTTGCTGATACTCCCAAAAAGAAAAAGGATCCATACTGACACTGTCTGTCATATAAATGCTTTTTATTGGGATGATCAACGTGCCTTCACCGGCTGTACCATTTAAGCCAACTAAGGCAGACACTTTGTCTGAAATTTCATCACCGTCATCAAGTGTTGGATAAAGGGATTCAAAATGGTGTTCCAAAAGGTGCTTAGCAACACTAAAACCAAACGCTATTCCTTTAAACCCGTGAACGCGGCATAAACCTTCAATTAGCCATGCAAGGTATTCAATATCCTTGCTTTCGCTTTTAACTGCCTCACTGCATTGTTCAAGTAATGGCAGCCAATCTCGCGAAAGTGAAGCAATTCCCTCTTCATCGACTAAGGCATTTCTTTCAGCCGCACGAAGTTGGTTTCTTAAATCTTTTAAGGCATAGTAAGTAGACGTTGGAGAGACGTCTGAGCGCGGATCAATACCTGCAAACTCAGCATCTGAAATAGGGGAAATATACTCTTCAAATAAAAACATTCCATTGTCCTAAATATTATCCATGTGCTCTAAGAAGCAAAGCGGAAATTATATTACATTCTTTAAATTAAATTACAAGCCTTGACGCTATTATGCCGATAAGCTGGCTAATGTTATTTTATAAATAATTGAAATAACAGTTTTTTTGTTCCTGATTTATTTACAACTTTTTTTCTTGATTATACTAAAACGGGCTTAATCAGCTACTTAGTGAACAATGGAATCGTTGCCTCATCTTGCAAATTGCAAGATTGTATCGATTGATTGGCATCCACATCATCATATTTTACTAAAATACAGGTCACGTTATCTTTGGCTCCTCTGACTAACGAAGAATGCATTAACGCCATTCCTGAATCAATAATACTAGAGGGCTCTAATGACAAACATATTTCTTCATCTGATAACTCGCCAGTAAGACCATCTGAGCACAGTAAAAATATATCGCCTGTGTTTATATCCCCTTCAACAATATCAACTTTTACTTCATCCATTACTCCTACGGCACGGGTAATTACATTAGATAGTGGATGATTTTTAGCTTCTTCAACAGAAATCATTCCTTCATCTATTAAGTCGTTAACTTGGCTATGATCTCTAGAAACTTGAGTCAACTTACTATTGCGCAACAAATAAGCTCTGCTGTCGCCAACCCATAAAATGTAATAGCGCTCATTTTTAACAAACAAAGCTGTCACCGTGCTGCCCGCTGTTTTGTTGCTTAAGTATTGCGCGCTATATTCAGTTAATTGTTTATTTGCATCTTCAATGGCTTTAACAATGTCACTGACGTTTAAATCTTCTAGTTTAAACTTTTCAACATGGGTTCTTATAACATCAACAACTAATTGGCTGGCAACTTCACCCGCTTCATGTCCTCCCATACCATCAGCTACTACCCATAAATTATGGCTGTTAATTTCTACATGCGCGTCTTCGTTAAGTTGCCTAACAGCACCTCGGTGGGTAATGGCATAACTTGAGCTTAAATTATTAATCACTATTTTTTACCTGTGTAAAATTCCATTCCCAATGTTTCCATCGTCCATCTAGCATAGCGGCCACTTGATTTACAGGCGGTAGAGCCGAAGTGATCAACACCATAGGCTTAATATTGCATGAGCCATGAGTCCACCAAACACTGTAATCACCATACTTTTTATATAAAATGGCATGCATGGTATCTTGTAAAATGTGATCACTTAATTCGGTACCAGAAAACTCCAATGCTGTAGCCTGTTTATTCTTATCTAGCGAGTTTGCAAAACTAACTTGCTTTTTAGTTGAAGTAATTTCGCTCAAAGTATTAGCTAACTCTTTACGCCAAGAAAATAAATCAACGGAGCCATCAAGTACTTTGAGTACTGCATCTTCGTACTCCAACGAAAAAACACCAGAATGAAGCACATCGACAGGAGCAATATGTGTTGTTCGCGTTACCGTGAGAGGATAATGCCTCCCCACAGCATCCATACTTGGCAATAACGTGCCCATAACGCCAGTATCACCCACAATATTTGGGCTTAAGGCAAAATGCCAAACGGGACCTGTTAAATAGTTTTCTTGCCAAACATCACCAAGCTGTTCTTTACTTACAGCAATGGCAGCCTGAAGCCATTGCTCCCAATGCTCTGAAAACTCTTTAGTAACATTATCTTGAACAAAGTCGCCTAAACAAGGGACTTTGCCAAGATAACCAATATCTACAATCGGGTCGGACATGAGAACTTCTCTACACTGCTATTCCAAAAAGGATGCCTGATTGAACTCGGCAATAATTCTACTTTTGCATTGTTACCCATTAGTGAGAAATGCAGCTCTAAGTCTTCTCGCGTTTTACTTCGCTTTTCACTCAGTTCATCTAACATTCTGTATAGTGACCACTCACCTTGGTAGGTGGTGTTAATTGAACGCCCACCATTTGGTGGAGTAAACACCACTCGAGTTTTGCTTTGACCACTTGCACCAGGCCAAACAAAATTGGTCACCTTAAGCGGACCATGACGATAAATCATAGATTGGCCATCAATTTCAATCATGAAGCTTGAGACCGTTTTATCTAATTTAAAGGTACGCAAGCCAAACTCAATTCTTGGAGTATTACTACCACGGTCAAAAAATGCGGTTTGAATTTTGTAAGCATGCTCGAACATTTTTAACGTGTTGTTGCTAATACCAATATCTTTTTCAAACTTCCAAGGGGTTGAACTCATGTCCACACTCGGGGCTACGTAGCTATTGAAAAAGTTGTCTATGGTGCCATTAGGACCAAAGAAGCGGGTAAAGTCTTTAATGCTGACTTCTTTTTCAGCCTGCGGAGCAAATGGGTAACGGCCCACAATCGCCGCGTTATACTCGCGTAAAACTTTACTTTTCCAAATTTCATTTAGATGCCTGTTAGCACTATTTTTGGTTATGTTGCTAGTATCTCTACTAATATCCAGTAACCAACTATTAAATGGATAAGGTAAGTCGCTGCTTTGATACTCTAATTGGCGAATAAAGCTAGGTTTGCTCTTACCGCTTATTTGATCTTTAATGGAGTACTTAAGCTGATCGCCTCTATCAAGCTTGGTTAAATAAATATTTAACTCTCTTAAATTTTTCTGAATATTATCAAGTTGCTGAACATCAATATCAATAATATCTTCAAAGGCTTCTTCTACTTGGTAACCTGGTAGATCAATTTCAAATTTTGGAGCTTCATCAGGTAAAAAGCGCTTGATTCGATTTGCTTTAGTTTGCATAGCGACTTTAGCGGCATTGGCTGCCACATCACCAGCTACTTTTTGATTTTCAGATACTGGTAGTTTAGTAAGCTGAACATTCTTTTTCACCGCATTGATGATATTTTTAATCGGTGCTTCAGAGCCTGCTAGCACATCAGTAATATTGACGCCTTCAGCGGGTGAGCTGTATTGATTAAGACTCAAGTCATCTAAAAATGACTGCCAATAATAAATGTAATCTTGGAAATAGCGCTGCTCTAGTTTCTTCTCTATCTCCGCTTTAGAAATATCGTAAGTTCCTGAGGCTTCTTGCCCGTAAACCCAGCTACTAGCCATTAAGTTGCCAAGCATTTTTCCTTTTTCAATATTAAAAATGCCATGAAAACCATTAAAAGTGTATAACCCTGGAATGCTTCGCGTTAAGTCGCCGTTATTACGAAAAGTAAACTTTTGTGCACTTTCAAAGCTAATAATATCGGTTAGTCTGAAAGGCGGAATACTACTATCAAGAAAATCAGCTTGAAGACGCTGGTATGCTCTTTCCGCAATCGGTAGTTTAGTTAACTCTGCACGTGCAACTCGCACAGCTTGGTTATCTATTTCGGTTTGCGTGATTCCCTCATTGAGTAAAGCTGAAATATGATTCATTAACTCACCACGCGTTTGCATATTCATATCACCGGGTAAGTTTCTGTCTAAATAAGCACTGAACCACACCACAATATCTTCACTTTCAAAGTATTCAGGTTTAAACAACATTAAGTAACACTTTAGCGTTTCATATAAATAGCTTAAGTGTTCTGGATGCGCTTCCATTTCCTTAATTAAAGTATTAGCAACAAATGGCTCTAAATACGTTTGTAAAGAACGCTTGTAAGCATTAGTAGAAGATTCTTTAATTTCGGTTAACTTATTAAAACCAACTGATGAAGCATCCTCAGGGTTAATGAGCTCAGAGTTAGTAGCAGGTAGATTTCTCAGTGCATTTAGTCTGTCGTTCAACACCAATAAATTATTTCTATCAAACGAAGAGGCATCGAGCTCTTGGTAAGTAGTAATTGCCTCATCGGTGGCGTCTATTAAGTTGCTATTCCATGCAAAACTAAAGTACCACGAAACTGAAAAACCTAATAAAGCAACACACGCAGCTGAAATACTTGCAACGCGAAGCCATTTATTTTGCTTATCATGATGTTTGTTAGTGCTTGCTAAGTTTTGCTCAGGAAAAATAACACTTTCTAAAACATTCTTAATAAAGAAACTTTTAGATTGATTTATGTAATCTGTTTTCCCTGCGCTCGCATCATTTAAAAAGCTTGACGGTGTCCCTTCTTGCGTCGCACTGGTTAAGTACACCCCTCTGAACATGGGTAATTCTTCATAGGCATTGGGGGTGAAAATTTCTTTTAAAAAGTCATCACCTACGCCCTGCAATACCCGTAACTGTCGAGGGAATTCAAAAATTTTGGCACGGATAGCTTCGTTACGCTCGTTAATAAGCCGACGATTTAACATCTCCGTAAGCTTAGAAATTAAAGCATGGAACTCTTTATTGAACGCATCTACCTGAGTATCTTTATCTAAATCAAGTTCAAAGGTAATTCCCCAAACCTGCTCACATTCTTCTTCAGTTAGCTCAGCAAAAAACTCTCTAAAGCCTTCAATTAAATCAACTTTAGAAAAAATAACATAAACAGGAAATGTCATCCCTAGTTGGTTTTGTAATTCTTGAAGACGCTGTTTTATAGCACGAGCATGTAGGTTTCGCTCAGTTTTGGTCTGGCTCATTAGCTCAGAAATACCCATGCTGATCATCACGCCATTAATAGGGCGTAACGGGCGATGCTTTCTTAATAACCCTAAAAAACCTTCCCATGCTCTTGAGTCATGTTTTGCGTGGCTACTTTGTGTTGTGTAACGCCCTGCGGTATCAATTAATACCGCTTTATTGGTAAACCACCAGTCACAATTACGGGTACCGCCTACACCATGAACTAAGTCAACGCCTAGCTTATCTTTTAATGGATAATCGAGGCCTGAGTTATGAATAACCGTTGTTTTACCTGCACCCGGAGGGCCAATCATAATATACCAAGGTAACTGGTATATATTTTTACCTTTAAATAGCTTTACATCTTTTAGTAGATCTATAGCTTCATTCATTCTCGTTTTAAGAGTAGTAATTTCTTCGTTTACTTCACTACTATTGGCATCATTGTTATCAATTAACTCATCTGCCATTTTTTCATCGCGCTTATTTTGCTGCATAAGACGATAAATTTTGGTCACTGAAAAAACTAATAATACCAATAAAATAGTTAATAATCGTGATGCTACACCTGCAAGCGGTACATAGTCTGCCACTGCGATTAAAGGGCCACCAAACCAAATTAATAATGATAAGGCTAAAAAGCCGATAATTAATATAGCGGTTCGTGATGTTAGTGCGTAGGTTATTTTTTTAAATTTTTGTGAGAAACTCATTGCAGCCTCATTAAAATAATAGATCGATTTCAATTCGTCGGTTTAATGACCGAGAAGCTGAATCTGAATTGCTGGCGATAGGCTCTGCAGCGCCCTTTCCTTCTGGCCATAAACGACCGCTTAAGTTGGTACTTTTAGCCATTAAATTAGCAACCTGTGTTGCTCTGGCTAAAGAAAGATGCCAATTAGAAGGATACTTATCTGTACTAATTGGTAAGTCATCTGTGTGGCCCGTTATAAGCACTCGCCCTTTAGTTCCCTCTAAGCTTAACGCTAACTTTTCTAAAATAGGCTGAAATGATGGAAGTAGTTGAGAATCCCCTTGTTTAAACAAATTTTCACTGTTTATCGTTATGCGGATCCCATCGGAATTTTTTGCAACAGCAACAATCCCCATTTTAATTTCTGTTTGCAGTAACTGTTCAAGTACACGCAGCTGCTGATCTTTTTTATCAACCGTTTGATTAACAGCTAACGGATGAATGCCCGCTAGTTTTTCATTAATCGCAAAAACATCGTTATTTAGCTTCATATTTATTGATAGATAAATCATCAATAATATCAGCCCCAGCACAGAAAATATGACCCACAGTGGCACTTGATTTCTTAGTTCAACACCTGCAGCAACTCTTTGTTGCCAGTTTGGAGATAGTTTATTATTAATCGGGCCATCAAGCTGATTGAGTAAATGGTAAAGCTGTGAACGATACTCTTCGACTTTTGTATCGCCGCCGGCATCTAATCGATATTTCCCTTTAAAGCCTAAGTTTAAACAGTGGTATTGCAACTCCAAAAACTGTTTGTTTTTTTCAGGTTGCCCTAACCCGGCATCAAGTAGAGTATAAAAATACTCACCACCAAAGGTTTCTTTGTGAAAAGTCGACAGCAGACTTTCATCAGCCCACTCCATTGAGCTCCACTTTGAATTCAATACAGACTCATCAAGAATAGCGCATAGGCAATAGCGTGAATTATTAATCACTTCTTTTGATAGGTGCTGGTTACGGACTTCCACTTCAAAACGCTTTATAGCCTCAACACAGCGGTGCTTGAGCGCTGCTAGATTGCTCATTTCAAGCGATTGATTTATGGATATCACAAGAGAAAAGCAATCTGTTGCCGCTTCTAACAAGGGATTTTTAAAAATTGATACCTTATTATTGCTCATCGGCTTTGCAGAGGGTGGCTCAACCGACATAACGGTTTTATCAGCATCATTTTGCGCTGCACCACTGCTTGGGGTATTTCGCCCTAGTCGGCCAGGGCGTGGTTTTATAATGGTTTCGTCCATTGAAACTCTTCCTTTTAAAAAGTTAAGTTCTAATAGCCCAAAGGCTTAATTGGAGTTCTGGGTAACTTCCTGAGAGGTGGATAGCAATTCCTCCGCTGGAGCGCAGTTTTTCCCAATGTTCACCATGGCGATTTAATTCAAAATAATGAAAACCAGCATGGTAAGGGATCTGTCTTGGCGCTGTTGGCAAGTTACTAATTGTAATACCTGGGATCTGGTTGTTAACAAGATCACGAATGGTTTCAACGCTGCCAATTTTAATTTGCGAAGGTAGAATTTTTCTCAACTCTTCATGCGGAACGCTTGCTTTAATTGCTAAAACAAACTGCGCTGAATTTAAAATAGATTTATCTTTTAAGGCACCAAACGAAATACCAAACTTACTTTGTTCAAGCTTAATTTCAGTCGCGGTTTGCTCAATTACATGGCTTAATAATTGGTATAAAAAGTTAACCACTTCACTAAACACTTGCCCTAAATTTGTGTGATCATAATTAGGTAATTTAGGCACTCTTTTATTAGCCGTGCTAAAGGTTGATAACTCACCTGCCAGTTCAATTAAGCGGCTATAAAACACGTTCGGATGTAAACTATTAACGCTGAGCAAATTATTAAATATCGCGTCATATTTATTTAGTGTTTGCAGCATTATAAAATCTGCAACTGACGTACTACCCGCATAACCTTGGCACAACCTAGCAGCAATGCTTTCAGCGCGTTGCTTTATCATTGAGCCAATTTCTCTCACTAGCCCCGATAAAGGTTTACACTGCCCTACTTTTAAAGAGGGAGGAATGTACTTTGCATCTAACTTTATTTGCCCTTCGCTGCTCACATCCACTATTCGTGCTAAAGGCAACACGATATACCCTGAATGATCATCAGAAGACAGCATCAACTTACTGTATACTTTTGCAACTTGAATTATTTCTTGAGACTGCGCTCCCAATAAGTCATCACTCACTGCCAAATCGTTAAGCTTATAGCGAGTAACCATATTATCGTCAGTTGACGATATATTAACGCCACTATTTTTTAGCGCAGGAATAGCCAAATAAACAATTTCATCAAACACATCTTTATTAACCACTAAAGGCTCAGGTAAAGAGGTTGACTGAGGCATATCAATTGGCAATAGATCCGGGGTGATTGCAGTTAATGAATCAACAGCGAATTGACCACTGTTAAGTAATTCATTATCAATACTAATATCAATTATTCCCCATGGATCAGCAAGGTTTCCACTGCATACTTGCTTAATCACATTTGAAATATATTTATCTGATTGCTGAAAGTGCTGAGGTCTTAAAAACATCCCCTCAGTCCAAGCAACACGAGTGTTATCACCCATTTTAAAAATCCTTTTTTATTGCTCTCTCATGTATGTAGCAATCGCTTCTACATTTACATTGATGTCGTCATAACCGGTGGGGTCAACTTCAATAACCGCTCTCCACCTTGCTTGGTCTATATTTCTGTAAGCAACAACAACCCCAACATAACGAGTATTACGATTAAGGCTCATTTTATATTGCTGTACTGAATCAGGTTGAAGCTCTAACTCATCCTTTTTTAATAAATCAGGGCCTAATATCTTTTCTGGCGTATCGTATAAGCTAAAAAAATCCTGCGTGTCAAAAATTGTTCTTGAGCTCAACTCAAAAATTTTCATCACCACCGGAGAAGGGCGTTCTGATGTATCCGGATTAACATTTTTAGATACATTGATGATCAGATCTGTAGAAGGAGGTACGATTTTATTCATCGTAGTACATCCCAGTACCAAAAATAGTAAACTAAAACTCATTAAATAGAGCTTAACTTTATGCATTATTTACTTTCCTTTCTAGAGCGTTTCTTTGATTCGATCGTTATATGCTTTTAAAAAATCATCAGACATAGCCATAGCGCCTTTCGCGTTAACTTCCTGAGAAATATCATCATATAAACTTTGATATAACTTCCAGCATTTAGACTCTATTTGGCCTGGAATAATTTTTAACACGTTAGAATTATCGTTTGCCTGTTGATTAATTTGCACGGGAGAAACTTGCGATAACATCCCTTTGAGCACGCCATCTGCACCAGCGAGCAGTGCTTGCTCGTGCTTGCGTGTATCTACAAAGCTTTCTTTAATAGATTCATTCGAAGACAGAAAGCTTGCACTATTTTTTATGAACAAGTTCTGAATAACATCATCAATATTGGCAGAAAACTTCAATGGGTTGTTCTGTTCGGTCTGAAACATTGTATGGTTCAGTCTTAATTTGTTCTTTACAATCGCGCGTTGGCGTAAAGATTCCATGAGCTCTGTCAGTAACAAACTTAAGCCCTGCCCCATCTCAAACCACAGCTTTTCATTATCTAGAGCACTTTTAAGCTCATCCTTAATCCCCAATCCGTTTAAAAAGGCATCACAAAACACTTTATCATTTTGAGCAAAGCTTTTTACAGGCGCTGTTTGTTTTACAGCTTGCTGCTCAGCATTATAACGTTTAGTCGGCGCACTTTCTTTTATTGGAGCTGGAGTGTCAACTGGCGCTGAAGAATTCACTTCGTCATTACCAAGATCAAACTCATCGGTATTCATAAGGCGAGTTAGCTCATCCCAATCTTCTGGAATATGATTATCCGCTGTTGCTTGTTGTGAAATTACAGATACCGCAGGCATAGACTCATTCATAATTGAATCATTGAATAACGGCGCAGACTCTGCAGTTTGACTACTATGTGAAGCAAATGTACTTACTTGTTGAGAACTGTTTGAAGTAATAGGATTACTAATATCTGCGTGTGGCTCATCAGCTAAACTAACATCAACCTGAAAATCACCAATAGTTAAGACATCACTATCTGACAAACGTTGTTTATTACCTTGACCTAAAGGCGCCACTGCAAAATTAATAAACAAACCATTGGTTGAATTATCGTATATATAAAAAGAATCGCCTTCTTTTTCAATTCTACCGTGCTTACTTGAGATAATTTTTTCAGGATCGGGAAGATGCCAATCACATCCCTCAGAACGGCCAAAAGTGAGTGAATCTTTTACCGTTTTGGTAGCTTCGATTTCAGGCGAAAGTCTGTGATAACTAGTGATGTTTAGTATCAGTTCCATTTGATAAGTCAGTCCCTATAGCATTATTGTGAACAGGATAAAGTAGAAGCGAAACTATTGTCAACATTGAAATTAACACAGAGAAATGTCGCATTGTAGATTTTGTCTCTAAAACAATACGGCCTATCTACTCATCGACGGCGTTTGTTACTTTTCTTTTTAATGCTTTTTAACTAGGCCAAAAATAAACACTTTAGAGACATCTTCTGGCTTTAAACCGACTTTTTCAATTCACTATAAAGCGAGTTCACCGGCAACAATATGCTATTCAGGCATTGCTATAATTGTATATTTTTGTAAAATACATGCTTAAATCAGAGGGAAAATTGATAGGTAAGTAGAGATTATTTACCTTTGTAATTATTTAACTAAACACAATAAAAGGATTTTTTAATGAGCAATATTAATGATAACAACGATAAAACTCAGATTGCTTCTCTAGACTCCAGCACAAAAAAAACATCAAGCATCCATAAACAAAACCTCCTCGGCAAAAAGATATCTGATCGCTACCTAATTGAAGAGCTCATCGGGCAAGGTGGAATGTGTTACATATATCGTGCGCGAGATACCTTTTTAGAAAACAGCGGTCGCTCTGAAGCATCGGTCGCTATAAAAGTGCTCCAAGAAGAGTTTTCCAACTCTGAAGAAGCTATTTCATTATTGAAAGATGAAACAGCAAAAACACAACAACTTGCTCACCCTAGTATTGTAAAAGTGTACTCAGCAGACTCTGATGGCGATTTGTATTATGTCACTATGGAGCTCATTGAGGGAGAAACTCTAGAACAAATTATTAAGCGAAATAAACCCTCAGGTTTAGCGTTTAAAAAAGCGAAAATTATTTTAGAACAATTAACTGACGCCCTTATATATGCCCACTCACGTGGCGTAATACATAATGATCTTAAGCCTTCGAATATTATTTTTGACTCTAATGGTAACCTCAAAGTGCTTGATTTTGGTATTGCTAAACACAAAAGTTTGGACGACCAATATGCTGTTAAAAACGAAAGTGAGTTTGCAACCATTGGTGGTTATACTCCAACGTATGCTAGCCCTGAGCAGCTAAAAGGCGGCGAAGCATCCATTAAAGATGATGTATTTTCATTTGCCTGTATTGCTTATGAGCTTCTAAGCAGTAAGCACCCATTTAACCGCATTGCTGCAGATAAAGTTCCTAAAAATACTACTGTAAAAAAACCAAGTAATTGCCCTCTCCTTTTATGGAAAAATTTACATAAAGCATTATCTTTAAGCGCCAGCCAAAGACTCGATTCACTAGAACAAATTTCAAAAACGCTAAAAGTGAACTTAAAACCCGCTATTTTTGCCAGTGTGGCTAGTGTGGCAATTATTGCCTTAATAACTCAAAATTATTTTTCAAGCTCAGATAATACCAAGCAATTACAGGCACAACTTGATAACGCCAAGGCAATTAACCAACAAGTGGAAGCATGGATGTCTTGGCAAGGCCCTACTATTTTAAACAAACTAGAACAAATTCCGCCACAGTATGAGGTGCTTAAACAAGGATTACTCAGATCAAATCAGCAAAGTATATTAGATAGCTTTAATGATGAAGCAAGCCAGTTTAATAATATTGCGGGCCGTAAATTTAAAGATTTTGATAAAATAATAGCAGTCTATTCTAATGCACTGAACTACTATCCCGATTCAGAAAAGCTTTCGATGCAATTAGAAAGTGTATTGAGGGAGCGCCAATCAATTATTTTTGATATTACCGCGAGAATAGATTTATTACTCGAACAATCACGCTACAACGAAGACCAGCCCAATAGTATTGCTCATCTCGTTAAAGATCTAAAAGAAGTAGATAAAACTTACCGTTATCAACCAACGGATCTGCATCTTGATAACTTTACTGTTGCGTTAAACACAGCCATAGAAAGCGATGATGTCATCACACAAAAAGTACTTTTAAATGTGGGTAAAATTGTATTTTCAAATAACAAAAAAGCAGAAGAGCTTCTTGCTAATTTAATGAAGCGTGAGTCTGCAATTAATGCACTAACCGCATACCAACAAAAGATTAATTTAGGCGAACAAGCTGAGTTTCCTCGTGCCGATGCGGTCGTTTTTTATGGTCCAAAGTTTCAACGCTTTTCTGCACAATTAGAAACTATTGAAGATCATAAAGCTTTAATGGAATTTGAAGAGTTTATTAAATCCGAATCGACAGCACTACCCAACGATTTTTCTCTTTTAGTATCGCTTAGAAAAGAATTATCGAGACGTTACATTAGTACAGCGAACGATTTAATGAAAAAAAGAATGTATAAAGCAGCTGAACGTTTAGTTGAAAAAAGTGAGGCCATCACGCAATCGTTAGACAATATGCTTTAAACAACTCTTATTTATTGCTCAAAAATAACACAGATATAATTGAATATAGATTAGTTAGCTATTAGACTAACCCAAAATATACATAATAAAGTCAAGGACGACGAGTGCATTTCCATCATCATACACTCCGCCAAGATTTTAAAATATTTAGACTTTTTATAATTAATGGAGTACCTATGAAAAATTTAAGCTTATTAGCTGCAGCCGTTATACTTACGGGTTGTTCGACAACTTCTAGTGTAAATAAAACAGAGGAAGTAGTTATTGAGCCAACGCCTCAAGTTAGCGAAGAGAATGCGCCGATATCACTGACTGTTATTACTAACCCTGCAGACTCTAGAGTACGCATTATGAATATAGTGCCTGTATATCAAGACGCTATAGAACTAGATGCAGGTAAATATGATATCGAAGTAAGTAAGGCAGGCTATGTGACTTATAGAAAATGGGTAACGGTTGACAAAAAAACCATCTTAACTATTGAGCTAGATGAAAAACAGCTAAGCCAGTCTGCGCAATAAGCGAATTATCAATTTAAAATGCCTTTATTACGCTCAATAAAGGCATTTTAAATACGGTAATAGGCAAACCACGCATAACTAATTACACTAATATTAACTACAATACATACCCATAGCACTGCAATAAAAACTCGTTTTTGTGACTTATGCCGTAAACTTTGCTGCGCTATAAGTGCACCGGGCCATCCTCCAAATAAAGCCAATAGATGTAAGTGTCGTTCAGGTATGCGACTCACCTTTTTATGGTTTGATTGTACCGCTTTTCGCTTATCCCATGCGTAATATACAAATGTAATACAGCTGATCGATGAAACATATATGGGTAAGTACATTTCAACTTCATTATTTAAGTAAGCTAACCAAAATAAGGCTATAAACAAGCTGGAAAATATAATTAAGCTACTTTTTATCAAAAAATAATCGCCTATAATGAAGATAATTAAAAGAAACACCAAGGTTAAATTATGACATATTTAAAGGCTTCGATGCTGCTGTTTTCACTATGTATATTCAGTATTCAAGCAAATAATAAAACGGATTTACTAGAGCCTGAGCTTGCGGTATTCACTCCTCACTTAGGTACTTGGCAAGCTGATTTTCATATAGATAAAAACCCGCTTCCAACCCAAGATGTGACCAAATGGGAGCGCACCTTAAATGGTAAAGCCATTCGCACTACGCATTCTATAAATGAAGGTGAGTATGGGGGCGAATCAATGATTTTCTATGATCGCAAAAAACAGTCATTAGTATTTTATTATTTTACTACGGCTGGCTTTTATACCAAAGGAGTCATGAAAGTGTTGAGCCCAACACAATTTGTTGCTTATGAAGACGTCACTGGCAGCCAAGAGGGAATCACTAAAGTTAAATCAACTAGTGAATTCAAAGATGAGCAATTTGTTGTTTCCACCAGTTATTTAAAAAAAGGTGAATGGACTAAGCCGCAAATTCGCACCTACTATCGCAGCAATAAAGAAGTTAAGTTTAAATAGGTATTACTTTATTACCTTGTAATACCTACAAAATGTAATAGTTCATAAAAAACAGTGTTCTAGCTATTAAAAATTACCATTAGAACTAGAACACTGATCTTAAGTTACTTTATAAATTTTTTAAACGCATTATCAACAGGCGTATCTGCAAGGTGGTTGGTGTAATTACTCATCACCTTTTGCGCAAGACCCAACACAATTTCAAGAAGCTGTTGTTTTGTATACCCTGCTGCAAAAAACTTTTCCTGCTGTGACTGACTTAACACACCACGTTCTCGTGTCATTTCAAGCGTTGTCTCACGAAGTGTCTCAAGTTTAGGATCAGCAAGCGGGGTTTTATTGACTAATGCATCCACAATATTCTCATCAACCTTCATGGCAGCGGCTATACCACTGTGTGCTGGCACACAATAATGGCACTCGTGCTCAACATTAATTGATTGCCAAACAACCGTTAACTCTTGTGCATTAAACGATGTTTTTTGAAATAACTCATGCAGTACTTGATAACCCTTTAGCAATGTTGGTGCCTCAGCCATCACAGCATGAAGATTAGGCAACATTCCAAAAGCGGCGACAGAGTCTGCTAATAAAGGTTTTGCCTCTGCTGATACATTTTCTTGCGTGTATAAGGTAAATTCAGCCATAGTTTTGCTCCTATATAATAAATAGTATTAAGTCGTGTTGAGAAACATATTATTTGATTTTGAGCGGTCGCTCAAGTTAAAATTGAACAGTCGCTCAAATTAATAGAAACTATTATGGCCAATAAAATTAAATTTGAACGTGAACATGTTGTTCGCGTGGCAAGTCAGCTGTTCTGGGAGAAAGGCTTTCATGCTACTTCTACCCGCGATTTACAGGAAGCTATAAATATGCGACCAGGAAGTATTTACTCTGCATTTGGCTCTAAAGAAGGGTTATACAGTGAATCTTTAAAAGACTACACCGTACAGATGAAAAGCCAAATTGAGGGCTTTATAGCAAACTCTGATTCGATTTTAGGTGGTTTGCGGGCATTTGTTGAAAATGTAATTATTAAAACCAAGGACTGCAGTCCAAGTGCTATTTGTATGTTAGTAAAAGCAAATACCGAATTTCCTGAAAAAGACACGGCTTTAAGTGAGTTAAGCGCAGGCTTACTGACTAAATTTGAATCTTATTTAACCACATTGTTTACCCGCGCTATTGAAAATGGTGAGCTAAGCGGTGATTTAACTGCAACTGCATACGCACAATTTTTCCAAGTGCAATTTACAGGATTACGAGGTTACTTTAATCGCCCTGCAGTCGAGCATTTGGCGATGCCGATGATCAACCAAATGTTTGTACTAATCAAAAAACTGTAATCCTATTGGGTGCTTGTCTTTGCGCTTAAATAAACTCTTTTTATATTCAGTTTGATTATTCAGCGTATAAAAAAGCGGCTAATCTGTATTAAATTAGCCGCTTGTTTAACTCTAAATAAAAAAATTTACGTTTTCAACTTATTCAGCTCAGCGTCTTGCTGTGCAACCAACTTATTGAGTTCTTGGCTGCTATCGCCTGCCTGAGCAGATAAATCAGAGAGCTGAGATGCCGCATCAGAAATAATAGTTAAATTACGATTTATTTCTTCAGTGACCAAACTTTGCTCTTCAGCTGCGGTTGCAATATGGGTGATTTGGTTAGTTATTTCATCCACTTTTACAACAACACTGTGCAGTGCATCAAAGGCAGTAGAAGTTTCATCAACTGCATTTTCAGCACGTACAACGCCTTTTTCAATGACAGTTGAGGCATTTCCTACTTCTGATAACAAGCTATCAATTAGGCTGCTAATATCGTCGGTGGATGAGCGAGTTTTAGACGCTAAAGCCCTAACTTCATCCGCAACAACAGCAAAACCTCGACCATGTTCACCGGCACGTGCAGCCTCAATGGCGGCATTCAATGCCAGTAAATTTGTTTGCTCAGAAATAGTTCGGATCACATCCAAAATTTGCGTAATATCATTACTACGTGAGGCCACTTTTTCGACTGCTTGGTTGGCTTCTTTGATTTCCTCAGACATTGTTTTAACTTGGGTCATCGCAGAAGATAAACTCGACTCGCTGCTAACCACTAAGGTATTGATTTCATCAGCTTGTTGCGCAGATTGCTCAGAAGCTTTTGCCACTTCAAGTGCTGTCGCGCTCATTTCGTTCATTGCCGTCACCACACTTTCAATTTCTTTAAACTGTGCCTGAACATTATGCTTGGTTTCTACGGCAATATTTGAGGTAACTTCGCCTTGATGCTTGGTTTGATCCGAGACCGCTTTTAGCTCACTAATAAGTTCACGCAGTTTTGATAAAAACTTATTAAATCCTCCGGCCAAAGCTATAAGCTCAGCATGCGTATCCACATGTAGTGTTTGTGTTAAATCACCTTCAGAGCTGGCTAGGTTATCTACACGTTCTTGTATTTGTTTAAGTGGCGCTACAACACTGCCTACTACAAGCTTCATTACTATAAATGCCAATACCGCAATCACAGTCCCCGTGATCAAAATAATCACACCCAGCTCTTTTGCAGCCTCAGACATGCCAGCAGTTAATTGAATAGGTCCTTCAAAGGCAAGTTCAGCGGGAACTTCAATTAGCAGCATCCATTTCACATCAGCAAGCTTAATTTCAATCGGGTAAGACACCATTATTTCAGCGCCTTGTTTGTTTGTTCCTTTGGTGCCTTTTAGAGCTTTATAACTCTCATAACTTTTAGCGCTAACCGCTTCTTTTAAAGGGCGACCTAGTTTTTCTTTGTAGTGGCTCGTACCGACAATTAAACCCAAATGACTAAGTAAGGTTACTTTTGCTTTACCATCATAAAGCGCTTTTGAAAGCTCTTCTGTCAATTTTTGAAATACAGGTAGTGTAATATCCGCGCCTGTTACGCCAACAAATTTACCTGATTTAATAATAGGCACCACTAAAGAGGTCATCATCTCAGAATAACCCGGAGTTATTTCATAGAGGTAGGGTTCCATGATACAGGGTTTTAATTTGTCTTTTGCACACAAGTACCATTCAGCTTCACGTAAACCGAATTCATTAATTTTATCAACATATTTTTCTGAGGCATCTTCTACTACTTGTTGTTCAACAACGCCGTTCGAATTTCTCGTTAGATAAA
Organism: Pseudoalteromonas tetraodonis; assembly: GCF_002310835.1. NCBI lineage: Bacteria > Pseudomonadati > Pseudomonadota > Gammaproteobacteria > Alteromonadales > Pseudoalteromonadaceae > Pseudoalteromonas > Pseudoalteromonas tetraodonis. The sequence goes on along the minus strand of NZ_CP011042.1, from coordinate 243,216 downwards.
CCTCTAGTGTGCCAGCTCCAGCAACTGAATGATCGTACCCTTGGGTAAAATCACTATCTTTGCCATCAAAGCCATTTTTTTCAAACTGTGAGTAAATACTAGAAATAACATCATTGCTTTCTAGTATTGAGCGATTTAGTAGAGCGACAGATTCTCTGTTTATGGATGTTTTATCGGCGTCTTCTAAAATACTGCCAAGAGAGTATGGGATCCGATAAGCTTCATTGATAAATGCCGCAATTTTCTCACCGTATGCGGCTGCATTTGCGGTTAATCGACCATCTACTTCACTGACAATTAATGTTTCTGCCTCTGAAGAGGTTTGTGCATTACTGGATGATAATTTAGACCACAATATTCCTGAAAATAGTACAACCGTTAAAAGTATACTTCCAACACTTATCCACAATAACTTTTTTGCTAACGCTATTTCCCGCATTAAAATTACCTTACCTTACATATGTATTTTTTAGTTTAGACCAATTAAAAGAACATACTATAAAATATTTCAGAAATACCGTTTAGTGACTTATTTTAGTATTTAGTGTTCGGCTAACTTTGTTTAGTTAACCGTTGAGTGATTAAACAAACGAGCAAAAGTAAGCTAGCGCTTACCCACAAACAGGCCTGCAGCCCATATACTTTATACATAAAACCAGAAAGTACTGTCCCGACCAGTCTTCCTGCAGCGTTAGCCATGTAATAAAAACCTACATCCAAAGAAACACCATCACTTTTAGCAAGGCTGACAATCAAATAACTGTGTAATGATGAGTTAATAGCAAATGCAGCACCAAAAATAAATAACCCAACAATTAGCGTAGTGTTTACAGCTATATTAAACTGCATCAAACAAGCTAATAACAAGGTGACACACGCCAATACTCCCCCCCAGTAAAACGCTTTCTTTATCGCATCATTACTGACAAGTGACTTGCCTGTAATTTTTGGTGCTTGAGATTGCACTACCCCATAAGCAATCACCCATAGTGCCATAAAACCACTAACCCACCAGTGTGGCCAATTAAATTGCGAGGCTAAATAAACAGGCAATGCAACAACAAACCATACATCACGAGCAGCAAATAAACAAAACCGAGCGGCACTAAGTAAATTAATCGCCCTAGACTTAGAAAGTAACGCTTTAAATTTTGGTTTATTTTTAGCTTTGCCTATATCACCCTCTAAATACACTAAGCTAATGATCCAAGCGATAGTTAAAAGCATAATTAAAGCAACTAACGCTCCAACAAATCCTAGTAAAGTAAGTAATAGCCCCCCTAAAAAGAAGCCAACTCCTTTTAATGCATTTTTAGAGCCCGTTAATATAGCAATCCATTTGTATAATTGGCTTTGCTGATTATCACCTTCGGGAACTAAATATTTAATCGCACTTTTAGCGCTCATTTTATTGAGATCTTTGGCAACCCCACTTAAGGCTTGCGCTAACATTACATAACTTACCGATAACCAATCGCTTGGTGCACACAACATAGCTAAGGCCACAACTTGCAGCCCTAATCCTATGTTCATGGTTTTATTTAAACCTAAATGCGCACCTAACCAACCGCCAATTAAGTTAGTAATAACCCCAAATAACTCATAAAACACAAACAGCATGGCAATCGCGAGCGCGCCATACCCTAACTGATGAAAATACAGCACCACCAGCATGCGAAGTGCGCCATCTGTTAGTGTAAAAGCCCAGTAATTACCCGTAATAATGCCATACTGTTTTAAAGCCGATGGTAAATTGGCGATTTGCGAAAACATCTTCAATACCCTGAACTAGTTTACTAAATCACTTTGTCCTACTTTGAGCATCAGCTCAGCAGTCCGGTTGGCATAACCCCATTCATTATCATACCAAGCATAGAGTTTAAGTTGAGTGTGGTTTATAACCATTGTCGAAAGCGCATCTATAATTGTGCTACGAGGGTCTGTTTTGTAATCAATAGATACCAATGGCTTTTCTTCATAGCCTAAAATGCCTTTTAGCTCGTTATTAGCCGCTTGCTTAAACCATCCATTCACTTCTTGTTCGGTTACACCACGCTCTAGTTCAAACACGCAATCAGTAATTGATGCATTGGTTAGGGGGACTCGAACCGCATGGCCGTTTAATTTTCCTTTAAGTTCAGGGAATATCTGCGTAATAGCCGTTGCACTGCCGGTAGTGGTAGGAATTAAACTTGTTCCGCATGAGCGCGCGCGACGTAAATCTTTATGAGGTGCATCTATAATGGTTTGGGTGTTGGTAATGTCATGAATCGTTGTTATGGATCCATGCTTAATCCCTACTTTTTCTTGCAATACTTTTACCACAGGCGCTAAACAATTTGTTGTGCATGAAGCCGCGGTAACAATTTTATGTAACTGCGGATTATAAAGATGATCGTTCACCCCTATTACCACATTCAAAACACTCTCTTCTTTAACTGGGGCAGTAACAACCACACGCTTTACACCTTGCGCTAAATAAGCGTTGAGTAATTCTGTGGTTTTCATTTTACCGCTGGCTTCAATCACCACATCACATTGTGACCAGTCAGTCTCTGCAATCGATTTATTATTCGTTACTTTAACCGTATGCTTTGCTACAGAAAAACTATTATCATCGGCTTGCACCTCATATTTTAGGCGCCCGTGAACCGAGTCAAATTCTAATAAATGGGCATGTGTTTTCGCATCAGCAGCCACATCATTAACATGTACAAATTCAACCTCAGGCCAATCAATTGCCGCTCGTAAGGTTAAACGTCCGATTCGTCCAAAACCATTTATGCCTACTTTAATCGTCATTATAAAATTCCTTTAGTTAGTCACAGCATTTTAAAATTCGCTGAGGACGCTTGCCCATCACATTTAAACGCTGTAATTGATGCTCATAAAATGTAGGGGTGGCATGTAATGTTTTTGTAATTACATCTTTCGCCCAATCAGGTAGTGATTTATTTAAGCTATAGAACACCCATTGATTTTGCTTACGATCAGCAAGCAAACCGCATTGACGTAATACAGCTAAATGCCGTGAAATTTTAGGCTGGCTTACATCAAGTGCCGCCACTAATTCACATACACATAACTCATCTTCATGCGCAATAAGCAGTATTGTCTTTAAGCGGGTGTCGTCAGCGATACATTTAAAAAAATGCAGAGGATTTAGTTGATTCATACAGTGTAGTCTTGTTTTGCATACAACAACAATATATGAAAAGAAAGACATATGGAATAGTGAATATATGAAATTTCATATATTCAGGTAAAGTTATCTATTTTCCGCGTCAACTCAAGTTTGGCTTTTAGAGGTGTGCCCAATAAAAAACACGCAATGATCACTCATGGCGTGTTTTTATAAACAATATAAAGAGGTTAATTAAATAACCGACAGCTCTACTTCAATATTGCCACGAGTTGCATTTGAATATGGACATACTTGATGTGCTTTCTCTACCAAGGCTTGTGCCGCTGCTTTGTCCATATCACCTAGTGATACAGCCAATTTTACAGCAATACCAAAACCGGCATCAATCGCACCAATAGACACTTCAGAGTTAATGTAAGTATCACTTGGTAACGCAATTTTTTCGCTACCCGCTACAAACTTAAGTGCACCAATAAAACAGGCAGCATAACCTGCTGCAAATAATTGCTCTGGATTAGTGCCTTGTCCATCGTCACCACCTAACCCTTTAGGTGTTGATAAGTTAATATTTAAACGACCATCATCCGATTTAGCAACGCCTTCACGTCCGCCTGTTGCCGTTGCTTTTGCTGTATAAGCTACATTTTGTAATACATTCATAGTGAACTCCTAAGATTAAAATTTCTAAGTTAATTACTTTGCATGCAAAATAATAGATCAACTAAATTCCGATTGCAAATACTTTGCATGCAAACTAAAATACTCTGTATTGAAATGAAGGATAAAGCGATGTCGTTTGAACAGTTAAAATTAAAAAATCAGTTATGCCATCGTTTATATATGGCGTCCAACAGCATAGCCCGTGCCTATCGAGAACCTCTAGCTGAGCTTAACCTTACCTATCCTCAGTATGTTGTTATGATGGCGCTGTGGGAACAAGATGAAGTAACTATCGCTGAGCTAATAGATAAAACCGCAATTGATGGTGGCGCGCTTACTCAAATATTAAAAAAAATGACCGACAAGTCATTACTTAACGTTATAAAAGACGAACACGATAAGCGTAAGCGTTTGGTGCAACTGACTCACACGGGTCACTCTTTAAAACTTGAAGCTGCCGACATCCCAAAAAGGATTTTTTGCAAATTTGACAGTATCGACACAACCCAAGCACAACAATTAATGCAGTTACTCGACTTAGTGGTCAATGATCTGACCGACTAAAAACCCAGCTTTACCCAGCTATAACTTAACAAACAAGGCGTTAATTAATGACTCATTTAAAAAAACGACTTATTGCTATTACTTACAGCATTACATTACTGGTAAGTAATGGAGCACTTGCCAATAATAGTGAATTAACCACTGTTGCGACATTTGATGCACAACACCCGCCTGGCAACATAGCCATTACGCCATCTGGCCGTAAGTTTTTATCTATACATGGTTTTTATGGGCAAAATCAAAAAATCATGGAGCTATTAAGTGATGGCACCACTAAACCCTACCCTAATGAGCAATGGGCTTACGCATACAACAAGGGTAAAGGCTTTTACGGGGTACTCGGTGTTAATGTATCAAGCGACGGCATACTGTGGATGCTTGATACCTCAGGGCCTGATCATGCGGGGAGATTAGTTGGTTGGGATACCAACCAAGAGCAACTGCATAAAATTATTTACCTAGCCAAACCAACAATTACCGATACCTCGTTTTTAAACGATTTAGTTATCGATAATAAACACGGCGTTATTTACATTGCCGATACAGCACAAGGCAGTCAGGCTGCGATTATTATAGTAAACCTAAAAACCGGTGAAGCGCGAAGAGTATTACAAGATAGCCAATACACCACCGCCGAAAATATTGATATGGTTATTAATGGCCGAACAATGCGCCTAGGCGGACAACCTGCGCGTTTAGGTGTTAACCCAATTACGCTTGATCCTAACGAAGACTGGCTTTACTTTGGGTCAATGTCGGGGACTTCGGTTTATCGTATTGCCACCAGCGCAATTAACAACGAGCAGCTTTCAGCAAAAGCGCTAGAAGCTAAAGTAATGCGCTACGGCACTAAACCCATTTCCGACGGCATTACGGTGGATGGGGGCGGTAACGTCTATGTGACCGATATAACCAATGGTGCAATTGGCGTCGTAAAACCAAATGGCGACTATGAAGTGTTATTTAAAGATGATCGCCTAAGCTGGCCAGATGGCTTTAGTTATGGTGCAGATCATAAAATATATTTTACAGTAAACGATTTGCACAACTCGCCGGTGTTAAGCAATGATAAAACTCAAAACCCTAATAAGTTTAAAGTGATGTCGTTTACGCCCCTTGTAAAAGGTAAAGTAGGTCGTTAATAACCTAACGCAATTACCCTAGCCCTGTCATGTAATGCAGGGCTTTATAACATCACACCAAAAAAGTGCATATTTTATAATCACTCCCCCAATTTGGTGCCTCAACCAAACTAGGTATTAAAGAAATAATAGTAAATATCTGATTTATATTCATAAAATATTCAATAAACAATTGGCATACTTCTTCCTTATATTTAATTGTCATTAGTTACACCAAGGAAAAAAATTATGTCTAATTTATACAACACTCTTTATTTTTTATGGCGCTTAGATATCACAGTGTGGCAAGTTAATGAGCCAACAAATACGCATACCACCAGTGAGAAAGAGCGTATCTACTCGCGTTAAAAACTATTTTTGAACAGACTTTGCAAGCTAAGTCATAGCGTTGTATTGTAAAAGACTATTTAATTGGTTAGTGGAACGTGTATGCATGCTTTAGAAGTTAATTTTGACGGCTTAGTCGGCCCTACTCACAACTACGCAGGTTTGTCGTATGGCAATGTTGCCTCGTTAAATAACGCGGCGAGCTTTTCAAATCCGCAAGAAGCAGTATTGCAGGGCTTGGCTAAAATGAAAGCCATGCGCGATAAAGGCTTAACCCAAGGGGTATTTGCGCCTCATGCTCGCCCAGATTTAAATGTATTGCGGCGTTTAGGGTTTACTGGCAACGATGCACAAGTCATTAATAAAGCCTTTAAAGCCGATCCTATTTTATTGCGCGCTTGTTACTCTGCCTCAGCCATGTGGACCGCTAATGCAGCCACCGTATCGCCTTCACCTGATACTAACGACGGCAAAGTACACTTCACTGCGGCTAATCTAAATAATAAATTTCATCGCTCTTTAGAGCCAAACACCACTACACGTTTGCTCAAAGCGATGTTTAATAACGAACAATACTTTGCACACCATTCACATTTGCCTGAGCAAGGTTTTTTTGGTGATGAAGGCGCAGCAAACCATACTCGCCTGTGCGACAGCCATGGTGAAACCGGGCTAGAATTATTTGTATTTGGTGCAAGTGCCTTTAACAGTCAGCTTGTTAAACCCGTTAAGTTCCCTGCAAGGCAAACCTTGGAAGCGTCTGAAGCCATTTGTCGATTGCACAATATAAAAGATACCAGCCAAATACTATTACAACAAAACCCTGATGTGATTGACCAAGGGGTGTTCCATAATGATGTAATCGCGGTGGGTAACGCTAATGTTTTATTATGCCATCAGCAGGCGTTTTTAAATCAAACGCAAGCATTAGACGATATCCGCGAAGCCTATGTAGGTAACAAACAGCTTTATATTATTGAAGTGCCAACCAGCAAAGTGAGTATTCAAGATGCCGTTAGTAGCTATTTATTTAATAGCCAACTGGTTAGCCTTAGTGACGATAAAATGTTGCTCGTTGCCCCACAAGAATGCCAGCGTAATCCTGCTGTAAAAGCGTATATTGAAGAAATGATTATTGACGATAACCCCATAAATCAAGTGCAGTTTTTTGATTTACGCCAAAGCATGCAAAATGGCGGCGGACCTGCTTGTTTGCGTTTACGTGTGGCGCTTAATAGCCAAGAATTAGCAGCGGTAAATCCAGAGGTTATTTTAAATGAGCAAAAGTACATCCAATTATGTGATTGGGCTACGCGCCATTACCGCGATAAACTCGGTGCTAACGACTTTGCCGATCCAGCGTTATTAACCGAAAGTTATCAAGCATTGGATGAACTAACCCAACTGCTTAATTTAGGCTCAGTGTACGACTTTCAATTAGAAGGTTAATACATCAACCAACACAAAGGTTAATATAAAAATAGCGAGCCAAGGCTCGCTATTTTTATTTGTGCTTATGCTAATAGAGTTTAAACGTTTTTTATACCAATTCGCTTAATTAAGTGATCTATTTTGAGGCTGGAAAAACGTGTTGATAACTAGGCAAAAAATTCGTTATTTAGTTGTTCTAAATGAGAATTTTTTAACGCAGGTAGCGACACGTTTAGCCCCGCAAAATGATTAAGTATTATTGCGGATTGGTATTAACCGTTAGGGCCGATGCCATCGACTCAGATATATGCAGCGTTCGCTGCGGAAACGGAATACTCAGCCCCGCGCCTTCTATGGCCTCTTTAACGCGTTTATTTAAATCCCACACAGTTTGCCAGTAATCGCCATTTACAGCCCAAGCACGTAATTGTATATTTACTGCGCTTTCGCCTATTGAGGTCACCATTACTTTAGGTGCAGGCTCTGCGAGTAGTCGGCTTTCTGATTCGGCGAGTTCTTTGAGTACATTTAAGCCTACATCAATAGAGTCGGCGTACGAAATTCCCACCACTATATCCATACGCCTTTTACCGTTACGGGTAAAGTTTTTAATGTTGCCGCCCCATACTTTACCGTTAGGCGATGCGATATAAAGGCCGTCGGTGGTTTTAAAAATGGTCGTAAATAAGTTTATTTCTTTTACTGTGCCAAGCGTGCCGCTTGCATCTACAAAATCGCCTATTTTAAATGGCCTAAGTATTAATAACATAATGCCGGCTGCAATATTACTTAAGGTGTTTTTAAGCGCCAAACCAATCGCTAAACCCGCCGCGCCCATTAGCGCTATTAAGCTTGCCGTATTAACGCCAAAAATATCTAAAATAAACAGCCCAGCAATTATGTAAACTAAATACCCTGCAATGCTCGATAACAGCGGCAGAAGTGTTTCGTCTACCTTTTTTAATGGCGACTTAGAGTTTTTAATCGCTTTTTTAACCGAGCGCGCAATAAGTGCACTCGCAACTAAAATAGCCAACGCTAACACCACTTTGTAACCCAAAGTGATAATGGTTTCTGAATGGCTCTGCCAAAACACAATAAGTTTATCTTTCATACATATTCCAAAAAAATGGGCTGACACTCAGCACTATTTAACAAGGAGCAAAGCTAAATACGCTAACCCCACAAATTAACCTTAATGACTAAAAACGGCGCGAGTATATAGCTATAAATCAGTTATACCTATTGTTTTTATATTAAATTAAAGCATTAAATAAAGGTTAGGTTTCTCTGATGTATCTATTCAATTTGGGTTAATCGCACACTGTTAGTGTTAGTATAAAAGTTACTATAAATACTGTCCTCATTTTGAATATGTAAACATAGGAGAAACAATCATGGCGAAAGAAAAAATAGTCCTCATTACAGGTGCTTCGAGTGGTATAGGTAAAGCAACCGCCAAAACATTAGTTAATAATGGCCACAAAGTGATCTTAACCGCGCGCAGCGAAGATAAACTCAATAAACTAGTTGACGAGTTAGGCCATGAAAATGCATTTAGCGTTTCAGCCGATGCCACTGCATTTAATGAGCTTGAGAATGTAGTGAGTAAAGGCGTTGAAAAATTTGGCCGATTAGACGTAGCATTCGCTAACGCAGGCATGGGTGTATCATCACCTGGAACCGAGAATGGCGACCCCAATGAGTGGTCAGCCATGGTTGACCTTAATATTAAAGCATTGCTTTGGACTGCTAAACTCACTTTGCCTCATTTACGTGAAAACCAAGGACATTTTATTTTAACCAGCTCTGCAGCAGGGCGAAGACCCATTGACGGCTCTATTTATGGTGCGACTAAATGGTTTGCCCATGGCTTTGGTCAAAACCTTGCAGAAGAAATGAAACCTTGGCATGGCCGATGTACAACCATAGCCCCAGGCATGGTGAATACACCATTTTTTGATGAAGCAAAACCAGATAAGCTCGACCCTCAAGACGTGGCCGATGCCGTTTTGTTTGCCATTGAAGCTAATCAGCGTAATAGCGTGCGCGAAATCTATTTAATGCCCACCAACTAATAATAAAATGTAAAGGCCAATGTTTATTGGCCTTTACTATAAAAGTGCTTACCTGTGTTTTATTCAAATCACTATCTATTCAATCAATAAAAAATCACTTATTGAAACGCCGCTTACCATGCTAAATCACAATTTTATGTCTATTATATAAATAAAGTAATTTAATAACTGGAACCCATTTAATGGCTCCCAATAAAACTAATAATATACCGACTCATCAATATGTTACAAATGACCCGTTGCACCAGCTTTTTGATGCTGTCGATTCTATCTCAGTACAAGGTTACGATGAGCAAAGACGTGTTATTTATTGGAACAAAGGCAGTGAATTGCTTTATGGGTATACACACCAAGAAGCCATTGGCAAAAAACTCGAAAATTTAATTATACCCGCACCAATGCGAGAGCCCGCTATTAAAGCGCATAGTAATTGGATTAAGTATGATATTGAAATTCCCGCATCAGAACTCATACTCAGACATAAAAATGGCAATGATGTAGCCGTATTTTCAAGCCATGTTATGTTTACCAATCAGTACAATACCAAACAAATGTACTGTATTGATATTGATCTGTCTGAGGTTCACAAAGCACAAGCAGAAGCCGTATTTAATGCCACCATGCTCAAAACTTTATTTGAGGCAATTCCTGATTTATTTTTTGTACTAGAGCAAAATGGCACTATTACTGACTACCATGCAAACAATAAAAACGATTTATATATTTCACCTAACCAGTTTATTGGTAAAAAAATGGTGGATGTATTACCTGAAAAAATAGCGCAAAAGTTTCAGGTTCATATAGAAAAAACGATAGCACAAGACAGTATGGTCAGTTTTGAATACGAATTAAGCATGCCTGAAGGCGTAATTTATTTCGAAGCGAGATTGCGTTTATTGCCCAAAACAAACCAAATTATGGTGATTATTCGTGATATTAGCGAACTACACCGCTCCGCTGAACTAATTCGCCATCAGGCCCACTTTGATAGTTTAACCGATTTGCCTAATCGCTTTTTATCTCTAGACCGCTTATCACAAATATTACTGGAAGCACAAAAGAGCCACGAAAAAGCCGCCGTGTTCTTTTTAGATCTTGATGACTTTAAAAAAGTAAATGACTCTTTAGGCCATGAAGTGGGGGATAAATTATTAATTGCGGCAGCAGCAAGATTACAGCAAACACTTAAAAAAAATGACACAATAGGCCGATTGGGCGGCGATGAGTTTATTGTTTTAATATCCAATTTAAATGATGAAAGCGATGCTTTAGCGATTGCTGAGCGGTTACTTCAAGCATTTAAGAAACCATTTAAACTTGTAGGCAGAGACTTAATACTGACATTAAGTATTGGTATTGCTATTTCCCCTAAGGATGGCACCTGCGCCTCGGTGTTGTTACGAAATGCCGACACCGCTATGTACCAAGCAAAAACCATGGGGCGAAACACGTTCTCTTTTTTCACCCCACAAATGAACGTCGCCATGCGCCGCCGCTTTGAAATAGAAGAGCAAATGCATGGTGCACTAGAGCGTAATGAATTTGAGCTTTATTACCAACCACAAATAGATGTAAAAACAAACACTATCGTTGGCGCTGAAGCTTTGCTTCGTTGGCATAATATAGTGTTAGGGGAAATCACCCCAGATGAGTTTATCCCAATTGCAGAGCAAACCGGCTTAATTGCGCCTATTGGTGTATTTGTTCTTCAACAAGCCTTACGCTTTTTAAATGAATGGCAATCAATTAACAAGCAAAACTATACCATGGCGATTAATTTATCACCGCGCCAATTCAGAGATCCGGAACTGGTCAATATAATTAAACACACTCTGCATAAAAATAGTATTAATAATGAATGTTTAGAGCTGGAAATTACCGAAGGGGTGCTGATGAATAGCCAAGCGTCAATTCATGATGCCTTATTGCAAATTGATGAGCTGGGCATAAAGCTGTCAATGGACGACTTTGGCACAGGGTATTCATCATTAAGTTACTTACGAGAATACCCTTTTGATGTGCTAAAAATTGACCGCAGCTTTATTACTGGTATAACAGATAACAAGGCAGACTGTAATTTAGTGAAAGCGGCCATAGCTATGTCACACAGCCTAGAAATAAAAGTAGTAGCTGAAGGGGTAGAAACCAAAGAGCAGCTAGATTTACTCAACGAGCTAAACTGCGATATTGCTCAGGGATTTTATTTAAGTAAGCCCTTGCCGGCCGCCAAGCTGCTCAATTTTTCATTGCGTTACTTAAAAGCACTTTAGTTAAAAAGTGCTTTTATAGTTATGTTTTAGCTCATGATTTTAAAGAGTAAATCGCGCACCGTAGCAGGCTCAAACGGTTTTTCACATATTGTATCCACACCCGCTTGAGCAATATTAGCTAAATGGGTATCGTTAGCTTGTGAGCTCACCATCAGAATTGGAATATGCGAGTACGCATTCGATTGCCTTACCGTTTCAGCTAATTTTTTACCATCCATTTCTGGCATATTGTAGTCTGTAACAATTAAATCAAATGATTGGCTGTTTAGCATTTCAATCGCTTGTTTAGCGTCTTCGGCCTCTACCGGTGCTAGAATTCCCATCCCCGCCAAGACACGTATTATATGTTTTCGCGCAAAACGGCTGTCATCAACCACAAGCACTCTAAGAAGCGTCACATCAAAGTGCTCTAGTTCCACTTGTTGCTCGGTATTACTATTACTGCGTATTGCCTGTAATAAAGAATCAGCTGTGCCATCACTTAAATACAGGCTGCTAATGACTAAATCAGGGTGATAATTTGATAAAGCAGCCAGCGCGTTTTCTTGAGTGCTGGCCGTTTCAATTTGTGTAACACCGCACTGAGCCAGTGATTTTTTATTAGCTTTTACTGAACTTCAGAAGGCTCAACTAATAAAATAGATAAGTTGGCTATTGCCGTTAAATCACTCATTTCAATCCTGTTATTATTAATTCTATAATTTTTATAACGCTCATTATAAAGTAATAACTTACAAGAAAAAGCTAAAACAGCAACAAAGCAGCTTGTTTACCCAAACTCAACACACTCAGCTTAAAAACGGTAGTTTATGCCCGCATAATAACGTCTTCCCGAATAGCTTGAGTTTAATAACCGAGACTCTGTATCATTACCTAGGCGCTTTACCGACTCAGATTTAGTCAAATTAATAACTGCAGCGGTCAAACTCAAATCCTCTAATAAATTAATCGAAGCATTTACATCAACTTGCTCGTATGGGTCTTGGTATACATTTAAGCCGCTGTTTAAACCCAACACGGTTTCACCGCGTTTATTATAAGAAGCACGAACATTAAAGGCATCTCCCTCATAATATATCGAGGTATTGTATTGATACTTAGCACTGCCTATTAATGGTGATTGGCCAAATTCTTCACCATTTACACTTACATCGGCTTTATTGGTTTTGTTATAAGTGTAGTTTGCATAAAAACCAAAACCACTATCAAAGGCATGCTGTATAAATACTTCCGCCCCTTTAGATACGGCATCAGTGCCATTACCTACTGTGCTATATGGCGATACAGTAATATTTCCTGCCTCAACTATGCCCTCTTTACCAGCAAAATCTTGCTGTACGTCAATAACTAAGGGAACAACAAAATTATCAACTGTTTTATGAAACAGTGCTAAACCAATGGCAGAGCCTTCGCTGTAATAATATTCAATAGATAAATCAGCTTGCACCGACTCAAATGGCTTTAAGTTTTTATTACCGCCACTGCCACTAAAACCCGGAATTTCATTAAACTCAGCTCTATCGTCTGCCCACTCATCTGAGACAAACGTAATGCGTTGTTGTGCGCCTAAATCGGCATAATCAGGTCGTGACATCACTTTAGCAACCGCGCCTCGTACCACTACATCATCACTTATATCCCATGCAATATTAAAGCTAGGAAGAATTTGAGTATCGGTACTCTCTTGAGTAATAAGTTGATAGTCTTCAACAAATCGATCATCTCCGGTTACCGGCTCGCCGCTGTCATCATTGGTATGATCTAATAAATAAGTATATAGGTCGGTTGATGATGTCATGGTTTTAGTGCGTACCACCCGCACCCCTAAATTACCTCGCACGCTATTAAACTCAAAATCACCTTGCAGATAAAACGCCGCTATTTGCTCTTCAATATCATAAATAAAGTTATCTTCTTTGCGTGTATACGGCACATAATGACTGGTCACAATATCGCGGTATTTTTGCCAATCAATACCGGGCATTTGGTTAATATTAAAACCACCCGCAATGTTACCTTCGTTAATAAACACGTCTTGTGCTAGTGGCATACCGTTGTTCCACTGATAACTGTCAAAACGTGTGATCCCTCACTCGCTGGCTTCTGCTGCAGCAATATCAAAATTAGGATCTAAAAAGAAGGTATTACCGGTTTCGCGATGCAGCGTAGCTTCTCGGTACTTAACCCCTGTTTTAATTGTTCTTAAAATTCCCCAATCGGTATAAATATCAAAGTCAGCTTGATAGTAATCTTCTTCGAGTTCACTGCGTACAAAGCTTGAATTTGACGAGCCTGGATCGCGCCCACCGCCCACACCATTTAGTAAGTTAGCTAGCGTATTAGGGTCTATATTTAAACTAATATCGTTTTCATTAATTTGCCAACCCGCTGTTTGCGATGCATTTTCTATACGGCTTTCATTTTCACCGGCGTTTGAACTTTTATACGCCGCTTCCCAACTCTCCTTTGGCCCGCCTTCAGAGCGCGTATTGCCCGCCACAAAACGGGCTTTAAAATAATCGCCTTCATAGGTTAAATTAAAATCAAAAGTGTCTGAGGTCGACTCTTCACGCACATAAGAGCCTCGCATCCACGGCAGTTGCATATCATTCTCTGCGCCACTCGCAGCTGCATCAAATTGCATCCCATTGATAATAGTGCCCGACTCATCCAAACTTACATCGGTTAAAAAGTCAGGATTTAAAGACCATTCAGGTATATCAATCACCGACTCAGTTCTATTTTTATCAAGTGAAAATCCAAAATAGTTAAAGCCAATTTTAACACGGCTGGTTGGGCGCCACTGCGTGCTAAATTGCACCCCTTCTCGCTCACGTAATTCGTTTACAATTGAGCCACGAACCACTTGAGGAAACCAAACATCGTCATAACTATTACCCTGAGCATCACTTATTGAGCCCCACTGATTATTATTATCAACCAGCTCGCCATTGGTATCTATCGGGTTATCACCGGCAAAGCGCCATACGTTTGCATCTGTGCCTCCTGAGAGAGTTCGGTTAGTGCGTTTTTGTGAGGTGTAACCAAACAACACACCAAAAGTATCAGCCTCATTCTTCCAAGAATAAAGTGCGGTTACTTGGGGCTCAGACTCTTCAGTCACATCGGCATAAGTGCTTTCAATATTAATCACCCCTGAGTTTGCATCCATACTTAGCGGCTTACGACTATGCATTAATACCGTGCCGCCCACGCCACCTTCATCTAAACGTGCCTCTGGTGATTTATACACTTCCACGCTTTCAATCATGGCTGAGGGCAGTAATGCATAATCAAACGAACGAGATGGCTCACCTGGTGATGACGCAATAAAATTACCATTTAGCTGAGAAAAGGTTAGCTCAGATGATAACCCCCTAATACTTACCGATGAGCCCTCGCCTCCGTCACGGTCAATCACTACCCCTGGTACGCGTTGTAATGAATCTGCGACATTTTTATCAGGGAACTTACCAATATCTTCTGCTGTTATGGCATCAACCACAGAGCTCGATAAACGCTTTATATCTAAATTAGCCGCCATACTGGAACGAATACCACGCACCTCAATGACTTCCATATCTTTGCTTTTTAATGTTTTATCTTCTGCTTCATCAGCATATGCATGATTAATCACAGATAAAATAGAGATGCACAGCGTTGATTTAATAAAAAGTGGAAGAGAGTGATGTACAGCGTGGGTTATCCGATGAGCGGTCATAGTTTTAACAGTTCCATTTTAAAATACAGTTAATACTTAAAGATGATCGTACTAGCTAAAGATGGTACGAAAAAAGTAGCTGTATTTTACATAACCAAGCTTAATAGTTTGTTAATGCAAACTGATAAGTAACTGAATAAACTATCAAAAAACAGTCAATTCAAATAAAGGTAGGAAGTTAAGCAGCAAAATTGCTATTTAGCTGCTTTTTAAAAGGGCATAAAAAGGAATGACGCAATTAAACAGCAATACACCGTTATTTATTATCACTAATAGCTTGAATATAATAGCCTAAACTCGCATGAGAAAGCTCTCCCATATGACTGGTAACTAACTCACCTTGGCTATTATAAAACAAAGTAGTTGGTATGCCCGCAGCACCTGATTCGCGACTCACATTACTACTTTGATCAAAAAACACATGATTTAGGTCGAGTTGCTGTTTATCAAGGAACGCTTTTACCGTGTGTAAGTCTTCACCTTGATTGACAAATGCCACCGTAATATTTGGATTATTTTTTTGAGCCGCTTGCAGTACCGGCATTTCTTTTCGACACGGCGGACACCACGACGCCCAAAAGTTAATCACCACCGGCTTACCTTTGAAGTTTTGTAAGTTAACTTGCTGCCCTTGAATATTTTGCACAACAGACTGCGGTAACTGCACACCCGTTTGGTAGATAGACAGCGCAAAATTAGGAATAATCATTGAACAAAAACCAACAAACCCAGCAATAGCGTAGTTTTTCATTACCGCTTTTTTACCACGTGCATAAAACGCTAAAACCACTATACCGCTGAGCCAACCATAATAACCAATAAAGCCGCCATCGCTAATATTAAAAAGCTGCCACCAGTTACCTTGATAGGCATCCCACATAGTAAACACAAACGCTAACCGCGAGACTAAAAAGCCCACCACAATTGCTTTAAAAACAGTGTCTAAAATCGCTTTTTGTAATGGATGTTGGCGTGTTAATAAATAGGTAAGCCCCCAAAAAATGCCTAACCCTAAAAAAATGATCAACTGTGAAATGGAAATAACCAAAGGCCCAAGAGAAATACTTAACATTGCTGTCGTCTACTTATAATGTATTTTAGTACTTAAAATAACCGGTACATAGTGTGAATTAAAGGCTAACAATAACATAGCCTAAGCTGTACTGATTATTAATAACGCATAATAGGTTATGTATACCAGCAGCAATACAAAACCTATTTACCTAGTTAACCTTGTTGCTGTATGTACTCCAACGCAGTCATTTTTTTATAGCTTACATTTGAGTGCAATACATGAGCAGGGTCGGGGTCAACAATTTCAATAGGAATACTGTAACTTCGCGCAATCTCGAGCGCCATTTGAGTAATATTAACGCTGAACGAAGTACCCATAAACACCATTTTATCGGCCGCAATCATTCGCGATTGCGCTTCAGTAATGCGGTATAGCTCGGTGTAATATTCATCAAATAACAACACAAAGGGCTTTAAAGAATGATTAAGCTTTGGCTGATGGTTTTCAATATTGAATAACGCAAGTAGAGAGCGATGTAAGTTGCTCTCATCAACATTACTCCATAGCGTAGCTTCTGGTGTGACATCATCGCCCTGATGATGAAACAGCGTCATTTGATCAAGCCGACCATGAATCGCAATGTAATTTTTATTACCCGCCTTACCATCTAGCCCATCAATATTTTGGGTAATTAAGTTTTTATCACTAAGCCAATGATGCACTTCATTAGGACCATGATTACGATAAGTTGCAAAACGATGATAATACCAAGCTAAAAACTCACTCGGGTTATTTTCATACATTGCACGTGTCGCCATTTCCATTGGCGTATAGTTTTTACTACCAATAGTCCAAAAGCCATCCTCACCACGAAAAGTTGGAATACCACTAGCAGCACTCACACCAGCTCCTGTAATGTATAACGTATTCATAAAAATATTCCTGTTTACTTGCAAAGCTCACCACTCGCCATCACAGCGTTTAGAACCCTTTTGATTTTTAGCCAGTAAATTAATTTGTGTAATTGCGCGTTCCATTTTAATTCGTGCTGAGCTATTGGCTGAGTGAACGGCTATTGTTGGCGGTACAAAGCCATCAATAAACACTGCCTGCTCAATCCAAAGTAAAACGTCATAGCCAGTGCCTTTATTATCATTCCCTAAATCATGGTCAAGGCTAAGCAGCTTTACTTTACCAGTCTTCAAAAGTTTAATCACTTCACTAGGCCAATAGGCTCTTAACCAACCGGCTGGTGTTTCTCTTTCATCATCTAAATATACATTCATAGGGTTATCTCACTGAAAAATGTATTCAGACTCTCAAAGCAGTAACATAGTTATTTTCCACAAGGAGCTGGTGCTTGATTACGTATAAACGCTGGTATGTCAAAAATATCAGAAGCTTGAGGTTTAGCTCTTGCAGCTGGCGATTGTTCGACTTCGCTACTAGGCGCATTATCGAAAGGTTCAACAATCATCTTAGCGCTTGCACCGGTTGCAATGATCAACAGTTCATAATTCATTGCTAAATTTTCAATTTTAGAAACACCACAAATAACTAACGCGTTTGGGCTGACCCGCTGGCGCACTGTATCGGTAATGAGGTTATAACTACCGAGTGAAATTTCATCTTTGCAATTTACTTGTATTATTACACCCGTACTTGATGACATATCAACTTGATTAACAAGTGGGTTATTGAGTGCACTATCCAATGCAGTAGTAAGCTCGCTTTCTTCATCGCATTTACCAACACCTAGGACTGCATCACCCTGGCAATCCATAATTTTAGCAAAATCGTTTAAATCAACATTTATAAGCCCTTGAAAACAAAGCATATCGATGAGTGATTTTATCAGTGAGTGGAGTATTTGGTTTGAGTGCTTAAACGCATCGAATAATCCTATATCGTTACCAAGCACTTCAATAAGTTGATCGTTAGGGAGCGTAATAACCGCATTAGCATGCTCTTTAAGCTCATTTAAACCTGCTTGCGCTATATTATTTCTAAACTGTCCTTCACTACTAAATGGCAGTGTAGCAACAAATATAATGGGCTTACCTTGCTCACTAGCAAGCTCTGCAATATACGGGCTAGCGCCAGTCCCAGTACCGCCACCCAACCCTGTTGCACACAAAATTATATCGCAGCCATTAATAAGCGTTAAAAGCTGCTCTTTACTCTCTTCTGCCGCTTGCAGCCCAACTTTAGGGTCGGCTCCTGCACCATACCCATGAGTGAGCTCTGCACCTATCAGTACTGCTTCATCACTCTGTGTATGCTCAAGCACTACTTTGTCGGTATTAACGCTGTATAAGTGCGCCTGCTCAGACTCGCGTTGTTCAAAAATACTGTTAAGCGTATTACAGCCACACCCACCAATGCCAAATACACCAATCGATAAACCATCATTTTGCTGAATTAATTGAAACATAACCACTCCTTAACTTTTAAAGGAGCATAACAAATAGGTGCGTCAAAAATTGACGCACTAAAATTAATTAGCGTTATTGATAGTTACTAGCAGCCGCTTTAAGCTTTGTGGTAATTCTTTTTCTAATGCGCTCAGGTTTAATAACTTCCAGCCAATGAGCACATTTAAATAGCTCATCGGTTAATTGTTCAGTATCAATAGTTTGATAGGTAAGTAATACATTTTTTTCATCAATATGTTGCTTGTCAGTCAGCTCTCCAAGCTCAATAAACCCTTGATTAACCACCGAGTGGCTGGGTACTTTCACAACTAACTCAATCGCTTCTTGCTTCATACCTTTATTAATCGCACTGCGTAACGACTTTAACTGCTCAGCACTTGGCTCACGTCGTGTTTTTTGCAGGATATGAACATTGCGAATGCGATAAACCGGCATCTGGTAACATTTATCGTGAAGCGACCCCACCATAAACTGCGCCATCAACACGCCACCTTGCTCAACTAAGCTATAAAAGCTTAATTCAGCAAACTTTAACCAGTGCGCCTCATCGTAAAGCACTCTATAAAGCTCAGCGCTCACAGCACGCTTATGCTTAATCGCATGCTCAATTTGCGCAACTAATTTGCTATCAATATTCACTTTTAACGACGGTTTAGGCAGGGTTGCAAGCCAGTCAGGCACATCGCCATTAAAACGCTTAAGCGCTTGTTCTGCTTTAATATGAACTGAGCGTTTAACATCGCTCGGTATAGATTGCGGTAATAACTGCTCTAGTAACAAATAATGCTCAGCTACTTCGCAGCTCATAATTTTAGCGCTACCACCTCGCCACTGTGCATTAATAGACCAACCATACGGTTTACTGCGCGTGTCTTTTTCAAGGCCAAAACAACCTTGCTCGTAAAGTGATTGGAGGTCTCGCTGGAGCATTCGAATGGGGAACTCAAAGCCACATTCAACTAACTTTTTCTGTAGCTGTTGAGTCGAGATAGAGCTTGGCGCTATTGGCACAAGCTCGAGAATCAATAAATGACGATGTGAATTCATTAATAAACTTTTATATTAAGGAGTAAAATCCGGTGCAGCTAAGCATAATTCATCATAATAATGTGAAAACGCATCATCTCGTTCACTTATAGGGATGACAACTCCATGTAATTGTGAGCGAAGTTGATCCCAGCGCGCATGCAATACCTGCCAATTATATTCGTCATAAGTTCCCTTAAATATAACCTGCTTAATTTCAATAAACGGAAGCTCTCCTCCTTGCTCTTGTTGCTCGGAAAACTCTTTCTCCCAACGAGATCCGAGCCTATCAACACGACCTATTTGTTGCTCAACAACGCCAGGATTCCACTCTGGGTGCAATAAATATACGAACCGACAAGCTTGATGTAAATTTAACCCTTCTCGTCCAACTACTGACTGTGCAACTAACACATTAGGAAAACTGTTCTTACGATTAAAACCCAACTGTAACATACGACGACTTGCCGCTGATGTATTCCCATACATTAAGCGCGCCATGCCACCTCTAACATGTTCATACTCTTCTTTTACCCTTGCTTCTATACAGGGCCAAAGCTTGCTTGCTTCTTTTTCATCTAATTGACCATCACCATCGGCATCACCTTCATTCTCTGCTGTGACTGCACCCATTAGATCAATAAAACCCTGAGCA
This sequence comes from Pseudoalteromonas tetraodonis, assembly GCF_002310835.1. NCBI lineage: Bacteria > Pseudomonadati > Pseudomonadota > Gammaproteobacteria > Alteromonadales > Pseudoalteromonadaceae > Pseudoalteromonas > Pseudoalteromonas tetraodonis. The sequence goes on along the minus strand of NZ_CP011042.1, from coordinate 222,747 downwards.
ACCTCTTCAGATGTTAAATTAAAATCGCTTGAATCTGATAACTCATAAATAGCACGAGTCATAAAAGTAAGAACAGAATGTTCCTCTGAGCAGGCTTGTTCAACAGATTTTTTAAATGCTTTGAAGAGCTGTTCACAACGTGTATCCAATAAAGAGATTGAGTGTTCAATATTTTCAATCAGGTGTTGTTTAGTTTGGTCCACTTGGTTTGCATGCTTTTCATATTGACGTTTTAAACGATCATTTATTTCATTAATACTCCAATTTAAACCAAGTTGCTTTGACGCAAATTTGGCCGCATGCACTTCAGAGTCATCATTTTCTTTATCACTGATATGAATTTTAGTTTGAGGCCAAAACTCGTTTTTATCTAGCCTGCGTAGCATTTCTCTTGCATTTAATAAATTAACTAATATCCTCATAGGCTTGGTCAACTTACCAAACACTAATGCTTTTTGACCCAACATTAAATTATTTTCAATTTCTGAAATAACTTTTAATAATGCAGGATGTTGATATAACGATTCATCTCCACTTGCATATACCTCAGTAATCTGTTTTTTCCACCAGTGAGCCCGTTGAAGCTTTTTACTATCATCATTGTTCAAATCATTTTCTAGCTCGTCATCGTCACCTTGAGGGGATGAATAAGCTGAGTTATCTATAATTCCAGCAATCCCGTGACCATTAGCTAGCGTAAGTCGTGCTCTTTTTGAAGTCGCATCTTGCATAATTGAAGCAGCAGATAGCCCTTCAACAGAGCACACTATTTGCTTCCACTGCTCTGATAGTTCTTCTACTTTAATTTCAACCTGGGTATGCTTCCTATATTCATTAATTGGTAAATTTGAAACAGAGTGAAATTTTTGAATTGTTGGGTCTTGTCGCTTATCTCTTCTTAATAAATAAGGTTTTAACGAGTTTTCAAACGCTCTAGCGGCCCGCTGAAAACTCAACCGAGATTGCTCATCGACCTTCCAATATAACTTGAGTTTAGCAACAGCTTTAGCATAGTTATCAACACTCTTTAAAATAGGCTGCTGATCAGATTCGGATAACTCAATTCTATTGAGCATTTGTTGCCATTGCTCAACATTTAACTCAACAGGTGTAGCCGTCATAGCTAACCGGCGACCATTATCATTTTGAATAATAATTTCATTCAAAATTCGGCTTAAGCTACTGCTTTCACCTCGGCTTTTATGTGCTTCATCTATAACAACTAAGTCAAATGAACCGAGTCCTAAACCTACCGTTTTTTCTAACAAATCTCGGTATTCACTTCCAGCAGAAAAATTATCCCCGCCAAATGAATTTACACCCCATTCAAAGTTTTCAATGATGCAATTTAAAATTTTCTTTCTAGGATCATTATTCGATAGGTAATATGTTTGTTCAACAATTCTACGTGCGCAATATTTAGCATCCATATATTTTAGGTCTTCATGGCTATTGTAACCATTAGGTAACCTGTTATTTTTAGCTTTTCGCCACTGTGCATACACTTCTGGTAGCAGTGCCCAACGACTTGAATGAGAATTACCACCAATACGCCAATTCGCAAAATTTTGAGATAATAAAATAACCGACTGTTTATCCCAATGCTCTTGCTTGTCACAATCAGCCCAAGCAGACATAAAACGCCAGAGACTATTTACTGTGTGCTGAGGCGCTAAATCTGCTTCGCGATCATTAAGCTCTTTTTGCCATTGGAATCCTAATGTTGTGGGCACAATAATGGCTGCACGACCACCTGCTTGTTTAACAGCATGGATAAGCTCAACTGCTATTCGTGTTTTACCCATGCCAACTTCATCAGCAATAATTACTCCCGTGTCAGCTATCCTATCTAGTATCGCATTTACACTTTCTTTTTGGGTTGAGTTCAGACGCTCATTGAATCCGAGAGTATCTTTTATTATTTCAGCAACCTTTTCCCAACCTAAAAAATTACTCACCTTTGCCTCCAAGCGTTATTAACTGATTCAATTCCAAACTATGTTCAATTTTTCTTAATAATGACTCATATAAACGACCTTGCTCAGTACTTGAATCTTCTGCAAAATGAGGTCTAAAAGGGGCAGCCCATAAAGGGGATAATGGATTAATATTAATTTCTTTAAAGTAAGAAATTACTGCTGACTTACTCATTTGACAAAATATTTGTTCTAAACGATAACACCACTGTTCCCAGTTGAATGGATCAAGTTCTGTTTGTTTTTGTGCTACATGTTCAATCAATAACATCATTTTATTTAAATAATAATTAGAACCTGATGCCTCATGCTGACAATTTAATGCCACTGAATGGCTTTCATCTAGCACCTCGCCATCGAAACCGTCCTCTGCGGGCAAAGTAGGGAATGCGCCTAGTAAGTTCCATGCGTCATCTATCTCTAACTCAGGCAAAGCGGTTGCTGCCATTCGTCCAAACTCATCGAATACAGGTATATAAATGCTGTGCGTCGCATCTTTAATATTCCACGTAACTTTCACTTGCCTTGGAGTATTATCGGGCCAAATTATATTTTCACCTTTACACTCACACGCATAATTTTCAGCGTACCAAACTTGATAGCCTTTTGTATCATCAGTATCAGGTCGTAATAAGCAACCTGTCTTAGTTAAGCTACAAATAGTAAAATAACTTATCGGTGCAGCTACAAATTCACCTTCAAGTTCTGGCATCCCCTTCCCTGAGCACAACTGCGTAGCATCTGTAATAATACTTTCTTCATCCCAATTAATAGGCAATTTATCACTAATGCAATTAGTTGAGTCATCTTCGCCATACCAACTCAATTCTTTTGGAGAAAACACAACTCCCGCTTCTAGGTTACCGCCATGCAAACTTGCTTTACTTAAAAAGCCAGGCGTTGTTAAATTTCCTGATCCTAAATACAACCATGAGCTTTTGCAGCTATCGTCATTTCCATTTTTGGCTGAAAAAATAAACTTTGCATGCAATGATCTTTGATAATTTTTACTTTGATAAACAGCATCGTAAGCAGGCCTAACTGACCAATCATTTGTATTTAATATATCTAAAGTTTGAGCGACTAGTTGACAATTATCAGGGTTGACATAAATATCTTTTTCAGCTGTTTTAGTTAAGAGACCAGCCTGCTGTAATACTTTTTCAATCTCAGAAATCACTTTTGGCACTTTGCTCTTATTATCTCCACCTTCATAAAAACCAGAACCAAGGGCTAAATAATTGCACTTTGTATTATTACTATGTGTTTTTATTAAATGTGGTAACTGTGTGATGAGTGCCTGCTTTGTATTATCAAAAAAGCGAGGTTGTACATTTTTTACTGGCTTAATTTCACCTAAAACATGTTGATAGTGTTTAAACCTTAGCGCTGTTGCTGTTGCTTTATTTTCTATTCTTACGCTATTTAATATATCGATATTAAAAAAAGTTAAAGTGTGATTGATAAAATCATACACCTTGGCAATATCAGTTTGCACTTGATGATCATCACTATAGGCTACTTCATAATCAATCGACCAAACCATATCTAAACTGTCTTCTATTGTTTGGCGTGTCCAATTCCCCGTAGAAACAATAACCCTAATAATTTTTTGCTCTGTTAGCTTATTTTTAAATAGTAATAACGCTACTTTAGCATGTAACAATCTAAACTTTTTTTCTATATTAGATTTAGCTGGTAAATGAACCAACCCAGGGCAGTCAACCGCAGATATCTGGTGATGGTTTGGGTCTAACATCATGGCTAAATAACCACTTCCTTCATAGGCTCTTTGTGATTTAATTGTTTGCGTAAACTTATCAAGTGCATCATTAAAAAAGTGAGTATCTGCCGAATATCCAGTCAACAAGCCAAATTCACCAATACAATCTGTCGGTGGCACAAAATAAGCCGATAAAGAAAGTGGTAATGAGTTACTCATCTGCTTTCTCCTTTTTATTTAGCCACATATCGAGCTGCCCATCGAAGTCAACATTCAGTAAATACAAGTTCCAAAAACGAAATGAAACGCCTTTTGGAAACAAGCTTTCTGTTTCGCCAGCGTCGTTAGCTTCTTGCTGCACTCCACCAAAAGCAGATCCTTTAATAACAGCTTTATCTCTTACTTTAAGTACTAAATTATCTCTTTCAACAATACTTAAAATAATTAATTCATCCTGACTTTGTAAGCATTCACGTGCAAAACTCAGCGCTAATTTATCAGGCGTAGGATCATGGCTTAAATTAACAAAACTAGTTGCAGCCGACTTCACTCTCGTTAATGCGTTTTGCAAAACTAAAGGAGTGCCTTTACGTAAATCTAAACTCCCCGACTTATCATTAGCAACTGCGGTTTCAATAGCGTCTAATAACATCATCACACTATCTCTGAGTATGAAAAAGTAAGCTCCACTTTTTATGTCTTTAAAATGTAAGTCTGTTAATTCTGATGGTTTTCGCCAATTAATACATGGGTTTGTATTTATATTACTAACCCACGTTAATGCATTTCTTCTTCGAAGTGCAGACTCATCATTACCAGAAACCAAACGGTCTTTTAAAATGGCTTTAGCGTCTGCCGCTAAACTATAAATAGGCGCTAGCGCCTTTATTAAACCACTTACTCTAGGGTTTCTATGATTACCTAGCACCCACTTAACTAAAAAATTAACAATACTACTGTTATAACATTTTAAATCAGCGCAGCCGGCAATAACTAACTTCAATCCGTTGTCGTTCAAACTATAGCTATTAAATCGCTCTCCTTGTGATTCAACTAACCCAAGTCCTGGTAATAATTGCACAGTAGCCATACGCATAGGCTGTGTTACATAATAATTGTTAGCGCCAACTACTTTAAATGATAAATCCTTTGCACCTGCTAACTTGGAGTTTCCCCTTAACCTTTCATCAGACTGCCAATTATTTTTTTCAAACGACAAAATACAGCCGAGCGCTTCAATTGCATTTGCAACTTGTATGTTACTTACCTGCTTATCCTCTAATCTTACTTTTTCAGCCACATGAATGCCCAAACAGGCTAAAAAAACATTTTTACTAAATTTTACCCCACCTAAATTAGGTACTGCCAAGTCATTAAATGCACGTACAGCAACTGCAAGACCCAAGGTGCGAGTGCGTCGTTCAGATTCAAGTTTATCAGGGCCAAGTAGACCCCAGTTTATTATTGTCATGTAAACCTTCTTAGGCCGTTATTTTATTAAAGTAAATAAAAAGCACTCAACCGAAATCTTGCAAGCTCAGTCAGCAAAACAAACGAATCATCATCGGCTTTACACCTCTTTATTCGCTTTTACATTTTGCGCTTGCTCAAATATTTCTTTGTATACTTCATCGCGGCTGATTGGTGGGTATTTAAATTTAGCGAGTATTAAAATCAGCTCTACTTTTAAAGCTGATTTAATATCGTCGCGGTGGTTCCAATCTACAAATTTTACTTTGTCGTCTACAATTACTTTTACTGCTTGAGCAAGCTCAATGAGCTTGTCTTCGGGGTAGTCAAAGTCGTATTTAATGGCGAGCATTTTTAAGGCGTCGTAAAAGCCTTTTTCTTCAATATCAATGCCTAGCTCGTCGCCGGCGTTCATTTCGTCGCGTACGCTGTAAATCATATCAACCATACTGTCTGAAAATTCATCAAGTACGCTACTTACCAGTACGTCATCTTCTTTTCGCTCGTTATAGCGCTGTACCAGCGATTCAAAGCGTTTAGTAAAGTCGATACCTTGGGTTTGGTTTACTTTTTTAAGCTCACCTATGGCTTTGGCTAGCATTTGTTGCAGTATTTTTATTTTGGTGTTGGGGAGTTTTATTTTTTCTATTTTAGCGATGTAGTCGTCATTAAAAATATCAATTTCGCCGCCGTCTTCATTACCGAGTTTAAATACTTCTTTTACGCCGTCGCTTTGCAGGGCTTCACTTATCATTTCACGTACTTTGGCGTTCATTTGCGCGGTATCGGGCGCTTCGCCTTTGGTTAACTTGTAAATAATAGAACGAATGGCAAGGTAAAAGTGAATGTGGTTTCGCTCGTTTTCGTTTATTTTTTCACTACCGCAACATACATCGTAAGCGGCTTTTAAACGCTTAACTAAATCCATAAAGCGCTTTTGCCGTTTTTCGGTAATTAGCGCAAACTCGGCGGCGTGGTTTAAACAGTTTAGCTGGGCAACGGCTTCGCCTGTAAAGTAGGGGCTGCTGTCAAATTTATGGAATAACTCGGCAAGTAACGCCAAGTGGTTTTTTACCTCAATAACCGAGGCGGTAATGTCTTCAAAGTTGGTTTCGTCAGTTTTTGAATACTGCGCTAACGCTTTATTCATTTCAGATTTAATACCAATGTAGTCAACCACTAAGCCTTTATCTTTGCCTTCAAACTGGCGGTTAACCCGCGAAATAGTTTGTATTAAGCTGTGCTTTTGCAATGGCTTATCTATGTACATGGTATCTAAAAATGGCACATCAAAACCGGTTAGCCACATATCGACCACTATGGCTATTTTAAAGTTTGAGTTTTTGTTTTTAAATTGCTTATCAAGCTCTTTACGTTCGTCTTTACTGCCAAGTAAATTATATAAGCGTTCAACGTCATCTTTACCACGGGTCATTACCATTTTTACTTTTTCAGACGGGGCTGCAATACGGCCCTCGCTAATAGCGCGCTTTCGCTCGGTATCTGATAGTGTTTGCGCGTCATCAGTATCTACTACATCAAACCACTGTGGGCGTAATTCTTCTAACTCTTGATACAGCTGATAGGCAATGCCACGCGAGCTACACACAAACATCGCCTTTCCTGCAATGGTAGAACCTTCCTCAACGCGTTTTTCGTAATGTTCAACAAAGTCCCTTGCTAATACACGTATGCGGTCAGGATCGCCTAAAATGCTATTCATATTAGCGGTGGCTTTTTTACTGTCTTCTATTTGCAGTTCGTTACTGCCTGCATCGGCACATTCTTTGTAATAAGCTTCAATTTCGGCCAGCTTGCTATTGTTTAAACACACCTTAGCGGCGCGGCCTTCGTACACAATGCGTACGGTTATTTCATCTTTAACCGACTCAGTCATGGTGTACGAGTCAACCACTTCACCAAACACATCTAAAGTCGCATCCACTGGCGTGCCGGTAAAGCCAACATAGGTAGCGTTTGGTAATGAGTCGTGCAGGTATTTAGCAAAACCAAAGGTCTTTTTTACACCTTTTTCGGTAATGGTAATTTTTTGATCAAGATTTACTTGGCTACGATGCGCCTCATCAGAAATACAAATAACGTTAGTGCGGTCGGTTAATAACTGAGTGTCTTCGGTAAATTTATGAATGGTGGTTAAAAATACCCCACCACTGTTACGCCCTTCAAGTAACTCACGTAAGTGAGTACGGCTGGTCACTGTTTTTACCGTATCGTCGCCAATGTAGGTTTTAGCATTGCCAAACTGCTGCGAAAGCTGATCGTCTAAATCGGTTCGGTCGGTAATTAAAATAATGGTAGGGCTTTTAAGTTCAACGCTTTTCATCAACAAACGTGTTAAAAATTGCATGGTGTAACTTTTACCGCAACCCGTTGCGCCAAAATACGTACCGCCTTTACCATCGCCTTGTGGCTTTAAGTGGCGTTTTATATTTTCGAACAGTTTATTAGCCGCATAATATTGCGGATAACGCGGCACAATTTTTATCTCTTTTTTGCCTGCGCTTTTATTATCAGAATCCGGAAAAAATACAAAGTTGCGCATAACATCGCGCAAACGCGCTTTATCAAACAAGCCCTGCAATAAGGTATGTAACGAGTTAATCCCCTCTTGCGCGGTTAGCTCTTGTCCCGTTACTTTTCCCCACGAGTAAAAAAACTGATACGGCGCAAATAAGTTACCCATTTTATTGTTTACGCCATCGCTTATAACGCACAAGGTATTAAACACAAATAACTGCGGAATAGCGCGGCGGTAGCGCACCGTTAACTGCTCATAGGCTTCAAATATAGGGGCTTGCTCGCGTATCGCGCTTTTAAATTCAAACACAACTAGTGGTAAACCATTCACATATAAAATGCCATCGGGAATACGCAGTTCAATATTGTCGTAACTGGTGGGGCTTTCTATTTCTAACTGGGTAACAAACCGATAAATATTATCGTCTTGCAGGTAAGTAACGCTGGCTTCATTCACATTATCCAAAGCAGCCATAGCACTGCCTGCTATTAGGCTACTTTTAATGCCTTGCTCAACGTTGTCGTAATCAAGCAGCTGAACATACAAATCTTTTTGTGATTTACTCCCTGCTAAACTGCCACGCTCGTGTGTAAGTACTTCCCGTTTAAGTAAGAATCCATCACTTAGCCACTTACAAAAAGTTTTATTACTTTCGTATAAATCACTGGCAGGGAGTTTTTCGAGCTTTGCAATTATTGAGTCTACTTCACCGGTGGTAATATTATTTTTAGCGTAGCGCTTGGTTAAAAAAGCACGGAGGTCTTCTTTTATTAATACTTCGCTGTTACTACGGGTGAGCTCACCGCCCAATAAATGCGGGTAGCCTTGCTCGCCTAATAGCTCAACCACCGCTTGTTCTAATTTGGCTTCAGTAAATTTCATCAAACATCCTTATTCTTGTTTTTGTGGCCTTTAAACGCTCAGCTAAGGTTATTAATCGACTACTTCTTCATCTGTGATTACATCGGGTATTTGTAATTCGCCAGAGATGAGCTTGGGTAGCAAAGTGTCACGAAGCTTGGTTAGTTGATTAATTTGATCAATATTTGATTTTTCTTTGAATAGCATATTATTTACAATGCTATTAAACTTCTCTAAAACAATATTAGAAGGTAATAGGAAATCTATATTTCTTAGTACTTTTAACGAAAGGTACTTTTGAGTGGTGCCAGCAACTCTTGCATTTAAGTAAGCTTGCATATGAGCAGTTTTTAGTAAAATATGTAGATAATTTTTCAAATATAAATTTTGTGATGTTCTAAAAAGCCCTACATTCTTAATTGCATAGTTAGCGGGCTCATCCATCACAAGGTATGGAACACCGACAGTACCTATCATGGTCAGCAAAATATCCCCATATTCAACATTGCTGCGCTCATTGACTTTTTTGTAATCTAACTCTGAGATTAAATAAGCTGCTGATAGATCTAAGCGTCCTGAAGTAATATGTTTAGAAGTAACTAGTGGAAAGCCTTTCTCGGACTTCTTAGGTGAATCATGTGTACCATCCCTAACATCTACTAAATCTCCACTTACTCCTACACCCCACCCCTTTGGTATCCAGCCTAGTTGTTCGTTGTGTTCGAACTCATTGGGGAAGTGGGCGTGGGTGTTGGCGTGTTGCGCTAATATTTTAGGGTTGGCGTTAAGGCTTGCTTTAACGGGTGTTTCAGCGGCTTGCACTGCTGCTTGTGTTGCTGAAAGTGCTTGTAATTCGTGAGCGAGCGCACTGAGTGAGGTTTTTACTTCGGCCGCATTGTGTAAGCTGTTCAGTGCCGCTAAGCGGCGCTGTGCTTTTTGTTTTAACTCATCAGGCAGACTAGTTTCAAGGTTTTCTAAGTTAAAATTAACGCTCGCAAGTAGGTTGTCGAACACCGGATCAAAATCAATAAACCAGCTTTTAAATAACGCCTGCGCCATTTGTTCTAAGGTTTGGTTGGTTTTTTGGTTAAGTTCAATTTTGTTATCGATTAGCTTAAGCCGATACCCAATGTTCTTTGCTAAATCAATTGGCGGGACTGGTACTACTACTTTTGCTACGGATTTTGTATTTAACACTCCCTGGGCACTGCCTGTACTTACAGCTAAAAGTGAAGTTCGACCAAAACTTGAATTTAAGAAGTAGCCTAAATAATCTGAATATCGAATATCCTTTGGCTGGGCAAATACAATATTTGCGCAGTTAATTTCACCTACGTTATCAGGAACTACTGCACAATCGCCTCTATTTTGTCCGACCCTAACAACTAATATGTCGCCTGTTTTAAGTTGGCTTTTTTTGCTTTTTTCATGAAATGCTTTAGTTACATATTTAACATCATTCAAATCTAGCCGGCCTGGCCTGACATTTTGAGATCTAAGAAAAGTTACACCTTCCGGACCACAAAAAACTGAACTAGTTTCTCCAACATGTCCAACTGATACTTTTTTACATAAATCAGATAAAGGAGCCCAATACCAGCCATTAGGTATATTAGGCATACCCGGTAAAGTTTTACTCCCCATAACCCAACGCCTCCAAATTTTTACGAATGGCTTTATCAAGCTCATCGCTTTGGTTCATTTGGCTATAAAGGGTTTGGCTAAGTTCGCTCATTTTAGTCTCAAACGGGATGCCATCGTCTGCAATATCGGCAGCACCTACATAGCGCCCTGGGGTCAGTACGTAGTCGTTTGCTTTTATATCAGCAAGAGTGGCTGATTTACAGTAACCGGCGATATCTTCATATTTTTGCTCGTTATCTGTCGCAAGCTCTTCGCCGCGCCAAAGGTGATAGGTTTGGGTAATTTTAGCTATGTCGTCGTTAGTGAGCTCTTTTAAAGTACGGTTAACCATAGAGCCCATTTCGCGAGCGTCTATAAATAGGGTTTCGCCTTGGCGGTCGCGGCGTTTTAGTAAGCCTTTTTCGTTATTACCGCGTTTATCTTTACTTATAAACCATAAACACACCGGAATTTGTGTGGTGTAAAACAGCTGCCCTGGTAGGGCTATCATACAATCGACTAAGTCGTTTTCGATTATTTTTTGGCGAATATCGCCCTCGCCACTGGTGTTTGAACTCATTGAGCCGTTAGCCAATACAAAGCCTGCGGTGCCATGCTCGCTCAATTTTGAGATCATATGCATGATCCACGCATAATTGGCATTACCGGTAGGCGGTGTTGGGTAACCTGCCCAGCGGGCATCGTCGACTAGTTCGTTATCGGCGCGCCACTGTTTTTGGTTAAACGGTGGGTTTGCCATTATGTAATCGGCTTTTAGGTCGGGGTGTTGGTCTTTAAAAAAGGTATCGCCTGCTATATCGCCTAAGTTGCCCGAAATACCGCGCACGGCAAGGTTCATTTTAGCCAGTTTATAAGTGGTGTTAGTGTACTCTTGCCCGTAAATAGACACGTTTTTTTGGTTACCGTTATGGCTATTAATAAACTTAAGCGATTGCACAAACATACCGCCCGAGCCACAACAGGGGTCGTAAATTTTACCTTCGAATGGCTCTATCATATCGGCAATTAGGGTAACAATTGACTTAGGCGTGTAGAACTCGCCCCCGCCTTTGCCTTCAGATGCGGCAAATTTACCTAAAAAGTATTCGTACACGCGGCCAACTAAGTCTTCTTCTGTTTTTTCGTTTTGGTTGGCAATGGTGTCGATATTATTAATGGTATCGATAAGCGCTGAAAGCTTACTGGCATCAAGCCCTAAACGTGAAAAGTAGTTGTCGGGCAATGCGCCTGCGAGTGATTTATTGTTTTTTTCAACCGCGTGTAGTGCGGTATCTATTTTAACGGCAATATCGCCTTGCTTAGCGTTGGCTTGAATGTACGACCAGCGTGCGTCTTCTGGTAGGTAAAACACGTTATCCATCGCGTAAAAGTCGACCATGTCGATGTATTCGTCGCCGTACTCGGCAATAATGGCTTTTTTACGCGCTTCAAACTTGTCACTAATAAATTTAAGAAAGATTAAGCTTAAAACAATGTGCTTATATTCGGCTGATTCAACACTGCCACGCAGTTTATTGGCGGCATCCCAAAGGGATTCTTCAAACCCGACTTGTGTTTTTTTTGCGGCTTTTTTTGTAGCAGGCTTTTTTGATGCAGCGTCCATGTGGTCTCTCTTTGCAAGAATATCAATATAATTTATTGGCTTATCATACAGCAAAGGTCGTGGGTTTTTGAGTGTTAATTATAAAATATATGAGGAGGTTTTTATCGATAACAATACGCAATATGCGAGCAGTTTAATTGTTGCGACAGTGTCGCAACTTTAGCTTCGTAACCCGATGAAACATAAAAAACCAATTAACAAACTACCCCGTCAATTTGACATATTTCTCAGCCAGTTCATCTAAGCTCTCACGATGATTAGGGTCTGGCTTTATGCAGTCAATGGGGCATACGCTCACGCAGGTCGGCTTGTCGTAGTGGCCCACACATTCAGTGCATTTTGTAGGGTCTATTTGGTAGATTTTGGCGCCCATATAAATGGCTTCATTTGGGCACTCGGGGTCACACATATCACAGTTAATGCATTTGCTGTTTATTAATAAAGCCATGATTAAACTCTCTATTATGAAACAGCTTGTTTGAAAGGGTTGCGGGTGTCTTGGTTTTCATCCAAATTGCGCATCAGTATGGCGTGCTCTAAATCGATGTTGTCAGGCAGTGGAATTTTTACGATATGGCCTGAACCTTTGGCATCAGTAATGCTTTCGCCTTTTTTGTTTTCCATACGTTCAAGCACAAAGCTAATATTACCTTTTGGCGTCATTAGCTCTAATGAATGGCCAACACAAAATTTATTTTTTACATCTATTTCAACCAAACCAGTGGCATTACGCCCTAGTACTTCGCCGACAAATTGCTGCTTGGTAGAAACTGAATGGCCATATTCGTAATTTTGATAATCTTGATGGGCGTGGCGTTTTAAAAAACCTTCGGTATAACCGCGGTGAGCAAGGTTCTCAAGAGTTTTAAATAAGTCTGCATCGAATGGTTTACCTGCAACCGCATCGTCAATCGCTTTGCGATACACCTGAGCGGTACGCGCAACATAATAAAATGACTTAGTGCGCCCTTCTATTTTAAGGCTATGCACCCCCATTTTTGTTAGCTGCTCTACGTATTGCACGGCGCGTAAGTCTTTTGAGTTCATGATATAAGTACCGTGCTCGTCTTCAAATGCAGGCATATATTCACCCGGGCGACCTTGCTCTTCTAGCATAAATACATCGTTACTTGGCGCGCCTTCACCTAACGTAGGTATAACCGTTTTAGGGTCAATTTTATGTACCATTTCGCCGGTTTCGTTCTCAGTGCCGGGTTTAACATCGTACTCCCAACGACACGCATTAGTGCAGGTGCCTTGGTTAGGATCGCGCTTATTAATATAGCCTGAGAGTAAACAACGCCCTGAATAAGCCATACACAGCGCGCCATGAACAAATACTTCTAGTTCTGTTTCTGGGCACAGTGTGCGTATTTCGCTGATTTCTTCAAGCGATAGCTCGCGAGACAAAATCACCCGCTCAATACCTTGCTTGGCCCAAAACTGTACGCTTGCGTAGTTCACTGCATTGGCTTGAACCGACAAATGAATTGGCATATCGGGCCATTTTTCACGCACTAACATAATTAACCCAGGATCTGACATGATCAACGCATCGGGTTTCATGGCAATAACAGGTTCTATATCACGTAAATACGATTTTACTTTCGCATTGTGTGGGGCAATATTAGACACTACATAAAACTTTTTATTTAGCGCATGTGCTTCGTTAATCCCTATTTGTAATGTATCTAAATCGAATTCATTATTGCGAACCCTTAAACTGTAACGAGGTTGACCGGCATAAACCGCGTCGGCACCATAGGCAAAGGCATAACGCATGTTTTTTAAGCTGCCTGCAGGGCAAAGTAGTTCAGGAATAAACGGGATTGAGGAAGAAACAGCTGACATGTGCGCTCCATACATCGAACCGAGTTCAAGTCGGTTGCATGAATAATTATACCAACCCGCAATAATACTTAATCATTTTTCGGGGCTAAACGTGTCGCTACCTTCGTTAAAAAAATCTCATTTACGACTGCATGGATGCAGAAGGTAGAGCAATGCAGGAGCAATTGCCGAGAACAACTAAATAGCAATTTTTTTGCCTAGCTATCAACACGTTTTTCCAGCCTCAAAATAGACCACTTAATTAAGCGAATTGGTATTAAGGATAATAAAGCGCGCAAGTATAATGAGGGGGCAAAAGAGAAACCTTGATCAAGATCATCAAAATTTCTCTTCTGCGCTAATAAATGAAGAGTAGCAGATTTAAGTTATTTTTTACTGCTTAATTGGTTCGAAAATTGACTAACCGCATCAACAACTTGTTGCGCGCCTTTTTTAATATCACTCATTACATCACCAGATTCTTTGGAGAGCGCTAGGCCTTGTTGCGCTTTATTTTTACCTTGCTCTATTACAGCCACCGTTGATTGAGTTAAATTTTGGTTTTGTTGTACAACATCCACTATTTCTTCAGTCGCTTTACTGGTTCTTGAGGCAAGTAAACGCACTTCATCAGCCACCACTGCAAATCCACGGCCTTGCTCGCCGGCGCGCGCGGCCTCAATAGCCGCATTTAGTGCCAATAAATTAGTTTGATCAGCAATACTGCTAATGCTCTGCACTATGCTCGCGATGAGTTGCGATTGTTTATCTAATGCTGAAATTTCTTGAGCAGCTTGCTCCATTTGCACCGACAATTCGTTCATAACCTGCACTGTTTTTTGTACCACTTCAGCACCTTTATCCGCGTTGTTATCGGTTTCGATAGACGTACCATGTGCAATACTCGCCGCTTGCTCTGTAGCCAGTTCTCTTTTTACTTGATCAGTGATCACTGTGGCAAATTTAACTACTTTATAGAGCTCATTTGCTTCATTAAAAATAGGATTATATGAAGCCTCTAACCAAACTACATGGCCGTGTTTATCAATACGTTTAAATCTGCTCGCAATAAACTCGCCATTACGCAAACGTTGCCAGAAGGCCTGATACTCTTTACTACTCGCTACTTGCTCATCACAAAACATACTATGATGCTTGCCCACCACGTCTTGCTTTGAATAACCCATACTTTTTAAAAAGTTGTCATTAACACGCAGCACCATACCTTGAGTATCAAACTCAATAACCGCCGTTGAACGATGCAAGGCTTTAATTAAATCTTCGTTTTCTCTTGAGCTTTCAATTATTTGTGTAAGCACAGTGCAATGCAGGGTTAAATACTCAAGCTGGCCTTGCTCGTTTTTTATAGGATGTAAAATGCAGCGTAACCAGTCTCGTTGCCCGTTTTGGTGTAGCAACTGAATAGCACCTACATAGTGCTCACGCTTACTTATTGCTTGTTTAAATAAATTAAAATCAGGATTATTCCGTGCATTTTCAGGAATAAAGTTAATAATATTCTGGTTAAGCAACTGACTATTTGAATAGCTGAATGTACGTTCAAAATTCTTATTTTGTCTTATAACATGACCTTGCATATCAAGCTCTAAAACTAGCATTTCACTGTCTAAGCTTTGTCTAACCTGCTCTCTAACTAAAAGTTTGTTTTGTAAATCAGCAACTTGATTCTTTAAAGATTGGTTAAAAAACATATGGTTATCCTAGTATTGAGATGTATGAACTATACATTGAGCGTTTATTGTAATTATTATTAACAACTAAAACCATTTGTTAACATAGACGTAAATATAGCGGAAGTATTTAAAAATAATATACGTAATAGCATGGTTATAAGCTCAAAATTAAACGCCCTTAAATCAAAATAACATGGTTGATATAATAAATTAGGTTTTTTTCGTTAAAACGCGTATAATTCGCGCCCGTTAATATTCACACTTTCACTTAAAAATTATTGGAGCACAAAGATGGCTTTAGAGCGTACTTTTTCAATCATAAAACCTGATGCAGTTGCTAAAAACCACATCGGCGCAATCTACAACCGTTTCGAAACTGCGGGTCTTAAAATCGTTGCAGCTAAAATGGTTCACCTTTCACAAGAGAAAGCTGAAGGTTTCTACGCTGAGCACAGCGAGCGCCCTTTCTTTGGTGCTTTAGTATCTTTCATGACTTCTGGCCCAGTAATGGTTACCGTTCTTGAAGGCGAAAACGCTGTTCTTAAAAACCGTGAAATCATGGGTGCTACTAACCCAGCTGAAGCGCTTGCGGGTACTTTACGTGCAGACTACGCTGATAGCATCGACGAAAATGCGGTTCACGGTTCAGACGCTGTTGAATCTGCTGCTCGCGAAATTGCGTACTTCTTCGCTGACGAAGAACTTTGCCCACGTACTCGTTAATTCGAGTTCACAGCTAACCCTGTGATGCAAAGTATGAAAAGGGCTTTCGAGCCCTTTTTTAGTCATTACGTAAAGTATTAATCGTTTATTTATGATGTTTTACTTAATGATTATAGTGGGTGAATTATGTACAATTCGCCCTTGTAAATTTTTACCATCACCGCCACCGATTGAGGTTGTTACATGACCGAGCAAAAAAAGATTAACTTATTAGATTTAAACCGAGATGCAATGCGAGAGTTATTTGTATCATTCGGTGAAAAGCCATTTCGTGGCGATCAGGTGATGAAATGGATTTATCATTTTGGCGTAGATAATTTCGACGAAATGAGCAACGTAAACAAAAAGCTAAAAGAAAAGCTTAAAAACGAGTGTGAAATCGTTGCACCCGAAATTTCAGTTCGCCAGCAAGCCAGCGACGGTACTATTAAATATGCATTAGTACTAGAGGGCGGCCAAGAAGTAGAGGCAGTTTGGATCCCAGAAAAAGATCGTGCCACCTTATGTGTATCGTCTCAAGTGGGTTGTGCACTGGAATGTACGTTTTGCTCAACGGCACAACAAGGCTTTAACCGTAACTTAAAAGTGTCGGAAATTATTGGCCAAGTATGGCGTGTAGCCAAAGACATTGGCCTTGATGGCAACAGTGAAAAACGCCCTGTCACTAACGTCGTTATGATGGGGATGGGCGAGCCATTACTTAACGTCAAAAACGTCGTACCAGCGATGGAGCTGATGATGGACGACTGGGGCTTTGGTTTATCTAAGCGCCGCGTAACATTAAGTACCTCGGGTGTAGTACCTGCCCTTGATTTATTGAAAGAAAAAATCGACGTAGCACTGGCTATTTCACTTCACGCCCCTGATAACGCACTGCGTGATATTTTGGTACCCATTAATAAAAAGTACCCAATTGAAGAATTTTTAGCGGCCTGTCGTCGTTATATCGATGGCTCTAAAGCCAATAAAGACGTGACTATTGAATACGTTATGCTTAATGGCGTTAACGACAGTACCGACCAAGCACATGAGCTGGTTAAAACGTTAAAAGGGACGCCATCTAAGGTAAACCTTATTCCGTTTAACCCGTTCCCGGGTAACGAATACACGCGCTCTAGCAACAGCCGAATTGACCGTTTTTCAAAGGTATTACAAGCTGCGGGGATTACCTGTATTGTTCGTCGTACACGAGGGGACGACATTGACGCTGCCTGTGGTCAATTAGCTGGCGATGTGGTTGATAGAACAAAACGTATGGCTAAAAAGAAAATGCGTGATGACAATGCAATTGCAGTAAATATTCATCAAGCCTAAACGTTATAAAAGACTCTGGTGCCTTTGTGATAACTCGTTTATTTTTAAATAAATGATGCAACACAAAGGCTTTGAGGTAAGATAGAGGCTATGGAAATATATAAAGAGACAAGGCAATGCGATCTTTACTTGCTTTAGCACTATCAACACTACTTTTAAGCGGTTGTGTTACTGAAAATAGTTACAACGGCAGTGACAAACCCGTCGTCGAAAATAAAATAAACAACGCAGGCGCAGCGCGTACCCGCATTGCTTTGGCATTACAATATTTAAACACCGGCAATAATTCCCAAGCAAAATATAACCTTGAGCGTGCGAGCGAATATGCACCAAACCTCCCCGAAGTTCATTATTCTTTAGCTTATTACTACCAACAAGTTGGCGAAAATGCATTAGCCGACAAAGCCTATCAAAAAGCGTTGACGATTAAGCCTGACGATCCGAACACCCTAAATAACTACGGTACGTTTTTATGTAGTATTGATGAGTATGATCGCGCTACCGATCAATTTTTAAAAGCGATTGAAATTCCAAGTTATATTCGTGTAGCACAAAGCTATGAAAATTTAGCCTTATGCGCCATTGAGTTTAATGACTTTACAAATGCAGAAAGCTACTTTCAACAAGCGCTAAACCACAGCTCGCAGCGTACATCGACCCTAATTAGCTTAGCCGCCCTTTTTTATGCTAAAAGTGACTTACATAAAGCCAGCGACGTTTTAAAGCACCATGACGATACTGGCCGTGTGTCTGCACGGGCTTTATTACTTAGTTATTTAATTAAACAGCGTATGGGTAGAATAGAAGATGCTGAAAAAATTGCAGCTACCATTTTGCAAACATACCCAAATAGTATTCAAGCTAACGCCATTCGTGACAACCAATTAAGGCGAACAGAGTTTGAAGTGCTGCGCGAAAAGTACCGCCAAGCACAACTTGATGAATTACAAGAAAGCAGTAATAACAATCAAATTATTGTGGAGCCAAAAATAAAAATTATTCGTAAAAAAAGTCCAACATCTGCAGTAAGCTCTGATGATTCAGTAAAGTAAGCTGCAAAAATACAACAAAGACACAAATACCTTTTTAAATTAGGGTCTGTTGACCTTTCAAGGTTAAATTTGCAGCAGCCTGTTTGGTATTTAGGCAAGGCAGAGCTTATGTGGTGTGGTTATTCCCCATAAATAGGCGATAACGTAGTATCAATGCCAAACAGGCGCTGCCCGAAGGGTTCTGCCTAGGGGCAATTAACTCTTTGTTGCTCGGTTTTTACTTAGCCCACTAGGTTACAAACCTCGCGCCGCGATTAAATTGCCCCTAGTTTGAACAAATATTAATCCGCAAAGGTCAACAGACCCTAGTAAAATAAGAGTAAAAACGAGTGTATCGGTTGATATCGCTCGTTTTGCTGTAAACCAATTTAGCATTTCAGTGTGATTCAATGCTAAACTGCTATATGTTAGGTGCATTAAAGGGCTTTAAAAATAAAAACAGCAAAAATTTTAAAAGGACAATAGTAACGTTTTTATAAAACCGCAGCTGATGATACCCTTTAAAAGCGTGCATTCCAGTAGCAAGAATAACCGAACACTAAAAATAAAAACAAAGTCTTACTCTGGTTATTAAGCCAAAACATTAACTTTTACTCGTGGATCCAGACTCATACATATTATGAATGA
Source organism: Pseudoalteromonas tetraodonis (assembly GCF_002310835.1). Taxonomy (NCBI): domain Bacteria; kingdom Pseudomonadati; phylum Pseudomonadota; class Gammaproteobacteria; order Alteromonadales; family Pseudoalteromonadaceae; genus Pseudoalteromonas; species Pseudoalteromonas tetraodonis. The sequence continues at coordinate 203,691 of NZ_CP011042.1, read as the reverse complement.
AGATAATACACAACCGCAGAGCGACGGACCCTCTGTAGGACAAATGCTAAAATCGCATAGAGAAAATGCAAATATCAGCCTTGCTGAAATCGCCTCGCTATTAAAGCTAACAGAATCACAAGTTGAGCATATTGAAAGCGACGAGTATCATTTACTCGGTGCAAAAACGTTCGTTAAAGGCTATATAAAAAATTATTGCCGCACACTAAGCATAGATAGCAGCGCTATTTTAGCCATGCTGCCTGCTTTTAGCACATCAGATAAGCTAGTAGATATGCAAAGCTTTTCAAGGCGCACAGAAAAAGAAGCGCATGACAGTCGACTGATGACGGTAAGCTATTTAATACTAGCCATTGTTATTGGTTCATCAGCTGTATGGTGGTGGCAAAATGCAACGCCTATTGATGAACAAACTAACACTATTAATGCTAATAACTCGCTTATTTCGGAGCAACAAGAAAACACAAAACTGTTAGCTGAAGCCGCCGACGAGGCACTTTTAAATGACAGTGAATCTGCAGAAGAAGTGAGTTCAGCATTACAAAATGAGCAACAAAAAATTCAAGCCGCGCCAGTTAATGATGCACAGAGCACCAGTGAACCAAAAAACAGTGATTTAAGCACCATTTTTATGATGTTTAACGATGAGAGCTGGGTAGAAATTCACGATGCCAATGATGAAAAAATTGCTTTTGGTGTAAAAAAAGCAGGCTACGAAATGACCCTAACCGGAGTAGCGCCTTTTTCAGTGGTATTAGGCAAGCATGATGTTGTTCGTATTACCCTAAATGGTGAGCCAGTTGATATTTCGGCCTTTCCTAAAAACCGTTTAGCTAAATTTAAATTACCCTTAGCAGAGTAGTCGCTATGTTTTCAGAATCTCCTATAAAACGCAGAAAATCCACCCGCATAAATGTGGGTAATGTTCCTATTGGTGATGGTGCACCAATTGCCGTGCAGTCAATGACTAACACAGACACAATGGACATTGATGCCACAGTAGCTCAAATTCAAGCGATTCAAGATGCCGGTGCTGACATAGTGCGTGTATCTGTACCAACTATGGATGCCGCTGAAGCATTTAAAAGTATTAAAGAGCAGGTATCGATACCGCTGGTTGCTGATATTCACTTTGACTACCGCATTGCATTAAAAGTAGCAAAGTATGGCGTTGATTGTTTACGTATCAACCCAGGCAATATTGGCAGTGAAGAGCGTATTAGAGCGGTTGTCGACTCAGCCCGTGAGCACAATATTCCAATTCGTATTGGCGTAAATGGTGGATCACTTGAGCGCGACCTACAAGAAAAATACGGCGAGCCAACACCTGAAGCCTTATTAGAATCGGCTATGCGCCATGTAGATATATTACGTCGCTTAGACTTTGACCAATTTAAAATTTCGGTGAAAGCGTCAGACGTATTTTTAGCGGTTGGCGCGTATCGCTTGCTCGCAAAAGAAATCGACCAGCCACTGCATTTAGGGATTACTGAAGCAGGCGGCATGCGCTCTGGTTCAGTTAAATCGGCTGTTGGTTTAGGCATGCTATTGGCTGAAGGTATTGGTGACACACTGCGTGTATCACTAGCAGCGGATCCAGTTCAAGAAATAAAAGTAGGCTTTGATATATTAAAATCATTGCGTATTCGCTCTCGCGGCATTAATTTTATTGCTTGCCCTAGCTGTTCGCGCCAAGAGTTTGATGTAGTGAGCACCATGAATCAACTTGAAGAGCGTTTAGAAGATATTATTGAGCCAGTTTCAGTGTCAGTCATTGGCTGTGTGGTTAACGGGCCAGGCGAAGCGCTAGTCAGTGATATTGGCCTTGCCGGTGCAAACCGTCGCTCAGGCTTATACATAAATGGCGAACGCCAAAAAGCCCGTATTGATAACAATAATATTGTTGATCAGCTCGAAGGCTATGTGCGCGATTTTATCGAGCAAAAGCAGCAACAAACACCAATCGATATAAAAATCGTAGAGTGATTTAAACGCCAGCAATATGCATTCAATTGACTTTTTTAGTAGCGGCATTCACAGCGCAGTACAAATTACATACACACCGCTATACTCGCAATTACCTTGTAGTTAGGGTTATAATGCGCGGTCGATTTTTTTAGTTTTACGTGGTTGCAGTCTAAGACTGCACATAAACAGATTTAGGATTTATCAGTGGCAAAACAAATTCAGGCAGTTCGCGGTATGAACGATTGCCTGCCAGGCGATACGCAAGTTTGGCAGAAAGTAGAGCACATTTTACGCGAGACCGTATCATCGTTTGGTTATCAAGAAATTCGTTTTCCAATTGTAGAATCAACCGACCTATTTAAACGCTCTATTGGTGAAGTAACCGATATTGTAGAAAAAGAAATGTACACCTTTGCCGATCGTAACGGTGATAATTTAACTCTGCGCCCTGAGGGTACCGCGGTGTGTGTACGTGCAGGTAACGAAAATGGCCTGTTATACAATCAAGAACAACGCCTTTGGTACATGGGCCCTATGTTTCGCCATGAACGCCCACAAAAAGGTCGTTACCGTCAATTTCACCAATTTGGTTTAGAAACCTTTGGTATTGCCAGCGCCGATATAGACGCTGAAGTTATATTACTCACGGCGCAACTTTGGGAAGCATTTGGCATAAGCGACCATGTACGCTTAGAGCTTAACTCATTAGGCTCAAATGAAGCGCGCGCGCAGTACCGTGATGCCTTAATTGCCTTCTTAGAACAACATACCGATGTACTAGATGAAGACTCTAAGCGTCGTATGTACTCTAACCCGCTGCGCGTTTTGGATACTAAAAACCCAGATATACAGGCAATATTAGTGGATGCGCCAAAATTATCTGAACATTTAGATACTGAATCAAAAGAACATTTTGAAAATTTATGTGAACGATTAGATGCCGCAGGCGTCAAATACACGGTTAATGAAAAGCTAGTTCGTGGCTTAGATTATTACAACCGTACTGTATTTGAATGGGTAACCGATAGCTTAGGTGCACAGGGTACAGTATGTGCCGGTGGTCGTTATGATGGCTTAGTTGAGCAATTAGGCGGTAAATCAACCCCGGCAGTTGGTTTTGCGATGGGATTAGAGCGCCTAGTTTTACTACTTCAAGCACTTGAATGTGTAGGTGACATACGCCGTAGTACTGATGTATATTTAGCAGCCATGGGCGACAAAGCCAGCATTCAAGCGCCTATTATTGCATCTACGTTACGTCGAGACGTACCTGGATTACGCGTTATGGTGCATGCTGGCGGTGGTAACTTTAAAAAACAATTAAAACGTGCTGATAAAAGCGATGCATTAGTCGCGGTTATTATCGGTGAAGATGAATTAGAGCAAGGCGTTGTGACCATAAAGTATTTACGTGAGCGTAAAGAACAAGTCACATTAGAACTAGAACAAGCTAAAGCGCTACTTGCAGAACTAATTAATAGTTAAAATTACATAAAGCGCAGCGAGTAAAGCGCTTTAATAGAGGTAAGCATGGAAATTTATTCAACTGAAGAACAACAAGCAGAAGCGATTAAACGCTTTTTTCGTGAAAACGGCCTATCACTTGCGTTAGGTGTAATTGTTGGCTTAGGTGGTTTGTACGGTTGGAAGGCCTACAACCAAAACCAAATAACAACAGCAGAGCAAGCATCTGATGCCTACACTAAGCTTGTTGAAAGTGATGACGTATTAGCCTCTGCTGATGCCTTCATCAGTGAAAATAAAGACACTCAGTACGCAACTTTAGCGGCATTTGTTGCTGCAAAAGAAGCGGTAGATGCACAAAAATTAGATGTAGCGAATGAAAAGCTAAGCTGGATTGTATCAAATGTCGATAACGCGCAGCTAAAAGCCATTGCCACTACGCGTTTAGCGCGTGTGCAAATTGCTCAACAACAATACGATGACGCATTAACTACATTAAATTCACCATTGCCAGAGGCATTTAATGCAAATATTGCTGAGTTAAAAGGCGATATTTACACTCAGCAAGGCAATAAAGAACAAGCACGCGTAGCCTACCAAGCTGCGGTTGATGCCGGTGGATTAACCAGCAATCCTCTATTACAAATTAAGTTAGATGACCTAGCAGTAACTAGCCCAGCGGCATAAGGTTTTAGGCATGAGAAAAATAACAACAGCAACGCTCGCCCTTTGTATAGCAACACTTATGGGCTGTTCATCAAGTGATGATGATGAAGAACTGGTACTTCCTGAAATAGCCAATCAGTTTGAAACAGAAGTTGTTTGGCAAGAATCAATAGGTAGCGGTGTAGAGCATTACTTCTCACGCCTATCACCAGCTGTTTATAAAGATACTGTGTATGTAGCGAGTCGCGAAGGCCAAGTAGAAGCGTTATCACTTGCCAATGGTGATACGCTTTGGGAAACCGATGTTCGTCATGATTTATCGTTTTGGCCTTGGAGCGATAACGATAGTGCAAAATTATCAGGCGGAATATTACAAGCTTATGGTAAAATCTATTTAGGTTCAGAACATGGCTATGTCATTGCCCTTGATCGTGAGACAGGTAAAGAGGTATGGCGTAAAAAAGTACCAGGCGAATCACTGTCTAAACCTGCTGCAGGCGATGGTTTAGTGTTTGTTAATTTAGCATCAGGTAAGTTACTGGCCCTGCATCCTGATACGGGTGAAGAGCGCTGGAGCTTTGAGCAAGAAGTGCCAGCACTTACCTTACGCGGTCAAAGTTCACCAACCGTCGCTAATGGTGGTGTGTTGGTTGGCCTTGAAACAGGTAAGCTCAGTGTTTTAATTTCTGAGAGCGGCTACTCAGCGTGGAGCGCAGAAATTGCAGTAGCAAAAGGCGCATCAGAGTTTGAGCGTTTAGTTGATGTTGATACACAACCACTTATTAGTGGCCCGTTTGCTTATGCGATTGCATACAATGGGAACTTATCAGCAGTTGATATTCGTTCTGGTAATGTTGTATGGAAACGTGAATACAGCAGCTACCGTGAAATTGCCATGGATTTGCAAACAATTTACGTTGTTGATAGTAACGGCGTTGTTTATGCACTTGATAAAGATTCAGGCATTGAGCGTTGGAGCCAACCTGCTCTTCGTGGCTGGTACTTAACAGGCCCAGCGGTTGCCGGTAATTATTTAGCGTTAGGTGACCAAGAAGGCAATTTGCATTGGTTAAATAAAGACACTGGCGAGCTAGTATCTCGTGAAGACTTTGACAGCTCAGGTTTTTTTGTTGAGCCTGTTGTTGCTGACGATAAGTTGATTTTATACACCCGTGATGGTGAAGTTAGCGCGGTAAAAATACCGAACTAACTGTCTACTATTAGTGTAAGGCACTAATAGTTAATTATTTTTTGTAAGGCTTCGCACTGCGAAGCCTTTTGTTGTTTTTTAAAGAGGTAGTTTATGCTTCCCGTGATCGCTCTTGTAGGGCGACCCAATGTGGGCAAATCCACATTATTTAACCGTTTAACACGTACTCGTGATGCACTCGTTGCCGATTTTCCTGGCTTAACGCGTGATAGAAAATATGGCCAAGCAAATTACGACGGCTTTGAATTTATCGTGGTAGATACGGGTGGTATTGATGGCTCAGAAGAAGGTATCGAAACCGAAATGGCTGATCAGTCATTACTAGCCATTGAAGAAGCGGATATTGTTTTATTTTTAGTTGATGCCCGTGTGGGTATGACAGTCGCTGATCAAGCCATTGCTAATCACTTACGTAAGCAAGAGAAAAAGTGCTTTGTGGTAGCCAATAAAACAGACGGCATTGATGCTGACTCGAACTGTGCTGAGTTTTATCAACTTTCACTTGGTGAAGTTCATCATATCGCTGCTGCACATGGTCGTGGTATCACTTTACTGCTCGAACAAACACTTCAGCCAGTTATTGCTGAACTTGCCGCACTTGATGAAGATGTAGCCGATGACGATGAAGAACTTATCGACTTATATCAAGAAGGTGAAGAAGATGACACAGATCACCAAGCGTTTGCCGACAAGCCGGTAAAGCTGGCTATTATTGGTCGTCCTAACGTTGGTAAGTCAACCCTTACTAACCGTATACTGGGTGAAGATCGCGTTATTGTATACGATATGCCAGGTACAACGCGCGACTCTATCTATATTCCGATGACCCGTAATGATAAAGAATATATTCTTATCGATACAGCCGGTGTGCGTAAACGCAAAAAAGTAAGTGACGTGGTTGAGAAGTTCTCAGTCATTAAAACACTACAAGCAATCGAAGATTGTAACGTGGTGCTATTAGTGGTTGATGCCCGCGATGGTATTTCAGATCAAGATTTAAGCTTATTAGGCTTTGCCCTTAACTCAGGGCGCTCATTGGTGATTGCCGTGAACAAGTGGGATGGCCTAGATAACTACGTTAAAGATCGTATTAAAACTGAGCTTGATCGTCGTTTGGGCTTTATTGATTTTGCCCGCTTGCACTTTATCTCTGCGCTACATGGTACGGGTGTTGGTCATTTATTTGAATCAGTTGACGAAGCGTATGAGTCGGCAACTAAACGTATAAGCACCGCTATGCTGCGTCGTATTATGGACATGGCACAAGCGGATCACCAGCCGCCACTTGTTCGCGGTCGTCGTGTTAAGCTTAAATATGCGCATGCTGGGGGTTATAATCCGCCGCGTATCGTCATTCATGGTAACCAAGTTCATGATTTACCTGATAGCTACAAACGCTACCTAATGAACTACTACCGTAAAGCACTTAAGATTATGGGTACGCCAATCAAAATTGAATTTAGAGAAGGCGATAACCCATTTGCAGGGCGTACTAATAAAGTAACCCTGTCGCAAAAACGTAAGATTCGCGCGTTTAGTAAAGAAAACCGCAATAAATCGTAATGGCTTTAATTTAGTCAATTGAAAAAACGGCGTACTTTATAGGACGCCGTTTTTTATGATTCAAAATTAAGTAATGCCAATTGCACCAGCCGTTCAACTGTAGTGCCTTGAACGTTTTTAGGCGCTTTAGGATAATATTTCGATTTTGGCGGCTTAATAGTTATAAACCCATGATTGGTGGCCATTTCATGGGCTAGCAGTTTTCGTTCTTTGGGTGTTAAATGGTTTTCGTGTATTTTGCTTAATTCGCCACTATCAAGCCATATTCCTGCACAGCTTGGGCATTCATCTATTTCAACTGCTTTTAGCGGTGAAAAATACCTACGCATCATCACTATGCTTGGGCATTTAGGGCAATTTACTCGCATTGCGACTTCACCCTCACCTTCGGCATAATTACTCAAATACTTAAGTAAAACCTGACCATGTTTTAACTCTGGCGAGCTAAATTTAAAAATTTGGCTGTTATCGAAAAAAACGCCGCCTAACGACGATGTATAAACAGTGATACCGCCAACTAATATAGGCTCCAATGGTGTCTTTGTTCGAGGGCACAACATTTTCAAAAATCCTTTTTATTTTCATACCTAAAGTTAAATAGTTATTCTAACGCTTTGTGTATCAGGCCAATTAATGGTGTGTGACCTGCCAATACAAACTCATGTGCATTATCTGACATTTTTTTCCAAGTACAGCGAGTAATCCCAATCCATTTTTCTTCATCATAATCGGATTTCGAACCTGCAAAGCTAAGCATGAAATGCTCAATAAATATTTGGGTGTTGGCTATTCGCCTTATCGGTTAGCAAAATACGTTATTAAATATCGCCACCCCAATATGTTTTATTTTAAACACCAGTAAAACAATAAGCTAGACTGCTGTTAAAAACCAACGCATTAATTGAGTGAACTTGTTATTATCATAAAATCAGCGCGCATAAATAATAATTAAAATTTTAAAAAGTGAAATTCAACATGCTAAAAAAAACAATTTTAGCTATTGCCTTAGCAGCCACCTCGCTGCCAAGCTTAGCCGACAGTAACAGCGATTTAAAAACCATTATTGATAACCACTGGCAAAACGCCAAAGCTGAGAAAATATTTTTTAGAACTGATCCTGATGGTTGGAAGCCCAACGGCCCCCTACCCGATTGGAGCGAGCAAGCCATTGCGAAGCGCCAAGCTTACAACAACAGCGTACTAAAAAACTTAGCCAGCATTGATCCTAAAACGCTCAATAGCGAGCAGTTAATGAACTACCGCTTGTTTAAATATGAGCGAGAAACCGAGCAGCAAAGCTACCTTTACCAAGATAAATACTTTCCGGTTAATTTTTTAAGTGGCTGGCATACTTACTTTGCAGAAGCGCCGGCTAACATGGCCTTTTTAACCGCCGAGGATTACGATGCCTTTTTAGTGAGCCTTGGTGATTACCCGCGCTTTAATCAGCAAAACATTAATTTACTGAAGCAAGGCATTCAAACTGGTTTTACCCACTACTGCGAAACGTTTAAAAATTATGGCCAAAGTATTAGCGCCCATATAGTTAAACAACCTGAGAATAGCGCCTTATATGAGCCATTTACTCGCATCCCTAATACATTTACTGCAGCGCAAAAAGAAACTTACCAAAATAAAGCTAAAGCGTTAATTGCCTCAAAAGTCGTGCCTGCTTACGAGCACTTTTACGACTTTTTTGAAAACGAGTATATGCCACATTGTAGAGCGCAGCCCGGTATTGCAAGCATCAAAGGGGGCCTTGATTATTACAAATATACAGTAAATTATTACACCACAACAAATGCGACCCCCAAGCAAATCCATGAGCTTGGCCTTAAAGAAGTGGCACGCATCAAAGCGCAAATGCAAAGTATTATTGATGAAGTTAGCTTTGATGGCAGCTATAGCGAGTTTTTAGAATTTTTGGCAACCGATGAGCAATTTTACGCAACCGATCCCCAAGACTTGCTCGAAAAGACCGCTTTTATAACCCAAAAAATGTATGGCAAACTCCCCACTTACTTTGGCCATTTGCCGCGTAACACCTTTACTATAAAAGGCTCAGCGAGTCGCGGTGCGTTTTATATGCCACCTGCTGATAACCGCTCACCGGGGACTTACTTTTTAGCCTCAACTCCAAAGCTACAGCCTTTATATAATTTAGAAGCACTTAGTCTGCACGAAGCCATACCTGGGCATCATTTACAAAACGCCATTGCAATGGAATTAGACGTTCCTGAATTTAGACGCACACTTAGTCACTCTGCTTTTGGCGAAGGCTGGGCACTTTATACAGAGCGTTTAGGTAAAGAAGCGGGCTTTTACCAAAGCCCATACAGTGACTTTGGCCGTTTAGGCTACGAAATGTGGCGCGCTGTGCGCTTAGTGGTTGATACCGGCATTCATGCCTTTGCCTGGAGCCGCCAAAAGGCGATTGATTATTTGGCTGATCATACCGCCTTGCCACAAAGCGCCGTGGAAGATCAAATAGACCGCTATATTTCATGGCCAGGCCAAGCGCTTTCATACAAAATGGGCGAAATTAAAATACGCGAACTGCGTGCAAAAGCCGAAAAACAGCTAGGCGCTAAATTTGATATACGCAGCTTTCACGACACCGTTATTGGTCAAGGTTCACTTCCTATGGCGGTACTTGAAGATGTAATTAACGACTGGATAGCACAGCAAAAATAAAGCTAGGGGCGGTACTATTTGCCGCCTCTTACCAAATGGACTTTTTAATGAAACACCTACTTATTTTTATATCGCTCATTTTATTTAGCGGCCAAGCAAATGCTTTTTGTTTGGATTTATCAAACTATATAGAGGGCGTAAGTTATGGCGCTTGTGGGGATCAAACTGATTCAATTCTCCTTACGCCTTATTTTATTATATGGATGCTTTTAAACGTGTTATTCGGACAGACTCTTAATAAACCAAATATACACGTGGGTTTTAAATATTTACTTTTTCTTTGTGCGCTCCCACTAAGCCCGTTAGTACTTTTAATGAATTTAACTGGAATAATGGTATCTCGCATTTATAAAAAGCATTCAAATACGACAGCAAATAAACCCCAACCTAACTATGATTGCACAGAACCAATTAATGAAAAGTCGAGCGTTAATTTGATAATAATTGGTGAGTACACTTTTGACAGCATGCAGCAAACTTTAATTAAAGAAGATAGTCACTTCACATTAGAGCCTAAATGCATGCAGGTACTAAGCTATTTAGTTGAACAACAACCAAGAATAGTTAGTCTTGAAGAGTTACATAATAATGTATGGGAGAATCAAATAGTAACCGACACCGCAGTTAGGCGAGTTATTAGCAAACTACGTGTAGCCCTCAATGATAACGACACAAAAAATCCTAAATACATAAAGTCTGTAATGAAACGAGGGTATCAGCTAATAGCTGAAATAAAAACACAACCAATTGAATAATAATAATTTATAAAAGTTATAACCAAGGTAATACCATGGTTATAACTTTATAATAACTAGTTAACGGCTTTGTTATCGTTATTTTTTGCCAAACGTTTTAATTTATTTAGGCGCTGTAGAGCGACCCATAAAATTAAATAATTAAGGAAAAAAAATATGAAACATTTACTCCCGCTAACACTATTATTTATTACAACATTAGTTACTATCAGCCTAATAGGTAACGCTCAATGTATAGAAATAGGTAGCGCATCTATTGCTAGTATTTCATTCGGCACTTGTGATTTATCAAGCTCTAAAACAACGCTATCACCACTAGTTACTATTTTTTGGTTAGCAATGAATATGCTTTTTGCAGTAATACTGCCTAAACCATCTATTGCTAAAAAGTACAAAATTGCTTTATTTATTTGTAGTTTACCGCTTAGCGTATTTGTGTATTTAATTGCTTATGTATCTATAAACCTAACTAACACGAACAAACAAGCTTAATAAAACCTAAGCAGGTGAGTAAGTATTACTTGCTCACCCTTTAATTACTAAAACTTGCAGCTAACTAATCCCTACCCGTTTTTGCTTCGTAAAATAAATGATTTTAAAAACCAGAGCATAAGTATGAAAAAAAGTATTCTGTATTGGCTGCAAAATGACTTGCGCATTGACGACAACCCCATACTCAATGATTTATCACAACAACAATGTGAGTTGGACTTGGTCTTTGTGATTAACCCTGCTTGGTTTAAAAGCAATAACTACCAACAAAAACCCTATGGTGTCCACAAACAACGCTTTTTAATGCAAAGCCTATATGAGCTACAGGAGTCTGTTTTAGAGCTTGGCCAAACTTTACATATTATTGAAGGCGATCCAGTTGAGGTATTAACACAGCGTATTAATGAGCTTAGCATTAACGAAGTTGTATATAGCCAGCAAATAGGTGTATATGAGCAACGCCAAATTAGTGCTCTTAAGTCAAAATGCACGACTTTGGTATTTAAATCTGTGATGCAAGATACTTTATATCAACAACAGCAACTGCCCTTTGAACTAGCTAATTTACCAACCGGCTTTACACCTTTTAGAAAAAAGATCGAAGCGGCAGAAATTAGTTTAGCCACACATACATTTTCAGCAGCAAGATTGCCTCCACCTATTATACTTTGCGCAAAACAACCGATAGAAAAGCCAGCAACAGGGAATACACAATTACTTGGTGGGCATCAGGCTGCGCTTGAGCACTGCCTCAACTATTTTTCATCCCCACTACCGAGTAGCTATAAAATCACTCGCAATGAGCTAGATGGCTTTGATAACTCAACAAAATTTAGTAGTTGGCTGGCTTTTGGCTGTATTAGTGCCAAGCAAATTTTTTGTGCCGTAGATGCTTATGAAGCGCGCCATGGAGCAAACGAGTCAACTTACTGGATCAAGTTTGAATTGCTCTGGCGTGAGTATTTTAAGTGGCATGCAATTAATGTTAAGCATCAGTTATTTACCTTTAAAGGTAAGAAACAAAGCTCGCCACTTACCACGTTTAGCCCGAATCGTTTTGCTAAATGGTGCCAAGGCAGTACACCTTACCCGTTAGTTAATGCCATTATGAAAGAGCTAAACGCAACAGGCTTTATTAGCAACCGCTCAAGACAAATCGTTGCTAGCTGTTTAGTGAACGAACTACAACTAGACTGGCGCTATGGTGCGGCTTACTTTGAGCAACAGTTAATCGATTACGATGTGGCGTCGAATTGGGGTAATTGGCAATATATTGCTGGAGTTGGTGTCGATCCGCGCGGCGGACGTCACTTTAATTTGCAAAAACAAACTCAGCAATACGATCCGCACGGTGAATATATTACCAAGTGGCAAGGAAATGAGCATTGCGATGCACAATTAGATGACTTAGACGCCGCTGATTGGCCAGTGTAAAAATAAAACCTCGAACATGATATTGGCTAGCTGACTCTCGTTATAAGCCTAAGGTTAAATCTTGGGCGAGAGTGTCGCTGGTTTTTTCTACTACGCGGTTAACTTCAACCCCGTTATGCTTAACAATAAAAGTGGGGGTATATTGTAAGTCATGCGCTAGGGCAATACCTGCTTCATCACGTTTGTCATAACCGACTGTAACAAAAGTTATTTTCGAGAGTTTGACCTTCGATTCATCGAGTAACTTTATTAATCGAGGTACTTCACGGGCACTGTCATGACACCACGTACCTAAAAGCACTAATACCTCTTTACCTGCTAGTTTTTGCATCAATGCAATGTCTTGCGGTGTGGGCGGAAATGCTTGGTATTGTTTAGCAAATTTATCGTGCTCGCTTAATAAACGCTTAGCAGAAATAGCGTCCGAGTGTGGTTTGAGCGTTGCATTCACTGCCAGTGGTAAACTCAACATTAAAAGAAAAATTAATTGTTTAAACATAATCTTATACTTAAATAGTGTTTTAGTTACTATACCCACAATCGAGCTTAAGTAAATAAAATTTACATGCTTTTATCCATAAAATCATCCACTTGTGATAAAACGGCTAAGTACTCACGTTTGACTTCTTTGTTTTGTTCTAATTTATCTAAGTCACCGATTAACGTTACTAATTGCGTATGTGAATAACTCGATGTTGTTCTAAACTCGTTCGACGCCCCCACACCACTGAGTCGTTTTCTTTCATCCATACGATGACTATCTTCATTTTTCTCGAGCCAAATATCGTTAATAACACGAATATTGCTCTCACTGGTGGTTGTTTCTTTTAATTCCTTTTTTAGCTCGTATTGAGATATTTCGGGATTAAACTGATACACTTTTTTATCTACATCCACCTCATGAGCCTGATCAAGGGCAACCAATTCGTTATTTTTTACAGCGGTACCAATAGTGTAATTTTCTTGTTTGTCATAATAATCAGGAGGGATGTCAGAGCGGTTACCTTCTTCATAATTAAAACGCGTGCTCGCCGCTTTATCTTGAGTAACTCCAGTTAACCCTGCTGATTTTTGGTGTTCTGTATTTTGACTCAGCTTTGTGGTGCTTGTTGCTATGTAATCACCTTGATCCATTGCAAAAGAAAATTTCGCATCAAAATCAGCTAACTTAGATATACCATCACCTAAGGAATTTTTATTACTGCTTCCTAGCCCTTGATAACGTGGATCACGGGTGATCATATTGTCAACTAAATTAGCGACAAGCTCGCGTCCATTAGTAAACTGCTTTGTAGCAACTGACTCAATTTCACTGTAGCGCTCAGCGGCTGATGACATACTACTAAACGCACTTTTAAATACAGCCAACCCTTGTTTCATTACTTCATCACTTTTTTGGCCAAACGCCGAACGCGTACTTTTCTCTGAGCTATTGAGCTGGCTATCTTCTAAACTCTTATCGAGCGCTTTTATGTATTGCTGCATTTGGCTTTTGTCTTGAGCGCCAATGGTTGACATATCAAGCGAAAAATCAATGTTGTTCTGTCCATTTACCGATTCAAACTCTAGTATTTGCTGCTCAGAATCCTCATCAAGGGTATAGCTTAAATTAAGCTCATTGTCTTTTCCAAGTAGCGCTCCATCAGCATCGGCAGTATTTCCCTCTGACGTTGAAAAATACAAATCAAAACCCGAAAGTTCTTTGTTATCAAAATTGCTTAGAAAGCTTAAATCTAAATCAGCTTGGTTTGCGGGTACGTAACGACTGTAAGCGCTTTGTTTAGCCTTAAAAAATTCATCCGCCATTTCACCAACACCAGAAAGTACTTGCGTTAATGCTTGGTGTTCAGCCTCAGATAAGTCGCCATCTACTTCATAACTTACGCTAAATTCGTCAGTGGTTTCGCCTGTTTCCTCATCATAACCTTGCGCAGAATGAAGAGTGATTTTAATAACATCACCTTCTTTGGTTTTTACCGAAAGCTCAAACCCATAGTTATCATCATCTTCATATCGCTCGCGGTTAAAACTTTCCATAAAGGGGTCTAGCGAGCGTTCAACACGCTGCTGACTAGACGCTAAAAACGTTTTTTGATTGAACCCAAGCTGCCCCAAGTTTGATAAAATATCGCTAGTGTTAGCATAAGCGCCTTGAATATTTTTTACCGAGCTGTTTAAACGCTCAATTAACTGATCACTACGTTCATTTTTTAATAGGCCCTCTTGCTGAGAACTTATCACCGTACGTAGTGCAACCTCTTCACTAGAGAGCTTATAATTTGAGCCACTGGGTGTGCTGGAAATCGTGAGTAAAGAGGATAATTGCTGATTAAGTATTTCATCGACTTGTTCGTCACTAAACTGACTGAGCATTTCATCAGTGATTGTTGCCGTGCTTGGCGCTAAGTGAGCTCTCGATTGTAAACCTGTGGGCACATTGCTGTGGTTTGAATTATTGACTGATTGGGCAAGCAACGCATTTAGGTTAGCATAATTGCCTTGCAGTTTATTAACCATGATTATCCTTAATCTTCAGTACAATTAAGTACTTTGTCGGCCATCTAATTAAAACCTTTAATTCTTTTTTTATTATTCAAGCATAAAATATTTTAATAAAAACGTTAGTTTAAAAGTAATTAACACGTTTTGGCGAGCAATGATTTGAGTATATCAGGTACAAATTTGCGCTGTGCGGTAATGGCATAAAAGTGCTCAAATGCATCAGGTAAACGTTGGTATTCAACCAGTAGGCCTTGTTCTATTTCATCCTTTACTACAACTGATGGCAATACCGATAGTGCACCACTATCACGAGCAAGTAATCGCAGCATAGCCATATCATCAGCCTCTGCTTTTATTTTTGGCTGATATTGCCAGCGGGCACACAAAGCATTAAATGAGTCTCTAATCGCGGAGGTTTTACTGGGTAGCACCCATTGTGCATCTGTGTAACCGCTAGGAAATTGACCGCGTGTTTTTTTATCTGCAGGGCCCACTATGGCTAATGGCTGACGAGATACCAACTGGCTTTGCCACAGTTGATCGTAGTGCTCAAGTCCGATGGGTTTATTGGTTAAAACTAAATCCATTTCGTGCTCTGCCAAACCATTTAACAGCCCATCCATACGCCCTGCAGTAAGCGAAAAGCGTACTTCGTCGTTACTCATTAAAGGGTTAATAAATTCCTCGATAAAGTTACGAGAGAGCGTATTAAGCACCCCGATTGATAAATGCTGAGTTTGGGAAATCATCCCTTTATGAATAAAAGACGACAGCTCTTCGCCCTTAGTGAATATATCGTTAGCGTACATTTGCACCCGCTTTCCCATATCGGTTAATGCCAAGGTACGTCCTTTACGTTCAAATAACTCAATATTAATGGTGTGCTCTAGCTGTTTAATTTGAGTGGAGAGCGCTGACTGCGATAAATGCAGCTCTTTAGCGGCTTGGGTTAAGTTACCAATTCGGGCAACAGACCAAAAATAATACAAGTGATGGTAGTTCAAACGGCTCATTATAGTTCTCTTTTATAGAACGTTTATATGCATTATATCTATTTTTATTTAGTTATCTAGTTTGTCATACTCCAATAACTAAATAAGGAGCACTGAATGAGCGAGTATATTATTTCGTTGTTATTACTAATGATGCCATTAAGCACATTTTTAGCGGCGTGGCTAATTGGCCGACAACCTTGTGCCTCAAATGGCAATGTACTGTTTAAAGTGATGCTATTTAATAGTGTTGCATTTATCAGTGCCGTTGCACTTTATCGTATTTATGCCTTTGATTTACTGAGTTTCTTATCGCTCTCAGTGACCCGCGCTATTATGCTAGGACTAATCCTGTTCATAACGCTAATATTAATTCGGTTTTGCAAACACTATATGCAAGGTGAGCCACGTGTAAACTATTTTTGGCGCTGGCTGCTATTAACCGTAACCGCAGTGCTGATTGTAGTTATGAGCAATCACTTAGCGCTATTTTGGCTAGGCTGGGTGTCAATTAGTTTAGCACTGCATAAACTATTAATGTTTTATCCTGAGCGCCCTCGTGCGGTACTCGCCGCTCATAAAAAGTTTATTGTGGCACGCGTAGCTGAATCCTTATTACTCGTCGCATTTATTATATTATCGGTTACTCACAATAGCCTATACATTAGCGATATCACTACTTTTTATCACACCACCACACTACCGCTATCTTTGGCTGAACAACTCGCGGCCTTTTTAATCGCTTTTGCAGCTTTAATCAAATGTGCTCAGTTGCCTATGCATGGCTGGCTAATCAAAGTGGTTGAGGTGCCTACACCCGTCAGTGCCTTATTGCATGCTGGGGTGATAAATTTAGGTGGCTTTTTATTAGTTTTATTTGCGCCTTTGTTTATTCAAGCTGCGGCTGCACAGTGGTTAATTTTAATTATTGCTGGTTTAACTACGGTGATCAGCGCTTTGATAATGACTACCCGAATAAGCGTTAAAGTAAGGCTTGCTTGGTCTACCAGTGCGCAAATGGGATTAATGCTCATAGAATGTGCGCTGGGATTATTTGAACTGGCTCTGCTTCACCTTGTTACTCATTCAACCTATAAAGCCTTTGCATTTTTAAACTCAGGCAACGGTGTAAACGAAGATCTGATTCGCCGCCACATTCCAAAACAATCACCCACGTGCTTTGCTTGGTTAACGGGGGCATTGGTGTCGATTACCCTAGTTGGCGCTGCATGGTTCATTAGCGGCTATCAAGGTGCTGTCAGTGTGTGGCTACTTTTAGCATCGGCTTTAACTATTTTACTGGCCAACCAACATGGCGCTTCTAACGTGCAAACTCGCAGTAAAAAGTTGTTAATTGCACTCTTAGTAGTTTTTAGCTATGTGGTTGCTAAAAATATATTTACTTTAGCACTAGAGCTTGAGCAGTGGCGCGAAGCTGCATTTAGCCTCGCCGATAGCTGGGTAATAGCCCTTATTTTAACGTTAATGATTGCCAGCTACTTTTTACGCTACCAGTCTTGGCGACCACAGGTTAAATCACTTTCCACCCTATTATTTGCAGGCTTGTATTTAGATGAGTGGTTTACGCGATTAACCCTAAAAATATGGCCGATAAATTTACCTAATAATGGCCACACCGATTTAAAAAATCATGCAGCTGGAATCACCGTTGAGGAATCAAAATGAGCAATCAAACGCATTCAAATCACACGGCATTATCGTTAAGTGACACTGAAAACAACATACTTAATAAAGTATGCGGTTACATAGCACCAAACTGGCCTTTAGATCAGATGATTGCCGTTAACCCATTTTGGGAAATGCGCCACCTGCCTATTGAAGATGTAAGCGCACGCATTGATACCTTATGTAATGCCAATATGCTCATGCCTAAAGACTTTTATCAGCACAAGTACGACAACGGCATAATTACTGATAACCACTTAGCTGATGCAGCCAAGTTACTTAACAGTGACTTTACGCATGAGCAACTCACAAAAACCCTTCACATTGATGTTCCCTTAGTGGATTGGCACAACATTGCAGATTTACTCGACCAGCAGCGCAATAAACATAAAATGGCTTGGCATGATGAAATTACCCATCAATTGAGCCAGTTTTGTGCCGCGCATTATCAGCAGCTTGGCCCTATGCTTCATGGTGATGACACATCATCACAATCACCTTTATATCGCCATTGGTTAACCGTTATTCAAGCGGATAAAGGCATTAGTATTGTAATGGATGAAAAGCATTTAAATGGCTACTTTAAACGACTGCCCACTTGCGCTGATGAACTGATTGCACTAACACTCTCAACCCTTAATATAGATAACGACTCGTTAGAGTTATATGCTCATTCGCTGCTTTTAGATATTAATGGTTGGGCATCGTGGTTAGCGTATTTGCGATTCCAAGGCCAACTTTACGCTAAACCCAAAGATGATATGAAACAGCTACTGGCCATGCGAATGGCATGGGACTTGGTTATTTGGCAGTATCTAGCAGATCATGATAGTGCTTCATTTAAACAACTACAAAGTCAGTGGCAGCAAGAAAAGTCACTCGTAATTGAGCGCCTGCATGCACACAAATTGGCACAAAAGCCATTATGGGTGTGGGCAAAAGCACTGGAGCTGAGCTATCAATACCCGCTTAATCATGCGCTGCAAAACGCCACTAAAACGCCAGTGAACAACGCTCAATTACAAGCTGTGTTTTGTATTGATGTACGCTCAGAGGTTATTCGCCGCGCGCTTGAATCGCAAAGTAAAAATATAGAAACCTTCGGCTTTGCCGGCTTTTTTGGCTTGCCACTAGAATATCAAGAAAATGGTAGTGCAATTACTCGTCCTCAACTACCCGGGCTACTCAAACCAGCCATACATGCCACACAAACACACAAAGACGCGGCGCTTGAAGCATCTCGTCAAAATAGTGCTACATGGCAAAGTTGGTCAAAATCAGCCCCCTCATCGTTTTCTATGGTTGAATCAGCAGGCTGGCTGTATGCATTTAAATTAATAAAAAATACCTTTTTATCTAAAGGTAAAGCTAAAAAGTGCGCAACCACCGACTGGCAATTAACACAAAACCAGCAAAAACTGACCCTAAAAGACAAAACCGACTTAGCTCAAAAAGTGCTTAACACCTTAGGAATAAAAGAGTTTGCGCCGCATGTTATGTTGGTAGGTCACGCCAGTCATACAACTAATAACTTGCACAGCGCTGGCCTAGAATGTGGAGCCTGTGGAGGGCAAAGTGGCGAAGTTAATGTACGCGTGCTGGCTAACTTACTAAACGATACCCAAGTGCGCCAAGCGCTTAAAGAGCGAGGGCTAACACTGGCACAGAGCACGCAATTTATTGCCGCTATTCATAACACAACCACGGATGTCATCACCGCTTACGATACCGAGCTTAATGACAATCTAAAAAAATGGCTAACCGTTGCCACGCAAACCGCTCAGCAAGAACGCTTAGTAAATATCGACCCGCAGTTAGTTAATAAAACCGCGGATGAAATTAACCATGCTTATCAACAGCGTGCCCGCGATTGGTCGCAAGTACGCCCAGAATGGGGGCTTGCTAATAACGCCGCCTTTATTGTTGCACCACGAGCCTGGACTCGCAGTGTTAACTTACAAGGACGCTGTTTTTTACATAATTATGAATGGGAAAACGATAACGAATTTGCGGTATTAGAACTGATCATGACCGCCCCCATGATAGTAACCCATTGGATCAATAGTCAATATAATGCCTCGGTTACCGACAACCATAAATACGGCAGTGGTAATAAAATACTTCACAACGCAGTCGGCGGTAATATTGGATTATTTGAAGGTAATGGCGGTGACCTTCGTATTGGCTTAGCCATGCAGTCACTGCACAATGGGGAAAAATGGATGCACGAACCAATTCGCCTTAATGTATATATTGCTGCGCCGCAATCGGCAATCGCGGCAATTTATAACAAACATGTCATGGTGAAGGAGCTGATTGATAACCATTGGCTCACTCTCATTCGCTGGGGCGATGATAATACCCTAGAGCAGTTCGAAAATGGACATTTCTCAACTATTTCAGCCTCTAATGAGCCAATATAAGCTATGCCAAAGATAGTCATTGCCACGAAACATAAAAAGGCGCCTTTAGTAGCTCCCGCTTTGGAGCCACTTGGTTTTGAGGTATTCACTACTGATTTATTTGATACCGATACACTTGGGATGTTTAGTCACGAAGTACAACGTCATTGTAGTGCCAACACAGCGGCACTGACAAAAGCTCAGCGCGCATGTGAACTCACAGGCGAGCAATTTGGGCTTGGCAGTGAAGGCAGTTTTGGGGGTGGGCCGTACCCGGGTTTAATGAACTGGGACGAAGAAGTTATTTGTTTTTATGATAAACACAATAACAATACTATTTATGGATATGCTGGCGGGCCATTTTCGCCGAGCAGCTTAAGCATTAGCAGTGAAACCAGTGCTGAATCAATCGCTACTGCATGTCAGCGCTATAAAAACCAACATTGGATACTTGACGACACCCAAACGCTTCATAAAGGGCTTAGTATAAAAGCGCTTATTGCTTTATATACAGAAAAAACGCCAAGCACAGGTACAATCGCGCCTGATCTAAGGGCCATGTATAGCCCGCAACGCCAAGTAATTATTAGCCGAGCTGCAGAAGATCTTGCAAGGCGAATATCATCAACATGCCCACAGTGCCAAAACCCTAACTTTGTTGCTAAACAAGTTACAAAAGGCTTGCCCTGTGAGCTATGTAATATGCCAACAGAACAAATGAAATCAACTACTTCAGTGTGTGATAGTTGCGGCTTTAGCCACATTGAAACAAATAAAAAACGCGTTGCTGATGCAACATATTGCCAGTTTTGTAATCCTTAAGAGTTATTATGACATCATTACAACCCACTCAATTATTGAATACTGAAGAGCGTATTAACCAAGCCGTGGCACTATTAAAAGCGGGCGAATGCGTTGCCTTACCCACAGAAACTGTGTACGGCCTTGCTGCCGATGCGAGCAATAGTGATGCTGTAGCAAAAATATTTGCCGCGAAAGGACGCCCAACAAACCACCCGTTAATTGTGCATATTCCTGAACTATCACATGTGCACCACTGGGCAAAAAATGTAAATAAGGCAGCGATTACACTTGCTGAAGCCTTTTGGCCAGGGCCGCTCACACTTATTTTAAATGCAAAAGATAATTTAAATAGCCCTGTAACAGGTGGATTGAATAGCATCGGTTTACGCGTACCAGCACATCCGCAATTTTTAGCCGTTTTAAAACAATTAAATACTGGACTTGCAGCTCCCTCAGCTAACCGCTACAAACAACTAAGCCCAATAAATTCAGCCCATGTTATGCGCGATTTAAATGGCCGAATTAGCGCGGTATTAGAGGGCGGGCAATGTGATGTGGGTATTGAGTCAACGATTGTTGATGCCACCACTGAGCAGCTTCGCATTTTACGCCCAGGGCCCGTATCCGCTGCTGATATTTTGCAAAAAACCGGACTAAATGTCACTACACCGCTTTCACACAATGAGGCAGTGCCTGGTAATGTAAAGGCGCATTATCAGCCCCATGCTCCTGCAATACTTGTTAATAGCGCAGATTTTCCAAGTGTTTTGAGTAACACTCCCCATTTGCAAACACATTATTTAATCTATTCAACCAAGGCAGAGCAACAGTTATTAGCTAATCACATTTCGCCTCAGTATATTACTAAGCTCAGTGCTTGCCCTGTTGAGTATGCTAAAAACATGTATAAAACGCTGCATCTTATTGATGAGACAACCCCGATGAATATTTATATCGAAAAGCCGCCAGTAGGCAGTGAGTGGGGTGCTGTGAATGACCGCCTTAGCCGTGCCACCACAGTATTTGCAGGATAAGTTAATTAACCGATAGGTATTCAATAACCGTTGCTGCTGCCACAGGTTTATAAAAGTAATACCCCTGAAAACGTTTACAGCCAATATTAACTAACATATCAAACTGTGCCTGCTCTTCCACGCCTTCAGCTATAACACTTAAGTTATGGCTGTTGGCAATGGCAATAATACTTTGCACCATACTATTTGATTTAGAGTCCACCAAAATATCATCAACAAAGCTCTTATCTATTTTCAGTTCATCTATCGGTAAGCGTCTCAAAAGACTCAGTGATGAATAGCCTGTGCCAAAATCATCCATTGAAAAGCGTATTCCACGTGACTTTAAGCTCTTAATCGTATCAATCACATGTTCAAGATTATCCATAAAGAGGGATTCTGTTATTTCTAAAATGATACTTTGCGCAGTAACATTGTGCGTCTCTAAACTGTGTAATAATGTAGGAATAAATACACTACTTTGAAATTGCATTACTGAAATGTTTATTGCCAATTCAAGAGGGGTATCGCTGTGTTGCTGCATTTTTGCAAACTCACCAATAGATCGCGCTAAAACAAAGTCACCAATTTTAAAAATTAAATCACTTTGCTCTGCAATAGCAATAAACTCAGCGGGTGATACCATACCAAGCTCACCATCTTTCCAACGAATGAGCGCCTCCATAGCATGGATTTTACCCTGTTCATTTACTTGGCACTGATACGCCATAGACAATGACTGCTCGTTTAACGCCATATTAAGCCGCTCTTCTACTTTTAAACGACGTAAGTAAGCTTGTTTAATATCAGCATGATAATGACACAGCCATTGGCCGGTATCTTTTGCCCACTGGTTAGCTAAATGCGCACTTCGTACGAGCTTACTCTTTGTTATACCATGCTCTGGATAACAGGCTATGCCCACACTTATATTAAGTAATCGTTCACTATTGTTGGTTTCATATTGCTGGATTGCTGACTCTAAAATATGCTCGAATGCACGTCTGTTTTGCTCATCAAAAGTGTGAGGTGCAATAATACAAAATTCATTCCCACTATTTCTAAATACTAAATAGGGTGATAAAAATGTTGTTTTTAAAAAGCCAGCAAAGGTTTTTATCGCTTTATCGCCAAACTCCATGCCAAAGCGATTATTCATAGAACGCAAGTTGGTAATGTTAATGATTGCTAAGCTAAACGATGTTTCTTTTTTTTCTTCAAAGCTATCTCGTAACGCTTTTCGATTTGGGAGTTTGGTCAAATCATCATGTCTTGAAAGATGGAATAGCTCATCAATACGCTTTTTTTCAGCACGTGCAATAAGCCTAAAACCAAAAAATAGCACCATACAAATAAACACATAAACTAGGACATACAAGCCAACTTTCCAATAATACAGATTTTTTATTGGTTGCATCGCCATTTGTGACAGAGTCCACAACTGATAACGGTTATCAAATTTTGCTGAGGTGATATACGGTTTGCCTTTTACCGTCGTTTCTATGCTAAACACTTCCTCGGAAGATTTAAGTGTTTGCTTTGTTTTACCTGTTTGCTCTATCAAAGCATTACCCGATAACCCCAATGCCTCTTTAGTCTGGGTTTTTATATAACTTGCTATATCTGCATCTCTAACCGAGCTGTATTGAATAAAGCCATCTATTTCTCTTGCTAGCATGATGTAATCATCACGATTACTTTGCAAAATATTTAAGTACTTAGTCCCTCTCGACACCGCCATACCTGCCGTCATAACCGCGATTACTGTGCCGCTCTTATCGCGTAATGCTTTTCTTATTGGGATCACCCACTCTTGTAAAGATTCATTAAAGTAAGTCTGTCCTAATACCATTTTGTCTGATACGAGGGTTTGCGCAAAGCTTTGGCGTGTATTTTTATTTTCTTTCAGGTTGATCATGGTTGAAGCGTTTAAGTTTGAGCTGTAATAAATAATCTCGCCTTGCGGATTAAACAGTCCAAAGCCTAATAACACGGGATTTTCGAGCAAAATATTATCAAGAAGTTTAATTGTCGACGTTTTTTCATGTAAATTATTATTAGAGAGAATATCTCTACCAATTAAATCTAGCATCAGCTCTTTATTTCTAAGGGTGCTTTTAAGTGCTTGCGCAGAAAATTCCACACGATTTTGGGAGCTCGTGCGGTAATCTTTTTTGATGTTTTTCCACTCGTAAACCAAAAGCACGCTTAATAAAATTAAGCCACCCAACAGCAAAAAACAGAAGAGTTTCCATAAATTATTTTTTATTAGTGCCATCTAATTCTCACAACCCCGCCACAACCTGTTTGGTAGTGTGTTATGTATTTGGGCTCTTAAAAGCACTTTATGGCTAGCTTGGTTTTTTTTCAAGCAATTTTATTGCAAAATTAAGAAAATACACACAAATAAACACCTTTAATTAACAATAAAGGCAACATTAATTAACAACCAGCAAGCTCGATAAAAGCATTATTGTTATTGCTAAGCTAAGGCCTCGTTGTGTCCTTGCATTTAATAAACGATATTATTAAGCGACTATTGTAGTTTATTTATTAAATATAATATTGATTTAAAACAATAGCTTTAGTTGTAAAATGTAATTTAAACCAGCTCATGTATGAAGTCGTTTTGTTTAGTCATAATTTTGCAATAATGATCGGTAATAATAGCTGCATTATTAATCAAAAATAGCATTTGAAGCCCCTCATGAGCGAATCTATAGTGCAACTTACCTTTGCACTTCCGTCATTTGAAGATCCTATGTCTGCGGCAATGAGTCACAGCATGGAATTTGAAACGCTATCGCAGGATGCTAACAGTCAGCATCAAATCACACTGCAATGCGTTTTACCTGAGGCTGCTCATGAAAGTGATATTATTTCACTCAGCGCAACTGAGCCAAATGCACGAGCGGCTCAATACTACACAGAAAAAACACTCAACCTATCTGATCTAGAACAAGGGCGAGTCAACCTAACTTTGAGTCAAATAGCACATAGTCATGATTTTGTGATGCAAATGATTTTGCATGGTAAGCACGGCACGTTAAAAAATAGTTTGCAGTTTGATATGCATATTAACCAATTTGGTAGTGGTTATACTGCACCTGCAACTTATATAGCGCCGCCTAGGCCGCATCGGGTACGTCAGTATTTCGCTAATATGGGAACAGCTTTACTTTCGCTTTTTTAGTTATTGGCGCACAATTTTCCACTGGTTTTTTATTACTCAATCAGCAAAGCTCACTTTACCCATAGTTATGTCTAAAATCCCTTGGTTGTTATTATTTAAGCCTTGACGTTGCCCTGCCAAACATTCATTTGCCAAAATAGCAAACAGCACGGCCTCTTTGGCATCAGGATTTACGCCTAAATTCTCGGTGTTTTTAAACGCCTTAATGTTTGGGCAGTGCATCAGTAATTGCTCCATTAATAATGGATTATGAATACCTCCACCACTGGCATATACTACACACTCTTGAGTATGTTGAGCACAGTCATTTAACGCCTTGGCAATCGTAGTGGCAGAAAGGGCATTTAAAGTCGCTAAAACATCTTCGTGGTTTAGTCTTTGTGTCGTTGAATGCATTTGTGCCGCCCGTAAATAAGCTAAATTAAACACCTCAGGTCCGGTTGTTTTAGGCAGTGGTAATTTAAAAAACGCGTTATCGGTAAGCGCAGCAAGAAGCTTTGTATTCACTTTACCAGCTTTGGCAAGTTTAGCTCCCTCATCATAATGCAGCCCTTTAAAATAATGCTGTACATAAGCATCCATAATAGTATTGCCAGGGCCAATGTCAGAGCTAAAGACCGCTCCAGTATCGCCGTTTTTAGGTAAAAATGTTAAATTAGCAATGCCCCCCATGTTGAGTAAAATACGATTTTCATTTGGGCTGGCAAAAAACAAATAATCTCCATACACAGCTAATGGTGCGCCTTCACCACCAGCAGCAATATGCTTTTGCCTAAAGTCACCTATCGTGGTAATGCCTGTAGTAAACGCTATTTGATCGCTGTCGCCAATTTGTAGCGTGCCATTTTTAAAATCGTGGTGGTTATGTTGGGATTGCGGGCAGTGATAAATAGTTTGCCCGTGACTGGCTATTACATCAATATCGGCTGGATTTACTTGCCACAGTGCTAAACACTGATTAACCATAACACCATGGAGTTTACCTACCCACGGATGTAACAAAGTCAGCACTTCTAAATCGCATTCGCGCTTAGCAAACACCTGTTTTATTTTAGTTTTATACTCGTCGTTGTACTCAACCGTGGTGAATTTTAATACCTCTATTTGGGTATGCAAACCCGCTCCGGTTACTTTACATAGCGCCACATCTAAACCATCTAAAGAGGTGCCACTCATTAGGCCAATAATTAAACGACTAGGCTTTTTAGCGCTATTATAAAGGGCGGCAATGTGTGGGTGCATAGTGACTCTGTGTAGGTACTTTTTATCATATTTTAAAAGAGTTTAAAGCAAAGTTATAGCTGTATACACTTTAATTTTAAAAAGATAGTTTCATTGTTTAAACGCCTAAAGCTTGCTAGGTTATTGGTTGATAATAATAAACTTATTTACCATATGATGATTTTACGTGAGTTCAAGCAACACGATACCTTACAAATCGTAACCATTTTGAACAATCAACAAGTAGCACGCTATTTATCCTCTAAAATTCCATTTCCGTATACGCAGGCAGATGCGAATTGGTGGATAAACGAGGGAGCAAAATGTGGCATCATTAAAGCCATTGAAGTTGATGGCCTGTGTGTTGGTTGTATTGGTGTTATTCCTGGTGAATTTGAGTATAGCCGCAGTGGCGAAATTGGCTATTGGCTTAGTCAGCAATATTGGGGGCAAGGTATTATCACCCAAGCCATTGGGTTGATTATTAGGGTCTGTTGACCTTTCAAGGTTAAATTTGCAACAGTCTGTTTGGTATTTAGGCAAGGCAGAGCCTATGAGGTGTGGTTATTCCCCATAAATAGGCGATAACGCAGCATTAATGCTAAACAGGCGCTGCCCTTCGGGTTCTGCCTAGGGGCTATTTACTCTTTGTTGCTCGGTTTTGACTTAGCCCACTAGGTTACAAACCTCGCGCCGCGATTAAACCGCCCCTAGTTTGAACAAATTGTAATCCGCAAAGGTCAACAGACCCTAAAGAAGTGTTTAAAAGTACTAATTTAAACCGTATTCATGCAGCTGTATTTGCTGGTAATGCGGGCTCAATAAAGGCGCTGCTTAAAAGTGGCTTTAATACCGAGGCTATTTTAAAACAAGCAATTTATAAAAATGGTCACTATTTTGATAGCCATATATTTAGCATGCTAAAAACAGAGTAATTATTCTAATTAAATGTTTGCAAAGGTTGAATTAACCCCCTCTCGCCCAAAGCTCGTGTATCAAGGTACAAATTTTATCTGCCTATCCGCGCATTATTGTTGAGCCGTGTATTGTTTTAAAGCTTAAACATTCGGTAATAGGTGGTTTTTTCACTTTATTTTGGAGATTTTTATGTCTACAACTAGCCGTCAATTTACTTTAGCCTCGCGCCCACATGGCGCCCCTACCAATGACAACTTTGAATTTAAAAGCAAAGAGCTTCCATCGTTAAAAGAGGGCGAAGTACTGTTGCGTACAATTTACTTATCATTAGACCCCTACATGCGTGGCCGTATGAGCGATGCTAAATCGTATGCCGACCCTGTCGAAATTGGTGATGTAATGGTTGGTGCAACGGTGTGCCAAGTAGAAACATCTAAAAACGATAAATTTAGCGAAGGCGAATGGGTATTAGCGTACACAGGTTGGCAAACTTACGCCATCTCAAATGGCGAAGGCTTAATGTCATTAGGTAAAGAACCAACAAACCCTTCATACGCATTGGGTATTATGGGTATGCCTGGCTTTACCGCCTACATGGGTTTACTCGATATTGGCGCCCCTAAAGCAGGTGAAACCGTGGTCGTTGCAGCAGCAACGGGACCTGTTGGTGCAACGGTTGGCCAAATTGCTAAAATTAAAGGCTGTAAAGTGGTTGGAGTTGCCGGTGGCAGCGAAAAATGTGCTCATGCCGTTGAAAAGCTAGGCTTTGATGCCTGTATTGATCACAAAGCCGATGACTTTGCCGAGCAATTAGAAAAAGCATGTGACCAAGGTATTGATGTTTATTATGAAAATGTGGGCGGAAAAGTGTTTGACGCCGTATTACCTTTGCTTAATACCTCAGCGCGCGTGCCTATCTGTGGTTTGGTATCGCAATATAATGCGACCAGCTTGCCTGAGGGCCCAGACCGCATGGGCATGCTAATGGGGCAATTACTAACTAAGCGCATCAAAATGCAAGGCTTTATTATTTTTGATGATTATGGCCACCGCTATGACGAATTTGCACAAGACATGCAAAAATGGCTACAAGACGGAAAAATTCAATACCGCGAACATCTGGTAGAAGGCATTGAAAACACCATCAGTGCATTTAACGACATGATCAGTGGGAAGAACTTTGGTAAAACCGTAGTAAAGATTAACAGCCCACTATAATATTCAAGCTGTGTTGTAATTCAACACAGCTCAATAAGGAAGAAAATGATTAAACTACACCATTTAAATAAATCTCGCTCTAAACGTATTATTTGGTTACTAGAAGAGCTTGAGGTCGATTACGAAATTGTTGCTTACCAACGTAACACTGAGACTTTTTTAGCCCCTGATGAGCTTAAAAATGTGCATCCGCTGGGTAAATCGCCAGTTATAGAAGATGATGGCTTAGTGATTGCCGAGTCTGGCGCTATCAC
Source organism: Pseudoalteromonas tetraodonis (assembly GCF_002310835.1). NCBI lineage: Bacteria > Pseudomonadati > Pseudomonadota > Gammaproteobacteria > Alteromonadales > Pseudoalteromonadaceae > Pseudoalteromonas > Pseudoalteromonas tetraodonis. The sequence continues at coordinate 175,242 of NZ_CP011042.1, read as the reverse complement.
AGATTACCTGATCACTAAATATGGCAAAGGTAAATTTGCCCCAAAAGCAGGCACCCCTGATTACGTTGACTACCAGCAATGGCTACATTTTGCAGAAAGTTCAGCAATTTTACCGCTTTTACTCAAAATGTTTGTGCAAAAAGATGGTGCTAAAACCCAGTTTTTAGAGGGCTATGCTGATGCAGAAACCGCTAAAGTGATTAGCTATTTTAACAGCCGTCTTGAAGGCAAGCGTTATTTAGTGGGCGAGACCCTAACCGGTGCCGATTTTATGATGTCGTTTATTGTTGAAATCGTTAAAAATGCAGGCCAGTTAGAGCACTTTAAAAACCTGCTTAAATACGATGAGCAATTACAATCTCATGAAAAATTTCATACCGCTAACGAGTTAGAAGCCAAGTACGACTAACTTAACTTTCGCTTTGATTGTGGTTTCACAGTCAAAGCGATACCTGCCTTGCTATTCAGGCCTATCCAGGTAGATTTGTTTAAAATCATTAAAATGTGCTTCAAAAAGTGCAACTAAGTTTGGATCAAAATGATTACCTGCACCTTTAATTATTTCCGCTTTTGCGTCATCCATACTCCAAGGCTCTTTATAACAACGGCGACAACATAACGCATCAAACACATCAGCAATCGCAGTAATTCGTCCCTCTAAACTGATTTCTTGCTGTTTTTTTGCGTGCGGATAACCGGCTCCATCCCAACGCTCGTGATGATCAATCGCAATGTTTGCAGCCATATCAATAACAGGATTAGCTGTCCCTTTGAGAATTTCCCAGCCCTTAGTGGTATGCTGTTTCATAATTTCCCACTCGTCAGCATCTAATTTTGCCGGCTTGTTTAAAATGAGATCTGGTACACCTACCTTTCCTACATCATGTAATTGCGCAGCTAGGCTAATTTTATCGCAGTACGCTTGATTTTGATTATGCAGCTGCGCGAGTAATTTTGCATATAAGCCAACCCTAATTACGTGAGATCCCGTTTCCTTGGAGCGCGACTCCATGGCACCTCCCATCAGTGAAATAGCCAGCTGCTGGGTTTCTTCAATTGAATTAGCTAATAATAAACTTTCAAATGTGAGAACAACATTGCCCAAAAACAAGTCAACAAGCTGTTGCGCTTCTTTTTTAACCGGTTGCAATGATTGAAATGCGAGTATTGAATCTAGACCTTTTTGTGAATGATGAAAATAAACATAATGATCTTCTGCAATAAAATTCTGCTTGGTTTGTTTCGCCCTTAAAAAGTACTCTTGATGCTTTTTCGGAATACTATCAATACCACTTCCCGTGAACAGATGTATACCTGAGACTTCCCCTTCAATCATTTGCAACTTTTCATCTAACTGACAAATACCAAATACTTTAGGCGCATCAATATATAAATTGGCCGAGCTCATATTCAGTACAAGTTTTAACTCTTCCATGACAACAGAGGTAAACTCTACCAAGTCACCAATTTGGGTAATGGTAGAGATAGCTTTTATTAGTCTTTTTAAATTATAGCGGTGAGTTTGTAGCATACAAATATCACGGTAGGCTCGTAAAGAGGTATAAAAAATCAATTCAAGATCTTGGCTTTGCAGTTGGCTCTTCGCTTTATAGCCATCAATATCATAATCGCGAATAACACTGCGCTCAGGCGCAACCCCAGGCTGACCTGTTCGCAAAATAATTCGACTATAACCATTTTGTAAGTCTTGGCGAATAAATCGCGCAAGATCTAATCCTGCATGTTCTGTTTCCATTACGACATCTAGTAAAATTAATGCGTAACGTTCTGAGCTTTGTAGTTTCTCTTTCGCCTCAGATGCACTGTAAACACTGTGTAGTTCAACAGGGCGTTGCTCAAATTCAAAGCGCTTCATTGCAAGTTGAGTTACCTGATGCACAGAGTCATCGTCATCAACAATTAAGATTTTCCATGGCTTAGCATTGCTGTTAGCAACCGCTTTATCTGACACTACATCATCTTGTAACCACTCCATAAACACACCCTGCTATTAATTAATTCGGTGGCGTTACCGGAAATTGAATGAAAAAATAAACGCCTGTGGATTCTTTTTGCTTTACTGCAATTTGCCCTTTCAGGCGGTGAACTACGAGGTTATAAACAATATTCATCCCCAAGCCACTGCCGCCACCCGCTCTATTTGTAGTGTAAAACGGGTCAAACACTTTTTTCTGAACTTCATCTGTCATGCCTTGACCACTGTCTTGATAATGAATACAGACAGAGTCTAAGTACTCAATATGAACACTTATCTGCCCTTTTTTTCTACCATTTTGAAAACCGTGAATAATTGAATTCATTACTAGATTAGTGAGAATTTGCGCTAAGGCACCGGGATCAGAATACACTTCTGGCTCAGGCTCCGTTGCACTAATGGTAATATCAACCGGTGTTGCTTTAAGGGTATGATAGAGGCTTTTTAGCACCTCATTAAAATAACTACTTACATACAAATTACGTAATTCTTCGGTTGTTTGATCAACCGCTACACGTTTAAAACTGCTTATTAAATCAGCGGCACGTTGCATGTTTTTTAGCAAAATGTCACAGCTTAAATCAACTTCACTAATAAACTCACTAAACTCTGTTTTACTTAAGGTGCCAGAAGCCACTTTGTTTTTAGTTTCAATTAACATTTCTCGCAAATGAGATGTCGCTGTCACACAAACACCTAACGGTGTATTCACCTCATGTGCCACACCACTGACTAAACTTCCAAGTGAAGACATTTTCTCTGCTTCAACAAGTTCCTGCTGAGTGCGACGAAGCTCTATGGTTTGCTCAAGTAGAGCCTGCTCTGCCTCATGGCGTTTACTCGACATTAAATTAATAGAATCACTTAAACTGTCATAAGGGCTGCGCTTAGAAACTGTTTGAGAAAAATCCCCAGCTGCAATCGCAGAGCAAACCTGATCAATATCTTTACTGGCTTTAATTAAACGCTCAAAGCTTCTAAACATGGTGCCAAGCTCATCCTTTTGAGTCATATACTTTTGAACATGAATAGATAAATCTCCATTAGCTAGCTGTTCAACAGATTTAATCGCAATATTAATACGCTTGGTTGTTCGGTTAATAAAATACCAAAAGAGTAAAAACACCAGTAATACACTTGCAAAAGCCGCTGCCAATAATGGGCTAAATTGCGCTTGAATAGGCCCAATAATATCGGTTTCAGAGCGACGCACTATCACTGTCCAATGCCCAGTGGCAACCTTGGCTTTATCAAAATAGAATATTCCAGAATCAAAAGGATCGTTAGCAGATAATATTTCTCTTGCTTGCCCCTGTGATTTTAGCTGTTTGGCTATACTTGCATAATCTGTGTCTAAAATGGCTTTCGTTTTTAGTCCTGAATGATTTAATGTCGTGGCAATCACGTTGTCACGTTGGCTGAGTAACAAAACATCAATTTTTAGTTGCTGCTTTATGGTTTGTAAGAATTCCGTTATATCAGCAAGTGCTCTATCTACACTTGCCATACCGACAAATTCGCCATTAATAATAATTGGCGAACTTTGTTCAACCAGCATTCTTCCCTCGTAAACATAGGGCTCAGTGATCATCGTCTCGGTATTACCATCACGTAAAAACTGTTGACGTACTCCCTCATAATAAAGACTTGATTCCATATCGACCAAGGGCTCAAGTAACAAACGTTCAGAGTCATTAAAATCACGATGCCAATAAGGTAAAAAACGGCCAGTTTGGTCTACATAAACGCCCTCTTTTAACGGTGGAGCATTAATATAGGCTTGATCTTGATTATCGGCATTAGGCTCATAACCAAACGAAGCCCCCACAAATGAAGGGTTCATTTTAAGCACTGCACGAACAAAATTAATACTTGCCTCTCTATCACCAAACAACCCATTTTGCTGTGCTAAGGCCATAATCTCTGTAGTGCGTACCGCTAATTGCGTTTCTTCATTTACCTTCGCGGCAATCGTATCTGCCGTCTGGCTTAAATTTAGTTTTGCTTGTATAACAGCCTGATTAAGGCTAGTTGAATACCAATAACTCAAGATACTGGCAATAATGAGCATGACGGGCAATGCCAAATACAGCAGCATCTTTCCTTGCAAAGAGTGTATGAGTGGTAGTCGCATAATTTTAGGCTTAAACAAGCAAGCCAACATCCTGAGGATCTGAAGTATTAAGCTTAAAAATTAGACTATAAAAACTTTCTAGGCAAATCAATTGTGTAGAAATTAATGCAGAAGCGGGGTATTAAAATACCCGCTATATAACGGACAAGGTTGTTAAATAGAGTATCGCTTGGAAACAAAAGCGTTATTTATATAATTTATCAGACTCGCTGAGTTGTAGAGCAGACTGTAAAGTTCTTATTGTTTAATCGACCAACCGATAACCCACAGCGGGTTCAGTTAATATGTATTTTGGACTAGCAGGGTTAGCTTCTAGTTTTTGTCTGAGCTGCGCTACATGTACCCGCACATATTCAGGACGATCTATGTACTGCGCTCCCCAAACATGGCTTAAAATTGCATTATGAGTGAGTACTTTATCTTTATTTTGAAACAGCAATAATAATATTGCGTACTCTTTTTTAGTCAGTTTTATCTCATTCCCCGAGGTGGTTACTATGTGCTTTTGTGGATCTATTTTTATATTCCCACAGGTAAACGCCACACTCGGCTGACTTTGGGTGCGCAATAACACCCGAATTCTGGCGAGTAACTCATTCGCGCTAAACGGTTTGGTAATATAGTCATTTGCTCCATTATCAAGCGCGGTTACCTTTTCAACTTCGCCATCTCGCGCTGACAGCACCAAAACAGGTAAGGCACTCCATTGTCGAAACTCAATCAGCCAGTCTTGACCGTCCATATCTAACAAGCCTAAGTCTAATAACACAAGATCATAACTTTGCTCACTTAAACGTGCAAAACCATCTAAGCCTTTATCACAAATACTTAGCTCGTAACCACTGGCTTGCAACAAGGTTTTTAAAAAGCTTTGTAAAGGGGGAGAGTCTTCCAATATTAAGATTTTAGTCATTGTCTTTTTCCCAGATCAATTTTGCGTACGCCATCTGTGTCTCGTTGTTAATTGTTAATGTAAATGTACCTTGGTGAAATTTAGCTACCACATCACAAATAATACTGCCCAGCCCAACGCCTTCATCGCTACTTGTTTGCGCTTTAGTGATCACGTTATTAGTGAGAAGTAACTGATAACATACCTTTTGCTGATTGCTACTTTGAGTAAATTCAACGCTCACCTTCCCATCACCATAACGCCATGCATTTTCGAGCATATTAGCTAGCGCAATTTCTAATAAAGTCACATCCCCTATGCATTTTGACTGAGCGTCTATATTGGTATCTATAACAAAATGAGTGAGTTGCTGCTGTCTGCGAGCTTTGGCTTCACTGAGTAATGCTTGTAAGTTTATTGTTTGCCAACATAGGTTTTCACCCATTTTATTAACTCGGCTTAACTCCATGACTTTATCAAAGTGCTGATTAAGTATTTTACTTTGCTCATAAATATTACTCGCTTGCTCTTTTATCACGCTGTCGCTGAGGGTAATTTCATCATCTGCAAGCATGCTGGATGCGCCCATAATAGTTGCCAATGGTGTGCGTAAATCATGTGACAAACTACGTAAAAGTGCATTTTTAGCGCGTTCTAATTCCGCTTGCACCGAAATAGCAGCCGACTGCTGGCGTAATAACGTTTTTTCATGTACTTGATAAAGCAGTGAAATAGCGGTATCAGCAAAGGCTTTTTGCCCTTGCGTTAACCGTTTAGTAAAATTAAACCCGCCCCAGCTCGGGTTAGCCTCACTAAGTAATATAAATTCACTGCTGCCTCGCGGTGCTGCAGGCATAAATGTGCAAGATGCATTTAAATGCTTACCGATCCGCTGTACAAAGTACTTTTTTTGTTCGTCCAGCGTATCTAGGCTATTTAGGTCTTTTGCCAGTTCATACAAGGTGCGGCTATTACTTGCGTGTAATTGCACATCTCTGACTTTAGTACTGAGCTCCCCCGCCAATTGACTGATCACAAAACCAACAATTAGCATAACAATAAAAGTTACTAAATATTCTATGTTTTCAATATGAAAAGTAAAATTAGGGGCAACAAAAAACCAATCGGTACATGCGACACTTACTAAGGTGGTCAGTATCGCAAGGCGACGGTTACTACGTACAGCAACCCAAGTCACCCACAATAACTGAAGCATTACAATATCGGTAGTAGTAAACCAGTTACGTACAGGGAAAATGGCCATAACCACAATTAATGGCATTATTACCGCCAAAAAAAATGCTTTATACCAACTTGGTTTGGCCTCGACCTGATTCATTAATTATTCCTCTAACATTTGAGCACTTAGGTTACTGCCTTTTCGATATTGCCTCTATAAAGTTTTTATAAAGTTCTTTATCTCGTTCGTTAAATCTTTATAAAGCTTTGCAGTGCAGCGCTGACTTTAGTATTTGATCCCGTATATTCAACTCAACTTTAGTGATTGCGTGTTACCTGCAATAGGTATTTGATAAGGCGTATTGATGATAAATTGGAAAATCACCTTAAGACTACTCGCCTTTCCTATTATTTGGATGGGAGTGGTGCAACTAGTATTCGCAGCGCTTTCATTATTTATTTTTAAAGATCGCGTTATTAGTGCGTTTCTTATTTCTGGCGCAACGATGATCTCAGTCGCTTTAATGCTACTTATCAATTTACGTAAAACAGATTATACCGGTGCAACATTCAGAGATGCACTCATTTACGCCACAGTAACGTGGATTATAGCCGGTGTGTTAGGCGCTATTCCCATTTTGGTTGTCACTGGCGTTAACTTTAGCGATGCAGTATTTGAGTCAATTAGCGCCTTAACTACTACTGGTGCAACCGTGCTATCAGGGCTCGATAACATGCCTGCTAGCTTTTTATTGTATCGACAATTTTTACAATGGATGGGCGGTTTAGGCATAGTAATTTTTGTAGTGGCTATTTTACCTATGCTGAATATTGGTGGCATGAAATTATTAAAAGCAGAAACCCCAGGCCCCATTAAAGACGAAAAATTAACTCCGCGCGTTGCCAGTACCGCGCATTATTTATGGGGTGTTTATTTTGCAATCACGGTACTTTGTATTTTAGCCTATTATGCTGGTGGAATGAGTTTATACGATGCGATTGCACATGCCTTTACCACAGTTTCAACTGGGGGTTTTTCAACGCATGATGCCAGTATGTGGTATTACCGCAGCCATTTACTGCTGTGGATAGCTAATGTCTTTATGCTTGCAGGTGCGATTAACTTTGCCTTGCACTTCAAAGTGGCGCACAAAAGAGCCATTACTAGTTATTATCACGATGAAGAAACACGTTATTTTATTTATATCGTCGTGTTTTTATCAGTTCTTTTAACCACCATGTTGCTGCTTAAAGACAGCTACTCAAATGTACTTGAAGCATTTAGTTTCTCCACATTTCATATTATTTCTTTTATTACCAGCACCGGTTATGGCGCAGCAGGCTTTACTGACTGGCCAGCTGAGGCTGGGTTTTTGCTGGTTATTGCTGGCTATCTTGGTGGTTGCGCAGGTTCAACCGCTGGCGGAAATAAAATAATTCGTAACATTATTGTTGGCAGAATGATTAATAACAATATTAAACAGCTACTTCATCCAAGAGCGATATTCACACTTAAATATCAAGGTTCGCCCGTTAAAGAAGATGTACGCCATGCAATTATGGCATTTATGACCTTTGCTGTTGGTACAAGCTTACTGTTTACAATGTTACTTATGGCAACGGGTCTTGATTTTTGGAGTGCATTTACTGCGGTAGCTGCTTGCGTCAATGTACTTGGCCCTGGGTTTGGTGAAGTTGGCGCTAACTTTCAACCCGTTTCAGATACCGGTATTTGGATACTCTCGGTCGCTATGATCGTGGGCCGGTTAGAATATTTTACTGTTTTTGCACTTTTTACTCATAGCTTTTGGAAAAAATAACGAGGAATAATATGGCACATTTTACAGTGATTGGTTTAGGTCGCTTCGGCATTGCAGCAAGTCTTGAGTTAATTCATTTAGGACACACAGTGACTGGCGTAGATAGTAACCCAAAACTCGCCGAAAAGTATGTTGAGCATTTATCTGAAACCGTCGTTTGCGACTCCACCGATGAAGCCGCACTTAAAGAGCTTGATTTAGCGAGTAGTCAGGCTGTTTTAGTGGCGATTGGGGAAGATATGCAATCGAGCATTCTGTGCACGCTTGCATTAAAAAACTTAGCTGTTGAGCAAATATGGGTAAAAGCGAGTACTAAAGCCCATCACACTATTATCTCTAAATTAGGTGTAACACGCATTATTCACCCTGAGGAAGAAATGGGGGTGCGCGTTGCACAAGCGCTTAATTACCCGATAGTGAACGACTATATTTCATTAGGCAATGGCTTATACGTTGTTGAAGTAAGTATAAAAGCTCACCTACATAAAACAAAACTAGGGCATCTACTCAGAGAAATAAAAGGCACTGTAGACCCTCTATTGGTAAAGCGCGCCAAGCAAACGTTTGTCAAACTTGATGACGACTTTGAGTTACATACCCACGACACCTTACTGCTATCAGGTAGCCGAGTCGAATTAAACTATCTAGCTCCAAGGCTCTTATAATCATGGTTTTATGGCACCCTCTCAAAACGCCTATTGAGCGCAAAGTCAGTGGGCATAAAAAAATCAATGCGGCTCCGCCTCTTATTTTATGTTGCAGTTTTTTAATATTAATAACGCTAGGGGCATTGGCATTAAAACTGCCTTTTGCAACCTATGAGCCTATTTCATGGATACAAAGTGCGTTTACGGCAACCTCTGCGGTGACTGTAACTGGACTGGTTGTAGTGGATACCGGTTCAGTGTTTACCCCTTTTGGACAAGGCGTTATTGCGTTATTAATTCAACTGGGTGGTCTGGGGTTAATGACCTTTGCGGTTGTAACTTTAATGGCACTGGGAAATAAAGTTGGCTTTATTCAAAAAACAGTCACCAAAGCTGCTTTTAATCAAACAGATACATCTACGTTGGTCAATACCGCTAAGTCTGTTTTGCTGTTTGCACTAATCGTAGAATCCATAGGCGTTGTTATTTTAACGCTGTATTGGCTACCTGAAATGGGTTTACAGAAAAGCTTTTTTCATGCTCTTTTTTATACCATTAGCGCTTTCAACAATGCAGGGTTTGCATTGAGTCCTAACAGCTTAATGCAGTATGTTGAAGACCCCGTTGTGAATTTAACTATTACCGGTTTGTTTATTATTGGTGGGCTTGGCTTTACCGTATTAATGGATTTATATAAATCAAAGCGTTGGGCAAAGCTCAGTCCCTACAGTAAATTAATGTTGATCAGCACAGTTATTATTAACGTTATTGCATTATTGCTTATTTACGCGATTGAATACGATAATCCAAAAACACTGCAACCACTGCCTGAAGTAGGTAAATGGTTAGCTGCTTGGTTTCAAGCTGTCACTCCCCGTACTGCGGGATTCAATACCATTGCCATTGAAGAATTAAAAAATGCCAGCACCGCTTTAACTATGATGCTTATGTTTATTGGTGGCGGCTCTTTAAGTACCGCAAGTGGCATTAAAGTCGTTACGTTTATCGTTTTAATTTTAGCAACCTATAGCTACCTAAGACGTGACAAAGGCGTCACTGTGTTACGCCGAGAAATAGACAAAGAATCTGTGTATAAAGCATTAGCTTTAACCATTATTTCAGCAGGAGTCACTTGGTTAGCTATTTTTACCTTACTGGTCGTCGAAGATGCGCCTTTTTTAGATGTTGCTTTTGAAGCGGTATCTGCACTGGGGACGGTAGGGCTTTCACGTGGTTTAACATCCTCGCTATCACCACTGGGAGAGTTTATTATTATGTTTTTAATGTTCATGGGCAGAGTAGGTCCGCTCACTATCGCCTATTTTTTAGCAAGTCCACGCACTAAAAAGCTAAGATACCCAAGCGCGCAACTCTCTATTGGCTAACAAACATTCACGCGGGTTAATCAGCCCGCGTTTTAAATACCCGCTAGCTCCCGCTCAGTAATACACTCACCCGATGCCATTTCAAATTCTCGACACGTTAATGGGCGATTTTCGTAAATAGTACACATGAGGGTATTTCTATCAAGTGCTTCGCACCAGCCATCGTCGCCGCGCTTCATGACCTCACTGCCCCATTTGTCGTAATCAATATATCGAAAAGGAACACCGGTATCAGTGACAATACGCACTTCTAATTGGCAGCAACACGCTTGGCAGTTAGCGCAAGTGACTGGTTGGGTATTGATATTTTCAACAGCAATGATTGAGTTTGGCATACAGACTTTTGATAAATGATATACAAGCTATAGGATACACGAGCGAGGCAAGGGTGACAGTAAAATAACGTCAGATATTAAACATCGTTATATTGTAATTAACTAATCACTAAAAAAGCGTGCTGATTAACCAGCACGCTTATTTAAGATTAAAAATTGAAAACCACTTTAACGTTATCCGATACAGCTGATGAAGAGACAAAGCCAATGGTGTCAGGGTTAGCTGCGACCATTTTGATTACTTCACTGTCATTTTCTAACTCTTTAGGTGGTGTGCCCTTTCCTGTGAAAATTAGTTTTGACCAATATGCTTTTAACTGAGAAGACGTTTTATTAAGTAATTTACTATTAAATTGCTCGGTTGCAGCACTACTTGGTTCTTGAGATATTGGAATGATCTTATTGCCATTGCTAAATGACTTTTCTTTTCCTGTATAAATTCGGCTGATAACAGACTCATCAAAGCTACTTTCATTTGAAGGATGCACGATAATAGCAAAATCTGCATAGGCGAAGTTCGTAAACAGGAATATTACACTTAATATTAATTTTTTCATTTTACTTCTCCTTAAAATACAACATCGACACCAAGCGTGATAGCTTTACTATCACCGGCCACAGCTAAATCAAACGAGTCATCTTTGACTCTATCGTATTGCACTTTAAATGCAGCTGACGGATGAAAGTCCCACCTCACACCAACAGCAAATGTATTATGCTGCTCTGTATCACCTTCACCTTCTTGTTCGAAGTCTGAAAACATGACATAAGGTGTAATAGAGTCAAAACGATAGCCCGCACTGATCATATAAGTGTCGAGATTACCATCTAAGTCTAAGCGGTTAAGCTCACTTAAAACGAAAAAATCACCAAAATCAAGATTTGCAGCTAAGCCATAAAATTTACCATCTCTACTGTCTTTACCATCCCACAAAACGGGTTCACCCGCGCGAAAACGCTTGTTGGTATATTGCATGTGGGTCACTCTTAGTTCGAGCCAGTCACGATTAAGTAACAGTACGCCGCCTAACATATCTTCCCAAATTTCTCTTGTCGGCTCTTGAAAGAAGAAGTCTGACAACAGCTTGTTATCGTCATCATCTTCTTTACCGGTATAAACATTTGCAGAAACTCCCCAATCACCTACAGAGCCTGAATAAAGTAAATTAACCCCCTCGTAGTTAAATACTTGCCATGTGTAGTTGTCAGCAGGGGCCCGCATCCATACATATGCATAACCTACATCGAAAAAGTCTGAGTAGTAAAATAGTGGTAAACGCTTCTTACCTGCTTGAATAGTCCAATTATCATTAATATCGTAAGAAATATAAGCCCATTCAAAATTTGCCTCAAAGTCGTTGACTCCTCTGGCAACTAGCTGACCTGTTACAGAAAGACCTTCACCCAAATCGCCTGATACCTGTAATCCAATCAAAGACTCTGGCGAAAAGGATAAATCTTCAGTGTATGCACTAACATTTGGATAGTCCGCAAGAAATGTTGGTTCAACGCCATATTGCGGGACACCTGTACCGCTCAGTACCTTACCTGCATTAATACTTGCAAAACCCGAAATATTAATTTCAGCATAACTACTTGCTGATATAAATGCTCCCAATAGTATAATTTTTTGCAGTTTCATTGATCACCTCATTATTATAATGGCTGTCATAGCCAACTTGAGTATAGTAAAGCAAGAAAAAGAAACAAAAAATTAACACTCTTTTATTTTTTTACTGATTTCTAATATTATTTAGCCATCGACCTTGATAGCAATGTCCCTTTAATTTCGCTGTAGCGCTGTTGCTCGCACAGTGCAAAACCACTTAGTTGACGTACTTTATTACGCGCAAACAGTGGCACGCTCATTCCCGCTAAAAACCGGCATTGGGTTTCAATACCTACATTGTGTACACCTTTAGTTGCCATGTGCGCTAAAAACTCATCGACCTTTTGATAAATAAGCGCTGTATCAATCGTTGCAGGGGGAATTGAATATTCAAGCTTAACTGAATGCCCACGACACACCGAGCAATGTCCACACTGCTGTGGCGCATTCGCATCATCAAAGTAACGGGCTAAGTTATAGCTTAAGCAAGATTGCAGCTCAAAAAAGCGTACTAAAGCAGCAATCCGTTTTATTTCCGCTTGCTCTTTATCGGTAAAATAATCGTGTAACTGCTGGGCAAGTGCAGGATTATTAATCACCTCGCTATGCACTTTGTACACATGAGTAATACGTTTGGTTTCAAGGGTGATAAGGTTTTTTTCAGCCAAATAGTCAAGCGCGGCTACCACACGTTTACGGTCAACCTGCGCGGCTTGCGTTAGGGAGTCAAAATTAAGTGTGCCCCATATTTTTTTAAAGTCGGTATGACTAAATATTTGTGTTAAAAAAGCTTGGCGCTGCTCATCAAACTGGCTAAGTAACTCATTTTTATCAACCAAAAATTTATACTTAAAATCGGCATAATAAGCATACTGCGGGGTTATTGCGCCTTGCATTTCAAGCTGTACCAGCAAGGTTTTAAGGGCAAGTTGGCGAATATTACTCTCGCTTGAAAGGCTATATTCTTGCATTTCCCATTGCTGTTGAGCTTGGCGAATATCGTTAATAACATATTCAATACCGCTGAGCTCTGGAGTATCGCCGTAAATAAAGTTTTCTACTGTATTTAAGCCATCTAAATTAGCCAGGGTATAACAATTTGATGGGTTGCCGTCACGCCCTGCGCGGCCAATTTCTTGGCTGTAGTTTTCTATTGATTTAGGTAAATCGTAGTGAATTACAAAGCGTATGTCTGATTTATCAACCCCCATACCAAAGGCAATGGTAGCAACCACTACATTTATTTTGCCTGCCATAAAATCGTCTTGAATTTGCCCGCGTAGGGTGTCTTCAAGCCCTGCATGATACGCCACTGCTTGCAGGCCCTGCGCGCTTAACATATTGGCCACTTGCTCAGCACTTTGCTGCAGCGTGACATACACAATACCGGGGCCGGTTTGCGCACGGACAATTTTAGTAAGCTCATTGTTTTTATCCGCCGTTTTAACACTCAGCACATTTAAATCTAAATTAGCGCGATAAAACCCCGTTTGCACAATACATTGTGGCTCAATAGCAAAGCGCTCGGCCATATCGCGTTTTACTTTTTTAGTGGCGGTAGCGGTTAATAGTAGCACTAACGGAATATTTAGCTCTTCACGGTAACGAGGTAGTTTTAAGTAATCGGGTCTAAAGTTATGCCCCCATTCAGATATACAATGCGCTTCGTCAACAACCAACATAGAAAGCGCCACTTGGCTTATAAACTCCCTAAAGCGTTCGTTTTTAAAGCGCTCAACCGACACCATTAACACTTTAACTTTACCACTTCGTACGTCGTTCATTACAGTGCTACTTTGCATTTGGTCTTGGCTTGAGTCGAGGCTGGCGGCATAGATGCCTTTGCTATTTAAAAAGCTAATTTGATCTTTCATCAAGGCCAATAACGGCGATACCACCAGCGTTAAATGCGGTAAATGTAACGCGGTGAGTTGATAGCACAACGACTTACCCGATCCTGTAGGAAATATTGCCAGTGATGATTGGCCATTTAGCAGCTGCTCTATGGTTTGTTGTTGCCCTGCTCTAAACTGATTAAAACCAAAATGTTGCTCAAGAGACTGAACTAGCGAGGTACTCATAAAAGCGTCCTTTTTATGTCGGTGCCCATAAATGCTGTAAATGCGCAGTAGATGAAATATTTGCATATCAGTATACATCAAATGACGTGATTTATTGCTGACATATCCTTTAATTAGGCGCACACTATAGCCCCATAAAAACGAGCTTTGCCAAAATAATTTTTTGATACCCAAGTCATTTTAAAAATCAACGTACAGAAATTGCTTCGGTATATTATTTTTAAGGGCATAGTCATGGATATAACCATACCAAAAATCGTCATCATCGGCGGTGGCGCTGGTGGGCTGGAGCTAGCAACTCAATTAGGGCACAAATTAGGAAAGAAAAAACACGCAAATATATTACTCATCGATAAAAATCGCACTCATATATGGAAACCGTTATTGCACGAGGTTGCAACTGGCTCTATTGATGCCGATTTAGATGGGGTTGTTTACTCCGCGCATGCTGCCAAACACCACTATAACTTTCAACTTGGTACCTTTTGCAACCTCGATAACAACAATAAAACCATTACCTTAAGCCCTCTATATGACGAGTTAGGGCATCAAATTTTACCTAAACGCACCGTTCACTATGATCATTTAGTTATTGCTATTGGCAGTGTGAGTAACGACTTTAATACGCCAGGCATTAAAGAGCATTGTTTTTACCTTGATTCAAACCAACAAGCCGAGCGCTTTCAACACGCGCTGCTGGATAACTTTACTCGCCTTCATCAAGACGATGACCCATTACACTCATTAAACATCGCCATTGTTGGCGGTGGAGCAACTGGGGTTGAGCTCTCGGCTGAGCTATATCATGTTTCTGATTTACTAAAAATATACGGTTTAACCAATATGTCGGCTAAGCGTTTACATATTCACCTGATTGAAGCGGGCCCCAGGATTCTTCCGGCGCTGTCTGAGCGAATTGCCAGTTCGGCCAAGCGTGAGTTATTAAGATTAGGCGTCACCGTTCGGGAAAATACCCAAGTTAAACAAGCAACCGAACATGGCTTTATCACCAATGATGATGAGCAAATAAATGCGGATATTATGGTGTGGGCGGCGGGCGTAAAAGCACCTGACTTTATTAAAGAGCTGGGTATTTTTGAGCTGACTCGTAATAACCAAATAAAAGTAAACGAGTACTTACAAAGCAACCTTGACCCACAAATATATGTGCTCGGTGATTGCTGCGCGTTTACGCAAGATGATGGTACGCAAGTGCCGCCACGCGCACAATCGGCACATCAAATGGCACAATGCGTTGAAAAAAACTTAATCGCCACATTACGTGAGCAGCCCCTTAAAAAATTCGAGTATAACGACCATGGCTCACTGGTTAATTTATCGCGCTACAGCACAGTAGGCAGCTTAATGGGTAACCTAACCAGTAATAGCTTTTTTATTGAAGGTAAAATTGCCCGCTTTATGTATATTTCATTATATAGAATGCATCAGCGCGCTATTCATGGCAGTGCCAAAACCTTTGCTTTGTGGATCAGCGAAAAAGTGCTGCGTGTTGTGCGCCCTAAAATGAAGCTGCACTAGCCAAAATTAAAGACAGTGGTAATTTAAGTTACCACTGTCTTTAATTTTTAATATTAGCTATATAAAGTACACAAAAATTTTAAGGAAACAGGCTATGTCGGATAAAACGCTTATTTTTAATTTTGATGGTACCGGCAGTGAACCCCGAGACGCAGATCAGTTTAGTACAGAGCATTTTAAAGAAGACGCCAGTATTTCTAATATTTTAAAACTACACTTATTGCTCGGTGGTAAACTTGATGATTCTCCCACCACCCCATTTTCCAAACAGTTAAGTTTTTATTACCAAGGCATAGGCACTAAAGGCAGTCGTTTAAAACGAATTTTAAATCAAGCACTCGCCCCACGTTCAGACGATGTAGCCAGCATTTTAAATCAAGCTATTAATGATTTTAAACAGCATTACCAAAGCGGCGATACCCTCCTACTTACCGGCTTTAGCAGAGGCGCTGCATTAGCGCGGCGATTTGCAAAGTGCTTAGAGCCACTCATACATGAAAAGGTGTATTTATGTGTGTTTGATACAGTGGCCTCAATTGGCATGTCAAAAGTGAGTAAAGCCACTTGGGGTGCAGAGCATGTTATTTTTGAAAATCACACCATTGCCAGTAATGTCTCTGAGGCGCTGCACTGTGTAGCGCTTGATGAAAAACGTCGCGCCTTTGAACCGACGTTAATGAACCAGCAAGCTAACATTACCGAGCTGTGGTTTGCAGGAGCCCATTCTGATGTGGGAGGCGGCTACTATCGCGATGGACTTGCCGATATTTGCTTGCGTTATGCACTTGAGTGGCTCATTGCTCAGCCACTGTCAGTTTCATTGCTAACCAGTCATGACATCGATTACGAAAACCTTTTACCTGAGAGTAACTTGGTTGCCCAAGACGATGTGACTGTTATTCCCGATCCACTGGCGTTAAGTCATCAGCAAAATTACTTTTGGCTAAACTCATTTTTTAAACTTGTTGATAGGCAGTGCTGTGTATTAATTGACGATGAAATCAGCCACGTCGCCCCATTAATACATCACAGTGTTGCACAGCGAATTAATAAACTAACCAGCTATCGCCCCGAATCGTTAAAAAACTTACATTATAAAATGATTTACAGCGACGACAGCACGTTAAACTTTATGGGACTCAGTGCCCATATAATGCTAGCCAACCAAAATATGAGTTTACTTAGCATAAACCAAAGCCAAGATGTGATGGTATATGCCAGTGAAGCCTACAACGCCACCGGCTTAATGCTTGCCCAAGGTGCGACCTACCGTTTTACACCTTATCCTAATCAATATTGGTATGACGATGGTATAAAGTGCTCTCCTTCTGGGTGGCATCGCGATAACGTGCAACTCGGCGTTAAAGAAATCCCTATGGCATTACTTGAGCCATTTAGACGTTTAGCTACATCGCAGTGGTTTAGCTTGATCGGCACGATTGGTCAAAGCGATGAACATGCCTTTGAAATTGCTGAAGGCGTTGAAATAACCATTAAAAAATCGGGAGAGTTTTGCCCTTTTGCTAATGATTTAAGTCGTTTTTATGGTGCGAATGCCGGTAGGATAAAACTTAAAGTAACGCGATTAAGCTGATAATCAGTGCACTTTATACTGCAAAGTGCACTGAGCTAGGGATAGCTGGTGGAGGTTATTGCTTTTTCATTTTATGGCCTTTCACGGCATAAAATAATATGAATAGATAACAAGGTAACAACACCGAGTAGCCTGTTTGTAACGAGGTAAAGCCACTCAGTAGCCCCCATAAAACGGGACCAAATGCACCTCCGGCAATCCCCATAATTAAAAGCGCAGAACCAGTACTAGTAAGTTTACCCAACCCTGATAATGCTAGTGGGAACACCGCAGGCCAAACAATCGCGTTTGCTAAGCCTAAAAAGGCAATCAGCAGTAAAACATCAGGCAAATTAGCGCCGCCTAAAGGCACCAATAGCGCATTGGCAATAACAAACGACTGTGCATCAAGCAGTAAAATACATAATGTAATAACAATCCCTAATACAGCCGATGCGGTTAAAGCGCTCTGCTGAGAAATAAATTTAGGGATAAGTAAAATACCTAAAATATAACCAAACACCATAAACATCATAGTGTATGAGGTCATTACCCCATATTTTTCGACTCCCAGCGATAGTGCAAAAGTACCTATGGTATCGCCTGCAATAACCTCAACCGCCACGTACAAAAATATCGCAATAGCGCCTAACACTAAGTTTGGATGAGAGAGTGTTTCACGAATTTCACCCTTATCGTTTATTGCGTCAACTTCATCATTAATAAGTTCAGGTAGCGGCGACTTTTTAACCGCAAAAGCTAATAAACCAATAAATATGGCCATGCCTAAGTAAGGTAAAATAAGGCCGTTGGCCATATCATCAACTTGCTCTTGGCTAAGCTCTGTGCCTACCGTACCGGTAAAGTTGCTTAAAATTAAGGCCGTAAATACCATCGGAGAAATAACCCCTGCGCCTTTATTTAAAATACCCATAATACTAATACGCACAGCAGCCGACTCTTCTGGCCCTAAACGCACTACGTACGGGTTAACCGCAGTTTGTAATAGAGTTTGACCTGCGCCCATCACTAACTGGGCTAATAAAAAAAGAGGAAA
This sequence comes from Pseudoalteromonas tetraodonis, assembly GCF_002310835.1. NCBI lineage: Bacteria > Pseudomonadati > Pseudomonadota > Gammaproteobacteria > Alteromonadales > Pseudoalteromonadaceae > Pseudoalteromonas > Pseudoalteromonas tetraodonis. The sequence goes on along the minus strand of NZ_CP011042.1, from coordinate 156,995 downwards.
AAACTGTGACATAGCAGCAGGAATAAACAGTAAACCCGCTAACATCATACACCCCATGCCAAGCGCCATCCCGTTCTTATAGCCAACTTTTTTAATTAACACGGCCGAGGGAAGCGCAGTAAAGGTGACGGCAATATAAAAGGAAAATAAAATTAACGACCCTTGAAACGGAGTTAACTGTAAAATTTGACTTAAATACGGCATTAATGAGCCATTTAGCCAAGTAGCAAAGCCCAGTATAAAAAATAATACCGCAACAATGGCCATTGGAACCACGCTACTATTTTTGGACGTATCCATAACATTGGTTGTCATGTTATTTTCCTTTATTTATATTTATTATGTTGTTAACAAACCTGAGCGCCGCCAATCCACGTGCTAATGACTTGTTGTTGTGTGTTTAATTGTACAAAATCTGCTGGACTACCCGGTATTAATCGCCCGTGTGTGGCAGGCAACTTTAAATACTGAGCAGGATATAAACTCGCCATATTAAGCGCTTGCGCTAATGGCTGCTTTAAATGGGTTACTGTATTTCTTACTGCGGTTGCCATATCAAGCGCAGATCCTGCCAGTTCTCCCGTGGTAGAGGTGAGCTTACCATTATCTAAGGTGACGGTACGGTCAAAAAAAGCAAATTCGGTGTCATTCGTACCCACTGGTGGCATCGCATCAGTGACTAAAAAAACACGACCCATTGGCTTTGCTTTTAACGCAAGCTGACATGCAGCGTAATCAACATGATGCCCATCAACAATTAGGCCGCAATAGGTGTCATCGTTTAATAATGCACAGCCTACAACACCTGGCTCACGCCCCTGTAATGGCGACATAGCATTATATAAATGCGTAAATCCGGTTGCGCCAGCATCAACCGCGCGCTGAGCTTGAGCAAAGCTTGCATTGGTATGACCTAAACAAACGTGTATGCCTACCTCACGCATTTTAGCGATATCACTTGGCAGAACATTTTCAGGTGCAACTGTTACCACCACTTTACCTAAATCTTGGCGAGATAATACCTGCCATTCTTGTTCAGAAATAGGGCGAATATAATCAGCACTATGAGCGCCTTTTTTTGCAACAGATAAGTGCGGGCCTTCAAAGTGAATACCAATAATACCGGGAGTCTGCAAAGCAATAGCATCAGCAATGACATCGGCTGCTTGGTGCATCACTTCAACCGTGTCAGTAATTAAAGTCGGCAACATGGCAGTTGTGCCATACTTGGCATGTGCCAGCAGCATTTGTTTAACCCCAGCAACACTGCTAGTACGATTAAACAATACACCACCGCCACCATTTACTTGCATGTCAATAAAGCCTGGCGCAACTAACCCCGTTAGGTGCTCATCTGCCTGTTGCACGTTATCATCTATTGCCGTAATAATACCCGCATCAATGCTCAACACTTTGTCGTTAACAAATTGCTCGCCATCAAAAAGTTCTGCTACATGAATACGTTTTACTGACATTTATAATGTCCTTGTTACTTTTTTAAGCCCCTTAGGCTCATCAGGGTTAAAACCACGGCTTAACGCTACTTTTGCCACATCAAGATAAAAACGCTGCAATACTAAAAATGGCGCTAATCGAGGGTGTACGTTAATACCGTTTTGATTAAGGCTAATCACGTGTGCACCGCGTTTTTTAACCTCAGCAATTTGCTGCTGATGTGACTCTTTAGTTTCATCATCAACCGAGCAATCTAAAATCACTAACCCTTGCTCAACTAAGGTTACCGGACCATGTAAAAATTCTGCACTACTGAATGACTCAGCATGAATAGCACACACTTCTTTAAGCTTAAGTGCCATTTCTTTTGAGATAGAAAACCCTAAACCACGGGCTAATACCACCATGTTCTTAATGTTTGCAAACTCACTAGGCTGTAACTGAGTTGGCGAGTCTATCATTGCATCAAGCGCGCTAGGCAGCTCTTTAAGCCCTTGTAATAATGACTCATTTTGCGTCCAATTAGCAACAATATGTACCAATGCCGATAACGTGGCTAAGTAACTTTTTGTTGCCGCCACCGAAATTTCATCACCGGCTTTAAGGGGGACAAAATCATCTACTATGTCTTGCAATGGTGACGCTTCATCGTTAACCAGTGCAATACAATAAGCGCCCGCCTCTTTCGCCATTTTTGCTTGAGCGAGAATATCTGGGCTGCGTCCTGATTGAGAAATTACAATCACCACAGCGCCTTCAAGCTTTAATGTTTTACCATATACACTCGCCACTGATGGCGCTGCTGAACTGACCGGTACACCGGCTTCAATTTCAATTAAGTACTTACCAAAAACGCCAGCATGATCTGATGAACCGCGACCAATCATCATCACCACCTTAGGGGCCATATCGCGAAGCTTATGACCAATTTTTTCCACTAAAGGTTGGTTGGCAATAATTTGCTTTTCAATAACATTTGGCGTTTGCGCCGCTTCTTTTTCCATTAGGGTGTTAAACATCATAACTCCTGGCTGCTGTAATTAACGTGCTGTTGTTTAGCGTAAAGTACAGACCCCATTTCTGGTGACGATAATGGGGCTGATAAAATAGCTTGAATGTCTGGATCTAACCATGTTGTCATCACGGCTAATAAGCCACCGATAAACGAAAGCCTTGGTGGGTTTTTATCTAATAGTTGACGTGCAATATCGCTTAAGTACGCGCCACCTTCTTTTAAAATGGCAATCGCAATGGCATCGTTTGCTTGTGCTGATTGAAAAACACAACCTGCAAGTTGCGCAAAAAAGGCGGCGGGTTTATTCGCAATTACTTCAACAAGTTGCATTGCATCACGCACTTCTAAATACTTCATAATCAAATTAGTAAGCGCACCACTTGGGATTAACTTGTCTAGGCTTAACAACACCTGCTGACAAGCAGTAAAGCCTATCCATGCACCGCTGCCTTTATCGCCATGCGGGAAACCATGACCACCAATCATAAACGATTGACCATTAACGTATGAAAATCCACACGAGCCAGTACCTGCAATCATCACTGCGCCATCACTACCTTGATGAGCGCCCATACAAGCAATGAGTAAATCAGTCGTTAAATGCATAGTTTTAAATGGGTGTTGCCACTGGGTCATTTGATTATGCAAACTTGGTAAGTTAACTCCCGCCAGGCCAACCCCTGCGATTAATGCAGATAAAGGCGTCTCTTTGAGTCCTGCATCTTGCAAGGCTAAACGCGCTGATTGCTCAATGGAATGCGTTGCTTGGCTAAATCCATGTAACGGGTTACCAGGGCCTGCCACACCGGTGCCTACTATTTCATTACAGCTATTGACGATAATTGCTTTACATTTAGTGCCACCGCCATCGATCCCCACAAAGAGTTGATTGTTATTAATATTGTTGGTGATCATTTTTGCCTCTTAATTTGTTCGACCGTTTTGCAAAACACTGAAAATAAAACCGGACTGTCATACTGTATGAATCTTATACTAGCACAAATGACAGCGTTGTCATTATTTTTATTTACAAATAAATAACTTCTTTCATCTTCAATAATTTAAAGGAAAACGCACTTTATCGGTGCGTTACTTTGAGCTTTCTGCTTACACGACTTGCTGATGGAGTCTTAGAGCGAATCCATACATCTTGTGTTACTTTGACGGGTTGTTTATAGGTTTGCCATTGGCCGCTTCCTTGTTTGTATTCAATTACCAAACCAGGGTAGGCAATATTGGCGTACAACATGCCGTTCTCAATTTTTGCGCCCGCATTTGCAAGACGATAATGCACATCAGCCATTTCTAGCTTAGGAAATTCTTTTAATCCCATTGTGGCTGCAAAAGTCTGCCATTGCTGATCGCGCTGCTGTTTTAATGCTGAGCTAAAGCGATTTGTTTGTTGGCTATAAACAAAGCCATTGTGATCATACGGAACCGCCCAATCTGCCTTATGCCATGCTCTTTGTGCCAACGATAATAACCGTGGGAAGAGCTTATATTCGGCCATATTATTGGTGCGCGTATTTTCACTCCATAACTGCCCTTGAATACCAATAAAGCGTTTATCTTTTGCCAAAGGCGCTGATACTACCTTGCCTTGCTCATCACGCTGTAACGTGTCATCAGCGACATAGGGATTATCTTCTCTATCGAGCCAAAATTCAGCATGAATAGGTAAATTATCTGGCATAAACTGAAATATTTTTTCGGTATTTATATGCCTTGAAGCCCAGTAATAGCCGTGCTCTTGTGGGTCTGCTTCATACGGAAAGTCAAAATACAGCACATCTGGCGACGAGAGTACCACTTGCCAATTTCTATTAGCAAATTCATGGGCACGTTGATGGCCGTTCCACATTAATAAATCCCAGCTATTACCTTGTACAACCTCTGGCATATTCTCTGGATTAGTATGCGATAAACCATCGCTCCATGCAGCGGTTTCAATATTCATATCAGCCAACATATTCGCAATACGTTCAATAAAATAGCTGCCCAGCTGACTCGCTTCAGTAATTTCTAACTTATTTTGTTTAATAAAATCAGCACAAGCTGGTGAGTCAACCCACGCTCCGGCGGTTTCATCGGCGCCTATGTGATAACGGGTTAACGGATGCTGTGCATCACTGTGTATGCCTTTTACCTGTTCCATTACTTCACGAATAAACGCATACGATGAGTCTAAACACACATTAATGGTATTGTCGTTATAGTGCTGTACCGACGAATACACGGTTGTATCAAGCGGATCATAAAGTAAAAACTGCTCGGCTTTTTGTTTATCGCCTTGTTTTATGTATTTATTATAACGCGCTTGCATGGCTTTAATTGCAGCGCGAGAATGCCCTGGCATATCAAGTGATGGGATCACTTGAATATGACGCGCACTCGCCGCTTTAAGTATTTCTTGATAATCAGCCACCGAATAATAGCCGTTTGCTGCACTTGAAGTATCAAGCCCTGCGCCCAACTGTGGCATTAAACATTGTTGCTCGCTTTGATCAAAACAACGCTTCGCCCCTATATCCGTAAGTTCAGGAAGTGATGGGATTTCTATACGCCAACCTTCATCATCACCTAAATGTAAATGCAGCTTATTAAGTTTATAAGCCGCCATTTGATCAAGCAGCTTTAAAATAAAGCCTTTGTCGCGAAAGTTACGCGCAACATCCACCAACACACCTCTAAACTGATAATGCGGTGCATCAATTACTTCTCCCACAGGTAACATATTACTGTTAACCTGATACAAACTCGCTAAGCTTTGCAAAGCATAAAAAATGCCCGCTTCATCAGCGGCATTAATCACAATTTCATCAGCTTTAATCGCTAACTTATAGCTGCCTTCAAATTCATCATTTTTAGTTACTGTATTAAGTGTGACCTTAATGGCCGCTGCATCATCGCTTATATTAATACCTAGTAGTGCTAACCTTTGTGTTGCGGCAGATAAGTGTGTTTTATCTATTCCTGAGTAGTTAATATTAAGCCCTTGGCTTATATCTAGCGTTTGAGTTTGGCTAAATTCGCTAAAACGTGGGGACGGAATAATTTGTTGAGCAATCACATTGCTCACTTGATTTTGCGACGTTAAATAAGCAGAAAAGTCATATTTTTCATTGCGCTCAAACAAGCGCTCAGCGCTAAGCCACTGCGTTTTATCATTCGCGGTACGTTTAAACTGACGTTCATAATCGGTGTAAGGCATAACATGTGGCAACACCTCTAACCCTGTCTCTGGGTCAATTTTAGGTTTTGTGCTTTCAATCACTTTAGCGGTGTCATTATTATTAACAACTATATAATTAGGAATTGCGTCGCTTTGCGATAATGACCAAAAGTGCGCATAAAAAGTAATCGTTTTAGTCTCACCCGCTTTAAAGCCAGTAAACCCGTCTTTAAGCTCAATGACATGAATATCGCCATTAACACGTTTAATAGTAAATTCATCGCTAACCGCCGTTTGAATAGGTGTAATTTGACTAAAGTAAATTTTCCATTGGTCAAAGTTAATCGCCGAGTTGGCGGTTAAATGTAAATACGCTTTAAAACAGTGACCGTTTTCTATATCTGGATCGCACTGTGCTGATGGACGGTTATCAACCTGCTGATATTTTATTTGTAAGGTTTTAGCAAGTAACTCTACGGCGCTATCGTTTGCAGGGCTTAGCTGAACCGATACCGTATTTTGTTCATCAACATTGCCCTGACACGCACTCAAACCCAGTGCTAAGCAGCATGCTGTCAGTAATGATTTAATCTTCATTCGCTACTTTCCCTCTATTGTTATTAACTTAGTCACTCAAGTATCTCTTTCAGATACTTAAATTAATCCCGCTTTTAAATCAATCACTATTCACATCTAGCAATTGCCACCTTAGCGCACACAATCCGCTACCCTAGGGTTTAAATAATAATTAACAGCGCGCACCAATTTATGACAACGCTGTCATTAAGTTGTTAATGTATCCTTTTTTTTCTTTTATAGCTACACAGAAGGGCAAAAAAGATACAAAAAATTTACATGTATGTGCTTAATATTCTTTTAAACTATTGTATTTAAATTAAATTTAAATATGACTAAATTATTACCTAAAACTTTATCTACCATTCTCACAAGAAAGGCGTATAAATTAACTGTTAATATTCAATGATGTCTTTATAATTTAGCCGTCAAATAATAAAAACCGAGCACTGTTAACTGCTTTTGCTGTAGTTGTTAACCGATAAAGATAAATTAGTACCCAAAATGATATGTAAAGGTCTATTAAGCCTATGAGAACAACAATAAACGACGTGGCAAAAGATGCCGGGGTATCAATAAAAACGGTATCACGAGTAATAAATAACGAAACCTCGGTGCGTGACAACACCCGTGAGAAAGTCATGGCGTCGGTTAAAAAGTTGAACTTTCAGCCTAACCTTGCTGCAAGAAGTCTCGCAGGAACAAAAGCTTACAGCATTGCTTACATTTACGACAATCCAAATGCCTACTATATTATAGATATGCAAAACGGCATTTTAGATACGTGTAAAAAGCAAGGGTTTGAACTACTTATCCACCCATGCGATGCCAAAGAAGCACATATTATTGACGAAATAACCAGCATGATAAAACGCACCCGAATTGCCGGTATTTTACTCACGCCGCCATTTTCAGAGATGCCACATTTTGTTGAAAAGCTGACACAGCTTGACCTAAAAGTTGTGCGTATTTTATCGGGGCACGACGCCCCCGATACATTAACGCCCTGTATTATGATTGACGATAACCTCGCCTCTAAATCAATTACCGAACACCTTATAAATAATGGCCACACACGCATCGGCTTTTTAGCTGGGGGCAGCGAACATAACTCCACCAAAGAGCGCTTAGAGGGCTACAAAGCGGCTTTAAAACAATACGACATTACTATAGACCCTAGCTTAATTATTGATGGCGAATACTCATTTGAATCCGGGGTTGAGGGTGCTAAAACACTCATTAATCAACAAAACAGGCCAACCGCTATCGTCTCATGTAACGATGAAATAGCCGCCGGTGCGTTATTTGCAGCCAGATTAATGAACATTGATATACCCAGCGAGCTTTCTATTACAGGGTTTGAGGATAGCCCATTCTCACGCCAAACATGGCCAAAGCTCACTACAGCGCATCAGCCAAATAATAAAATTGCTGAAGATGCAGCCAGCTTACTGATAGCGCAAATTCGTAATGGCAATGACCGCGATATTATTAAACTATACACACCAGAACTGGTTGTCAGAGATTCAACAGCCCCTCCCATAGCTTTATAATTAATTAGCTGGCACGCGCTGCAAGTCCCCCTTCAGCGCTTAAAGCATTAAAAGCGGCTTGATTTTTGAACGTATAGCCTGTACCACTGAGTTTATTAACAATAAAACGGCACATGTTGTAAATTTTACACTTAGGGCCTGTTGATCTTTCAAGGTTATATAACTCAGTTAACCTTTCCAATACCAATTCGCTTAATTAACTGAGCTATTTTGAGGGAGGAAAATCGTGTCGATAGCAAGGCAAAAAATTTCGTTATTGAGTTGTTCTAAATGAGACGTTTTTAACGTCTGTGAGCGTCTGGTTTGCCCCCTCAAAATGATTAAGTATTATTGCAAATTGGTATAAATATACAGGAGTAAAATATGGCCAAGTCAGCCCAATTGTATAGAATGGCAACCGATGAACATATTTGCCCATTTGGTTTAAAATCTAAAGATTTACTTGAACGTCAAGGCTTTGAAGTAAACGATCACTTACTCACCTCAAGAGCGCAAACCGATGCGTTTAAACAGCAACACGACGTAGAAACAACACCACAAACGTTTATAGATGATAAGCGCATCGGTGGCTACGATGAGCTTAGAAGTTTCTTTAATAAATCGCCTGCCGGTCAGCAAGGTACAACCTATACCCCTGTGATAGCGATTTTTGCGGTTACCTTGTTGCTCAGTTTAGCTTTTTCGTTAAGTGGTGCAGGGCTAAGCATGTATACACTTGAGCTTTTCGTGGCATTAACCATGGCGGTACTGGCCATTCAAAAGCTGCAAGATTTAAACAGTTTTTCAAATTCCTTTATCACTTACGACTTACTTGCCATGAAAGTGATTCCTTACGCTTATGTATATCCATTTTTAGAAGCCTTTGTTGGCGTGGCCATGATTGCAGCACTTCCGGTTTACTTGGTTGCACCTATCTCTTTGTTGATTGGTAGTGTCGGCGCAATATCCGTGATTAAAGCCGTGTATATAGACAAACGCGAACTTAAATGTGCCTGTGTTGGCGGCGATAGCAATGTACCGCTTGGCTTTATTTCACTAACCGAAAACCTATTTATGATAGCAGCCGGTATCTGGATGCTAGTTAAATAATAAAAAGGCGCGATAGGTTTAAAACCTACCGCGCCCTTCATGTTTTGATAGCGAGCTAAGAGCTACGGGAAGAGCATTCCTGTTTTTATATTTTCACATTAACCCTCACTCACTTTTCTTTGTGCAAACATGTTTTAAGTGATTTATTTACAAAGAGGTTATGAGACGCTGCGCTGAAAGAGGAAATATAAAGCCATATATAAAGCGGTAACAGCGATTTTATATCGCGTCAGAATTAAAATTATTAAGTATAATTAGATGCATACAATCAAAAGTCCGTATTTTTTGTCTGCTCATTTTCTCCTCATTCTCTTCTCTTTGTGCAAACATCTTCTAACTGATTTATTCACAAAGAGGTTATGAGGCGCTGCGCTTTAGAGGAAGTAAAAAGCCAAACATAGGCCGATAGCAGCGATTTTACATCGCCCCAGGATTAAAATTATGAAGCATAGCTCTATGCTCGAAGCCCGAAGCCCGAAGCCCGCCTTATTTCAGCAAACACTTAGCTAACTCGCAACAAAATCCCTATTTGATCGGTGCTATTTAAGCCGCGATTAAATAGGACTCTTGTCCTGCATGTTTGTTACTGCGTTTAAACGAGCCTTTGCCTTTTTTGGCTTTAACCACTTGCGGTTTAAATACTTTAGAGGTTACCAGTGCTGCCAATGCGTTGTGTTTTATCACACCGCGCCCAGTGTCTACTGCGGATTTGTTAACCGCTTTTGCTTTGCTTTTTTTCGCCATTTATTTTTTCCTATTAATAAAATGAGTATAACGAGGGATATATATCCCACTGTGTTATTGATGGCGATTGTATGCTTAATTTTCAAGCATGCAATCATTTTTAATGCTGTTTTAAATATATTTTAGCCATAAAAAAAGCGCCTTTATAAACGGCGCCTTTGCTGGTTTAACTTAACCTAAAAATTAAAAACTAAAGCTTACTTTTGCGTAGTAAGTACGACCATCAAAGCCATAGGGTACGGCTCGTAACGGATATTTAAATGCCCCATTTGAAATAGCGTTTAATACTTCATCATCGCCTAATTCATCCGGTGTTTCATCAAATACATTGTCTGCACCTACCGATAGAGCAAACATATCGTTAATTTGATAACTTACATTTAAATCCACTAATACGGCTGATTCTACCGTACTGGTTGCTTTAAATGAGCCATCTGTTGCAAGTTCAATATGGTCATTACCAAAGTACTTCACATCGGTTTCGCCAAAGTAATTAAAGCGGATCATTGAGCTATACGCGTCACGCTCATAATCAAACGTAAGCGTTGCACGTTCGCCCGGCTGCCCATCAGTTAAAAAACTACTTTGGATATCATCAAGTGCTACATTTTCAGGAATACCCGGTGCTGCATTAACACTGTCAATTTTAGTTTCATTTAAATTACCGGCAAACGTAGCAGAAAAATTACCGTCATATAAATCGGTGCGATAGGACGCAATAATGTCAACACCCTGCGTTGTCGAATTCACTGAGTTTGAAAAGTAATTCGCTTGTACTGCACCCGTTGCCTGTAGCGCGGCAACTGCATCAGGACTAAATGCCACATCATTAGCCGATAACAAGCTGCCCAGTGTAATACGGTCTTCAATTTCTACACGGTAAAAATCCACCGTTAACGATAAATCACTGGTCACATCATAAACAAAGCCTGCACTGTAGTTAGTTGATGTTTCAAGCTTTAAGTTATCAACGCCTAATGCAGCTGGAAATGCTGAGCCCGTTGTTGCTGTAAACGACTGGCTTAACGTGCCGTCAGAACCTAAGTTAGTGGTAAACGCAGTGTAACCGCTTTGCTGTAATGATGGCGCTCTAAAACCCGTTGATAATGCACCACGTACCGCAAAATCATCGTTAAATTCATAACGCGTGGCTACTTTACCAATTATGTCGTCACCCGCATTAGAGAAATCTTCGTAACGAAGTGCACCGCTAACATTCCACGCATCGGTAACCATGGTTTCTGCGTCAATATAAACGGCGTAGCTATCGCGATCACTTTTATTTGATGCTTCAGGGCGAAGGCCGTTGTAAGCTTGAAAACCACATTGTGCAAATTGATTCGGATCGTTCACAGATGGGTATGAAGTATCTGTGTTAGCAGTGCCACACGCGTATGAGGCTTCTTCACCGGGTACAATTTCATAGTTTTCTTTACGGTATTCAGCACCAATTGACACGTACACAGGCTCACTGCGGCCAATATCAACAATCCCGTTCACATCCGCGTTGAATGTTGTTTGGTCAAACCTAAAGCCACCCGAATACCCCTCAGTTGGTCCTGCATTTGCAGCAATATCGGCATCACTTGCACCTGGGTTATTAAATAAATACTCAGCAGCATAAGAGGCATTTAATGTATTGCGTGAGGTAAAGTCGTATTGGTTTTCACCATATACCGCCGATACATCGTAATTCCAATCAGGGTTAATATCACCTCTAAAACCGATTGAAACAGAGATATCCTGTGCTTCATTGTCTATTTGCGGTAAAAATCCATCGCTATAGACTTGAATCACGTTTTTAGATGCTTCGTTAAAGTTACGATAAAAGCCGTTACCTAGTGCAGTACGCTCAGAATAACCACCAAATGAGTAAAGCTCGCCCTCACTCATTGGCAATGCCATATTGTAAAATACCGAAGTAAATTCACTCTCTGCATTACCTTGTCCCCAACGAACTTCGTCCGATAAAGTACCTGGTGCGACATTAAGTGAACCACCGGTATCTCGCTCGGCACGATTGGTTTTATCTGCATCGCGATACTCAAGCGATAAATTAATAAATCCACCTTCGTTGCCTAGTTCAAAACCACGATTTAAACCTGCAGAAATTGTTTCCCCATCGCCTTCTGCCGTTTCACCGTATTGCACATAACCTGTGGTTAAATCTGTTGAGTTATTAAGTGATAAATTGATAACCCCCGCAATCGCATCTGAGCCGTACTGCGCCGCCGCACCATCACGTAAAACCTCAACCCCTTTTAAGGCAATAAGCGGGATCGCATTCATATCAGTCCCCGCAGAGCCACCGCCCACGGTACTAGTTAAACCAAAAATAGATTGATTATGGCGGCGCTTACCGTTGACTAAAACCAGCGTTTGATCTGGCTGTAAACCGCGTAATGTTGCTGGGCGAAATAAATCGGAACCGTCAGAAACTTGTGTACGAGAAAAGTTAAACGATGGCGCTGTCGCTTGTAAGCTTTGCCCAAGCTCGGTAAAGCCGCCTTTATTTAAATCATCCGCGTCAATTAAATCAATAGGTGATGACGACTCTGTTGCTGTTCGGTTAGAAACTCGCGACCCTAACACAGATATTTGTTCGATATTTTTTTCAGCTTTAGCAGGCGCTTCTTGTGCATTAACCATACTTGGTGCACTGAAAGCAAAAGCAACCGCTACAGCCAAGGTGTTTAAACGATATGTTGACATAATGATGACCCTGTTTTGTGTATTCTTATAATATGTGTGGGGTATATTCCTGTATCCCATTGCCAACATCCTAGCAACATACACAAACAAAAAGAAACAAAAAATTTGATAAAATTAGCATAAGAATGCAAATAACTTTAAAAACAGGAAAATAACACCTATAAAAGCTCAAAATACAACCAAAGTAGCAATTTAATATCACAGCGCCCAAAGTTAATACAATGTTAATAATGAGGTTTTATTCATAATTAGTGAAAATAACGGTTTTGTATATTTTTTACTCTGCAATGAGCAAAAAATACACTCCAAATGAGGTTTTATGCGGTTTTTATAAGACTAAAGTAGATAATAAAGGGAAGAAAGGGTACTCAGAAAAAACTATACATAGCTAGTTATGTAGTACTGTCCATTTTTAAACAATATTTTGTACAGGCCTATTTAAGAGGTATAACTATGCCAATCAAATTCACTAATTAGATGGCAAAGTATAGGGTCTACACCTTTTGAGTCACAGTATGCGCGTAACTGCATGGGGGAGTGTTTATCAAAAAGAATTTGCCTAACAATAAATAACGTATGATTAAGCGGAATTAACTCATTATCATCAGTGGCGGCTAAATCATGGCAACTCATTAATAAGCTACACATTTTCGTGTCGTATCCCCATAACTTTAAAACATAGGCCGAAATAAAGTTAGAACTAGCATATTCTTCACTCACGGCTTTTTCATGCTCAAAATACGCTTCACTTTCCCCTTGAGACAGCAAAATAATTTTGCCAACAAAACTCAATAACGCCACTGAAAATAATAGTTCTTGATCATGTAAGTTAAAACCTGCCTGCTTAGCAAAACGCTTAACACAACTAGCGTAATTCGCTGCTATATTCAATTGTTTCTCATGGATAGCCGAAGGAATGGATGATTCAAAATTTTTGGCAACTAATAAAGAAGTGGTGATAGCCATTAATATCGTTGTTCCGAGCCTCGACACAGCTTCATCAATTGACGATGTTGGCCTTACAAACCCAAGATAAGATGAGTTTGCAAGTTGCAACAATTTAGCAGTTATTATTGGCTCTTGAGAAACAACATGGGCAATGTCGTGTAAATCAAATTCATCGCTTTGTACTAACTCCCTGAGTTCTTTCAAAATAAGAGGATAAACAGGAAAGCTGATCATAGCCCCTAACTGCCTGCGCACATTAAAAGCAAAGGGTAACGACTTTAACGCCGCCACATTGTTAAAAAGTGCGGTTATGTCTGCCTCATTAAACGGTTTAGCAAGATAAGCATGCACAACATTAGGCTGTCGCATCATGGTACTCAGTGTCATATCGCCAGTAAGTAATGCCCTCACTGGGTAAGGGTTTTGCGACGAGCATTGCTCTAAAACATCCAAACCATTCATTTGCGGCATTAAATAATCACTTAATACTAAATCTAGGTCTTGCTTAGTGTTTAGTAGTTGCCAAAATTCATCAATATCAGAGGTTGTCATTATATCAACCTCTGGAAAGGCTCGATGAATAGTTCTTTGTAATACTTTTAATAAAAAAGCATCGTCATCTAGTATGACTACCGCTATTGAACTCATTGCGCACCTTGAGAATTGAAATGGCTTAAGTAATTACAAAAATCATCCTGCTCTAAAGGCTCACTATAGTAATAGCCTTGTATGTAGTCACACCCTAACTTTTTAATTAATTCACATTGATAGGCTGTTTCTACTCCCTCAGCAACAACTTTAAGATTTAGATCATGTGACATACGCGTAATATTACGAATCATACTTTGCATCGCTAAAGACGACTCTATATCAGCAATAAGGGCTCTATCTAGTTTAACACCATCTACTGGCAACTTAGAAAGATAGCCAAGTGATGAGTAACCTACACCAAAGTCATCAATCAATAACTTAAACCCCACGTTCTTAATTTTATTAACTGTTGTTCGCAAATAGTAAAATCTTCTATTAAATAGGTTTCTGTTAACTCAAAAACCAACTGTGATGACTCTAAATTATTGCGACTTAAACACTCGAGCATAAAGTCAATCCAATCGGGATCATCTTTTAATTGTCTAGCAGATAAGTTAATTGCCAATACACGCACGCCTGTATTGTTCTCTGTCCAATATTTTAACGTTTTACAACTTTGAGAAATAACCCAGCGTCCTATTGATATAATTTGGCCATCACATTCAGCAATCGGGATAAAATGAGCTGGCGGTACCCAGCCATGTTTACTCGGCTCATACCAGCGAATAAGCGTCTCAGCAATCAATATTTGCCCTGTTTTAGTGTCTACTTTTGGCTGAAAACGCAACGACAGTTCATCATTACTTACCGCTGTTAATAATAAACGGCTTAACTCAAAGTTCTTTTTATAATCGGCTACCAGCTGAGGATCAAACCGAGAACAAATACGCTGTTGTTCACTTACTTGGTAATTCATCGTCAACTGCATTTGATTAACGAGTTCTTTTCCTTTCAAATTATCTTCAGGAAACAACCCATACACGCCATAAAGCTGCACATGGGCATCGTTATATTTACTAGGGAGTAGTTTTTTCAGATCATTCATCGCCTTATTTAAATCGGTTAAAATTTCACTATCAGATTTAATTTCAGGAACAAATAATACAAACCGATCGGCGCTCTTATGAAGAACTTTCACCGGTTGCTTTGATACGCCTTTTAGCACCTCCAAAACCAATTTTATAAGGTGGCTGCCATCTTCTGCGCCTAACAGATCATTGATTAATTGAAACTGCGCAATACCTATATAAACGAGGGCATAACATTCTTTATTCGCTTCACACAGGGCTAAATGATGATAAAAATCAGACTCGTTAGTCACCACTGATGGTGTTCTGGTAAGTTGAAAAATATTACTCATACTATTTGAGTTAATTGATAACTTTAAAAGCTGGCAAAAACCGTCATGTAAACAACGCTCAATCATAACTTCTTCGCTTTTAGCTAGATCAGAAGTGCAAGCATAATTAATAAAAAGTGTACTGCTTTGCTTATCAACAAACGACTGACTTACCGCTTTGTTTTGAGCTGTATCTAAATTGGCGAGGTGTTTGTTTTCGTATAAATGAATATCTGAAATGATTTCAGCGGCAGGTGCATTAAAACGATTAATAATGCCGTCATTGTCTATTTCTATTAATGCCGACATACTGCCCATTAATAACTGATCTCTTACTCTTTTAGCTCGGCGCTGTTCATATTTTACTTTCGCCTCGCTAATGTTTTCAAGTAGCTCACTATCAACCCATGGCTTTTCTAAAAAACGAAATACTAATCCCTGATTTAATAACTCAACCACAGACTTAAAATCAGCATACCCGCTGAGCACTAAATTTACGCAATCGGGCCAATTAATTTTAACTTGGCGTAATAAATCAGCGCCGTTCATTTCTGGCATTCTAAAGTCAGTAATAATTATCTCAACTTGATTAGCCGCTAATATTTCAAGTGCCTCAAAACCAGTGGATGCCGTCATTACATCATAACCTGAACGAACAAGTACTCGTTTTAAAGATTTCAATACATTGAGTTCATCGTCTACCAATAAAATTCGCAAAGCCACTATTTATACCTCAAATGAGTTTTACTTGTGCCTAGTAAATTGTTCACACAGCTCATCCATGTATCGTTACTTAATGATTTAAATAAATTCACATCAGCATGTTGTGCCTAAACACATAAGCAATAAAGTTATTTACTCGTAGCTATAATTACCTCGCTCAGCTAATGAGTGCCCTTTTAGGCCTCCTACATTGATCCAGCGTTTCTATACACTGATGAGGATATAAGTAATTAGCAACCTTATTCAGCTTTACCGGGGCTGAAAATGTCAATATTATTAGCTTGATTTTAACGCAACGCTAACATAAATTTAAACGCAGCACGACAAATAAAACTCGTGGGCAAAGGTGATATCGACTAATAATTAGCAGCTAAATTCATTCTATTTAATATATAGTCTAGAATAAATTCTAAGCGATTATTAATAATTAAAACATCCACGGTTGTGGCTATTGTTATTACCAAGGGGCATCTATGTTCGCCATTGATACTTTTCACACTCACGGCAGCGATATAGATAAATTTATCCAACCTGTTAGTCAGTTTACGAACAACAGCCCAGATTTACTGCTTGGGTTTGCTACAACCGATACCATTAAATACCTTTTTAATAACCAGCCAGGCTTTTTAAAAAACACTCGCAATTGTTTAATCATCTCTTCGTGTCTTGGGTCATCAACCGACCAAACCCTATCATTAAATGAGCAAAGTATTAGTTTATTCTCGATTAAAGACTCAAATGGTCATTATGGTGTTGCAAGTTGTAATGCAGCCGATAATCTAAGAGAAAATGCTGCTCAAACCGTACTTAAAGCCATTGCTAATGCAGGCCAAGCAGGCCTCGCCCCAAAAATGGTCTGGTGCTTTCAAGTCCCAGGTAATGAGGAGCTGGTTTTGCAGGGAATTCAAGATGCTATCGGGCAGCGTATACCTGTTTTTGGAGGAAGTTGCGCCGACAACGATATTTCAGCAAAGTGGTGTTTTAGCGATACTGAAAATGTATACCAACAAGGTTTTATTATTGCGGTGTTATACCCCAGTGTAGAAACATTCGGCTTTTATAGTTCAGGCTACGATAAAACCGACCAGCAAGGTACAGTGACAGACGTGGATGGTCGTTTATTAAAAACAATTGATAACCAGCCCGCGTTTGATGTTTATAATCAGTGGCGAAAAAACATAGGTTTAAACGCCTTAACTTCAGGAAATATCCTTGCTCAATCAACAATGACCCCATTGGCAAGCGCCCTTTCTTTAAATGATGAAATCCCTCGATTACTGTTAAGTCATCCAGCGGTAGCTGAAAATGGCACGCTAGAATTATTTTCAAATTTAAGCGTTGGCGATACTATTTATTTAGCTTCGGGAAGCCCAGAGCAATTAATTAAACGAGGTGATATGGTTGTCACCTCATTAACTAAATTGGCAGAACTCCATGCCATAAAAAATATTACCGGCGCCATTATCATTTTTTGCGGAGGCTGTATGCTGTCAATTAAAGACGCCATGCAAGAAGTTAAAGAGTCTATTGCAGCACAATTACCCAACACACCGTTTATTATGGGCTTTACTTTTGGGGAGCTCGGCACATTCAGCGATTCAACAAGTAAACATGGTAATTTAATGATTTCATGCGAAATCTTTGGTGGCCCTGAATGAGTAGCAATGAAATACTGTTAGAAAAGCTACACTTATTACAAGTTCATAATTTAGCACTTGAAGAAAACCGTGCCTTTAATAGCCTGATCTTAAATGGCTTAGATGCCATTTTAAAGAACGACAAAACTGAAACCTTACTCACTGAGTTTTTTGATATTTTGCAGCAAGCCATTGCTTTTTCTGCGGCTATTTTAATTAAAATAAACCCCAGCAATGAAACCACGACGTTAATTACAGCATCGCACCCACAAAGTGATGAAATAATTACCCAACTCAAAGCACTAAATAAACCCAATAGAGACATTAAAAATGTATTTAACTTACACCAACTTCCTGATTGGCAAGTAACTGATCCTTTTTGGCATTCGCAGCATGCAATGCTCACCACCCCAGTAAGTACCAGTACAGAAAGCTACCAGCTCTATATTTTTTCAGAAACAATTGGCGCATTTAATCAGCACGATATTACTTTAATGCAACGCTTTGTCAGCTTTGCAGGGAATACAATTTCACAATTTGAAAAACGAAATTTACTTGTTAAACAAAAAGAAATGGAAGAAAAACAAAGTAACATTGAACAAGTGTTAATCAACTCTGAAAAAATGGCTTCGTTAGGGCAAATGGCGGCAGGCGTTGCACACGAAATAAACAACCCTTTAAGCTACATTGTCAGTAATATCCAAAATTTGGCTTACAACCTTGAGCAATTTAGTCATTTAATTAACGCACTCAAAGCAGAAAAAGCCATAGCGCAGCAAACATTAGCAGATACGCTACAACATTATCAATTTGATGAATTACAAACAGACTCAAGCGATATCATTGCTGAAATGACTGAAGGGGCTGATCGTGTTAAGGAGATTGTTCAAGGATTAAGGCAATTTGCTCATCCGGATCAAACCCAAATTGGCGATATTGATATAACAGAGCTCATTGATAACACATTACGTGTTGCCTGGAACGAAATTAAATACAACGCCAACGTTGAAAAACACTACGACACAGAACCCGTTATCATCACAGGACGTTCGACCCAGCTCTCTCAGGTATTTTTAAATTTATTTTTTAACGCCGCTCAAGCCATTTGCGACAAAGTCGGTGTCATCACTATTACCACTAAAGCCGATAAAAAAAATGCCTATATAACCATTGCCGATAATGGCAGTGGAATTGATGAGGACAAATTAAATAAAATTTTTGACCCTTTCTATACTACAAAACCAATAGGCCAAGGCACAGGGTTAGGGCTAGCTATAAGTAAAGCAATTATAGAGCAACATAGTGGCCAAATTCGGGTTGAAAGCCAGTTAAACCAAGGCACTGCTTTTTATATTACGTTACCTAAGAAGCCCACATTAACTGACGACGTACTGACCATATTACATGCCAACAAACAAATTGAGTAAGCTATGTCACACTCTCGATTTTGCTTATATATCAGTACTCATCTTCACGTTGAATTACAGAGAATTACAGTAAAAATAGATACAAACTACAACACAGCGTTACCTTATTTAATCCTAACAACAATGATTTGCGTATTGTTCAAATACTATACTTGGAAACGGCTTAAATAAATCAGTTGTTTACAACCAAAGCTTAGACTAAATTTAGCCATACAACTCACTATCTTATTGGTAAAAAAATGACGGACATTGATGTATTAGAGCAATTAAATGAACAGCCGCCGAGCATTTTATGCCTAGATGATGAGGCCAATGTACTCAAATCTTTAGTACGACTGTTGCGCCAATATAAATTTGATGTGAGTGTTTCAACCAGTGGCCATGATGCACTTGAAAAAATGCAAAAAAAACAGTTTGATGTCGTCATCAGTGACATGCGTATGCCACTAATGAGTGGTGCTGAGTTTTTAGCTAAAGCAAGAAAAGTTGCCCCCGATAGCCAGCGTATTTTGTTAACTGGTTTTTCTGATTTAGAGTCAACAATTAGTGCTGTTAATGAAGGAGGCATTCACGCCTACGTGCAAAAGCCTTGGCAAAACGATCACTTAATTAGCGTTATCCAATCAGGCGTCGAAAAGTTTAGACTCAAAAAGCAAAATGAGATTTTACAGCGCCATGTAAATCAGCAAAATGAACAATTAAAAGAGCTGAATACTAACCTAGAGCAACTCGTCGAAAAGCGGACAAAACAAATAAGAAGCGTATTAAAAAAACTTGAAGTCGCTAATGAAAGTGAAAAACGAGAGCACCAATCTACTGTTGAACTGCTTTATAATTTTATCAATGCAAACCCCTATCTCGATGGTAAAAGAGCAGAAAATATAGCCGGTACATGTACTCAAATAGCGCGTTACCTTAACGTATCGCAAAAAAGCATTGAACTTGCGCCTATTGCGGGGTATTTGGCTCAAATTGGTTTACTTGCTATGGACCCTGAGCTTTACAACAAACCCATTAACGAGCTTAATGAAGTTCAAAGAAAAACATTTTACACCCACCCAAGTATTTCACAATTAATGCTCATGCCTGCGACTCATTTAAGCGATGTGTCTGATGCAATTTACCACCAATTCGAACGCTACAATGGCAAAGGTATTCCCAAAGGACTTGCTAAAAACGATATTCCCATTGGTGCTATGGTGCTCAGTGTTGCTCGTGACTATTGGGAGAGTTACGAGCAAAGTGAGCCGTTACTTACAACAAAACAACGCCATCAATTTGCGCTCAATAGTATTAAATCAAACAGTGGCAGCTTATACCACCCGCGTATTGTCGATGCACTTGAAGCCAGCCACGCTAAACTCATTGCCTCTGACAGCTCTATTGGTTCAATAAAGGTGATGAGCGCACAAGAACTCGAAGAAAATATGATATTGGCAAACTCACTGCACAGCCATACAGGTATTATGCTTTTGCCTAAAGGACATATTTTCAATACGAAATCGATTGTTAAGCTACAACAACTCGAAGCCAAAAAGCCGACCCCATTTAGAATTATGGTTAAAATGGCTAAATGATTGATCTAAAATACTCTTTTATTCGTTATACTAAGCCTAAATAGATACCTATAAATCCATTGCTTGAAGGAGCACAACGTGTCGCGATTTTCTGCCGTTACCGACAATCCCCACGACGGGCGTTTTAACCAAAAAACGGGAATACTTCTGACCAACTTAGGTAGCCCCGATGCCCCAACAGCAAGTGCATTGCGTATTTACTTACGTGAGTTTTTGTCAGACCCTCGTATCGTAGAAATACCGCGTATTGTGTGGATGCTTATTCTGCATGGCATCATTTTGCGTATACGCCCAAAGCGCTCAGCTAAATTGTATAAAAGCATATGGACTGAAAATGGCTCGCCACTGACCCACATTACACGCCAACAAAGCATTAAATTAAATGCCTTATTAAAACAGCACGGCTATACCAACACCGAAGTGGTTATGGCGATGCGCTATGGTAATCCATCAATCGAAGCGGGCCTTGAAGAGCTCAGAGATAAAGGCTTAACCCGCATTATTGTGTTACCACTTTACCCACAATATTCAAGTCCAACCACAGGCTCAACATTTGATGCCGTGGCAAATGTATTAAAAAAATGGCGCTGGGTGCCTGAGCTACACTTTGTAAATGGGTATCACAAAAACCCAACCTACCTAGAGTCGCTTGCTAACAGCATTAGCGAAGATTTAGAAAAACACGGCATGCCACAAAAAATGGTGTTTTCGTATCACGGCATGCCTAAACAGTTTTTAGATAATGGCGACCCCTATCACTGCCTATGCCAACAAACCACCCGTTTAGTGGTAGAAAAGCTAGGCCTAGATAAAGACAAAGTGATCACCACTTTCCAAAGCCGTTTTGGTAAAGCTGAATGGTTAAAACCTTACACAGATGCAACTCTTGAGAGCTTACCTGGCGAAGGAATTAAAGATGTGGCTATTATCAGCCCTGCCTTTAGCGCCGACTGCCTAGAAACACTTGAAGAATTAGAAGGTGAAAACCGAGAGATTTTTGAAGAAGCCGGCGGCGAAAAATACCGTTATATAGCAGCGCTTAACGACCGTGACGATCACATAGACGCCATGTTTGATGTGTTAAAACCAATGCTATAAAAACGGGAAGAGCAGCGGTTAGGTTTTAGCTGTCAGCGATCAGCAAGAGATCAGCTAAGTGCGGTGATCGACTGTAGGCGTGAGTTTACCTCGCGCGCACAGTACCAAACCCGTTGCTCGACACCCGATCCCCGCACCTAACACCTAAAATCTGCTCTTAGCTCTTACGTGTCACCATTAACGTGAGTGCCCCTGCTATTATCCCCCAGCACGCAGAGCCGACTGACCATAACGTTAAATCAGAAGCCGTAACTAAAAAGGTAATAATGGCCGCCTCTGTATATTCGGGGCTGTGCAAAGACTGCTGCAAACTATTAGCGATGGTGCCAAACAAAGCAATACCCGCTAACGCCAATACCAGTGCTTGCGGCAGGCTTGCTACAATCGCCACTAGCATTGCAGCACACAGCGCCATAATAATGTAAAACATCCCACCAGCAATGCTCGCCCAATAGCGCTTATCAGGGTTTTTATCGGCCTCTTCGCTCATACAAATAGCAGCCGTAATGGCCGCTAAATTAATTGAATAGGTGCCAAATGGCGCGGTTACTAAATTTATTAACCCGGTCACAGTTAATGACGATGATATTGGCGCTTTATAGTTATGCGCTTTTAAAATAGCGAAACCGGGTAAGTTTTGTGAAGTCATAGTTACTATATACAAAGGAATACTAATACTTATAAATGCCTGCAAACTAAAGCTTGGTGCAATATAAGCAAAGCTGCTTGCCTGCCACTGCACGGTGCTAGTATCGATATTTCCCATATACCAGGTTAAAAATATACCCGCTAACAATACACTTAGCATTGCAAAACGAGCAAAAAAGCGCTTGCCAATAAAGTACACCACCACCATTAAACCAATCACCAATGGCAAGTCGTTCATAAAGTTAAACACATCAATACCAAATGTGACTAATACCCCCGCTAACATAGCACAGGCCAGTTCACTGGGAATACGGTTCATGATTTTTTCAAACCAACCGGTAATGCCAGATACCAATACCAATAAGGCTGATAGCATAAATGCGCCTATCGCTTCATGTAAGCTGTAGCCCTGGGCACTTGAGATCAGTAATGCTGCACCGGTGGTCGACCATGCAATTAAAATGGGCACCTTATAATAAAACGACAGCATAATAGACGTACCGCCCATTACTAGCCCCAGCATTAATATCCAGCTTGCCACAAGTTCAGGTGTACCACCTAAGGTGATCACCACTTGATAAATCAATGCAATAGAACTTGAAAAACCAATAATGACCGCAACAAGTCCTGCCATAATTCGACTAAGTAACTGATCAGTCCCTGCCATAATTCCCTCTTTTAATAGGTGTTTAACGATACAACATACTTTGCCTATTTATACTTTGCAATTAGCCCTTTGAATAATGAAAAATGATCACGTTACTAAAAAATTTTATTGGTCAGTTTTACTTGTCAAAATCGGTGTGATTTAAAAAACACACACGTACCCAAAAACATGCCACAGGGTGCGCCATTACTACAAAAAAGCCATCCTATTAAACCAAAAAAGTATACCTAAAAAAGGTAAAGCAAATACTTACAATAAGTTATAAAAAAAGCAATTACCACTTTATGGTTACAATTTAAATTTGATCTAATTCTTTTTTTAAGATAAAACTTAACAATTAGTTCACCATTTAACCTAAAAGAGAAACAGATGAAACGTTACATTGTTTTAACTATCGCTATTCCTTTGTCTGTATTTGCCTTGTATACGCTGCTTAATGATCAGAAAAAAACCGATGAGGTAGAAGCGCCCATTGCTATTGATATCGTTCCTGTTGATTCTGAGTTTGCAAAAAAAACACATAACCCATCGCCCATTGATATGAGTAAAGACCCTATTGCAGCAAAACCCGCTAACATTGAATCAAACGTACCTTCAAACTCATTTGACGCAATTAATAAACCTTCAGCAAAGGCTAAAGAAATACTTAAAGCGGCAAAAGTACTGCCAACCGATTTACAAAATGAAGCCTACATAGAATTTGATCTAGCGGCGCTAAAAACCCTCAAAACGGGTGATAATTTTGACCTTGCAATACCGCAAACCGCAGAAACCTACAGCGCTGAAATAACCAATGTTACCCGTGCCAGTAACGGCGATAAAAGCATTGTTGGTCAGGTTATTGGGGCCAATGGCGCAATGCACACCACCATATTAACCGTTGGCAATGATGCGGTTTACGGTCAATTTACAGCCCCAAGTGGTAATTATGTTTTTGAAAGTAAAGGTCAATATGGCTGGATTGCAGCTAAGCGTGACCTATATAAAACACATATAGAGCATCAGGTTGGTGAACCTGCACCAAAAAATGCGGATGACATAGATCCATTTGCACCTCGTGCTGAAAACACGCCCTCTTTTTAAACAAACCTGTCAACGCAGGCAACAAGACCTAGCAGTAAACACTGCAATCGTAAAAAGTAAGGAAATACAACAATGAAAAAAGTAATTTCAACAGCCGCTATTGCAACGGCGCTATGTGCGGCCAGCACAGTGTCAGCAGAAACCATTGATATTGGTATTTTATATACCGATCAATCTGCAGCAGCTACCAGTAATATCAATACCAAAATTAATCAGCTTATTGCTTTTAGTAACCAAGTATACAGCCAAAATGGCGTTGACATTACGCTACGTTTAGTTGGGACTCAAAATTTAGGTGACTATGCAGTAACCCCTTCTGAAGATTGGTTAAATGCCGTCACAAATAGTAGTTACGTAGATGGTTTACGCAATGATTGGAAAGCCGACATGGTTGCCGTACTCGGTACAGGCCAAAGTGCAGGTAACGGTTTAATTTCATGTGGCTTAGCATGGGTTGGCCAAGGCACAAATGGTAATTTATACAGCTCAATGAGCAGCCGCATGTACTCAATCACCGCAATCGATTGTGGAGCCACAACCTTTGTTCATGAGCTTGGTCATAACCAAGGTTTAGCGCATTCACGTAAGCAAGGCGATACAGCCGGTGGTGTATACGTTGATGGTATGGGGCACGGTGTACAAAATGAATTTGCCAGTATTATGGCCTACCCATTTGTATTTGGCAGTGCAACACAGTACGACTATTTCTCAAACCCTAACTGGAGCGTAAACGGTATCCCATTTGGGGTGACCAATCAGTCGTACGCCATTCGTACCGTTACCGACACAAAAACCAGTATCGCTAACTTTAAATAAGCTCAATTCTGAATAATAAATGTATTCTCAAAATTCAGCTTAAATAACAATATCAGCATGGGTAAATTACCCATGCTTACCAATTAAGTTTCCCTTGCGGAGCGCCTCGGCGCTCTTTTTTAATGATTAATCATTTTCTGTTGTATGGCAGGGAGTAAGGTTTTACCATCGCTATCCACTTTACTCATTAGCTTTAAACCCATCACCTTAGCAAGCACAGGGTAAATATCTAAATTATTCACTCGCTCAATGCTCACCCCTTTTTTAAACGCCGGCCCGGTAGCAATAAATGTCGCTGCCATATCATCGGTATAGGCATAGCCATGCGTTCCTAAGTAAGGCACTTTAGCACTACTGCTAAATACCGCAGGCGCTGTCGTTTGTACCACAATATCGCCCACACGAGTGCCTTTATTATAGTGATATCCTGCAAGCTGCTCCTCTGTTAGTACCGTGTAACGTCCTTTTGCTGCATGTTGTAAACGGGCTTTATAAGCCTCTACATCTGCATTTTTAGCATCGCTTTTAGTATAAATGAGTAATCGAGGACCGGTATTAACAACCATAAAATTATCATCTTTAGGTAAGCTGCTCACAACAATGCTCTGCTCAGGCTCAACTTGTGCCATACCATGATCAGACACAATCACCAGATTTACCTCTTGCTCTAACTTACTCAAGCGGGTTTTTAATTGCCCCATCAGCGCATCTAGCTGTTTAACGGCATCACGCGTTTGCACCGCATCAGGGCCATATTCATGCCCCATGCTATCGACTAACGAAAAATAACTCGCCACAAAACGTGGGCGCTGTGCTTTAGGTAAGCTTAACCATTGAATGATTTGATCAATTCGGTCTTGGTAGTCACCTTGTTTAGAGTAATGAAAATAATAGTCAGGCGTCATACCATTAAAGCGCGCATCCGACTCAGGCCAAAAGTATACCGCCGATTTAAGCCCATGCATTTTAACTAAATTCCACAGTGGCGTGCCGCGTACCCAGGTACTGTCTTTTTGTCCTTTCCCCATGCTGTAGCATTCATTATTGCGCGCTTTGTCACAAAACTTATTATCTACAATGCCATGGTTAACTGGCAGTAAACCGGTGATCACCGAAATATGATTTGGAAACGTTTTAGTAGGATAAACAGGCTGCATTTTTTGCGCTCTTACGCCTTGCTCACCCATTGCTTTTAAATTAGGCGCACCGTGCTTTTCAATGTAATCCCAACGCAAGCCATCAATAGAGATCATAACAACCGTTTGCTCTTTAGCGGCAAACGCACTATTCACACCCAATAAAAGGCAAAAACACATTACCTTAGTGATCCACAACTTCATTTTAAATACCTAGATGTATGTTAATTTTATAAAAAATAATACTAAAGCAAGTTGTTACTTTATGATACATGCTGATAAATTAAAGCAAACTATTAAAAATAAATAATCGTGCGTTTAATAAGTGCTTAATTCACATAAAAAGGATTACCATGATCAACTTCAGTAGCAAAGTAACCCCTGCACGTATGCAGCGCACCACTGCCAATTTACAAATGGCGCTTGAGAGCGATCGTGGCCGAATTATTAATAGTGCAGCCATTCGTCGGCTGCAACAAAAAACCCAAGTATTTCCGCTGGAGCGCAACGCGGCAGTGCGTTCGCGCCTAACTCACTCATTAGAAGTTCAGCAAGTTGGCCGCTTTATTGTGCAGCGCATTTTTGCCAATTTAAATTACCAGCAACAAAAAGAATATGGTTTGTCGGGTTTAGAGCGCCCACTAGAAACCCTAGTAGAAATGGCCTGCCTGATGCACGACATTGGTAACCCACCATTTGGTCACTTTGGCGAAGCGGCTATTAATAATTGGTTTAATGCTAATTTAGCCAGCATTACGCCTGAGCGTTGCCAAACAACAAACAGCAGCATTGGCGTTATTTTTAAACATTTAGCCCAAGATATTTGCAGCTTTGAAGGCAACGCCCAAGGAATACGTATTATTCACTCTTTGCTGAGCCTAAATTTAACCTATAGCCAAACTGCCGCTATTTTAAAGTACACCCGCCCTGCAAGTTTAGCGAAGCAAGATATTCCTCAAAATAAAAACTACATTATGAAAAAAGTGGGGTATTACTACAGTGAAAAAAGCTTTGTAGAGGCACTGCAAACTGAGCTGAAAATGGAGCCCTATTGCCGTCACCCTGCCAGTTATATTATGGAAGCCGCTGACGATATTTCTTATTGCCTTGCCGACATAGAAGACGCCGTAGAAAAAGACATTATCACCACACAGTTATTATGCGAGCAACTAAAAAAGCAGTATCAAAAAGCGCTAATTAACTTAGCCCTTAACGACACCCAACACCAAAGCTTTGTGGACGACGCCATAAACTACGCCATAGAACGGGCACAAGCACAGCCCTTTAATTTTAATAGTGAGTTTTTTATTTATTTACGCGTGTCATTACTGCACCCGCTAGTAAACCATGCCGCAAAACGCTTTATTGAAAACATAGAGCCAATTTATCATGGCGACTTTAACCATGCATTATTAGAAGATCGCAGCTACCTGCATGCAGCAACCCAAGCGCTCAAACAAGTCGCGCTTGAGCATGTATTTTCGCACAAAGAAGTCGAAAAGCTCGAACTGCAAGGCTACCGTATTATTAATGGCCTACTCGATTGTTATAAACCTTTGCTGCTTTTGAGTAGCGATGACTTTAAACGTGCATTGCATGGCGACAACCGCTTATTAATAGAATCGAGACTCGTTAAAAAGCTCTCTAAAAAGCATTTAAGTAGCTATCAGCATGCCATAAATGCGATGCAAGAAGAGCCCGATCATTTTGCAGCCTATGAATTTTATTATCGCTGTCGGTTAATTCAAGACTACATTAGCGGTATGACCGATCAATTTGCTTACGACGAGTACCGAAGCTTAATGGTAATTGACTAGGGTCTGTTGACCTTTCAAGGTTAAATTTGCAGCAGTCTGTTTGGTATTTAGGCAAGGCAGAGCCTATGTAGTGTGGTTGTTCCCCATAAATAGGCGATAACGCAGCATCAATGCCAAACAGGCGCTGCCCTTCGGGTTCTGCCTAGGAGCGATTTACTCTTTGTTGCTCGGTTTTTACTTAGTCCACTAGGTTACAAACCTCGCGCCGCGATTAAACCGCCCCTAGTTTGAACAAATTGTAATCCGCAAAGGTCAACAGACCCTAATTAACGCTAGGCGCTTCTAGATAATTTTTCACTTTACGCTTAAGATTAGGGCATTGATGCTTAACCACTTTTGAGTTTTATGAAACCGTTACTGAGTTGCTTACTTTTTTGTTTTGCTTTGTTTTATAGTGCCAGCAGTGCCGCTTATAACGAAGCTATGTGTATTCTTATAAAACAAGAAATGCAGCAACACAGCAATAATAAAGCCAGCCGTAAATACCGTAATGCTGCGCGAGACTTTGAAAAAAACTGCAGTGATCCGCAAGCGGCACGCACTTTGCCAGTACCAAAGCCTAAACCGCAGCCGGTTATTGAACAATCGACCCCGGAGGTTGTAAAATCACAACAAACAGAACCCACTTTACAGTCAACGTTCCCAGACGCTGCAACTGAGCAAAGTGCAACTGGACCCCAAAATAATGTAATCGAAAAAAGCGCCACTCAAACTATAGAGCAAGCTAAAAAAAATGCCCCAGTAGCATCAACCACAACAGCACCTGATGAGTCACAAGTCAATGTAACAGCAGCGGCTGAACAAAGCAGCGCTTCTGAAAAAAATGCACAGCCCGGCAAAATACCGGCCAGTGAATTATCAAACACTGAGGAAAATACGCAACCAGAGGTAAAAAAAGCCACCGTTGAGCCTGCACAAACCGCCGTACCTATCACTATAAAAGCCAGCGAGCAAACAGCCGTTATTGCCTCTTCAATGCCCAAAGGGGCTAATATAATCTCGCTAGTATTACCAAGTGTGGCACTATTGTTAATTGTGGTAATTACGGTTGTGGTATTAATGCGCCTGCGCAATATTAAGCAAAATAAACAAACGGCTGATACTGGCATACCATTGCAAATGTCCCCAAGTCACGACAATGATCAAACTCACAGTGTTGTTACTGAGCCGATGGTGACTGGCTCTGTTCTGCAAAACCCAGCCGTCGAAAGCAAGGGTAAAGAGCCTGATTCTAGTCGAGTTAATACAGTGAAAATAAAGCCGGAGCCTAACACGGCAGAGTTTGAAGCAGCTGCTAAAGCAACCTTAGAGCGGATAAAAAATGCAACAGAGTTTGCCGAGCCACAAGTAAGAGATTTTGACCCCGAAGCCAAACAAACCAAAATTCAGCGTAATCCTATAAATCAGCCAATCAAAAAGGTACAACAAGAAGCGCCTATAAAGCCTTCACACAGCGCACCTGAACCCATTGTACCCCATCAGCCACAAGCTGATTTCCATCCTGCAAAAACGCAGCGTTCATCATTAAGCTCAACCACTGAACACGACTTTAAAGAGCCAGAAGTACGCACTTTCGATCCCGACGCGCCACTACCAACTAAAAAAATAAAAGTAATGCCTGAGCAAGTAAAGGTTGCCCCTGAAGAGCCAAGTAAGCCTGATAACTCACCACAAAGCAGCAATCCATTTGCTAATTTATCGCTTGATGAAAGCTGGGATCCAAATTCACCACAAAAACCAAAAATAGAAGAAAAAAAACGCGCGCCTAAATCACAAGCACTCATCGATGCAGAAGAACGCGCAAAAAACATGCAAACAAAAGAATAACGCGGTAACATAAAAATACTTAAAATAAGTCTGTAAAGCGACGGTATAGCCCTTAAGCCTACATTCAGTTAACGCCTTTAAAATAGCCTGTTTTTTAAGCAACGCTCAAAGCCGCTTTATATCCCAAAAGGGTATATTTAATAGAAGGAGAGACTTATACACATGCATGTTATGTTATCAGCTAAATTAAGATACCGTATTTATATCGCATCTTTTTTGCTGATGGCTTTTACCAGTCATTACACGCACGCAATTGAAGCAATACAACCCTCAAGCAAAGCGCCTAATCACCATGCTACTTTAAATATAAGTACAGGCGAATGGCCACCTTTTTTAAGCGAATCGCTGCCTCACAAAGGCGTGGTTGCGCATTTAATTACCGATATATTTGCACAAGCTAACATTAAAGTTAACTTTACCTTTTTACCGTGGCCGCGTGCTTACCACGACACCATTAATGATAAATACGCAGCCACTGCCGTATGGATGTTTGAACAACAACGTACTAAGAATTATTTTTACAGTGAGCCAGTGCTAAACGAGCGTTTTGTATTTTTTTATCATAAACAACGCCCTTTTGATTGGCAAAATCTAAACGATTTAAAAGGCTTATTACTCGGTGGTGGGCTTGCCTACAGTTACGGCAAAGACTTTGATAAAGCAGCCGATGAAGGCTTATTCGATATGTCGCGAGTAAGTACCACAGAGCAAAACTTTAAACGCTTAGCTATGGGCAGAATCGACGCCTTTGCCGAAGAGCAAAGCGTAGGCTATTTCACATTAGCGAGTAAATTACCTGACCTATTCAGCGCTATTAATCACCACCCCAAAGCATTGTTGGTAAACCAAAGCTTTATGATGTTCCCTAAAAATAACCCACTCAGTGAACAGCGGCTTGAAATATTTAACCAGCAATTACTTAAATTTAAACAAAACGGCCGTTATCAAGCCTACTTTGATGCGTTAGATAATGGCGCTTATCAACCCACAAATAGCGCCCTGGCCGACTAACCTGTAGGCAGGGCTTTATGCAGCGCGTTTTATGTTTGGAACGCGGGTTTCGGGCTACGAGCTAGGTTTTAGGTTTTAGGTTCTAGGTTCTAGGTTCTAGTGTTTGTACAAGCTCGCTACTCGTCGCTCGAAGCCCGTTGTCTTCTCTGTGTTCAAATAATTTTTAAGTAATTTATTCATAAAGAGATTATGAGACGCTGCGCTTTTAGAGGAAATAAAAAAGCCAAATATTATTCTGTAGCAGCAATTTTATATCGCGTATTTATAGGCTTTTGCATTTTACCCGCGCCTCGTCGCTCGAAGCCCGCTGCCTTCTCATTCCCGCTTTAAGGTTCATATAAGCGCCAATTAATAAATGACTACTTAATCAGTCATTAAACCACTAATGACTGCTTTATTAGCCTTTAACTTATAGAGGGTATCACGCTTTCTAAGCGTTTTATGTCAATATCACTGATATTAGCAAAACGTTTAAAGTGCGCTGGCCACTGGCGAGTATAGCTCTCAACCTCGGCAATTATTTTTGTTGCTTGAGCCTTGTTGAGGCCGAAGCGTTTGGCTTGCGACAGTAAATTATCGATACTAGCATATCGGCCATCATCACCAAGCCCTATGCCATGCTGCTTTGAGTTATTAATAGGGGTAATATCATAAGCGGGGCTCATACGCCACGTTTGCCCTGAAAAGTGATACAAAAATGCATGATTTCGGCTGTGATCATCAGTATTACCAATAAATACGTTAAATACCATTCGCTTGTAGAGCTCTGTAGCATCAGCAGCGAACTCACCTGTGTGGTGGCGAATAAATTCAGCCAATTCACCGTAGCTATAGTATGTTGCTAAGTCGTTTATCGCGACTTTTGGTTTTTGTAATAAGCTATTGGCGCTTAAAAAGTGATGAGTTGGTAAGTCATCGCTTACATCAAAACGTTCAACTAACAGAACATCGCCATTTTCTGTTTCATGAATACGGGTATTTGCAGTGCGAATCCCCAATTCATTAGCCATACACATAGCGCCATGCTCAGCCCTAGCTAAATTAAACAAATCGTCTTGACGATTAAACTTTGCCAAATAAAGTTTTTGGTCAATTTTCACAGAGGTTTTAGGTCTTGCTCCCCCCATGCTTTGACCAAATTCAAAGGCTTTTTTTGCTTCCTGTGAAATCGTTTTATTGGCGAGCAAATCGTCCTTTGCTTGATCCAATAAGGCTAAATCGGCTAAAGTATTTTTATTCGCTTTATGTTTTGATGCGCTGCGCGACAAACTAAATACCAAGGCGCCAACACCATACCCAGAGCCTGCGAGTAAAAATTCTAGCTCATTTTTTGGTTTGGTATTATGTAGCGACAGTATAAGCTTACGCCCCCACGAATCAGCCCCCGCATCACTTAACACCCCAAACACACCTTTATTGGCAGAATAACTAACGATGCCAGGCTGTAATGGTAAATGCAGCGGATCGAGCGCAAACGCATCAGAGCGCGCAAGGTAACTTTTACCATAATTAAACTCACCTCGGCCTGTTTGTGTATTTAACTTAAAAAAACCACAAATTACCGGGTTGTCTTCTAAACCGTCAATAAATACATAGGCTTCAGAAGTCATCGTTAATCACCTGAGTTTTATTGCTTTTACGCTGTCTTGCATTATAACCGCCCACATCTGCGGCAAGCTCGTTAATTTCATCCAGTAATGAGCCTTGCAATTGAAGTACAACAAGGGATTCAAACAATATATCGCTTTTTACTACCTCCCCTTGCTCAAGCTTTTGTACCGTGGAGCGAGATACACCAATCATCTTAGCGAACGTGCTCTGGGTATAAAGTAAAGTACGATGCTGGCGAATTAAATCACCCAATCGACGCGCCAGTTTTAATGCTTGTTCAGATCTCATAAATGACTACCTAATCGGTCATTAATATACTAATGATTAGTTTAGCGGTATTTAATATGATTGCAATATTATTTAAATAGATACGAAATGAGCTTCGAGGTTCGAGCTTCGAGCTTCGAGCTTCGAGGTTCGAGCTTAAAGCGCCTAGTCCCTTTTGCGTTACCTCTTTAGCGCAGCGCCTCATAACCTCTTTGCGAATAAATCACTTAAAACTATATTTGCACAAAGAGAAGACAGCGGGTTTCGAGCAGCGAGCGACGGGCAGAAAACACAACCTAGCGCTTTTTATCAGCGTAGGCGTTAAGCTTGCTGACGCGAAAAGCGCAGCTTTAAATATCTTTTTAAAAACGGTGCTTTATAAATGGTTTGTTTAACCATGTTTTATAGTCTTTAGATAGCTGCGGAAAGTGCTGATACAACATACTTTCCAGTGTTTCAGCTGTGAGTTTACTGCAAGGTGAATTTTGCTCGGCTAACATAACGCTTTTTAAAAACTGCTTGCCTTTGCTCGAGCCCATTAAAAAATATATCGCCGCCCAACTGCTCGCATAAAGTTTAGTGTCATCAGCTGTTTGCCATTTGTTATCTAAACCTATCAACCAATTAATAGTGAAAACACTTTGCGCTATGTGTTTGTTACTTATCCAACTTAGGTGAGGTTCAATGCTGACTAATTGCATGCTGTTTTTGGTATATTCAAAATATTCAGCCAGCCCTTCATTAAGCCAACGAGGAGTTGTGCCTAGTATTGCTTTGTTTATAGCATGTACCGCTTCGTGTATTGCTGTGCGCATTGCGCTTTGTTCGTTTCGATAATATATAAACGCAGAGTTAGTAGCATGAAAATATATACCATCAGTATTACTTGGATCTGCCCCGCGCTGTTTAATCGCTTGTTCGTAACGACTTCGTGTTGCAAATACAGTCAGGTTTAACCTTACCTTTTTTAATGCATCTGCCCCTATAATTTGGCCATATACTTTAAACACAGTATTTAGTTTTATCCGCAATTCTTCTGTAAACGACGGCGGTAAATTAGCGGCCTGTAGCGTTAATTCAAAGTAATCGAGCGGCTCAACTAAGTCAGTATCAAGTGTTTCAACCGCAAAGTCTGGCTTAGTATCACTAAAATGGGGCACACCATGGCTATCAGTCCAAGTGTAAATATTGCCATTACGCTTATATTTAACTTCACCTAATGAAACATCTGTACAACGCGTTGTATCGGCTTGTGGTAAATGGTTTTGTATTACTGTTTTAGTGGTAAACGAGCCTGCAGAGGGTTTAATTAGGGTTTGCTCTGTTTCTTCAACTACTTCGATTTCGACTTTTAAATCCTCGTAAATAGTCCGTACACTGCCAATAGGATCATGGTAGTTGAATACCCGCCCAGTTAGGTGATTAGCAATAAGTGCCGCTGCAATTAACAGCACAATAAATACAAATAGCACGCGCCATTTTGTGCTCAACATCTTTATCGTCGCTTGTTCCACTGGGCTTCAAATAAGCGCTTTTGTTCACCACGGTATTCACTGCACCACACGAAATCGGATGATTGCATTCCTTTTGAACGGCATCGCTTTGGTAAAGTATAAAATTCAGACCATGCAGCTAGCTTTTCGGGATCGCTATAGCTGTCGCTATGCAATTTCATATTAGGCACCCGCGTGTGCAATAATGCATTGTTACTTGAGCTGTAAGCCGAAGAGCGTTGATATGTTCGATTGGTTTGTTTGGGCTTATCACAATGCTTTGCAAGTTCTTCAAACAAATATTTAAACCGTGCTTTTAACCGCTCACCTTCTTTCACCTTATAGCTTTGACGCAACCGTGAACGTATTGTTTCACGTTCTTTTACAATACTATCGCAATGTTCTTGCGAGTATTGCTCGTATGCTTGCGGGAGAGAAGTGAATACGCAAAGTAGTATCAATAAAATCCATTTAATCATTATTTATCCCTAAATTGAGTGCTGTTTTTCCTTTGGGCGCCTAGGCTGAATATAGAGGATTGAATCTAAAATAGAAACAGATAGTTTAAGCAAATTGTTAAATCATGCCTGAGCGGGATTGTTGTAGCAGTTTGTGATGAGAGTTTGTATCTACTTTTTAGTTATATAGAAATGACCCCTACAAATTTTTACCTGTTTATTATATTTGTAATATAACTTAGCCATTTGAAAGTATTGATCTTATTTTCATAAAAATTTGTGTATCATTGTAAGTAATTAAACTTTTTTAGGTTTGCACTTGATAAAAGTGCGATATTTAGCCTTATATGGAAATAAATATATGTTAAAAAAACTTACTATAACTGCCACTTTCTTATCCATTTTATCTGGTTGTACTATACAAAACTCATTCCCTGTGGAATACCATAAAAAAACAATCGAAAGTGTAGAGGTTAAAAACATCGACTCTATTGGTGTAACCCAATGGAGAGATAAAAGAAACCTTGCCACTGTTAAAGATGAATTAGCAGAAAAAGCAGTTATGCGAATGGGCCCTGCAACAATCGGCATGACAAGTGATGGACAGGAATTTGTTAGAGTTGCCGACTTTATAAGAAATGCCTTTATTGATGAACTTCAATCATTAGGTGTAAATGCAAAAAAGATTGACATAATACCCGCATCTAGCGAAGCGAAACTACTAAGTAATATTGCAATAAATAATCAAGTTGAAATGTTAATTTCTGCAGACCTGATGAGTTTTGATGTTAATTGTCATGGTGCGTGGACTTTAGACTGCAATAGAAATGTTTCTTTTTCACTTTCATTAGTAAATAAGCTAGGGGAAGAATTAATTACACGTGAATTATTTGATGCAACTATGGCCAATAATGAGGGTATGGGGGTCCTCCATAAGACATTATTGGATCAATTAACTAACGAAGTTATGCGCAGCGCTTTAAAAAAAGCTGTAATTAGAACTGTTGAAGAAATTAATAAATAGTCTAATTAACTAAAGAAAATGTCGCGTTGGCGACGGCAACCAAAGAGAAGTAACCGCCGACTTCTCTTTGGAATCTCTCGGCGCCCCGAGCATTTTGCACTTTCCTCAAAGCCTAAATTGATATGAACGTAAACGCCGTGTATTCGCCGTCCATGGCGAAGTCACGTCTTTAATTGCTTCCATGCAATTAATTACTCATCAATTGAGTCTTTTCGGGCAAAATGACGGGGGAATTATCTTAACAGCTGCCTTTAATTCAATAATGAGTTAATGCTTGTTTACATTGCATTTTTTAGTAAACTGAATGCTCGCAAACAGGGAGCGATTTAATGCAACAGATTGGTATTTACGAGCAGTTAATTACACAAGTAATTGAGCAAAATTTAAATCGTGACCAATTTTATGTGGGCGAACGCCAACTAGAATCGGCTGAGGCGGCTACGTGGCTTTCGCGTTTTTTAGGCAAGCTGGTTGAACATGCCATTGATGCAATCCCTAATTCAAGCGAGCGTTTGCACGAGCAAATTAACCTCGCAAACAACCTTGTGCTGTGGCTTAAAGATCATATCCGCGATGACGAGCTGATCAATGAAAACCTTATCGACAGCCAAGGCCGTATTCTTACTGCACTGTTTAATACTCAAAACCCTATTGCTGCAAATCTTAAAGATTACTCTCACGATATTTTTCCGCTAACAGGGCTTACACAAAGCGAATTATTTAGCGGTGCTAATGCAGGTATATCGCTCGAAACCGAGCTAAAGCGCGAGATTAAATCGTCCGACACTATTTACTGGCTTGTCTCATTTATAAAATGGACAGGGCTGCGCATATTTAAAAATGAGCTTGAAGCCTTTACCAAAAGCGGCAATAAGCTCAAAGTTATTACCACCTCGTACATGGGCGCAACGGATGCTAAAGCGGTGGAGTTTTTAGCAAACCTACCAAACACTGAAGTAAAACTTAGTTACAACAACCAGCAAGAGCGCTTACACGCAAAGTCATACTTGTTTATGCGTAATACGGGTTTTCATACCGGTTATATTGGCTCGTCTAATTTGTCGCATTCAGCGCTTACCAGCGGCCTTGAGTGGAACTTAAAAATTACCGCGCAAGAAATACCGCACATTATAGCTAAAACCAAAAGTACCTTTGAAACCTACTGGCAATCGCCAGATTTCGAACTATTTACTGGCAAAGCTGAATGTAAAGAAAAGCTCATAAATTCACTTAATGAGCAACGCGGTGTTGGCCAAGCAAGTAGCCAGTTTTATTTTGATATAACACCAAAAACGCACCAGCTCGCTATTTTAGAAAAACTAAGCGTTGAACGTAGCGTGCATAATCGCTTTAAAAATTTAGTGGTTGCCGCAACGGGCACGGGTAAAACCATTATATCGGCGTTCGACTTTAAAACTGTTTACGATAAAAACCCAAACGCACACTTTTTGTTTGTAGCCCACCGCGAAGAAATACTTAAACAAGCGCAAAGCGCTTACCGTGGCGTGCTTAAAAACAACGATTTTGGTGAGCTGTGGGTAGGTAACTATAAGCCACAACACTACAACCAATTATTTGCGTCAATCCAAACATTAAACAGCCAAATTGAATCGCTTAATCTAACCCACGATTACTACGACTACATAGTGATAGATGAAGTGCATCACGTAAGCGCAGCTAGTTATCGCGCTATTTTAAACCACTTTACGCCCACAATATTACTTGGTTTAACTGCTACACCAGAGCGACAAGATGGCGCAAATATACTCGATGATTTTTGCGGTGTAATAGCCGCTGAAATTCGCTTACCCGAGGCAATAAACCAACGCCACTTATGCCCGTTTCAATACTTTGGACTAGATGATGATATCGACCTAAGCCAAATAACATGGCGTGGTGGCCGTTACGATATAAGCGAGCTAAGTAGTCTTTATACAGGGGAGAACAGCCGCGCTAACAAAATTATATCGAGCTTGGCTGATATAGTGACTAATGTTCACGATATAAAAGCGTTGGCATTTTGCGTAAGCCAAAAACACGCAGAGTTTATGGCGTCTAAATTTAACTTAGCAGGTATAAACGCCGATGTGCTGACCAGCAAAAACACCAATGAGCGCGCAGCCAAACAACAAGCACTGCGACAAGGTGAAATACAAATACTCTGCGTGGTTGATATTTTTAACGAAGGGGTCGATATTCCAGAGGTCGATACACTTTTATTTTTACGCCCAACTGAAAGCTTAACGCTGTTTTTACAGCAACTCGGCCGTGGCATGCGCCTGCCCGACAACAGCCAAAAGCAATGCTGTACCGTACTCGACTTTGTAGGCAACGCCCGACCAGAATACGACTTTGCCAGTAAGTTCCGCGCATTGATTGGTAAAAGCAACCAACCAATAAAAACCGAGATTGAAAATCACTTCCCGCATTTACCACTGGGTTGCCGCATAGAGCTACAAAAGCGCACACAACAAACAATACTAAAAAATATTCAGCAAGCCATAAACACTAAACGCCGTTTACAGCAGCTGATAAATAGCTATTCGCAACATACCAATGACGCCCTTACGCTAAGTAACTTTTTACATATAAACCCACAGGTCACGCTTGAAGATATTTACAAACCAAAAGATAAAAAACTCGGCGGCTGGCACTGGCTAAAAGGCGATGAAATACTCGCAGACCAAGCCGACATTTACGCCGCGTATTACCGCGCAATCAACACCCAGTTACTCGGCTGCGACTCACTCAGTTACTTGTGCTTTTTACGTGATTTATGTAAAAACGACTTTAACTTTACCCCAACAGCGCAAAACCAGCAGTACGCGCTTATGGCGCATTACAACTTTTGGGATACCACAGGCACAAGTTTAGGGTTTAAAACGCTTGAGCAAAGCTTACAAGCACTTAAACACAAAGAGCTACAGCAGGAACTCGCGCAAGTAATTACGCTTTTAATAAACCGTATTTACCAGCAAGAAAGCGATTTAACGTGCTTACCTAATCACCCAGTAAAATTACACAGCCGCTACACGCGCCAACAAATACTGGCCGCGTTTGGCGCGCACACGTTCGATAAAAAATCGACCGCCCGCGAAGGCGTTTTAGAATTTAAAAACCAAAACCTCGAGCTGTTATTTGTAACGCTGAATAAATGCGAAAAAAGCTATTCACCCACTACGTTGTATCACGACTACGCAATCAGCCCTACCCTGTTCCATTGGCAAACGCAAAATAGCGCCCGCCCAGAACACGGCCGAGGTTTGAGTTACTTGCAACACCAAAAAACAGGCAAAACCATCCTGTTATTTGTGCGCGAACAGGGCAAAGACGAAAACGGCCGAACTATGGGATTTGTAAACTACGGCGAGGTTAAATACCAAAGCCACAACGGCAGCCAGCCGATGAATATAACGTGGGAACTAACCAACCCCATGCCAAGTGAAATGTGGCACGAGGCTGGGAAATTAGCGGTTGGGTGATAAAAAAACCTACCTTTTGGTATGTCTTTTTAATGCATTAACAGCCTGCCAAACTAGGCTAATGATTATGATATAAAAAACTAAACTAATTAGCTCCATACCTGGTAAAAGAAATTTTTTAAAAGGTAAAGCATATGATGCAATACTATTTAAGAATCCAGCGACAGCAGCTATTTCTTGGTTGTAAATGGGTACAACTTTATAAAGTAGATTTTTTTCATAGCCTATTACTAATAAATCAAATACATAAAGAGTTAACAGTATCCACATTATAGGTCTAACATAACTACTTCCAAAATCTGATACCAAATAATTTAAATGGAAAATAACCTTTTCTTGCGACCAACCTTCTTTTAATTTTAATTCTTCTCTATATTTCTGCATTTCACCAACAAAAAATCGATTAGCTTCTATATGATTGCCGATCTTATCAAATGAATCTTTTATTACTCTGAAAGTTTCTCGATTAGTAAACTTAGTGTACAACTCTGTATTTAAAAAGTTTGGTGGTTCTTTTAAGTTAGTATTTTTAAGATCCAAACCTGAATTAAACTTCGTATTTCTAAAATTAGTAAAGCTCATAAACGTTGTATAAGTAAAACTTGATACTGAGCCTACTTCTTCGCTATTTTTTTCAGAAATACCAAACTGACATTTTTCAAAACCTACAAAGTCATCGTAAATACTTTTAAATGATCTAAAGTTTATAAATTTTGTTTTATATGCATCAAATAACTTCTTGAAATTTGAATTTATTATTTCAAATTTATCTACGAAGTTCTCTTTGAACTCGAATTTTTCTTCAAATATAGAATCTTTGATAATAACTTCATCGAGCTTTGTATTGTTGAACAAAAACTTAGCTGAAAATATACAATTTTCTATTTTTAATTTTGAACATTTCAAATCGACTTTATCGGTATTATTAAAAGGTGAGGAGTTAATTAACTGATTCGATAGCTCAAGTGTTTTAAGGAACTTACAATTATTAAATAAACTGAACTCTAAAGGGCTTTGTTTGCTAATGCTCACATCTTCTTGAAATTCACAATCTTGAAAGAGCACACTATTTTCGTTTGCTAATATATCTGTCTTACCCACATCCCACCGATTTAGAAAAGTACAATCTTGATAAAAAGTTTGAGTGTCCTTGAGTTTAAAATAATTACATTCAAAAAAGCAGTAATTAAAGTGAATCTTTTTAATTTTATTTAATATTTTTATGAAGTTAAATCCAGTGAAACTCTCAGTTTTTGGAAAGCTGATGTGATCAAAAGTAATAGCGTGTTTTAACCTATCGTTTATTCTGATTTGGGGAAAAGAGTGTACTTCGGTATTTTCTAAAAGGTAACTTTTCAAGTCATTATCATTGAGTGACTGTGCTGTTTTTTCTTCGTGCTTATCTAAGTAGTCAATAACATATGACACAAGCTTATTATCAAAATCTTTAGCAACGCAATTTAGCTCTTTAGAATTTAGATTTTTTTTCTCCATATGTAAAACACACATGCTACTTTGTTTAAAAGTATCAAAATTACAATTCTGAACTTCGCATATACAACTCATTTTTATCCTTAAATTTTAAAATTGAGAGAACAGTATGATCCTCGGGTGCGCCGTGGGATTCCAAAGGACGGTCGGCGGTATTCGCCCTTTGGTTGCCATCGCCAACGCGATAAAACCTCGAATAGAGGTTATTAAATCCCTTTTCCCAAAACCATGTAAAATCACGGCAAAAGCCAATTCCTACACTTTAAAAGCGCGAGGTAAACTCCCACCACGGCATGACCTACAAATTTAAAAGCTGCGCTTTTCGCACGAACAAGCTCTACGCCTACAAGTTAAAAGCCTGATATAAATTCCCGCCTACATTCATAAACACCAATCTACCAGCACACTCCAATTCCCCGTGATCACACCCAAAAGTTATAAATTGATGAGTAATCACTTGCATGGATGCAAGTTAAGCCGTGACTTCGCCATGGATGGCGAATACACGGCGATTACGTTCACATCAATTTTTAACTTGAGGACACAGTGTGATCCTCGGGTGCGCCGAGAGAGTCCAGAGAGAGGTCGGCGGCAGCCTCTCTTTGGTTGCCATCGCCAACGCGATAGAACCTCGAATAAAGGTTTTTAATCCCTTTCCCAAAATCATATATAAATCACGGCTCAAGCCAATTCCTTCACTTTAAAAGCGCGAGGTAAACTCTCGCCTACGGCACGACCTACAAATTTAAAAGCTGCGCTTTCGCGCGAGCAAGCTCAGCGACTACAAGTTAAAGCGCGACTACAAACTACTCTGCAACCACTTGTTTAAACCGCGCGAAAGTTCGCATGCTTTCATCAGCAATCATTACTTCGTAATCGGGGTTTTGAGCGATTAGCTCATATTGCCCGTTAGGTAATTTATTAACCTTACGCAGTAAATACTGCCCTTCCCCGCCTATATCATCTCGCTCTATCGCCACTATTTGGCCGCGTAACGATCCTGCTTTATCGGACGTTATAAGCTCAAGTAGCAGTAAATCACCATCAAGTATTGGGTGCTTACCACCATTCATAGAGTTACCCGATGCGTGCGCTAAAAAATGCACTTGCGGGTCGAGCTTACCTGCACCAAGTGGTGCATCCATCAACTCCATATCGCTTTCATCCCCTGTTTTAAAATGCCCACAGGCTATTTTTATATTGGGGAAGTACGGCAGCTTTAGCGCATCATCAATTGATTTTAAGCTAACTTCGGGCTCAGCGATTTGATCTAATTCAGGTTGTGGTGCATTTGGAAACGTAAACAACTCAGCAGTTGGTTTTGCTTGTTCAAAATGGTCTTTATTCCCAAGCCATAATTTTGCGTTGTTGGCTTGTGCCACCTGATAGGCCCAATTGCTTACTGCGAGAGATTTATCTGCATCGCAGTGAAAATACGCACTTAGCTCGTTACTAATAATTTGGCTGTTAACAACCAAGTTTTGCTTTTGCCAACGCTCGCGGTGCTGCTGTGCAGCTAAAAAGTCACGTTTATTGTTATTACATGTGCGATGCGCTGCCACAAAATTATGGCCTAAGTCGTTTGCGTAGCGGGCAAACGGTATAAAATGATCGACTTCAACATCGTTTTTCATTGGCTTTTGGCAATAAAAACAGCTGTTTGATTGCAGCTCTACCAAAACAGGTTTTGCTTTGGTGAGTGCGTTACGGTCAAAGCCAAATAAAAAATCATGCAGTTGGCTTTGCGGGCCAATAAGTGTTTGGTTGTGCTTTATGCTTTGAATTTTTTGTAGCCACGCATTTTTAGCTAAATACGTTACTAGATCGTAAAAACGCCTAAAACAACTAGCAATGCCTGCATTCAAAGTAATGTATTTAGGGTTTTTAGTATGCGGATATAAAAAGCACTCTTCTTGCTTGGCAAGTATTTGTAAGCGCCAAAGTGGGCCACTTTTTAAGGTTGCCATAGCGGCATTAAAAGTCGGCTTGTAAAAACCACTTTGCTTTAGCTGGCGTACGTTACGAATATTGTTTTGTTGGCATTCAAACAATACGCTAATTACTTTTGATTGCGCACCGGTATTTTGTAAAAGCAATGCACTTTCACCAGTATGTTCTGAGGGAAACGGCATTGCATGATGCCAATACAAGGTAATGAGTTTGTCAGCAAGCGTTGGCAGTTCTATGACTAGTTCACTTTGCTCTGACTGAAGTGGCTGTTCAACACATACATCAGCCAAAGCATGCAGCAATGCAAATTTGTAGGTTGCACTAAAATCGCCCTCAACCAGCATGCGCTGAATATACGCAATAAAGTCGAGTTGTTGCTGCATTGCATGACTCATAAAACAGGCACTGCTTTAATTAATGCATTGAGCCACACTTCACTTTCGCGCTCTGGGCGCTGATCAACACTGTGCCATTGTTTTAGTATTTTAAGCTCGGTGTGGTGGGCAATTAATGCGGTTAGGCCATCTTCATTTAAATCGGTAAATTCGCGGCCGTTATGCACGCGCTCTTGCGTGCCATATTTAAACGATACATACAAAACACCGTTTGGTTTTAGGGCATTTTGCAGTTTTAAAAACACCTGCGGTAACTCTACTTTTGGAACGTGCAATAAGCTGGCGCAACACCAAATGCCATCGTACTTATTAGTACAATTAAGTTGCTGAAAGGTTTTAACCTCAACGGCTTGCTGTAAGTAATTACTGGCTAACTTTGCAAGCTCGGGACTTGCGTCAAATGCGCTAACAGTAAAATCTTGCTGTTTAAAATACATGGCATCGCGGGCACTACCGCAGCCTGCATCTAATATATGGCCGTGTTTAGGGATAAGCGGTAAAAACTCAGCGTAAAGCGCCGACATATCAACATTGAGCGTTGAATCGCTGAAGCTTTGTGCGTTTTGATTGTAGTAATTGAGTGTTTTAGTGGGCACTAAATTCACCGCTCCTTGGTTTATTTATTAATCTGGCATTCATTTATAACTAATCTACAGTATCAACATTTAAAAATATAGAGCCACAGCAATATATACGCCCTAAGTAGTATGTTTTTATTACAAAAAAGCACTGTTTAACCTTATAAATCCATGTTATTTACACTTTTACCTAATAGCTCTACACCTTTGAAAAGGTTTAGGTTGTATAAAAAATACGCGCAGCTGTTTAAATCATTATCGCTTGTTAAACTCTGCAAACACTTGCTTTAATCCCCTTAAAAATAGGGTTATTAATTAACCACTTTAGAGTTAAAATGATGCTATTTTGCACCGTTCACTTATTGGTCATTATAGTGTGCTATGTTTACCCATAAGATCGTTATTCAACTTTTTCTAGTATGAATATACTGTTGGTGTTGCTGTGTTTAAGTACCGAGGTGTTACTTACAATGAATGTTAGGTTTAGGTGGTTATTAGCTGTACTTTTAGCGCTTTGTTTAGGCGTGCCTAGCAGTGGTTGGGCGTCGAGCGATATTAAAAAAATTGTACTGGCTACCGACACCATTGACGGGCTAGTAGAAAAAGACGGCTCTGGCCTTTATGTTGATATGCTTACTAAAATTTTTGCTGCACAATCGATTGAACTTAATATTATGATTGTGCCTCAGTCTCGTGCCTACCTATGGACGGCCAATGGCAATGCCGATGCCATGTTAAGCGCAAGGCAAAATGAGGTAGAAGGCTTGTACTTTCCGGTGTGGCATTACGATATTACTTTTGTGTCGGCGATGTTTAAAAAAAGCCGGTTTAAAAATTGGCAAGGCGAGTATTCGTTACAAAACAGATCGGTGGGTACG
Source organism: Pseudoalteromonas tetraodonis (assembly GCF_002310835.1). Lineage (NCBI taxonomy): Bacteria > Pseudomonadati > Pseudomonadota > Gammaproteobacteria > Alteromonadales > Pseudoalteromonadaceae > Pseudoalteromonas > Pseudoalteromonas tetraodonis. The sequence continues at coordinate 112,707 of NZ_CP011042.1, read as the reverse complement.
TTAAGGGGCGCTAACTACAATAATTATTTGTATGTGCCGATTGATTTGCAGCAGGTTACCCAGCGAATTGAAGGCGTTAAAATGCTTAAGCTCGATAGGCTTGATTTCTTTTTAGATAACCGTAAAGCGCTGCAGCAAACCCTGATTGCTAACGCCACTGAGTTATCAAAAATGAATTTTGACCCACAGCAGTATCAAATCGAAAACATTGTGCCTGTAAAACAATACATTGCCTTTACCGATAACGCCAAAGGCCGCGAGTTAGCACAAATTTTTGACGCCGGATTTGCAAAATTACTTGCCAGTGGTGAGTTAGAGGCGTTGTTTGTTGCTTACAATTACCTGCCTTTTCCCTTTCCGCAAAATATAGACTAGAGTAGTAATTACATATTGCTGTGGTTGAGTTTTTTATGAGAGTTGTATTTGCTTTAGTTATAAGCTTAATGATGGCTTTTCAATGCGTTGCGCAAATTACCCTGCCCCACTCTAAAATAGAAAGCCAACCAAGCACACCACAACAAGCTACTACCCAGCTCAATGTGCTTACAGTTGATTTAGGCACCATCATTAGCAAACCTTTAATTCAACGTGGCCTAGAGTTTGAACAACAAACCGGTATTAAAGTTAATGTCACCAAAGTGCCTTTTGGCCAGTTATATAACGAAATAAACAAAGATTTAAGCTCGCCAACGAGCCAATACGATATTATTGCTTACGCCTCACTCTGGATGGTGGATTTTGCAGAAAATAATTACTTAGCGCGTTTAGATAATTACATTGCCTCCGACCCTTTAATTGAATGGAATGATGTATCGCGTTTTTTTAGAGACTTTAGCTCTAAATATAACGGCCAAATTTACTCGATTCCGCTCGATGGTGATATACATTTACTTTATTACCGCCTCGATATTTTAGAAAAATATGGTTTGGCTCCACCTAGAACCTGGGATGATTACCTTGCTATTGCCAAGCAGTTAAATGGCGTTGATATGAACGGGGATGGCGAGGGCGATTTTGGCTCGTGTATTTCTAAAAAAGCCAATGAGCAATCGTATTGGTCTTTGCTTTCGATTGCGGGCAGTTTTTTGCAAAGCAAAGGCACTTCTCAAGGCATATTTTTTAATACAAGAACTATGGCGCCATTAGTGAATAACGATGCCTTTAAAAAAGCCTTAAAAATTTATAAAAAAACCACTGAATTTGGCTCTGCTGATGAGCTTTACTTTGATACCAACGATGTAAGGTATGCGTTTATAAGCGGTCGCTGCGCCTTAGCCATTGAATGGGGCGACATTGGTACTATGGCCGTGTTACCTGAATCTAAAGTAAAAAACAAAACAGGGGTGAGTATATTGCCCGGAACTACTGAGGTATTAAACCGTAAAACAGGCCAGCTTGAACGTTGCAATGCTAACTTATGCCCGTTTGCCATTGGCGATATTAATTATGCTCCTTATGCAGCTTTTGGTGGTTGGGTAGGCTCAATTAATAATGCCAGCTCAAAACACAAAAAAAACCTCGCTTATAACTACTTGTCGTATGTTACTCAGCCTTTGCAATCGAATGAAGATGTGACCATAGGTGCCACCGGTATGAACCCGTATCGTACCTCTCAATTAGTTAACCACAAAAACTGGCTTAAACAAGGCATGAGTAAAAGTACGCTGCATTTTTACTTGGGCTCTATTTCTAAAACCGTTAATAACGCCAATATTATTCTTGATTTGAGAATTTTTGAAAACAACCGCTACTTTAGAGACATACTCGACACTGAAGTGGCTAAATACCTAAGGCACACCCAGTCTGTTGAGCAAACCGTGATTAATATAGAACAAGGCTGGAATAAACTAACCGATGAAATTGGCCGCGACAAACAGCTAAAAGCTTATAGGGCGTCGTTAGGATTAGTACCAACCCCTTAGTGATAGTGTTATTTAACGTATTGGCTATGCGGTATATGCCTATACCAAACACGATTCCTAAATTCGTGAATAACAAGAGCTACTTTCCTATATTTGCCAACTATTAAATAAAACATAGGTAGCTAACATCGCTGCTTTGATTAATGTAAAACGAGCTAAATTTGTAGTCTGGTTTATACTTTAGTAATGATAACGCTGTAGCCTCGAGTAATAAAATGCTTAAAATCGCTTTTGTTGTATTACTGCTTAGCAGCTGTAACGTATTTGCTTGCTTTAAAACACTTAAAGTAGGCACAAATGAAAACAATTGGCCACCCTATGTAACTGCCGTTAACGGTAACCTGACGGGCGTTGAAATTGACGTGTTAAACACGATTTTTAACGGCTCATCTTTTTGTTTAAAATTTATGTTGCTGCCTACCTCATCGCGCGCTTTTGAAGAATTAAAAGAAGGCCGTATTGATGTTATTTTTGCCGCGAGTAAAACATTAGCAAGAGCTGATTTTGCCTATTTTAGCGATGCCTATCGTGATGAAGTAGTTCGCCTGTATAAATACACCGAATCGCCTGATTTAAATAACATTAGCGATATTTTTTATAAAGATTTAACCTTGGCGGTTAACCGTGGCAGTTATTATGGCGTTGCGTTTGAGCTGTTTAAACAGAACCACCTCGCTAACGTTATTATGATGCCTACCGCCGAGAAACGTTTTGCAATGCTCAATAAAAATAGAGTTGATTACGCAATTGAAGACGAACTAGCAGCGCAATATTTTATAAACCAATACCCAGCAATAGAAGCGGTTACTAATATGGCGGCCATCAATAAGAGTTCTATTCATTTAATGCTAAGTAAAAAAACCATTAGCCAAATAGAGTTACAAGCTATAAATGAGTTAATTAAGCAAAATAAATCCGCTATACAAGCCATTTACCCACATTACTGAACCCGTAGATTATTCTTTTACCTTTCATCTTGAAGCGCGGATCTGTATAATTCGCGGCCTATTATTTACTCTATTGCTTGTTTATTTATGCGGCGCCTTGCTGCAGCTTAACCCTGCCATTAATTTTCTAGGATTACTTTTTTTGATCTCCACCGCAAATATTACGATGCAGTTTGGCGCAGAGCCGTTGTTTGAAAACATTTCAGCTAAATTTGGTAACGGTAACCGTTACGGTTTAATTGGCGCTAACGGCTGCGGCAAGTCGACATTTATGAAAATTTTAAGCGGTGCGCTTACGCCTAGTGCAGGTAATGTGTCTATTACGCCGGGGCTAAAATTAGGTAACCTAAGCCAAGATCAGTTTGCGTTTGAACAATACAGCGTGGTTGATGCGGTAATTATGGGCGATGTGGAGCTTTGGAAAGTAAAACAAGAGCGCGACCGTATTTACTCTTTGCCTGAAATGAGTGAAGAAGACGGCATGAAAGTAGCCGAGCTTGAAAGCGTATTTGCTGAAATGGACGGTTACACCGCAGAAAGCCGCGCAGAAGAAATTCTGCTTGATGCGGGTATCGATAAAGAGTTTCATTATGGCTTAATGGCAAACGTAGCCCCAGGTTGGAAATTACGTGTGCTGTTAGCACAGGCGTTATTTGCAAACCCTGATATTTTGCTACTTGATGAGCCTACTAATAACTTGGACATTCATACTATTACGTGGCTTGCCAATGAGCTTAACCAACGTAAATGCACCATGATCATTATTTCCCATGACCGTCACTTTTTAAACTCGGTATGTACTCACATGGCCGATATTGATTACGGTGAGCTGCGTATTTACCCAGGTAACTACGAAAAGTACCTTGAAGCTTCAGGCTTACAACGCGAGCAATTACTTGCTGAAAACGCGAAAAAGAGCGCTGAAATAGACGAGTTACAAGACTTTGTTAACCGTTTTGGTGCTAACGCCTCTAAAGCGAAACAAGCCAGCTCGCGCGCTAAAAAAATGGATAAAATTAAGCTTGATGAAGTTAAGTCATCGAGTCGTATGAGCCCATCACTCAACTTTGATGAGGGCAAAAAAATGTATCGCCAAGCGCTTGAGCTAACCAAGCTTGGCCATGGGTTTGACGGTGAAACGTTATTTACTGGTGGTGATTTACTACTCGAAGCCGGTGCTAAACTGGCGGTTATCGGCGAAAACGGCGTGGGTAAAACCACCTTTTTACGCTGTTTAGTTAACGAGCTTAAAAGCAACGAAGGCGAAGTTAAGTGGTCAGAAAACGCCACGTTTGGTTATTGCCCACAAGACAGCACCAAAGACTTTGATAACGATTTAACCTTGTTTGATTGGATGTCGCAGTGGCGCACCGCTAAGCACAACGATTTAATGGTTCGTGGTATGTTAGGGCGTTTATTATTTACCGCAGACGATTCAAATAAAAAAGCGCGTAACTGTTCAGGTGGTGAAAAAAACCGTTTGTTATTTGGTAAGTTAATGATGCAAGACGTTAACGTACTGATAATGGATGAACCAACTAACCACATGGATATGGAAGCCATTGAAGCGCTTAACAATGCGCTAAAAGACTTTAAAGGCACGCTTATTTTTGTAAGCCACGACCGTGAGTTTGTATCGTCACTGGCAACCCGTATTGTTGATATTAAAGACAAGCAGGTAATTGACTTTCAAGGTACGTTTGACGAATACCTAGCAAGCTGCGAAGAAAATAAAGTAGCTTAAGTGCTAGGTTAAAGGTTAAAGAAATAGCCTAAACCATTTAAAAGCGGTGCTTGTTTAAGCGCCGTTTTTTGTGCCTGTAATTTGGGTTCGGGGTTCGGGGTTCGGGGTTCGGGGTTCGGGGTTCGGGGTTCGGGGTTCGGGGTTCGGGGTTCGGCAGAATTTTGCTTGGTATCAATTCAAACGCAATTGGTAATTTATTTATAAAAAAGGCAAAGAAAAACTATATTTTTTGTTTGCTCTCATTCTTTGCTCTTTGTGCAAATAGGTTTTAAGTTATTTATTCACCACAGAGATTAAGAGACGCTGCGCTTTTAGAGGAAATAAAAAAGCCAACTACTATCCTGCAGCAGCGATTTTATAGACACTGCATTTTACTCGCACCTCGCAGCCCGCAGCTCGTGACCTTTAACCTTTAACCTTTAACCTTTAACCTTTAACCTTTAACCTTTAACCTAAATAATATAAAAAAAGGAGCATTGCTGCTCCTTTATAAATTTTACTTAGGTTTATTTAATATCAAACCGGTCGGCGTTCATCACTTTTACCCATGCGGCAACAAAGTCGTGTACAAAACGGGTTTTGTTATCGTCTTGAGCATAAAACTCTGCCAATGCACGGAGTATTGAGTTTGAACCAAATACTAAATCAACCCGCGTAGCCGTGTACTTAGTTTTACCACTAGCGCGGTCAACTATGTTGTACTCGCCTTTAGCTGCAGGTTCCCAGCGGTTGTTCATGTCGGTTAAATTAACAAAAAAGTCGTTACTCAGTACGCCTACCTTGTGGGTAAATACACCATGTTCACTATTGCCATAGTTAGTGCCTAGTACGCGCATACCGCCTAGTAATACGCTCATTTCTGGTGCTGTTAGCCCCATCAATTGGCTGCGCTCTAGTAATAGCTCCTCGGCGGATACGGCATAGTCTTTTTTCAGCCAATTTCTGAAACCGTCATGAATTGGCTCTAATGGCTCGAATGACTCTGCATCGGTCATGTCATCACTAGCATCGCCACGCCCTGGGGCAAACGGTACGGTTATATCAACTCCTGCCTTTTTAGCCGCTTGCTCAACCGCAGCGGTGCCGCCAAGTACAATTAAATCGGCCATACTAACAGGCTTAGTTAAACTCGCTTGCAGTGTTTCAAGGGCTGCAATCACATTGGCTAAACGCTCTGGTTCGTTACCTTGCCAGCTATTTTGCGGAGCTAGGCGAATACGGGCGCCATTTGCACCACCACGGTGATCGGAACCTCTATAAGTACGTGCGCTATCCCATGCGGTATTAATTAAGTCGGTTTCACTTAATCCACAATTAAGTAGCTTCGCTTTTAAATCGGTTATTTCAGCGTCGCTTAGGGTGTAATCAACTGCAGGAATAGGATCTTGCCAAATTAAATCTTCGCTTGGCACATCGGCGCCCAAATAACGTGATTTTGGCCCTAAATCACGGTGGGTTAACTTAAACCATGCGCGGGCAAATACGTCAGTAAAGTACTCAAAATCGTCATTAAAACGCTCAATAATTTTACGGTACGCTGGGTCGAGCTTCATTGCCATATCGGCATCGGTCATTATTGGGTTTAAACGAATCGAAGGGTCTTCCACATCAACGGGTTTGTCTTCTTCTTTAATATTAACCGGCTCCCACTGATGAGCCCCTGCAGGGCTTTTGGTTAGCTCCCACTCGTAATTAAGCAGCAGTTTACAATAACCGTTGTCCCATTTAGTTGGGTAGGTTGTCCATGCGCCTTCAATACCTGAGGTCATGGTATCGCGGCCAATGCCACGGGTTTTATGGTTATTCCAGCCAAGGCCTTGCTCGTACACATCGGCGGCTTCTGGCTCTGGGCCTAAGTTTTCTTCTTTGCCGTTACCATGCGTTTTACCTACTGTATGGCCACCGACCGTTAGCGCTGCGGTTTCTTCGTCGTTCATTGCCATACGCGCAAAGGTTTCGCGCACTTGTTCTGCGGTTTTAAGCGGATCGGGTTTACCATTTACCCCTTCTGGGTTTACGTAAATTAAACCCATTTGCACTGCCGCTAATGGGTTTTCCATGGTATCGGGTTTATCAACCTGGGTATATCGCTCATCACTTGGCGCAAGCCATTCTTTTTCTGCGCCCCAATAAACGTCTTTTTCTGGATGCCAAATATCTTCACGGCCACCGGCAAAACCAAAGGTTTTTAATCCCATTGATTCGTACGCCATATTACCGGCTAAAATAATTAAATCGGCCCATGAAAGCTTGTTGCCATATTTCTTTTTAATTGGCCATAATAAACGGCGCGCTTTATCTAGGTTAGCATTATCTGGCCACGAATTAAGTGGTGCAAAACGTTGATTACCGGTACCACCACCGCCTCGACCATCAGCTAAACGGTACGAGCCCGCAGAGTGCCATGCCATACGGATCATCAGGCCTCCATAGTGCCCCCAATCAGCTGGCCACCAAGGTTGGCTTTGAGTCATTAAATCTTTTAAATCGGTTTTAAGTGCTTCTAGGTCGAGTGAATTAAAAGCGTCGGCGTAATTAAAGTCGCTGTCGTAGGGGCTGGTTTTGCTATCGTGCTGATGAAGAATGTCTAAATTAAGTGAATTTGGCCACCAATCTGTATTGGTGTTTTCGGTTGTAGTATTACTGCCGTGCATAACTGGGCATTTACCCGCTTTATGATTATCCATATTGAGCTCCTTTTTAAGTATAAATAAAAACGCCCATGCTTACTGCTTTTGGTATTCACCAATTGGGAGCGCTGTTATTTTTTTGCCATTATATTAGGGTCTGTTGACCTTTGTGGATTAAAATTCGTTCAAACTAGGGGCGGTTTAATCGCGGCGCGAGGTTTGTAACCTAGTGGGCTAAGTCAAAACCGAGCAACAAAGAGTAAATCGCCCCTGGGCAGAACCCTTCGGGCAGCGCCTGTTTGGAATTGATGCTGCGTTATCGCCTATTTATGGGGAATAACCACACCACATAGGCTCTGCCTTGCCTAAATACCAAACAGACTACTGCAAATTTAACCTTAAAAGTCAACAGACCCTAATGACGTTTATGGTCTCTGCTTATTCAATATACGTGTAGCTGCTTTGATACGCTAGGGCAAAGTAATGCTTTAAAACGATTACTCTCATTTATAAATATGATGATGCAGCCAATGTTTGTGCTTAGCGTAAATAAATATTAAAACTTTTTATAAAATAGATGATCGTTATTAAAAATAGCCACGTAATGTACGATGAAGGGTTTGAAAGTGACTTAGGTTTTCTTAAGTGCACAGTGGAATACCCCCCTTCGCCATGAAATTATAGTTATAAAAGGTGTATAAGTTACTTATGCACCTTTATTTCTTTCTAATTTTTATCTATTTGAATTTAGTTAAGTAAAAATTCAGGTAGGCAAACTTACAATAGCACCTATCTCCTATTGTTCCCTTGATATGTTGATGTAGTTTTTTCCAGCCCAACTTGGGCTGGATTTTTTTTGCCTGTAATAAAGGATTTTTGAGTTAATTCCAGCTTCCCTATCCTCACCCTAGTACCAATGATGTGCGCATGTTAAAGTTAACAAAGCGATTAACTAATTTTTTAACTAGGCATATCAATGCGTTTTTATTTTTTACTATTTATTGTATTTATTGGTGTTTTTTCATCTGCGGTGCAAGCTGCTGATAAAAACACCGAAGCACTCAACGAGCAACAACAGCGTGAATTAGCACAGCTAGAAGCCCCTTTGTACAAACCATTACTTGAACGTTATATTCTCGATGAATTAAAGTCGGTTCGCCAAGATCAACAAAAACTGCGTGAAGACGTGACCAAACAAGTTACGCATGCACAGTTAGACACTGCCGATCGGGCGCTTACCTACACCACAGATACCATTAATAATGTATTTTTTATTATTACCGCCACCGCGTCTATTTTGGTATTAGTGGGCTGGAACTCGTTACGTGATGTAAAGAACAAAGTAGAAGATATAGTAAACACCCGAGTGAGTGTTATTACTGATGAGTATGAAGATCGCTTGAAAATATTAGAAGAAAAACTGCGAGTACGCTCTGAAGAAATACTCAGTAACCAAGAACGCATATCAATCACTAATGAAGTTCATTCGTTATGGATGCGAGCCAACCTTGAAAGTGATATTGCGAATAAAATTGAAATATTCGATGAAATTTTAAAACGTAAACCAGAAGATGTAGAAGCCATTGCCTACAAAGCGGATGCTTTATTAGAATTAAATGAGACTGAGCAAGCTATTGAGCTTTGTAATCAAGCAATTGATATAGATAGCGACTATGGTTACGCATACTGGCAGCGCGCCTGTGCGTATGCTTTAACGCATGAGCATGCAGATGCTCTAGCCGATATAAAAATGTCGCTTGAATACTCACCCAACTTACGAAACGAGCTACTTCATGAAAGTGCCTTTGCCAGTCTGCATGATAACGACAGCTTTAATGCGATAGTTTCAAACGAAGCCTAAACTTCGTTGCCTACAGGGAGGGTGGTAAAAAGCGTGAGCAGAACGCGAAAGTTTTGCTCAGTTTTTACTTATTATTACAAGGATGTAAGCCAGTAGAATAACTTAGGCGCAGTTATCGACCCCACTAGGTTAGAAGCTCGCGCCGCAATTAAGCTGCCTCTAGATTAAACAAATATCAATCTACAAAGGTCAATAGAGCTTAGCGTTTAAAGTATAAGTCTATTGACTTAGTAAGCAGCTCGTCGAGCTGCTCTTCAAAGTCTTCTATGTTGATTTCAAAATGATTTAAATACGCTTTAGCCTGCACTTGAGATAAGTTGCGGTTTTTAACGCTGTATTGCCGCTCATCTTTTTGCTTATCGTATCGAGGTAAAAATAATAACTGCGCATAATAAGGCGACTTAATATGCTTGTTCGCAAAGCGACAAAAGTCTTCAATGTGGTCTGCGCCCTCAGGGCCTAAACAGCCAGGCTCTACACGATACATTACACGAATTTTTTTCTCGTCACTTAGCTGCATAATTAATAATTACCTAAAAAATAATACCCTAACCACTTTGCCATCTTTAATTTGATAGCTTGAAATAAGCTCTGAACGTTTATCTATCACGTTCGGATCGTTAGAGCAGGTTTCTGATAGCTCATGGTCAATCACAATGTCACCATGCACAATACGCTTAATAGGTGATGAGTGAAGACACTTTAGCTTTTTAAACATAATGCCATAACGCGCAATTAATTTTTCTTTACCTTTAAATAATAGCTCATTCGGGAAAATATAAAACTCAACATCTTCATCATACATACGAATAAATTCTTCAATGTTTCGCGCGTTGTAGGCTTTAACTAATTGCTCTATAACAGCAAGTGACTCACGAGACTGTTTTGCTTTGGCTTGTTGCCTTGCTGTAAGTGCCTCTTTTGCTTGCGTCACTGCTTGCTCAGCCTCGACGACCGCTTGTGCTTTATCTACTTTACTTTTAGGCTGTTCAACCGGCTTCGTTGATTCGCTGCCAAGTACTTTAGAATCATCTGCAGTCACTTTCTTTACATCGGGTTGTTTAGGTATGTTAGCCTCTTGAGTTAACGTATCAAGTGCATCTTGTTGCGGCTGTACTTTTTCTGGCTGTGTCAGTTCAGCATTGTTTGATGATGCCGATTGCTCTATAGCATGACAGTTTAATGTGAAAGCGGCGAATAAACACGCATATATAATGAATGAAGGTTTCATGGTTTTCCTAAGTACAAAGACAAAATGCAATTAACGCGCAACATAGCAAATTTTACCCTCATGAGATAGTTATTATAGCGTTATAGCTCATTACCAATACTGCTCAACCGTAATATGCCCCGGCTCTTTTCGACGATTACGCTTATAGTTTTGAGCCACTAATAACTCACTGGTATCTTTAACCATTTGTGGATTACCACACAACATAAACTGTGCATTATTGGGGGTAGCACACAGCCCCACATGTTCAGATAGCGCGTTATTTTTTATCACTGTGGTTATTCGCCCTGCTAAACCTTGTAAAGGCTCCTCACGGCTAACTACTGGCACATAATTAAGCTGCCCAGGATGAGCCTTTAATAACTTATTAATTAGCTCCTGATAGCTTAAATCGCTATTTAGGCGCACCCCATGCACTAAGTTGATATGTTTGTATTTTTGCCATACCTCACTTTGCTGCAATATTGATAAAAACGGGCCAATAGCGGTGCCGGTGCTAAGCATCCAAAGTTGTTCACTCGCTGGCACTTCGTCAAGGGTAAAAAAACCGCTAGCACGGCGCTCTATTAGTACAGTGTCACCTGGGGTAAGTTGTGCTAAATGCGATGACAATTGGCCATCGACTACATTAATTAAATAAAATTCTAAATTTGGATCATCTGGTGCGTTAACATACGAGTAAGCACGAGCAATGCGTTTTTCACCGTCCATAACAGAAAGCTTTGTAAATTGCCCTGCTTTAAACGGTTCTACATCGGCGTTAACCGTTAAGCTAAATAACGATTCATTCCACCATTTAACTGACTTTACTGTGGCATCAATCCAATTAGACATAATTACTCCAGAGTGTAAAACGTGTTTTAGCTATCAGCTATCAGCTATCAGCTATCAGCTATCAGCTATCAGCTATCAGCTATCAGCTATCAGCTATCAGCTATCAGCTATCAGCTATCAGCTATCAGCTATCAGCTATCAGCTATCAGCTATCAGCTATCAGCTATCAGCTATCAGCTATCAGCTATCAGCTATCAGCTATCAGCTATCAGCTATCAGCTATCAGCTATCAGCTATCAGCTATCAGCTATCAGCTATCAGCTATCAGCTATCAGCTATCAGCTATCAGCTATCAGCTATCAGCTATCAGCTATCAGCTATCAGCTATCAGCTATCAGCTATCAGCTATCAGCTATCAGCTATCAGCTATCAGCTATCAGCTATCAGCTATCAGCTATCAGCTATCAGCTATCAGCTATCAGCTATCAGCTATCAGCTATCAGCTATCAGCTATCAGCTATCAGCTATCAGCTATCAGCTATCAGCTATCAGCTATCAGCTATCAGCTATCAGCTATCAGCTATCAGCTATCAGCTATCAGCTATCAGCTATCAGCTATCAGCTATCAGCTATCAGCTATCAGCTATCAGCTATCAGCTATCAGCTATCAGCTATCAGCTATCAGCTATCAGCTAAAACTTTAAAGTGGTTCATTTTAAAAGCAAGTTTTATAACTTAAACATTAGCATTAAGTTATAAATACTGACAGGGAAATAAATGAGAAGACAGCGAGCTACGAGTGACGAGTATCGAGCTAGTGCTAAAACCTGAGACCTTTAATCTACTCTTTTAGCGCAGCGTCTCTTTGTCCTCTTTGTGAATAATGACCTTGCGCGGCATAAAGCTCCGCCTACAGTAAATTCAGAAGTTAACCATATCAGTAGGCGGGAGTTTACCTCGCGCATTTGTGTTTAATATCCTAGACCTGACGCGATATAAAATCGCTGCTACGAAAGGCACTTACTGCTAAAAACAATTTTTCACCACAGAGGGTTCCGAGGCGCTTTGCGCTACACAGAGGTAGATTGGTATTTTTTAAGCATTTCTCTGTAAACTCAGTGTTCTCGGTGGTAAATATTTTTTAAATTAATGACCTTGCGCGGCATAAAGCCCCGCCTAAAATAAATTTAGAAGGTAACCATATCAGTAGGCGGAAGTTTACCTCGCGCATTTTATCTAACGTCTAAGTCTAATTTCTTGTTTAAACACAGAGAAGTGAATGAGAGTAAATGAGAAGACAACGGGCTTCGAGTGACGAGCTGCGAGCTACTGCTAAAACCTTTGACCTTTAACCTTTGACCTTTAACCTAGAACCTGAAACCTAAAGCCCGTAGCTCGAAACCCGTGGCCCGCACCCCGAGGCCCGAATCTCACACCTAAATTTCAGGCATAAAAAAAGCCGCATAAAATGCGGCTTTGGGGGTTTAGTCTCACTTCACTTTGGGCGTGTCTCCAAAACTTAGTGAATACGTTACCAAGGAACTGTTGTTAACCTAAGAGATTAATTAAATTGACTCTAGGGCAATTTTAACCATTTCGTTGAACGTGGTTTGACGCTCATCTGCAGGTGTTGCTTCGCCGGTGATTACATGATCACTGACGGTAAATAATGCCATTGCTTTTGCACCGTATTCTGCTGCTACGCCGTATAAGCCAGCTGTTTCCATATCAACAGCGAGTACACCTAGTTTGTCTAGATCTTTATAAAACGTGTCGTCTGCTTGATAAAAAGTATCGGTAGTAAATACGTTGCCTACTTTTGCATCAATACCTAAATCTTTAGCTGCATTTACGCCGTTTAAAAGTAGGTCAAAGTTAGCAATGGCAGCAAAGTCAGTGCCACGAACGCGGGCACGATTTACGTTTGAATCTGTGCTTGCACCTTGTGCAAAAATTACGTCGCGAATTTTAATATCGCTACCAATACCACCACAGGTACCTATACGAATAATATTTTTAACGCCAAAACTGACAATAAGCTCACGAGCATAAATTGACATTGAAGGAATGCCCATGCCAGAACCCATAATGCTCACTGGCTTACCTTTGTAAGTTCCAGTAAAGCCGTACATGTTACGTACGCCGGTTACTTGCACTGCATCATCTAAAAAGTTTTCAGCAATATATTGTGCGCGTAGCGGATCGCCTGGCATTAATACTGTTTCGGCAAAATCACCTACGTTTGCACTGATATGCGGAGTACTCATCGATTGTTTTCCTTTTGTTTGGCTAAAAGCCCTATTACTTTAAAAATAGCGAGCGTATTTTTAAGTTACTTAACTGTGTTCAGCTTATCAATAAAGCCATCACCATATTCTAACGCTTTAAGGTTAAACCATTGTGCAAGCGTTTGGCCAATATCGGCAAAGCTATTGCGTTCGCCCAGCGGGGTATTTTTCATCCCTGTCTGATAGGCAATAACCGGCACATATTCACGGGTGTGCTCAGACCCTGGAAAGGTCGGGTCACAGCCATGATCGGCGGTGATCATTAATAAATCATCCGGCTTTAATTGCGCTAAAATAGTGGGTAAGTAATCATCAAACTCTTTGAGCGCTTTCGCATAGCCAACAGGATTACGGCGGTGACCAAACTTTTCATCAAAATCAACTAAATTGGTAAAAATCAAACTGTGATCCGGCGCAGTCGCCACCACTTCGCTGGTTTTTTCTAGCAAGTTAATTAACCCTGGCGCTTTATGCTTTTGGGTAATGCCTTGATGCGCATAAATATCTGAAATTTTACCAATACTGATAACTTCGCCACCGTCTTTTGCAAGTACATCAAGCAATGTTGGCGATGGCGGTAATACTGAATAATCACGACGATTACCTGTTCTGGCAAAATCTTGATTATTAGAACCCAAAAATGGCCGCGCAATCACTCGCCCTATATTCATTTCATCAAGCAGCGCCCGTGCGATTTCGCAAACTTGATAAAGCTTCTCTAGGCCGAATGATTCTTCATGCGCGGCTATTTGAAACACACTGTCAGCTGAGGTGTAACAGATTGGTTTACCTGTTTTTACGTGCTCTTCACCTAGCTGCTCTAAAATCGTGGTTCCTGAGGCATGGCAATTGCCTAAAATGCCCGGAATACCTGTGCGAGCAATAAACTCGTCTACAAATTCTTGTGGGAAACTCGGCTGTGTTTTAGGGAAGTAACCCCAATCAAATAACACTGGCACGCCTGCCATTTCCCAATGACCCGATGGCGTGTCTTTACCGCTTGAAAGCTCTTTTGCGTAACCCCATGCACCTTGTGGTTCATGCCGCTCAGCAACTAAACAGGGTTCTTTACCAGCGGCTTCACATGCATCCACTAACCCTAATTTTGAAAGGTTAGGAAGCGAAAGCTTACTGCCAGTCTCGTCATAATATGCCTTGAGTAAATGTGCGAATGTATTAGCACCAACATCACCAAATTTATCTGCATCGGGTGCTGCGCCAATTCCTAAACTATCCGCCATTAAGATAATTGCTCTTGCCATTGTGACCTCACATCTGTTCTAGGTGGTTACTTTATCTGCTCTTCGAATTTTCCGTACAGGACATAAGTCCTGTTTCATAAAACCTAAACATTATAAATTTGCACTCTTAAGCGAAGCAAAAGAGATTAATCGTGTCTTTTTTGCTATTGTGATCTACCAACAATATATCCTTCTGTGTGGGTGAGAACTTTAGTGACACGAACTATTATAGCTATTGCAGGCGCATCGGCGTCCGGCAAATCTCTATTTAGCCAAACTATTTACAATGAATTGGTAAATGAGCTTGAACCAGGCGCTATCGCCATTATTGAAGAAGATGCTTATTACAAGGATCAATCGCATTTGCCGATGGCACATCGTACGCAAACGAATTACGACCATCCTGATGCATTTGAACACGAGCTATTGCTTGAGCATTTAACGCAACTTCGAAATGGCCACTCTGTTGAAGTACCAACTTATGATTATGCTCAGCATACACGTAGCGATAAAACGCGCCGTGTGGCTTCGGCTAAAATACTCATTGTAGAAGGTATTTTATTACTGAGTGATAAAGCGCTTAATAAAGAATTTGATATCAAGGTGTTTATAGATACGCCATTGGATATTTGTTTAATGCGCCGAATGCAACGCGACATGGAACAAAGAGGCAGAACATTACAATCTGTTGTTGAGCAATATCAAGCAACTGTTAGACCGATGTTTTATCAATTTATTGAGCCTTCAAAGCATAACGCTGACTTAGTTGTGACTCGAGGCGGTATGAATCGCGTTGCGATTGATATTATAAAAAGTAAAATAAAGTACATTTTACAAGAATAACAACGGGAAACGTTTGTATGACAACATTTATGAGCTTAGTAGGCATGCTAGTGCTACTAGGCATCGCTTTTGCGGCCTCAACTGATCGCAAAGCAATAAAACTAAGAACCGTGGGTATCGCATTTTTAATGCAAGTCATTATCGGCGGTTTTGTACTGTTTTTTGAAGCAGGCAAAAATGTATTAGCGAGTATGTCTCGCGCCGTTTCATCGGTTATTGGGTATGCCAACGATGGAATTGGCTTTTTATTTGGCCCATTAGCATCGCAAGATACGCTAGGGTTTATTTTTGCCATTCAAGTATTGCCAGTTATTGTGTTTTTCTCAGCACTTGTTGCTGTGTTATACCACTTAGGCATTATGGATTGGATAATTAAAATTTTAGGCGGTGGTTTACAAAAATTATTGAAAACCTCTCGCACCGAGTCGCTTTCAGCCACCGCAAATATTTTTGTTGGCCAAACTGAAGCGCCACTCATTGTTAAACCGTTTATTGCGACAATGACCAAATCTGAGTTATTTGCCGTAATGGTAGGTGGTTTGGCCACCGTAGCAGGCTCTGTAATGGCCGGTTACGTAATTATTGGTGTAGACCTTAAATATTTAATTGCAGCCAGTTTTATGGCAGCACCAGGTGGTTTCTTAATGGCAAAAATGATAGTGCCAGAGACAGAAACACCTAAAGATGATTTAGCCGATATAGATTTAGGCGACGACAAACCGGTTAATGTTATTGACGCAGCAGCATCAGGCGCAGCAAACGGTATGCACTTAGCATTAAACGTAGGTGCTATGCTTTTAGCATTTGTTGCACTGATTGCGTTATTAAACGGTTTATTAGGCGGTATTGGTGGGTTGTTTGATTATCCTACATTAACGCTACAAGAAATTTTAGGCTACTTGTTTGCCCCTGTTGCATGGTTATTAGGTGTACCGTGGAATGAGGCAATTATAGCCGGCAGCTTTATTGGTCAAAAGTTAGTAGTGAATGAGTTTGTTGCTTACTTAGACTTTATAAATTATCGCGATACGTTAAGTGCGCATACACAAGCAATTGTTACCTTTGCTTTGTGTGGCTTTGCTAACTTATCATCGATAGCCATTTTACTAGGTGGATTAGGCGGTATGGCGCCTAGTCGGCGAAAGGATATCGCACGCTTAGGGCTCAGAGCAGTGTTAGCAGGATCTATGGCTAACCTTATGAGCGCAGCAATTGCTGGGTTTTTCCTCTCGCTAGCTTAGAAACTTAATGAGACGATCCAACTGTTGCAAAACAATAGGATAGCGCTTTAAGGGGTTAAAGCACTATCTGACTTGAACGATACTTCACCAAGGGCCGCAAGGCCCTTTTATCGTTTTTATAGCCTCTACTTTCTAAATCCTCAGCAATTCATACCTAAAAATTCCCTAGCAAAGCTTTCATTCACGCACTCTTTACGCCATCAAAAGCCATCATTGCACTTATACCAATCCGCAATAATACTTAATCATTTTGCGGGGCTAAACGTGTCGCTACCTGTGTTAAAAAATTCTCATTTAGAACAACTAAATAGCGAATTTTTTGCCTAGCTATCAACTCGTTTTTCCAGCCTCAAAATAGACCACTTAATTAAGCGAATTGGTATTACTAAAAAATATGAACAACTGTGTAGCTGTAGGAGCATTTACTTATTAGCCCTTTACAAGGCACTTGAGAGTATAAAAGGTAACGAAGTTAACAAGAATGAAGGCTGTGAAGAGGTAATATAGGCATTATTAAGTGGAAACTTTTTGAGTTTTTCTGTGCTTAGGCGTGTTTATTATTGTCTATAGGCTTAATTTTTTACATAACGTTTAATGTAAGTTTCATAGCCAGACTCTGCCTTAAGCTGCTCAAGTGCTTGATTAAAGCGTTTTACTACCACAGGTGAAGCGGCTTTGTTAAAGCCAATATAGTTGCCTTTAAGCTCATCCACATGAATTTGCTTGAGCTTCACCAAGTCATCCCTAGAGTACCCAAATGGCTCAGTTTGATGATCAATAGTAAAGTCAGAGCCAATAATTAAATCGATGCGTTTTTTAAAAAACAGTCGCATAAATGAGTCTGCTTCACTAAACAGTAATAAGTTTTTATCGGTAACAAACCCAAGTCGACGCACCAGCATTTCATAAATGTCGCCTCGCACTATGCCCAACGAGTAGTTTTTAGCTTGTGATATATCATTCATCACAATATGGTCGCTAGTTTTTAATTTAAAAAAGTAGGTTTGGCTCGATACCAAAGGTCCCACCCATTCAAAAAGAGGAATACGTTCTTGCGTTTTTGCTAGAGAAATGATGGCTGAGTGCGGGTTATTTTGCACTAACTGGTAAGCACGCTTCCAAGGTAACATAATAAATTCGCACTCTAGTGCGGCACGAGCACAAGCATCTTTCACTATATCATGATTAATACCCGCTAGCTGCCCAGCTTCATTTTGAAAATTGTAAGGGGCAAAGCTTTCGGTATAAATAACCAATTTAGGCGCATTAGCCTGGATATTATGGCTAAATAGCAACCCTAACGCTAATAATGTAAATTTAAAAATAAACACCCCCTATAATTTAAGTAATAACCTTAACCTAGAAAGCATGTAGAAACTATTAATTTATAGCACTTTTATAATGTTAAAAATAGCAGGTGATTTGAGAATGACTATCGTTAATAATACCAATCCGCAATAATACTCAATCATTTTGCGGGGCTAAACGTGTCGCTATCTGTGTTAAAAAATTCTCATTTAGAACAACTAAATAGCGAATTTTTTGCCTAGCTATCAACCCGTTTTTCCTGCCTCAAAATAGACCGCTTAATTAAGCGAATTGGTATAAATTTACAGATGGTGGGGAGATATTCTTAAATTTTAGACACAAAAAAAGCGCCTTAAGCGCTTTTTTTCATTTTACTTAAAAGTAAAATTATAGAGCTGTGATGTTATCAGCTTGAGGACCTTTTTGACCTTGTGAAAGAGTGAACTCTACACGTTGACCTTCAGCTAAAGTTTTGAAACCTTCGCTTTTGATTGCTGAGAAATGTGCGAAAACGTCTGGACCATTTTCTTGCTCGATGAAACCAAAACCTTTAGACTCGTTGAACCACTTAACTGTACCTGATACGATGTTAGACATAGTATTATTCCTGATATAAAAATTAAATTGTGCCCTAATGGGCGGTGTAGCAAAAAATGAGATGGTACTTAAAAACTTCAGGACGGTACTACAAGTATTACTTATACAACAACGAAATGGAGATTTATAAATTATCATGCTTTCTTTCTAGCTGCGGACTACTATATAGAGTTACAGACTCAAGTCAACCCTTAATGCGATTTAATTTATAAAATAGCTTAAGCAGCCCGTTTTATAAATTAAGTACTTGTTTAAAGAGCTTAAAATTCAAATTCTAGTGCCATTCTAAAGCTATGATTTTTCTCTGACTGGCTGATTTCAGTAATAAAACCGGCTTCCCACTTTAATTGTTTTTGTCCATCAAAGCGATGTAACCCTATAAATCCGGGGCCAATACCGACAAAGTCTTCGCCAAGATAAACCTCAACCGCGGGCTGAAAAGCAGACAAATAGCGGTAGCGATATTGCGCTCTAAATTCGCTTTCCCACTCATTTTGTATATCTTGGCCCCACTCGTACACTAAAAATGCATTCATAGTGAGACTTGCACGACCAAACTCTTTTTCAATCACAAAACCGGTGGTTGCTTCGTATGCGTCGGCGTCATGCTGTTTTTCAAATTCAAATAACGCGCCCCAATCAGCCCATAGCCTGCCCTGCTCTATTAACTGCCAACGAAGTTCTAACTCATACGCTTGCAAGCCAAAGTCACCATTATCATCGCGCTCGCCCACTAAATAGCCTTCCAATGCCATGGTGTCGTTAATTGCGCCGCCTAAGCCAACGCGCTGCGCTAAAATATTACCACTGTCGGTTTGATGTGACACAAGCCGCCACTCTAGCTCACGCTCAAACGGCAACACATAAGGATGATAAACTTTATCAACCACTATGCCATCAGCATAAGCCAGCTTAGGTATTAATAAACAAAAACCAATTAATACAGTGGCTGCAAATAGGTTTATTGCTTTCATGATTGTTCCTTAGTTATTGATTTAGGAATAAAATAACAAACTGATAAAAATAACACGCTGCTCAGCACATAACTTAAAACACTGGTTAAATTAGGCGTAGCCTCATAACCGATAAGTGCGCGCAAAACCCGTCCAAACTCTGAGTTTTCAGTTAAAATAGCACGTAAATCCCATACGGTTGCCGTTGTTGCTATCAAATCAATTTGGCTCGCCAAATCAAGTGCCACAACCAGTTTTGCCGCACTGTTTAATGCTAACAATACCAATAAAGGGATAAGCCCAAAGCGCTGTTTGATTGCACTCAATAAAAAATACAACAACACACTAAAGCTACTGCATATCCCTAAGCCTAAAAAAGTGCCAATAAATAAGCTTTGTGCTGCTTCGTTGTTTTGCCAAAAGCCAATCAGGTAAATAATGTAATGACTTAAATAAAGAGTCATTACACTGATAATCGCAATCATAAATGCAGGCGTTGCTTGTTTAATGGCGTAGTACAGCGCACTGATAAACACTAAAACACATAAAGCAATTTGGGTATATTCTAAACCCTGGTAGTCAAACAAGGGACTAATTAGCGGAGCACTTTTTACAAATAAAAATGATAGCCCCACACCTAAAACAAGCATCCCCAGTACCTTCACTAAACTTTGCTTGGCAATCACTTGGAGTAAAATAAGTAAAATGGCCACCGGCAATAACTGATTGAGGCTCATCACAAGGCTAGTTATTAGCATCAGAATCCTCCTTTTCGGTCGCTATTACAGCACCACGCGCCGTATTGGGCGAGAACTCGCCAAAAAATTCATAACGCCCAGGGGTTAACGGCCCAATATAAATAACGCTTTTGCGATTAGGGTAAAGTACTTTCTCTCGGTTGAGATCGAAACTGTCGAATTCTTCAGGCGTACTATCTTGATTTTCGATTAACAAGCGTACCTTTTTATTGGCTGGCACCACGATTTCTGCGGGATAAAACAAATGATCTTTAAGTACAATAAGATAGTCTTTACTGGCGGCGTTAAATGATAAAAATACGCAACAATATAAATAGGGGTGAATAAGTCGTTTAATCACATTTAGCTCCTGCAAAAACTACCTGTACTTTTAAGCCGCCCAAATCGCTGTCTGTTAAATTAATTTCAGCGCTATAAATAGCAATAATGTGCTGGACTATTGCCATGCCTAAGCCCGCACCTTGTTCACCCGAAGGATGTTGGTCACCGCCAACGCGATAAAAACGGTTAAATATCCGTTGTTTTTGATCGTCAGTCATACCTGGACCGCTGTCTTCTATTTGCCAAATACGCTGCCTGTGCATCTGCTTTAGGGTAATTTTTATTTGTCCGTTTGCAGGCGCGTACTTTATAGCATTACTCAGTAGGTTTGAAATCAACGTCACTAAGGTAAACTCATCACCGTTAATAGTAAAGTCATCTCCCTCAAGGCTAATAGTGTGATTTTTAGCCTCTATTTTTTCATATAGTTGGCTAACTACTTCTTGCGTGATCGCTAATAATGACTGTTCTTTAAACTGCTTTTGCCACTGCTCTGGCTGAGTACGCCCTAGTATTAGCATTTGCTCCACTATATTGGTGAGTCGATTAATACCTTGAGTCATGGCTTGTAATTCTTGGTTATCGCCTTGTTGGGCGGCCAAATTATGCACATTAATTTTTAAACTGCTCAGGGGAGTACGTAATTCATGGGCGGCATCTGAGGCAAAAAAACGTTCTCGTAAATAGGCCGTTTCTACGCGTTTAAATAAGTCGTTTAAGCGGCTGATCACTGGTTTTATTTCTTCATCCGTCACCTGCCAATTGATCGCTGTGAAATCATTTGCTTGGCGCAGGGCTAACTGTTTTGATAAACGGGTTAACGGTGCCAGTGCATATTTAACAAAAAAGCTAATAAATAGCGCAAGCAAAGGAACCGCCCATAACATGGGTAACATGGCTGATAAAATCACCGCCTCGGCAAGCTCAAACCGCTTAGCAATCGGCTCGGCAACAATAACAGTGCGTAAAGAAGTAGCAAAAACGAATACCCGCATTCGCTGCCCTGCAATATTAAGCGTTTGAAAACCCGCTTGATATTGGCTCAAATCAAGATTTAATTCGTCAGAACCGCTAAGTAGCTCACCACTTTGCCAAATTTGATACAGTAACTGGGCGCTTTCTTGCATTTTTGGCGCCATAGCGTTAATAGATAGAGGCTGTTGCATCAAGACTCCAGCCACCACTTTTAGCTCACTATCGAGTAATTGCTCACCATGGCTCATACTTTTTTGATAGCCTTTTACTAAAGCTAAAAAGCAGGTTAACACCATCATTGACAGTAAGATAAGTGTTAAACGCTTACGAATTGACATAGAGCATGGTTACCTTTGTAAATTCAAGTTTGTGCAATCTAGGGGGCGTTTTAATCACGTGAGCTATCTCTTTCCCACAACATAGCCAATACCACGGAGAGTTTTAATAAAATCGCTGGGGAATTTTTTTCGTAGGTGATGAATATGCACCTCAATGGTGTTAGAGCCAACCTCTTCACCCCATTGATAGAGTTTATTTTCTAACTGCTGCTTAGATTGCACGCGACCTTGGTTTTCCAGTAACGCTTTTAGCAGCATGTACTCTTTTCGCGGCAGAGAAAGTAGCTCATCGTTAAGTGTGACACTGTGCGCTGACGTATCCATAGTAACATCACCACATTGTAATAAACTCGACTGAGCTTGATTTACACGTCGGCTCGCTACGCGCAAACGAGCAAATAATTCGGCTGGTTCAAATGGCTTAGCTAAATAATCATCAGCCCCCATATCAAGCCCTTGCACTTTGTCATCTATGCTACTGCGAGCGGTTAGTATCACCACCGGAATGACTTTTTTTTGTGCTTTTATGTGCTTTAAAATTTGCGAACCATCACCATCAGGTAAGCCTAGGTCAAGTATAACCAACTCTATTTCGCCACTGCCTAAACATTGCAACGCATGCTTAACCGTTGCGCTGTGTTCTACACTGTAGCCTTCTTGGCGCAACGAGCGGCAAAGCCCTTGCGCCACAAGATGATCATCTTCAACTAATAATAAATGCATTGTTTGTTTTGTTATCTCTTTAGTTTTTTATCAACTTTAGCTAATAATTGGCTAATTGCTTGCTGACGATATTTGTCCGCTTTAGCGCGAGTATCACGAATACCGGCCGCTTGTGCAACTAACAAATGGGCTTTGGCTTGCTTATATTCACGTTCGTCGTATAAAAACTCACCATACAAGTAATTAGTATCAATGCCTTTTTGATTAAAAGCGAGTGCTTGCTTAAAAAACTTATCGGCGGTGTCATCATCACCAAAGCCAATTGGCCACCCTGGTACTTTACTGTATAAGGTTGCAAGGCTAGCATACGCTGAGCCACCTAAAGCACTGTCGTCTATTTTAAGGGCTTGCTCTAATGATGCCTTTGCATCTTTGGCATAACCCAACGCCCCTAAGCCGCCTTTTGCACCCGCAAAACTTGCCAGCACAATGCCGTTCCATGTATAGCTATTTGCTGAATTAGGATAGTTTTCGATAAATTGAGCACTTTGCTCACTCAGTTGAGTAAAGGCTTTGATTTGTGCGTCATCCTTAAGCTCATAATTAGCGACCGCCCACTGCTGTTGAATAGCGAGTAAGTCGCTTTGTTCGTCTGCAAATACCGGCGATGAAAACACACTAACAATGCTTAAATAAGCTGCTAAAGTAAATTTTTTCATAATAAATCCTCTATTATTTAGTGAACAACTAACCTAAAAAGCTTTTTATTTTAGGGAGTTGTTTAGCAATTGCGTTATCTACAATACGTGGAAAAACGCCATTGATACGTGCAAAAAGTTTCTCAGGAAAACCAATAAATCGTCTGGTTTTATTTGAGTTTAATAACGCAACTAACTCATCAGCCACCAACTGCGGAGAGTCCATTTGATTACCAAGCGCTTTGTTCATTGCCCGCGTTTGAGCATCATTAATGTCGGTATCAGTTGCTCTAGGTGCCAAATAAGTAACTCTAACGCCAGTGTCTGAAAGCTCTCGTGATAACGCTTCGCTAAAACCACGCAAACCAAATTTACTGGCACAATAAAGTGTTTGATATGGGTAACCTATGCTGCCAAAAGACGACCCAACATTAACTATGGTGCCTCTATTCGCTTGCAGCTGCTCTAAAAACAGTTGGCATAGTTTCATCGGGACGGCTAAATTAGTGCTCAGTAGATTATCAATTTGTTCACTACTACAACTACTTAAGCTTTGCATAACATTAATGCCTGCATTGTTTATAAGTAATTTAGCACCGCCCAATTTTTTGGCTTTAATTGCCAATGCCAGCATGTTTTCTGCAACGGTTAAATCTCCCACAAAAGTCATACTACCTGGGCACTGGCTACTTAGCGCATTTAGCGCATCGCCATTACGCCCTACTAATAGTAATTGCCAACCTTGTGCGTGCAGTGTTTTGGCAATCGCTTGGCCAATTCCCCCTGTGGCTCCTGTTAAAACACATAAGCCGGTATTCATGCGTGTTGCTCTTGCGCTGATGCTTTAAAGAACGGCTCGTCATCTAAAGCGCGGAAAATATCACCGTACAAACGATAAAAACATTTTGCGCCATGTAAAATAGCTTGCTGATCGGTCTCATTAGTAATTTTGTTCATCAAGTTTTCAAAAAACTTTACGTGCTCTATATCAAGCGCACCATGAGAGGTTAAATAGCTAAATGCTTTTTTAGGTAAACCAACTGCATCAGCAATATTTGAAGCTGCGCCATCAGCCAGTGCAATTGAAGTCCCTTCGAGTACATGAACCATGCCAAAAAAGCTTAATGGATTTTTACGAGCGATACTGTCATAGGCATACGAGACCATCATTTCGGTAGCAAATTGTGGCTTACTATGGCGCACGCTTTCTTTATCAAAACCACACGCGGCAATATCGTTAAGCACCCATTCTTGATGGCCAATTTCCTCTTCAATGTATTCGGCTACGGCTTCACGTAACCATTCTTGTTCGTCGGTTAAACGGGCACCTAACGACATCATTAATGGCACAGTGTGTTTTACATGATGATAGGCTTGCGCTAAAAATGACGCATACTCTTCAAGTGATGCTTGGCCTTTAAAAACGCGCTGTATAATTGGCGCAGCTAATAAGTACTCACGCTCGTTTTGAGTTTGTGCTTTTAATGTATTAAAAAAATCAGTCATGGATCACTTCTCCAAGTCGGTAAAATTGTTCAAAAATAAGGTTAAATTGCTGGCTAATAGCCTGGCGCTTAGGACGATTATTGGTCGTTAGTAACCCTTGCTGAACACTTAAAGGCTGAGCTAACCGATGCCACTTTTTAACTTGTGCATAATCGGGTAACTGTTGATTTATAAATTTCATATGCTCACTGAGTTGTTGATCACTCAACTCAGGGATTGCATAAATAATCGCGGTTAAAAAAGGTCTGCCCTCACCAAAAACAACGGCTTGTATAATCGCGCTTTGGCTCAATATTAATGACTCAGGCCATTCAGCACTGACATTACGGCCCATGCTGGTAATAATCAGATTTTTAAGTCGCCCTTTTATATAGAGCTTATTGCCATGCTGGGTCACTAAATCGCCTGTTGCATACCAGTTATTTGGGTTATGCGGCGCTTGATTTAAATACCCTAAAAATAGCTCACCCTTTATGTACAACTGGCCTTTTTCGATTTTGGTTTGTATGTGCGGCAGTACAGTGCCGGCACTCTTTAAATCATCATTTTTGGGCGTATTTAAACTTACGACAGATGCCGCCTCTGATAATCCATACCCCTGATAAACAGGTAAATTAAGCTCTCTGGCGGTGGCAATTAAAGCATCACTCACGAGCGCTCCGCCAACTGCAATAAACTGTAATGACTTTGGCGGCTGCCAACCTTGTTTTGCAAACGCAATTAAACACGTTAATAACTCAGGCACTAAAATAAGGGTGTTAGGTTTTACACTGTCAATTGCACTAATAAGTTTTTCAGGATTTTTTAACCCTGAGCCAACAAAACCCAATTCGTTTAACGGCATTAAATGTACACAACCGCCACTTAATAATGGTGCATAAATACCTGCAATATTTTCCAGTAATACAGGTAATGGCAGTAAACATAAGTGAGTTGGTTTACTTATACCTATTTGCTCACATAACGATTGTGCAACTTGCATTTGGCTATGAGTTGATAAACACACCCCTTTTGGCTCGCCTGTAGAGCCTGACGTGAAGGTGATTTTTTGCGTGCCCTCAAAGTAACTAATCGATTCTTTAACGTTGAGCTGATAAATATATAAGGTGTAATGATCAAACAAAGTAATAGACAATGTATGCGCACCCAAAGAAAGCCTTGGCATATCACTTATAAACAGCTGTGCACCACACTGTGCCAACACATATTGCGTTTGTTGTTGACTAAAAAAATGGGCGATCGGTATAGCCACTTTATTAGCAACGCTGGTCGCAGCATCAAGTACCAACCAAGCAGGTGTGTTATCAAGTTGAAATGCAATTGCATCAGCATCTGAATTTGCAAAAATTTCCGCTACTTTATTTATTTCTTGAAGCAGCTCAGCACCTGTGAACTGTTGTGTTTGATTCGCAAAATGCGCAACTACCGCCGGCTGAGTCGCTAAGTCATTTAAGCTATTTAACATACTCATACCGTCTCCAGCGCATTGATTAATGCCGTAATGCCATGTGTATTTTGTTGTTTAATATCAAGTAGCATTGGCGTATTAAGTACTTGTAGATGTGCTTGCTCTAAATTAACAATGCATACTGTAGGCTGGTTCGCGTAGTAACTTCCCCAGCTTTTTGGTTGCTCAACAACACTGCTGTTAGCCAATGCAATTTCATTACACGTTACCCCTAA
This sequence comes from Pseudoalteromonas tetraodonis, assembly GCF_002310835.1. Lineage (NCBI taxonomy): Bacteria > Pseudomonadati > Pseudomonadota > Gammaproteobacteria > Alteromonadales > Pseudoalteromonadaceae > Pseudoalteromonas > Pseudoalteromonas tetraodonis. The sequence goes on along the minus strand of NZ_CP011042.1, from coordinate 86,185 downwards.
TAAACGCAATAAAGCGCGTACATGTTTGGTGGCACAAAAAACCAAATTAGTAGCACCAATAGCTCTTAAAGCTTCATTAACAATAATAAAATGCGATAACGTGGCTTTTCTGTGTGTTGAATAGAGATTACCTAACTCAAACACTTTACTGCGCTGTGTGCCCATTGGTAAAAACTGCTCAATGGGCGCTGCTAAATATTGTTCAATAAATAAAGGAGAAGTAGCGTTTCTAAGCCCTAAAGTGCAATGCCCTTGCTGAGTTTTATACTGACAGAGTAATGGCATAAATGAAGTTAGGCTGGCATTGTACGCAGCTAAAAAGCCTTGTTTTACTGTATCTTCAAGGCGCTGACGGTGTTCATCACATTCTCTGGCGCTCACAAACTGTGTGAACGACTGAAAAAGTGTTGATGATGACTGTTGTTGAGCTAATTGCATAAAAGCATCGCCTGTATTAAATCTATAGGTAGAATTTAATAGGCGAAACTTAAATAAAACTTAAGGTAAATTAATTTTTTAAAAAATTTAATTTAGACTGGCAATAACGGTTTTATTACGGCCCGTTTCTTTTGCATGATAGAGCGCTTTGTCAGCACATTTGTATACTTGATCAATATCATCACTGTGCTGCGGCCATGTAGCAATGCCGATGGAGACATTTATACAACCAACTTTGGCCATCGGTGTATTCGCCACTTCATTACGTAACCGCTCAGCAATAACAAACGCACTATCGCTATTTTCGTTCGGTAATATAAGTAAGAATTCCTCCCCACCAGTTCGCGCGACAATATCATCTTTGCGAGATACTTGCTTGATCACACACGTTAAAGTTTTTAGTACCTCATCGCCCACATCATGGCCAAAAGTGTCATTAACCCGTTTAAAAAAGTCGATATCTATTTCTAGAACCGCAAAGGGGATCTGTTCTTGAATTAATTTATCTAACAATAAATACAAACCTCGCCGATTATGCGCACCAGTTAGCGGATCGGTGAGTGCATCTTGGCGTAATTGCCCCATTTTCGACTGCAGTATATTAACTCCTTCTAACATGGCTGCTTTAAGTTGCTGACTTTCAAAGTACCAAGATTTAATACTTTTAAGATTCGCTACGTTTTGTTGATCAGTCGATAAATTTGCACTGTCAGCTAGGAGCCTAAGTGGCTTAGCAATAAAATGCGCTAACACACCAATCAATACAAAAGTAATTAATACAATTGGTAGCATTCGCTTAAGCACCAGCCCTTGAAAAGTATCTAACGTGGCAAGTGTTGCCGCTTCACTACGCTGGGCAACTACGCCCCAATTAGCAAGTTTAACGGGCGAATATCCAGCAAGCATAGACACGCCTTGGCTATTTAAAACCCGGGTGTATCCATCTTCGCTTTGCAAAACACGCTCTATTACTGGGTTATTAATGACTTGTTCGCCAATCCGCTCAGTCTCAGGATGATAAAGTAAGGTTTTATTATCAGCCACCACATAAAAGTATGCCCCGCCATCGTAACTATGCTGTTTTAATAAGGCGTTTAAAATGCTCTGTTGTTCTAAATAAAAGCTACCACCAATATAGCCATAGTAATTACCCATCTCGTCAAATAAAGGATAAGAAAGTACAACAATTAAGTTATTCGCAAGCGATACATAAGGACGACTAACCAATGGACGCTGTAGTTTAAAGGCTTGTTTAGAATGAGGTGAATTAACGGTTTTATTAATAATATTTAATGAAACAGGTGAGGCCGCTTTAACGACACCTTGCATGTTAATTGCTACCGAATTAAAGCTATGTGTTTGGTTTAAAAGGCGGTTGGTTTCAGCTTGGAGTAACTCAGTATTGGTAATGTCTTTAGCAATAATTTTGGCTGAAAACTCAAGTTGCTGCATCGCAGCTGCTAAAAAGTGATCGGTCGCCGAGGCAAGCTTACTAGCAAATACATGGTTACTTTTGAGAGTATCTTCTATTACCCGTTCTTTTTGTACTTGGTAACTAATGTATAAACCACTGAACAAAATAGCGGCTGTAGCAGTGATAGCTAACAACAGAATTAATTGCCTAAGTTTAAAAGTAAATGGTGATCGAAAACGCAACTTATTATCATCCTAAGCAAATAAAAACGACTGCTATATACTACATATATCCTAAATATAATACAGAAATTAAACTAAGTAGCCTAATTTTTGTTACTTTTGGAATAATAAAATGACATTTATTATATATGTCGGGTTTTGCAGTTAAGCTCAATAATAGTTAAGCTGCATGCACTTTATTTTTATTTAGCCTTGAGGTGTGTGTTGCTAAATAAGTACCTGTTGTCGTCTTCTCTTTTTTTAATCGGATGTTTCATGCCAATAAAATCTTCTTTTGCCGATTCTGCGCTGTCACTTGAACAGCAACTTGGGCAAAAACTTATGCTCGATTTACGCTACTTTTGTCACCAAGGCAGCAGTAAGCGCTGCAGAACAGCATTAACCGAGTTACCAGATACACTAGCCAAAGCGATTAGCCGTTATGATATTGGCGGGGTTATTTTATTTTCTGAAAACACCCAAAGTATTGAACAAATAATTAGCCTTAATCAGCAACTGCAACAAGCTGCGTCTCACTCTAAATCAGGCTTACCGCTTTTCATTTCAATTGACCAAGAAGGTGGACGAGTAGCTCGACTGCCACGTGATGTTGCCACTTCATTTACTGGTAATATGTCAATTGGCGCCACCTACCCTGAGCATGGCACTTATTTCGCAACTCAAACCGCGAATGTTCTTGCCACGGAGCTTTCAGCATTGGGGATTAATGTAAATTACGCGCCAACCGTTGATGTAAACATGAACCCAGACAATCCTGTCATTAATGTCCGCTCTTTTAGTGAAAACCCAAATGATGTAGCAGCATTAGGTGCCGCACAAGTTAGTGAATTTGAAAAAAATGGCATTATTAGCGCACTAAAGCATTTTCCTGGGCATGGCGACACCAATGTAGATAGTCATACCGGCTTGCCTAAAGTGATGCATTCAAAAGAGGTGATTTACGCACAAGATTTAGCGCCCTTTAAACACATTATTGAGCAGCATAGTCCGGGCATGATAATGACCGCGCATATTCAATACCCTGAGCTTGATAGCAGTACGTTGACAAATGTTGATGGCAAACAAATGATCAAGCCCGCGACAATGTCGCGTAAAATCATGACCGATATTCTACGTAAAGAACTTAACTATCAAGGTGTGGTGGTAACCGATGCACTTGATATGGCAGGTATTAGTCACTTTTTTAGTCCAACTCAAGCAATTATAAACACCTTTGCCGCTGGGGTTGATATTGCGCTTATGCCAATAGAGATTAGAACGCCAGATGACATTAAAAAGCTCGATGCTCTCATTGAGTCATTAGTCAGTGCGGTTAAATCAGAGCAACTAAACGCACAGGAAATTGCGCATTCAGCACAGCGTATTACCTCGCTTAAAAGTAAATTTAAATTAAACGCTTCGCCAGATCCCATTAAAGCATTAGCCAATGCTAAGCACATTATTGGTAATAAAGCACATCGCGAATTAGAAGCGTCACTGGCATTAGCGGCGATCACCCAAATAAAAAATAACAACAACACCTTGCCACTTAAGCTTACTGCAGGCCAACACATTCATATTATTATGCCCGATACGCGTAAATGTATGGCCATACAACAAGCCATAATGGCACTGAGCTCACACGCACTAGTTTATAGCTGTAGCAGTTTACAAGGTTTTGACCCTGTTGATGCTCAGCATAATATAAACCAAGCTGATATTATTATTGCCGGAAATGCCACGCCTAATCAAAGCGCGGTGGAAATTGGCGGGATGGATGATTTAGCCGATAACCCAGACTTTGCCCTCAATAACGCAGAGCAACCTAAAGCACTTGAATCATTACTTAAAATGGCTAACAAGCAACAAATACCCACCGTGTTTATTAGTTTGCGAGCCCCTTATGATATTGCTCAGTTTGGCGACTCTGCCGATGCAGTATTAGCTTCATATGCTTATAATATTGACGTAGACAAAAACGAGCAAGTATCTGGGCCTGCGTTTACAGCACTTGCTAAAGTATTACTCGGTCAAGCCCCTGCTAAAGGCAGCTTACCGGTAACTATTAAACAATCAAAGAGCCACTAATATGAAACTCAATTGTGATTTAGGTGAAAGCTTTGGCGCGTGGAAAATGGGGCTTGATGATCAAGTAATGCCGCATATTGATATGGCAAACATTGCCTGTGGTTTTCATGCGGGCGATCCTAGCGTTATGGCCAATACTCTTAAGCTCGCTAAACAGCATAATGTTATGATTGGCGCTCACCCAAGCTACCCCGATAAACAAGGATTTGGCAGACGCTCAATGAACCTGAGTGTGGCCGAGCTCACTCAGTGTTTACACTACCAAATAGCTGCTCTTGATGGCATGGCAAAGGCACAAGGGTTAACCCTTCGTTATGTCAAACCCCATGGTGCGCTTTACAACGACATGATGAAACACCAGCCACTACTTAGTGCTGTGATGGGCGCGGTTGCCAGTTACCCTGCTGATCTAAAATTAATGATACTGGCCACGGCCGATGCTAAACACCACCATACAATGGCACGTCACCTTGGACTAACGCTTGTTTTAGAAGCGTTCGCAGACAGGCTATATACAGATCAAGGGCACCTCGTAGCACGAAATATAGCAGGCAGTGTGCATGATAAAGCAGCATTATTGGCTCAGGTTAAACAGCTTTTAACTAGTAACAGTGTGACTACCCAGTCAGGAAAATCGTTAAAACTTAACGTCGATAGTATTTGTGTGCACGGTGATAACGCCCAAGGTGTTGCGCTTATTGAAGACATTAAGGCTCTTTGTAGCGCAAGCGTATAACTTCCTCTAAGCTGTAAACCCCCTTTACAGCTTTTACTTTCTTTTATCACCTTCATTCATTGGTAGTTTTAAATACTGGCTTCGTCGCATCTGACTGTTAATTATACCTCTCCTACCCTATAAATAGAGCAGTGATTTAAAACAGGGATAAATAATGAAAACGCTTTTAGCTATGAGTCTTATACTGGGCAGCAGTCAATTAGCTGTTGCCAATACCGATACATTACAACTTCAAGATATCTTCAATCTTGAATATGCCAACCAAATAGACATAACAGAAGACGGTAAAACCGTGTATTTTGTCCGCAACCGCATGGATATTAAAACCGACCGTAAAGTAGGCAATATTTGGTCTGTTGATTACAGCACTGGGCAACTACAACCATTAACTTCTGGTGTATATATGGATTACTCGCCAGTAGTCTCTCCTGACGGACAGCGACTTGCTTTCATATCAAACCGAGATGGTAGCAACCAAATATATATTAAATGGTTAAAAACAGGGGCTATCGCTAAGGTTAGTAATTTAACTAGCAATCCAAGCTCACTAACTTGGACTCCTGATTCAAACCAGCTGGTGTTTAGTATGTTTGTTCCAATGGCGGCGTCTGCGCCTGTCAGCTTACCTGGAAAACCAAAAGGTGCCACGTGGGCAGAGCCTGCTAAATATATTGACGATGTTTATTATCGTGCCGATGGAGGGGGTTATACTGAAAAAGGGTTTAGTCAATTATTTACACTTGATGCCAATGGCGGTAATGCTCAACAACTCACCAACGATAATTTTAATAATGGTGGTGAAGTCAGCTTTAGTAAAGACGGTAAAACTTTGTATTTTTCTGCTAATCGCAATGAAAATAATGAATTGAAGCCCACTAACACTGAGGTATATCAACTCAATTTAGACTCGCTAGCCATTCTCCCTCTAACTGAGCGTAATGGGCCTGATCAACAACCTAAAGTGTCACCCGATGGCAAATACCTTGCCTATACAGGGTATGACGACAAGCGTACTAATTACGAAAACACCCAACTCTATATTCGCGATTTAATAACAGGGAATACTCACAGCCTAACCACCGATTTTGATAGAAGTGTTGGTCAAATTAAGTGGAGCGCGAACTCAAAAGGGCTTTATTTTAGCTATGCCGATGAAGGGCAAACTGCGCTGGCTTATCAACCTCGAAGTGGCAAACGCAAAGTGATTACCGAAAAAATAGGTAGCGTGGCGTTTGGGCGTCCTTATTCTGGTGGTGATTTTGATATTAGTGAAAATGGTCATGTTGCATTTACCTTGGCCGATACCCAGCGCCCTGCTGATGTAGCCACAATAAAGCGTGGTAAAGCGCAGCGCTTAACCGATTTAAATTCTGATGCACTCGCAACCAAGCAACTCGCTGAGGTTGAAGAATTATGGCTTAAATCAAGCCACGATGAGCTGCCAATACAAGGCTGGGTTGCTTACCCACCGGGTTTTGATAAATCAAAAAAATACCCACTAGTGCTTGAAATTCATGGCGGCCCTGTCGCTAATTATGGCCCCCACTTTAGTGCCGAAGTACAACTATTTGCCGCTAAAGGGAACGTGGTTTTATACATGAACCCACGTGGTAGTGATTCATACGGTAAAGAGTTTGCGCAAACCATTCATCATAATTACCCAAGCAATGACTACGATGATTTAATGACGGGTGTTGATGCGCTTATTGCAAAAGGGTTTATTGATGAATCTAAGTTATTTGTAACCGGTGGCTCTGGCGGCGGTGCATTAACAGCGTGGATTGTAGGTCATACAGATCGTTTTGCTGCAGCCGTGGTTGCCAAACCGGTGATAAATTGGATCAGCTTTGTACTCACTGCCGATTTTTATCCATTCTTTGCTGACTATTGGTTCCCAGGTAAACCATGGGATCATATTGAGCATTACATGAAACGCTCACCCATCAGTTATGTAGGTAATGTTAAAACCCCGACCATGTTACTCACGGGTGAGGCAGACTACCGTACGCCTATTTCAGAAACAGAGCAGTTTTATCAAGCCTTAAAATTGCAGGGGGTTGATACCGCGATGGTGCGTATTCCAAACGCTTCGCATGGTATTACTGCCCGTCCATCTAACTTAATGACCAAAGTGGCATATATTCAATGGTGGTTTGATAAGCATTCGAAATAAAACGCAGAGTTATGAGTGACGAGCTATATAAGCTCGTTGCTCGAAGCTCGAAGCTCGAAGCTCGAAGCTCGAAGCTCGAAGCTCGAAGCTCACAAGTGTAAACCCCCTTTACAGCAATAATGTAAGTAACCCCTTACATACTCAAACTAAATATCGGACTTAGCTTCAGACTGAGTTGGTAAAAAATCGGTTTATAGAAGAAATAGTGCTGTGAGTTAGTAAAAAATCGGTTTGAGTCACTGTTTATAAGCCCTCAGTTAGTAAAAAAAGGTTTTATAAGCTGCAGCAGTTAGTAAAAAATCGGTTTATTACTCTCTCGATACCTGCCTAAAACCTTTAAATTAATCGTTTAAGTGGCCAAATTGTGGGTTAGAAAGACAAATACCCCCCTTTAATAATAAAAAATGGCCGTTATTAGCATGGTTAGTTAAAATCTGATCTGTATTAAGAGCAGCTAGTTAAATCGTGATCTGCTTTCAGTATGTTAGTTAAACTCTGATCTATATGTGGTAAAAAGCGGGTAATTTATTGTGCTTACCAGTGTCAAAGCGTAATCAACATAAAGCCCTCACAGCCGAGCATAAACATCCTTTAAATTTATTTACACTTTTAACCTGCATTGCATTGAAAAATCTCACTAACCAAATGGCTAGTAAAATACTGATCTATTAAATTTTGCCTTTATGCAAGCATAAAAAAAGGGCCTTGCGGCCCTTAAGTAACACTATCTAGTTGAATTAAAATTGGTTCATGGTGTTAGCTTCACCACCGGCTTTAAGTGCATTCTCACCTGAGAAGTACTCTTTGTGTGTATCACCAATGTTTGAGCCTGCAAGGTCTTGGTGTTTAACAGACGCTTGCTCACGACGGATTTCTTGACGCTGTACATCACGTACATAAGCCAGCATACCTAAGTCACCAAAGTAACCTTCAGATAGAATATCTGTGCTTAATGCTGCTGTGTGGTACGTTGGTAACGTGATTAGGTGGTGGAAAATACCCGCTTCACGTGCACCATCGCGTTGGAAGTTTTGTACTAATAAGTCAGCAGCTGCTGCAAGCTCTGTTGCATCCATTTCTGGAGCCATAAGCGCTTTGTTATCATCAAGACTTGGGTAAGCGCTCAGGTCACGACCTTCTTCCTGCCATTCTTGGTATACTTGCTCACGGAACTTCAGCGTCCAGTTGAACGATGGTGAGTTGTTGTATACTAATTTAGCATCTGGTACTTGCTCTTTTACGCGATTAACGAGTTCAGCAATTTGTTTTACATGTGGTTTTTCTGTTTCAATCCACAGTAAATCCGCACCTGACTGTAGGCTCGTTACACAATCTAGTACTACACGGTCTTTTTCAGTGCCTTCGCGGAACTGGTATAAACCATTGTCTAGGCGTGTTGGCTTACAAAGCTGACCATTAAGCTTCATTGCTGTTTCGCCTTCATTTAAGTCATCAACACTGTTTACTGGGGTTGTTTCTAAAAATGCATTGTATTGGCTTGCTAAGTCACCTGGTTTTTTTGAAACCGGTACTTTTTGCGTAAGGCTTGCACCTAGTGAATCGGTACGCGCAACGATAATACCGTTATCAATACCTAGCTCTAGGAACGCGTAACGCACTGCATTAATTTTTGCTAAAAAGTCTTCATGTGGAACCGTCACTTTACCTGCTTGGTGACCACATTGCTTAGCATCTGATACTTGGTTTTCGATTTGGATAGCACATGCACCCGCTTCAATCATCTTTTTAGCTAGTAGGTAAGTTGCTTCTTCGTTACCAAAACCGGCATCAATGTCAGCAATAATTGGTACAACGTGCGTTTCAAAGTTATCAATTTTGTTAAGTACTGCTTGAACGTCGCCGCCGTTTGCTTTTGCGTCGTCTAGTTCATTAAATAAGTGGTCAAGTTCACGTGCATCCGCTTGCTTTAAGAAGGTATAGATTTCTTCGATAAGTGCCGGTACTGATGTTTTTTCATGCATACTTTGATCTGGAAGAGGACCAAACTCAGAGCGAAGCGCTGCAACCATCCAACCGCTTAGGTATACGTAACTGCGCTTAGTTGTTTTTTGATGGCGCTTAATTGCCATCATCATTTGTTGGGCAGTAAAACCATGCCAACAACCTAAAGACTGTGTGTACTGGCTTGTGTCTTTATCGTATGCAGCCATGTCTTCACGCATGATGTCTGCTGTAAATTGTGCAATATCAACACCAGAGCGAAAACGATTTTGTAAACGCATACGTGTTGCGTATTCAGGATTAATTGTTTTCCATGCACTGCCTTGTGATTGGCATAATGTTGCTAGTGTATCTGTTTCGCCTTGATATGTTGTCATAATAAAGTCCTTCGAACGGGTATTAATATTTATTGTTGAGAGAGTGACTACATCACGTTAGCTCTGTAGCGCTTAATTAAACATTAGGCTTATTTTTTAGATTTAGTAAATTTATAGTTTTTATTACGGCTATACATATAGTGAATGACTAAAAAGCATTCAAAGCCACTTTTTTGCGATATGGTAGGTGTACGCATATAAAAAATTGCACACTGTCGGACCGTTTAAGGATATTAATTATGAGCCACACTCTCACCCATTCAGGACTCAGCGTTGATAAGCAACTTGCTGAATTTGTTAAAAAACAATTATTACCTGGTACCCATCTTGATGAACACCAGTTTTGGAAAAGCTTTGCCAACATAGTGCAAACACTTACACCATTGAACAAATCACTACTGGCTAAGCGTGAACAGCTACAAAAGCAAATTGATGACTACCACCTTGCAAATAAAAATGCTGACCAAGCTCAGTATCAAGCGTTTTTAAAAGATATTGGCTACCTAGTTGATGAGCCTGAAAACTTTAGTATTGAAACTCAAAATGTAGAGCCAGAAATAGCGCTGACTGCAGGGCCACAGCTAGTGGTGCCGGTTAGTAATGCACGCTTTGCACTTAATGCAGCTAATGCACGTTGGGGGTCGTTGTACGATGCTTTATATGGAACCGATGTATTAAGCGAAGACGACGGCGCCGAAAAAGGCAGCCAATACAACCCTGTTCGTGGCTTTAAAGTAATGGCTTACGCAAGGCAGTTTTTAGACAAAGCATTACCGCTTGAAAATGGCTCGCATATTGAAAGTACTAACTATTCTATTGTTGACGGCGCCCTTGCTATTACCCTGCGCGACAGTTCGCACACCACACTTAAAAACCCTGAGCAACTGATTGGCTATCAGGGTGAAGCACAAAACCCGAGTGTTATTTTACTTAAAAACAATGGATTGCATATTGAGCTGCAAATAGACCATCACCACCCTATTGGTCAAGCTGATAAAGCAGGGTTAAAAGATGTGGTGCTAGAAGCCGCACTAACAACCATTATGGACTGTGAAGACTCGGTTGCCGCAGTGGATGCAGAAGATAAAGCACAAGTTTACAAAAACTGGCTTGGTTTAATGCAAGGCAACTTGGTTGAAACGTTTAGAAAAGGCGACAAAATGGTCGACCGCACGTTACAAGCTGACCGACAATATACAGGTCTTGATGGCCAAAAACTGACCCTCAAAGGGCGCAGTATGATGTTTGTGCGTAACGTGGGACATTTAATGACAAATCCAGCCATTACCGATGTAAGCGGCAATGATGTGTTTGAAGGCATTATGGATGCCATGTTCACCGCAACAGCTGCTTTGCACGATTTAAACACTAAAAACACGATTAAAAATTCAACCGCGCAAAGTATTAATATTGTAAAACCGAAAATGCATGGCCCTGATGAAGTCGCCTTTGCTAATACTTTATTTGGTATGGTTGAAGAGGCACTGAGCTTGCCTAAAAACACCCTTAAAATGGGTATTATGGATGAAGAACGTCGAACATCAGCCAACTTAAAAGCATGTATTCATGCAGCAAAAGAGCGTGTTGTGTTTATTAACACTGGCTTTTTAGACCGCACTGGCGATGAAATTCATACCTCAATGCAAGCGGGTGTTGTGCTGCCGAAAGCGGCTATTAAAGCACAGCCTTGGATCAGCGCTTACGAAGATCGCAACGTTGATATTGGCCTAGCCTGTGGCTTAAGCCATAAAGCGCAAATTGGTAAAGGTATGTGGGCAATGCCAGATAAAATGGCGATGATGATGGAGCAAAAAATAGCGCACCCTCAATCTGGCGCAAATACCGCTTGGGTGCCCTCCCCTACTGCCGCCACATTACACGCAATGCATTATCATGATGTTGATGTATTTAGCCTGCAGCAAAGCATTGCCACGCGTCAAATAGCAAGCCTAGAGAGCTTACTTACACCGCCGCTCATGCCAAACCCTGAAACGCTATCAAAAGAAGATATTCAAAGCGAGCTTGAAAACAACGCGCAAGGTATTTTAGGCTACGTAGTACGTTGGATTGACCAAGGAATAGGCTGCTCTAAAGTGCCTGACATTAATCATATTGGTTTAATGGAAGACAGAGCCACCTTACGTATTTCAAGCCAACATATCGCCAACTGGCTACATCATGGTGTATGTAGCAAAGAGCAAGTACAAAAAGTGATGGCAAAAATGGCTAAGGTTGTTGATGGCCAAAACGAGCATGACAGCCTTTACACGCCAATGGCAACTAATGAGCAGACATTAGCTAAAAGTATTGCGTATCAAGCTGCTTTAGCACTGGTATTTGAAGGGGTTAGCCAACCGAGCGGTTACACAGAGCCGCTACTACACAGCTACCGCTTGAAATATAAAGCACAGCACTAACTTAAAACTTAACCTAAAAATAAAAAAATCAGCTTTACTAGGGTCTGTTGACCTTTCAAGGTTAAATTTGCAGCAGTCTGTTTGGTATTTAGGCAAGGCAGAGCCTATCTATACCCAAATTACCTTAATCTGCGAGTTTCAGTTGGAATTAAAAGCTATTTTGACAAGGCATTGATTGAAAATAATGGTTATTCCCTTGTTAAAATCAATAACGCAGCATAAATAGCTTTTAAACCAACCCGTAGGGCGTTTCACAGGAACTTACTCCCTTCGTTGTTCCTTTTTAAAAGGGAGGACCATTATTGCAAAGGGAACGCCTTGATATTAAGTCCCTGTGAAACGCTGAATTCTGTATATTAAGGCAATTTGGGTATAATGTGGTTATTCCCCATAAATAGGCGATAACGCAGCATCAATGCCAAACAGGCGCTGCCCTTCGGGTTCTGCCTAGGGGCGATTTACTCTTTGTTGCCTACATGGATGTAGGTAAGGGGCGTGAGCAGGACGCGGAAGCTTTGCTCGGTTTTTACTTAGCCCACTAGGTTACAAACCTCGCGCCGCGATTAAACCGCCCCTAGTTTGAACAAATTTTAATCCGCAAAGGTCAACAGACCCTAAGCTAATTTTTATAACGCTAGTGAATAATCACTATTCAAATCACTACGAATTAATTTTTAATGGTCGCGTTGTGATAAACATTTTGTACGTCATCGCAATCTTCAAGCATATTGATAAATTTATCAAAGTTGGCAATAACTTCTTCATCAGTGATTTCAACATGTACTTGTGGCACAAAGGTAATTTCATCAACTTCAAAGTTAATGCCTTCAAATGCCTCTTCCAGTGCCGTTTTAGCTTTAAAATACTCAGTATGCGGTGCAAACACCGATACCTTGCCATCTTCGGCTTCTACATCGGTTACATCAACGTCAGCCATCATGAGGGCTTCTAACACAACTTCGTCGTCATCGCCTGCAAATCCTAAAACAGCAAGGTGATCAAACATATGTGCAACACACCCAGGTGTACCTATTTTTGAATCTGTTTTAGTAAACGGTAAACGTACATCTTTAATTGTGCGGTTTGGGTTGTCGGTTAAACAGTCAACAATCACCATACAATTACCAGGGCCGTAACCCTCGTAACGGGCTGAAGAGTAATCTTCCCCTGCCCCACCGGCTGCTTTTTCAATTGCTTTTTCGATTACGTGCGCAGGAACTTGGTCTTTTTTTGCTTTTTCAATTAAGCGGCGCAATGTTTGATTTACATCGGGATCAGGTTCACCACTTTTGGCTGCAACGTAAATTTCTTTACCGTACTTCGAATTTACTTTAGTTTTTGCGTTGGCTGTTTTAGCCATCGAACTTTTGCGGACTTCAAATGCTCTGCCCATCTTGTGCCTCTATTGAATACATTTGGTTTGCGATATTTTACCAATTCAAACCGTATTGGGCTAGTGGTTCAACATGCTATGCTGTGCAAAAGCAGCTGGGTATTAATTTAAATAATACCCATTATGTTATTAAACAAATAAAACAAAGCTCAATTTAACATAACTCAACTTTTTCAGCGTAATTGTCAATTAATGACACCAACTCATCAAATGCATGAATAACAAAATCGGCTTGTTCGGCATACCCGGGGGTCACATCAGGTGCATACAAACAGGCACGCATATTAGCATTGTGCGCCGCTTGTATGTCGTATAAATAATCACCAACATAAATCACATTATCAACCGGCATTTCCCATTGAGTTGCAACCGTTAATAAAGCGCTCGGATCGGGTTTTGCTGGTGCGTCTGTTCGGGTGAGTACTGTTTCTATTGGTAGCGGGTTATTCTGTAACTTTAATGTCGCCGCCTTATCAAAATTACGTGTAACAATGGCCATAGGTATGTTTTTAGCTTGTAGCGCTTTAACAGCCTCTACAACGCCAGGTAGAAGCTTAGCCGATTGTGCATCTAACAACTCATGCTGATGCACTATATTCATTGCTTCTTCACGCATATAGGGGGAAGGCAATTGTTCTATGTAATCGAGTAAGTCTTGCTCTGCAGGGCAACCTACTTGGGCTTTTATCAATGAAAAGTTTAATTCTGAAGATACTAAAGTTCCATCTAAATCAAAAATAACACCTTTGATTGCCTCAATTTGCGTTTTCATTTCATTCCTTGCGCTAAATAATTAGCTCAGTATGCTAGGTTTGGCTTAGGTTATCTAAACCTTTAATAAAAAGTATATCAATAAACATATAAAAAACAGCTCAGTCCATTGAAATTTAATTATAGTTCATTTGATAACGTAATAGTTTGGGTTTGTATAACTGGTATAGTAAAGACTTTACGATGCAATTAATTAACTCGATCAGCTATAAAGGAAAGTGCGCACCCTCTAAAGGTGCGCAATAATAGTGGTTATTTCGGCTCAAATTTCGCTTCAAGCCAGGTATCGTCTTGGCTAAAGTTTAAGGTTTTTATCTGTCCTCGCCCTTCAACATTCACCATATTCACTTGTGCAGGCCACAAATCACGCAGTGCACCATGACTCATTCTAATACCCTCAATCTCATCGGGAATAGCAGCTTCTTGGTACACCCAAAAAAACTTACCATCCACTTGTGCACCTACATAATTAAGGGTGAGGGGCTCACCGCTCAAGGTTTGTAAGGCAACATGAGATTCAACATACTTGGCAAAACGTTTTTGGTCACGCTTGTTACTCATAATATCCACTTTGCCTTTAAACAAGTTACCAACAGCATGCTCTGTGTCATGTAAATAAAAACGATGCATCAATTCAATATTGTGCGTACGCTGATTAAATAACACCGTTGTAACGGATGATTTTAATTGATGCGCCATACTTGGCGCAGCAATTAAAAAACAAACAATAATAAGCAAAAAACGCATTATTATTGATCCTCGTCGTTATTTTTTTCGTCTTTTGGCTCGTCTTTTTTCAGCTCTGTTTTGATATCTTGCATAATATCGCGGCTTACTTTTGCCTTACTCTTTTCACGTTTATACACTTCAATACGCGAAGGAATAATACGACGTGGGTAGTGGTTATTTTCTACATCAACATCTGCTGTTTCCCAGCCTGGATCAACCGTTACTGAGGTAAGCGGTTTGTTTTTGTCGGTAATAATCAGCTTTTGTACGTTTTTGTGATTACGACGCCAAATTTCTGCAGGAATATAACGTTCCTCTTTAGTGCCATCTTCATACGTTAGCTCTAAAAGAATTGGCATCACTAAGCCACCGAGGTTTGAAAACTCCATCACGTAGTAGTTTTTGTCTTCTTCTAGCGCGCGATCAAGTGTTTTACGCTCCCACGGCTTTAAGCCTTTTAAAAACTTATTGTACGTATTACGCTCTTTGTTTGTAACGGTAAAGCGATCGTTTTCGTCATAAAAATCTGTCACATCTGGATTTTGTTCAACCCACGTTTTTTTACCTTCAGCGCGATTACGCTCAACAAATAATGAACTTGGCTTATCAGCTTCAATATCACGTAAACGTTTAAAGTCGATATCTGGATTTTTGGTGTCTAAACGTAATTGATATACTTTATCAAGCGAGATATCAACATGGTCTGTGGTGTAGAACCAACCACGCCAGAACCAATCTAAATCAACACCTGAGGCTTCTTCCATAGTACGGAAAAAATCAGCGGGAGTAGGGCGTTTATACTTCCAGCGCTGAGCGTACTCTTTAAAGGCAAAATCAAATAATTCACGCCCTAAAATCACTTCACGTAAAATATTTAATGCCGCAGCAGGTTTAGTATAGGCATTAGGACCTAAACGTAGCACGCTGTCTGATTGCGTCATAATAGGCACTTGAGTCTCTGACTTCATGTAAGCAACAATGTCACGTGGTTCAACGCCCCATGGAATGGTTGGATCCCATTCACGCCCAGCAACACCGTCTAAAAAGCTATTTAAGCCTTCATCCATCCAAGTCCATTGGCGCTCATCTGAGTTTACAATCATTGGGAAGTAGATATGACCTACCTCATGGATAACAACACCAATTAAAAAGCGTTTTTCTGCTTGAGAGTAAGTGCGTGTACCATCGTCTTGTAAATCTGTACGTGGGCCATTAAAAGTGATCATTGGGTATTCCATACCCCCTACAGGGCCATTAACTGACTGCGCAGTTGGGTATGGGTAATCAAATGAATACTGTGAATACACTTCCATCGTGTGTACAACCGCTTCAGTTGAGTATTTCTTCCATAAGTCGCCACCTTCTTTAGGGAAGAACGACATCGCCATAACGAGTGGTTGTTCATCACCACCTTGCTGGTAACCTTTAGCATCCCACATAAATTTACGTGATGATGCCCAAGCAAAGTCACGAACATTTTCTGCTTTAAAATGCCATGTTTTTGTTTTGTCTGTACCGGCTTTTTCGTTTTCGAGCGCTTCTTCTTCGGTAACAACAAACACAGGGCGTTTTGCTGTTTCAGCTTCTTTTAAACGCTTGCGCTGAGTGCTGGTCAATACCGAGCTTGGGTTATCAAGCTTACCAGTTGCCGATACAATATGATCCGCAGGAACCGTAATTTCAACATCGTAGTCACCAAACTCTAAAGTGAACTCACCACTGCCTAAAAACGGTTTGTTTGTCCATGCTTCGTAATCGGTGTAAGCCGCTAAGCGAGGAAACCACTGTGCAACTAAAAAAATATCGTTACCGTCTTCTTCAAAATGCTCGTAACCTGCACGTGCGCCTACCGCGTCTTCTTCAACGAGGTTAAACGCAAAGTCCATACTAAACTCAACATCTTTACCGGGTTTAAGTGGCGTATTTAAATCAATGCGCATTAAGGTATCAACCACAGTCACGCGCAGCGCTTTACCATCTTCATCTTTAACATTGCTGATGGTGTAACCCAGTTCATTATCGTCCATAAATTGCTGACGACGTAAATCACCTAAGCTTAACTTAGCTGGTTTTGCATCTGGTTCGTTTTGTAGGGTACTTTTAAATGTTTGCGTGGTTTCTGCAATTGAGTCATTTTTAAAAATATTTTGATCAAGCTGAAGCCATAAATACTTTAATGTATGCGGAGAGTTATTTTTATATTCAATTGTTTGACTCCCCGTTAAGCGACGCTTTTGCTCATCAAGCTTTACATCAATATCGTAATCAACGCGTTGTTGCCAATAATTTTCAGCAGGGGCACCAGCTGCACTGCGGTAAACGTTAGGCGTAGGTAAAGCTTCATCTAGTTGACGAAACTTATCAACATAGCTGCCTTTAGTTTGCTCAACAGATGAGGCAAGCACAGAGCTTGCCATTGCCAAAGGCAATACAAACGCGCTCAGTGTAAATAAATTTTTCTTCATTGTTAATCCTGATCGATTTTAGTAACGCTACTGTGACAAATTTACAGCTTAGCTTCAATAAAATAGCGATAAAACCCTGCTTTTATAGGGTGATATTCCCCACCTTTTTGTAAATACAATAAATAGCGTTTTATACAACAAAAAAGAACGGACATTTCGTCAGAAATTGAATAAAAAACAAAGGCAATTAATACGCTAAACAAAACTGTAAAGGGGGTTTACAAAATAGACTGGCTATCACTAAAAGTAGAGATAAAAGCAAAAAACACAGCTATTTTCATTAAAAAAGCTAAATAACGCAGTTTTAGGTTGATCTTTACTATGGTTTGTAATTAGAATCGCCCACTTTTTTAATTTGAGAGCATTTTTTTAGCGTTTCTCTCAAATATTTTTTGTTCTAACTAGTCGTAACAAGTGTGGTGAGTTTATGGATTTTTATGTCCTAAAAAAGCAGCAAAAACTAATTGCAATACCAGCAGACGTGCAAAATTGTAAGCAGTATATAAACTCGGGTTATCTGTATATTGATAAAGTCGCTGCATGTAATGAAACTAATGCACTGCAAGTATTACAAGCTAAAAAAGCCAAAGCATTAAAGTGGCCTTTAACAATCGCGCTCGCTGCTTTGCCCGTTATTTTTATAGCTTGGTATACTTTAACCTAAAGCGATACTTGCATCTTTAATTGCCTTGGGTATATTGGCGCTCTTATGGTTTTTTAAGAGCGCAAAATGAAAGTTCTTCACACTTCAGACTGGCACCTAGGTCAGCAATTTTATGAACATGATCGCCGTCATGAGCACCATGCTTTTTTCTCTTGGCTGTTAACCACCCTCGTTAACCAACAAATCGATTTATTGCTTGTTGCAGGTGACATTTATCATACTGCCACACCGAGTGCTAACGCCGAAAACCAACTCTATCAATTTATAAAAAACGCCAAAGCCCAGTGCCCACAATTACACGTTGTTATTATTGCGGGTAATCATGACTCCGCTAATCGTATTTTGGCTGCACAACCCTTATTAGCCCAGTTTGATACTCATGTGGTAGGGCGGTTTGATCCTGCTAAACCCAGTGACGTTGTAGTAACGATTAATAACGATGATAAACGCGCTGTGGTACTCGCTATGCCTTTTTTACGCACAAGTGACATAAGTACGCTTAGCCAAACCGAAAATGGCCCCAGTTACGCACAGGGCGTTGCAAAAGCCTATGAACTTGCTCTTGAACATGCGCTAACACTTAACGCTGAAAATAAGCCTTTAATTGTTATGGGTCATTTGCATGCAAAAGGCGGTAATATTTCCGGTGACTCTGAACGTAATTTGGTCATTGGCGGTGAAGAAGCTATTTCAGCGTCGGTATTTGGTAAGCAAGCCAATTACGTCGCACTAGGCCACTTACATAAAGCACAACTAGTAGCTAAAAATGAGCAAATACGTTACAGCGGCACGCCTATTCCAATGTCGTTTTCAGAAAGAAAGTATACCCATCAAGTAAATGTGGTTGAATTTAGCGAGCAAAAAAACCAACCGTTAAACACCACTGTAAACCCCCTTTACATTCCGCGCTTAGCTGAAGTCATTGTACTTCCTGAAGGAGAATGTGTGCCTTTAGCGCAGCTGTGTGAGCAAATAAAAGCACTCGATACAGAGCAATACGACATTGCTCCTTACTTGCGAGTAAAACTTAAATCAAGTGATATCGATACCACCTTTCGAGAACAAATCGAGCAAGCACTTAAAGGAAAACAGGTTAATTTTTGTGGCATAGAGCGAGTTCGTGACCAGCAAATGAGTAATTCCTCAGAAACGGTATTTGAAGATTTAAGTTTTGTGGAAATGCTCAACCCAATTAGCTTACTCGAACAAGCATTTAATAATGATAAAGATATGGCCGCAGCGACCGTGCCCAATGAATTAAAAGCACTGTTAACCGACGTAATTGAAGAACTTGAACAGGAGCAACTGCTATGAAAATAACGGCTGTTCGTATTCATAATTTAGCCTCTATTGCCGATGCCGAAATCGACTTTTTAGCCTCACCACTCAAAGACGCAGGCCTCTTTGCCATTACAGGTGACACCGGCGCAGGAAAAAGCACCGTACTCGATGCTATCTGCTTAGCACTTTATACTAAAACTGCGCGTTTGAAAGGCGATAAAGGTAACCTAATTGATTTTAATGGCGATAACATTAAGCTTAACGATGCCCGCAATTTATTGCGCCGTGGCAAATGGGAAGGGTACGCCGAAGTAGATTTTAGTGGCCAAGACCAACAGTTTTACAGAGCACGTTATAGTATTCAACGTACGCATAAAAAAGTAACCGGCAAACTTAAAGTGGCCGAACATACTTTACATAGCCTACCCGATGAAACCTTAATTGCTGACAAAAGTGGCACCTTAAAAGCCATAGAAAATAAAATAGGTTTAACCTTTGAGCAGTTCTCGCGTGCGGTGTTACTAGCACAACATGAGTTTGCCGCCTTTTTAAAAGCCACTGGCGATGAGCGCGCGCAGCTTTTAGAGTGCCTGACTGGCACCGATAAATTTAGTCGAATAGGGCAGCGTATATTTGAGCGCAACAAAGCTATTAAAGATAAATTTGAATTACTAACGGCAAGTTTAGCCAGTTATACGTTATTGTCTGACGATGAGCTGAGTGAAAAACAACAAACGCTGGCTGATTTAAAACAACAAATTGAACACACTAAAACAACTTTAGCAACGACAGAGCAAGGCATTAATTGGTATAAGCAAGCGCATAGCTTGGAGCTGGCATTAAAAAATGCTCAGCAAAACGAGCAACAAGCACATGCCGCACTCAATGCTGTTAAAGCGCAAACTGAGCAAGCAAAACAAGCGCAAAGTGCGCTTGAAATTAAAGATAACCGCCAGCGCTGTGAAAGCTTAACAGCGCAAAATAGCCAGTTAAATACACAAATAAAACAATTAAACGAGCTTGATCACAACGCGCTGATCACCGAGCAAGCCAGTAACGTTAAAAAACAGCAAAACGAATTAGATACAGCAAAACAACAAAAGCTAACAGCAGAGCCTCTGATTGCAAAAGCGCGAGAGCTCGACAGCCAATTAGCAATATATAACCAAACTATAAAAAGTCTGACTCAACAAAGTGCCAAAGAGCAGCAACAATTAAGTGATTTACAACAGCAGCTACAACAAAACAAAATAAGCGCAGAGCAAGCCAAAACTCAAATCACAGGGCATCAGCACTGGTTGAACGAGCAGAGTCAATTAAAGCCATTGGCAACTGATTGGAACTATTTTCATCATAGCTTTAAGCAGTTTTTTAATACTCAGACACAACTAAAAGCAACCCAGCAGCAAGCTCAGGCTCACGCAGAGCAACAAACAATACTCACAGCAAAACTTAGCGAGCAAAATAAACAACTCGAACAAGCAGAGCAAACGCTTACAACGCAGCAGCAAAGCCTAAATAAGCTAAACCAGCAGCACGCTCAATTTAACATTGAACAATGCGACATTAAGCTTAAAAACATTGATTATTTAAAAGATCAGCGCACACGCTATAAGCAGTTTAACCAAGAATTAAAACACACGGTGCAACAGCAACGTGATGTGGCAGAAAAGCTCAGCCACAGTGAACACACTAAAACTACGCTGCTTACGCATTTAACCAGCAAAGAGCAGGCACTTAAACACGCAGAGCAAGCGCTTAATCAAGCGAGGCTTCGTGCCAGTGAGCATGTTGAGCATTTACGCGCACAACTGGTTCCAAATGAGTCGTGTGCCGTTTGTGGGGCTACAGAGCACCCGTTCGCGAGCAATCAAAGCCAACCTTTTACAAACCTAATAACCGACTTTGAAAATGCATATAATAACGAAAAGCAGCAACACCAAGATGCTCAAACACAGCTTCATCAGCACCAAACACAACACGCGGTTTTGGTGGCAGAGCATGCTCAGTACAGCCAAGCCATTAGTGATGCACAAGCCAAAATGCTGGAAATTAAAAATACCATGCAAGCGGCTAAAACCGAGCTTAATGAGTTAACAGTTGAGCAGCTTGATGAAACTTATAAGCAATTAAGTGAACAAAAAACACAGTATTTTTCGGCGCAAAAAAAGCTCAGTAATTTGCAAGAAACTGTTAACCAGCTGCAAAGCACAGTTAAAAAAGAACAAGCGACACAGCAACAATTAAACACACAGCATGTTGAGCTGAGCAATCAGCAATCTCAGCTTAATAACAAATGCGATGAACTAGCAACTCAAAACGAAGCGCTTATAAAAGAGCTCAATTTACATTTTGAACACAGTGATTTTTGGCACGCATTGCAAGCAGGCTCGTTACCGCTTAGCGATTTAGCTCAGCAGGTAGAACAATATCAGCAAATCCAAGCACAGCTTGAACAAAGTCAAAAACAATTCGACAGCGCCAATGTACAGTTACAACAACTAACACCGCTTATAACCAAAGCAGAGCAGCGAGTTAACACGCTCAATGAAGAATTAACTCAAACACAGCAACAGCACAATAATACGCAGCAACAGCGCTTAGCCTTATTTGATAACCAAACTATTAGCGCCGATGACTACCAAGCTAAACTGTCAGCACAGCTAGAGCACTGCCAAAACCAATTAAGTGCCAGCCAACAAGCACACGACAGCGCCGTAAAACAGCGCGATGAACACGCCATCACGCTTAAAAACCTTGAGCATCGTCTGGCAGATAATAACCAAGAGTTAGTGATGCTTGAAACGCGTTACAACGACTGGTTTAAAGAATTTAACATCCTTCATGGCGATATCAGTCATGAGCAAGTCACATTTTTACTAACTATCAGCAACGACGATATTAAAACTCAGTTAAAACAAGGCGAGCAACTATCGCAAGCAGTCGTTGATGCCAGTGCCGCGTTAAAGCAACAGCAACAAGCTAATGAACAGCATCAACAAAATAATCAGCCAACGCAAAGCGAAGCACAGCTAATTGAGCAACAAAACCACTTAAATACCCAGCAAACACAATTGCAAAATAGCTTACTCACCATCAACACCGCGATTGAGCAGCACAACCAAAATGCAAAAGCGCTTGAGGGCAAACAAGCTGAACTGAGCCAGCTCAAGCAACAGGTTGACCAATGGCATTTACTTAATAAAGTACTAGGTGATGCCACAGGTAAAACAATGCGTAATTTAGCGCAAACACAAACACTCAAAATATTGCTGCATTATGCTAATAGCCATTTAAAAACCCTTAACAAGCGTTATGAGCTCACTGCAATTGCTGAGTCACTTGATATAGCCATTATCGACCGCGATATGGCCGATGAACAACGCTCGGTCAATACGCTATCTGGCGGTGAATCGTTTTTAGTGTCGTTGGCATTAGCACTGGGACTTGCCTCACTATCTTCGAACAAAGTGCAAATTAACTCGTTATTTGTTGACGAGGGCTTTGGAACACTAGATAGTGAAACACTCAGTATTGCCATGGACGCGCTAGATTCATTGCAAGCGCAAGGTAGAAAGGTCGGTGTAATTTCACATGTAAGTGAAATGAGCGAACGCGTTGCTACGCAAATTCATGTCGCTAAAAAACCGGGTGGATACTCCACCATAAACGTAATTTAAGGAGACAGCATGCCCACTTTCAAAGG
Source organism: Pseudoalteromonas tetraodonis (assembly GCF_002310835.1). Lineage (NCBI taxonomy): Bacteria > Pseudomonadati > Pseudomonadota > Gammaproteobacteria > Alteromonadales > Pseudoalteromonadaceae > Pseudoalteromonas > Pseudoalteromonas tetraodonis. The sequence goes on along the minus strand of NZ_CP011042.1, from coordinate 63,350 downwards.
CGAAGAAGCACAAGAATATGATAACCGCATTACCCGTTTAGTCCCAGGCTATGAGCTACTTCATCAACTAACCAATGCACAACTGCAAACCACGTTAAGCGACGATGCACACATTTTAGTGATTGGTGCCGGCACAGGTAAGGAAGTATTAGCATTAGCACAAATAAATCCTAAATGGCAGTTTACTGCCCAAGACACCTCCAGTGATATGCTCGATATTGCAAAACAGCGCTTTGCAGAGCAAGGTATTGATAGCCGTGTCACTATTGAATGTAGCCCAGTTGATAAAGTAAAAGCGAAAGCAGACGCCGTATTATGTTTACTGGTGATGCATTTTGTAGAAGATAACGGCGACAAAAAACAAATTCTTAAAAGCATTAAAACTAACCTTAAAAAAGGAGCGAATCTTTACATTGCTGATTTAATGCGCCCAGAAACAACATTTGAGCGTGAGTCACAATTAAACACCTGTGCTCAATTAGGCTTAACTGAAGCTGGCAAAACTCAAATGGGGCATAACCTCGAAAGAGAGTTTTACCCCCTAGATCGTATGCGCTTTAGTGAACTACTGAATGAATGTGGATTTGGTATTCCAAAGCTTTATTTTAAAGCACTTGGCTTTAGCGGTTACGTTGTATAAATTTTTGTCAAAAAAAAAGCTAATATCATAATGATATTAGCTTTATTGCTTAACACTAGTTTAAGCGGAGTGAGTGCGCTTTAAAGCCCACTCCCTCTATAATTAGATGCAAACGATGTTTTCAGCTTGCGGGCCTTTTTGACCTTGAGTAACAGTAAACTGTACACGTTGGCCTTCAGCTAGCGTTTTAAAACCGTCGCCAGAGATAGCACTGAAATGTGCGAAAACGTCTGCGCCAGATTCTTGCTCGATAAAACCAAAACCTTTTGCTTCGTTAAACCATTTTACTGAACCAGTAGTTGTATTAGACATAATATGTATCCTAAAAATTAATTAAAGTGTGCCTGAAAAGAGGCGATTGAGCCGAAAAAATAGTTAACTTGAGGATATCGCGTAGGATTATTACTAAAACAACGGGGTACTAACAAATAAAACAAAACTTCTTTCAAACTTATAAATATTGATGGGTTAACACTAACCCATCAATTAAAACTATTTAGATGCAAACGATGTTTTCAGCTTGCGGGCCTTTTTGACCTTGCGTTACAGTAAACTGTACTTTTTGGCCTTCGGCTAATGTTTTGAAACCGTCGCCAGAGATAGCACTGAAATGTGCGAAAACGTCAGCGCCAGATTCTTGCTCAATAAAACCAAAACCTTTTGCTTCATTGAAAAATTTTACTGTACCAGTAGTTGTATTAGACATAATAATATCCTAAAAAAATAATAAAAAATTTGCCTTAAAATAGGCGTTTAACAGGAAGAAAACAAACATTTAACTTGAGGATATCGCGAAGGATTATTACTAATAACAACGAGGTACTTACAAATAAACAGGGCTTTCTATCAACCCGATGGCAAGCAGAATAACAGCAATACACTTTATAACAAGCTTTATTTACACTTTATTTTTACCTATTTAGGCAAAGCCCGCTGCCATAGGCTTTGCAGCGTCATCGGTTTAACTTTTTAAACTTCGTGTAAAACATAACCTGTTAAAAGTGCAAGTTACGCGCTCTTACAATATCTTTCATCACAATGGTTGAGGTTAAACGTTGTACACCCGGTAAGGCTGATAGCTTGTCATCGTAGAGTTGCTGAAACGCGGCTAAATCTTTAGTTACAACATGTAACAGGTAATCAGGGGTGCCAAATAAGCGTTGTGCATTGGTGATCTGAGGGATAGCATCGACTGCTTGCTCTAATTTGCTTAACGACGCTTTATCACCTTCTTTAATAGTAATAAATACTAACGCAGAAAAGTTTAAACCCACTTTTTCAGGTGATATTTCAGTTCTGTAGCCAACAATTGCTTTGCTTTTCTCAAGCTCTTTTACACGACGATGACAAGGTGACACGCTTAACCCAACACGATCAGCCAATTCAGAGAGGGTGAGCCTGCCATCAACTTGCAACTCAGCAAGAATTTTCCTATCTATGGTATCCATAGTTGATTATTTCCTAAAATGAACGCTTATATCAGTAAAATACAGTAACTTTTACTCATCAGAAAGAAATAAAATAGCAGCTCACTTATTTTGGGTTTTAGTGCATGGATATGTATGGATATTAATATTATTTTTTCTTTTTGGCTGGTATCAATCTTGTTTGTACTTACCCCCGGTGCCGATTGGGCTTATACAATCAGTGCAGGTATAGCGGGTGATAAAATCATTCCTGCAGTAGCGGGGTTAATACTTGGGCATTTAATGGCTAGTTTGATTGTGGTGATAGGGTTAGGCGCGTTATTAGCATCGCATGCCATGTTTATAAAGCTGTTAACCTTATTTGGTGCTTTGTACATAATTTGGATTGCCGTATCACTGTACCGATTTCCTCCAATGCCTGCAGCCTATAACGATGGCCAAGAACACACCTCAGACACGCCTCTAAAGTGGATGAGAAAGGGCTTTATAATTAGTGGCTTGAATCCCAAAGTGATGCTGTTATTTTTAGCCTTATTGCCGCAGTTTGTTTTACCAACACTGTCATTTTCTATTACTGAACAATTGCTGGTACTTAGCATTATTCATTTAGTTGGCTGTGCGCTGGTATATTGGTTAATAGGGGTAAGTGCCAGAAAAATCCTCAGCAATAATCCGGCGCTCTCACTAAAATTTGGCCGTGCATCGGCCTGCATCCTATTTATTTTGGGCTCGCTCATGCTAGTTGATAGCGCTAACACACTGAGCGTAACACTTACCTAAAAAACGAAAGTGGCTTAGATTATTCGCAACTGAGCCACTAATTCACTCAAACGGGCAATTTTAATATTACTCAGCTGCCTATAATCAAAATAGGGGCATACAATAATATTCTGGCTTTTATCTATAGCAAACTCATCATCAAGCCAATCAAGTTGGGCGTTTAACTTACCTTGTTGTATCAAGTTTTTAGCGTGAGTTCGCCCAGCTATAATGTGCAATTGATTTTTATGCTCAGTAAGCACCGGCGCACTAAAGAGTAATGCAGTCCCGCTATGCTGCTGTAACAACAGCTCATCTCGATATGCTTGCCAACTCACTGCTTGTTTAGCAAATGAGTAATACTCGCTTGGCAGCGTAAATAACACTTTGGCGTACACATTAAAAACTTTTCGCCAGCCATTGCCACAGTGCTGGTTTATGCTATTTATTTGCCCACTAACTACTGGCTCTAGCTGCGCAAGTGTTTCAAAGTAAGGCATAGGGGGCGCTTTTGCTACATACACAGCAACACTGAATGAGTCATCACCTAACCCTATTAACTGGCTGCTCACCTTAATTGCTCTTATTTTGCGCTAAAATACGATCAAGATTGTTAGCAAAGTTTTGTCTGTCACTTTGGCTTAATGGAGGCGGCCCACCACTCATTTCTACACCACTTGAGCGCATAGTATCCATAAAATCGCGTACATTTAGTAATGAACGAATGTTTTCAGTGGTGTAAAGCTCACCGCGCGGATTAAGTGCTTGGCCGCCATTATCAATCACTTCACTTGCCAGTGGAATATCTCCTGTGATCACTAAATCGCCTTTTTCAATCCGTTTTACTATTTCATCATCAGCCACATCAAAGCCCGATGACACTTGTAGTCGGCTAATAAATTTTGACGGTGGGATTCGCATGGCATGATTTGCAACCAGTATAGTTTCTGTTTGCGTACGCTCTGCGGCTCTAAATAAAATTTCTTTTATTACCACCGGACAAGCGTCAGCATCAACCCAAATTTTCATGCTAAGTTCTTTAAATTGCTTTAGTATTAAGGCGATCCTATAGCAATTTCTAAAGAAAAGGAAACAACATGAAACTCGCTTTTAAAACCGCATTATTTATTACCACCGTGTTTTTACTCAGTGCCTGTACCAGCGCACCCGAAGGAATAACCCCTGTTAAAAACTTTGATTTAGAGAAATACCAAGGCAAGTGGTATGAAATAGCACGATTAGACCACTCTTTTGAACAAGGAATGGAGCAAGTAACAGCCACTTATTCAATTAACGATGATGGAACGGTAAAGATATTAAACAAAGGGTTTATTAGTAAAGAACAAAAATGGGACGAAGCTGAAGGCTTAGCTAAATTTGTAGAAAACGCCGATACAGGGCATTTTAAAGTGTCATTTTTTGGCCCGTTTTATGGTGCCTATATTATTTTTGAGCTCGACCAACCTGATTATCAATATGCCTTTATTACCAGTTATAGCAAAGATTACTTATGGTTTTTATCGAGAACACCTACAGTGAGTAAAGAGCTCAAGCAGCACTTTTTAAGCCAAGTAAAAACGCTTGGTTTTGCAACAGATGAGATTATTTGGGTAAATCAAAAATCGCTGTAAAGGGGGTTTACATGCCCCTAGGTTGTAATAAAACGTTCACCTTACTGTAAGGTAAACTAAATAAAGAGGGGCTATATTAGCCTCACTTGCAAAGAGACAGGCAAGTACAAGACATAATGACAATCCCCCTTTTTTATTGGCAAGCCTGATGGCTTGCCATTTTTTTACCTCAATTTAGCCTATTCTTTGGGATCAGGTTTTTACTAACTAAAGCCCATTTAAACCAAAAAATAACGTACTCGTGGCTAATATCAATAATACAAGCAAGTTAAAAAGCTTAGTTAAATTGACTAAAAAACTATAAAAAATCATTATAATTAAAGCACTTAACGACATAAACCCGCAAAACTGTAGAGCGCCATAGCCGTGTAATTCGCTAACACAAAGCAGTAAACTTAGTAAAATACTGATCCAAGCAACACTCAATAAAATTAAACGCTGCTGATCAGTAGGGCGCTTGTTAAAAACATCCTTGAAATGATTAAACTTAGCCAGTGCAAAGCAGTTAAAAGCCACCAAACATAAACTAAAAGGGAGCAATGCCATCATACTTTTTGCTCCTGAGTGTTTATCGGACTAGGTTTTTTAGCTTGCAGCGTAGTACGTAATTTTTCGGTTTGTAACAAAAACAGCAAACCAAACAGTAAAAAGAGACTATCAAACATAAATAAAGCCCACTGTTCATTACGTAAATAACTGATTATATTCCCTTGTGTTGTTAGCGCATTAACCACAGGCACACTAAAACAAGCAATGCTGTTTATGGCAGCCATAACACACCACTGCAACTTGTCACGCTTTACAAAAGCGATAATAAGTACACACAGCCAAGTTAAAAAGAAGGCAAGTATCTCTTTATCCGCGCGCTCCATTGCGCGTGTGCTGATTAATCGGTTTGCTAAAAAGAACGCAGACGTTGCCAAGGGTAACCCCATTAAAGTTCCTAAATTAAGCGCTTCGACGAGTTTTAAACCCCATGATGGCTGAGCATTTTTTTTCATTCGCTCCCGAATACGCTTCGCCCACATAATACAGCCCGTGGCTATCATTATGCAGCCAGCAATGCCGCCTAAAAAGTATAAAACACGTAATAATGGCTCTGCTAAACGCCCAGTATGCATTGAATTTAGTGACTCATACAGCGCTTTACTGCCGGTGAGTTCATCATCAGTTTGAGCAACAAGCTCACCACTCGCTCCACTAAATATCAAACGCGGTGCTTGATCCCTTAATGTTTTTCCAGGACTGACCAAAACCATAATAGTCGCAGCGGCCTTATTCGGCTTATTTATAATCACCCGAGTTATATCAGCCTCTGGCCACTTAGTATAAACCTGATCCAAAACAGTATTGATAGGCACTAACGGTGCAGTGCCTTGCAACGACTCTGTTGCAGAACTACTTGGCGAAACATCATTAAAAAAGCCTCGTATTCCATCCTCATAAACGGTTTGCGCGGGGTAGGGGAAAATCATAAATATCAGGGTAATAATGCCCGTATAAGTAATCATTAAATGAAACGGTAAGGCAAATACCGAACTTAAATTATGCACATCTAACCAGCTACGGCTGCCTTTATTAGCTCTAAAAACAAACATATCTTTAAAAATACGTTTGTGAATAACGACGCCAGATATCAACGCAATGAGCATAAATAAACTAGCAAAGCAGACAATCCAACGCGCCGTTTTTACATCAATATAATGCAAATCAAAATGCAGGCGATAAAAGAAATTACCCCCTCGAGTATCTACAAAGGGTGCTAAAGGCTGCATGGTATTTGGATTTAAACGGGCATTTTCAAACTGCGCTCTGCGTTGTCCAGGCTCTTTTGGTTTTGCATAACCATACGTTAAATAAGGTATACGCTCCTCAGGAAGCGTTATACGCCAATTAGGCGCATTAGGTGCTTGCGCATATAAATACTCAACACCCGACACGATTTGTTGTTTTTGCGCGCCAATACGATCTGCCTGCTGCTCAATATTATGGACACTTGGCTGATTCCATAAGCTCACTTCATCTCTAAAAAAGCTAATAGTGCCTGCAAAAAATATTAAATACAGTAACCAACACACGAGCAAACCCACCCATGTATGTAACCACGTCATTGAACGAAAAAAACTCCCTTTCATAACCATCCCTTCAATAGCGATAACAAGACAAGTTGCGCTGCAATACTTAGTAAAATACTGATCCAAACAGTTTTTAATGAATGAATATAAAAGCTATAAATAAACACTAGGGCATAAATTAAAATACTCGCAGACACACTAAGCAAAACCGCGTCAACTTTAGGCACAGGCACTACTGCACTTAATAGCGACACACTAACGGCTGTAAAAAAATACCCGCCAACAATAGCAATAAAAAAACGCGATAAAACCGCTAATTCATAGCTAAAGCGCTGCATAAATTGCCATAACATAGAAAAAACGGGTTTGGGAAAGTCTAAAAGACGGTTGGAGGCCTGCATAAACTGCAAATTCCTTTTAAACATAGCTAAAAAAAGATGGCGATATTATAACGCCAACAAATACAAAAGATAGTAATTCTTATTTGTATTTGAATGCAGCAATAGGCATTTAATTGAGTTAGTTAAATAGTGATCTATATAAAGATTAAAAGTCAGCTATAAAATAACCTATCTAAGTGAATGCTTGCTCTGGATGCGTTGCTGTTACCGGCTAAATACATAAAGACACAGTAAACACACGTCCGTGTATGAAATTAAAAGTTAAATAAAGCACTGTATTTAATAAGTTTTTCCATAGCCTTAACAGGTAATTTTGATATAAGAAGCTAATAATTAGAGACCTTTTAAGCTATAAATTTCTCTCAAATAACACTGGATCAGTATTTTACCAACAAGGCATAAAATACCGCTGGCATAAACCGATTTTTTACTAACTTATTACCAAAGAAAGCTAAAAAACAATCAAAACGATGAAAAAACAGGCTTGGAAAATTAAATTTTATACTTTTAAACCGACATGCTAGTAAAAATCTGATCTTTGATAAATGCAGTTTAATCCGTAATGATTTTAACTGGGAAGGTAACAATAGAGATACAACGCGTAAATTATGCTCAAAAAATAAACATTTCGCATAGATGTTGCAGTCACTTTATTTCACCGCTTAAGCACAGAGCGACTGCCATAAAAAACTACAAAGTGGTTATGAAAGATTAAAAATAGTTTATAAACATTCATATAGGCTCAACATCAATTAAGTCGCTTTGACTATGCCTTAAAATAACTCCCTCTAGCGTTAAAAAATAATTAACATCGGTGCTATTTTTCTTGTTGCATTTTGCTGGTCAAAATTAATAACTTCATACTAATTATCTCTTTTAAAAAGCCTTAATGTTAACAAAAGACTTCATTTTGATAACAATTGTGTTTAAATCCGAAACAATGGACTGAGATAACCCTCAAAACTAATTTGCACGGAAGTAAAAAAATAATAATTTTTAAAAATGGAAAAACTATGAATAAAAAAATCTTTGCTGCTTCCGCTTTGCTAGCAATTTCATCAACTTCTTTACTTGCATCTAACCAAACATTTCAAGCAAGTGTAAATGGTTGGACTGAGCCTACTTTTGCAGAAGATAGCCCACTGCACTTTGGTAAAATTCGCTTATCTACAAGCTCAACCTGTACGATGGATAATGCAGGCGCTGTATCGGGTGACTGTGATGCGTCAGATGCAAACATTCAATTAGGTGGAATTACTGTATCTGGTTTAGCGCCAAATTCAGCAATGAATATTACTGTATCTGGAAGCACAGGCACTAACTTAACTTTTGTTCCAGTAACAACGGCTACAGATGGCACAACCAGTGTAACAACTGCTGACAATGTTGCGTCTGCTTTCACTACTGATGCAAGTGCAACCGATATTACTGTTAGTGTATATGGTGATATGACAGTTGATTCTACACTGACAGCGGGCGCTGCTTACACTGTAGATTACACTGTAGATGTGTCTTTCCAATAAGACTATGAAAGCTGAGGCTAACTTACTTAGTTAGCCTCAGTTTATTTTTTTGCGCAATTGCGCATTAAAAATAAAATGTGTGGAGCAACGCGCTCCACTTTTTATTATCATGTTGAGTTGTCCCATGATTCTTAAACTTTTTTGTTGGGCCGCCCTTTGCCTAACTCTTTTACTACCTGAAATTTGTAGTGCCAACCTTGCGCTGTCTGAATACCGTTTATACTTTGATGGACGTACTAAAAATAATTCACTACTTATCAGAAATACCTCTAATAAAAATCTCGATTTTAAACTTGTTGTTACCCATAAAGATATGACCGAAGAAGGAGCACTTATAGATGTTACTCCGCAACAAGTTGAAGGACGCTCTGCCAAAAACATGCTACGGTTTTCTCCACGTCGCGGCACTATTGCCCCAAAAGGGATGCAAGCTATCAGAATGACCGTTCGCAAAAAAGCTGAGCTTGCTGTAGGCGAATATAGGGCGGTGCTTAAAATCATAGCCTCTGAGTCACAAAACCCCGACATTGATGGAATAAGCATTAGACCTAAAGTTGCTTACAGCGTGCCTGTTATTGTTCGTCATGGCCAATTAGAGGCTGACTCAGAATTAATAAACCCGCAATTAATTACTCAAAATGGGCGTCCGACTCTAACATTTTGGCAAACACTCACAGGGAATCGCTCTGTGTATGGAAACTTTGAATTAGTCGATGAGAATAATGTAATGATTGGTGAAATAGCCAATGTGGCCGTTTATACCCCTTTATCACGTCGCAAGGTATACATCACTTTACAAGCCCCTGTGACAGGGCCTGTGACACTCAATTACAAAGAAAACGAGCTTTACGGCGGTAAAATCGAGTTAGCGATCCCTATTAATATCAAATAACAAATGCTACACATTAATGCCTTATACTATGGTATAACGGCTCGCTTGTTACTTTGTACATTACTGTTAATTGTACCCAAAGCAATCATCGCAAAGCAGTTACCGACTCTTTATCAATGGCCTATTGATGAGGAGTCTTTTGTGATTATAAATGTCAGGGTAAATGGGCGCTCAGTTGTCTCCGACTTAGAAGCTTACTACTCAAAATCAAATAAGTTGCTACTTCCCATAAGCGGCCTGAAATCGACCATGGGAATTAGCTTAAACGTGTCACAAAATACACTGTCTGCTAACGTTGACTCAAGTGAGCAGGTGCTGAATGCTGAGCTTTCCTCAACTTTAGCCCCCTCAGAAAATGTTTCATTGTGGGCTGTCGATGACTACGACCACTATGTTGATTTATCTGTTATAAATACACTTTTAAATACCGACTCGCGCTTTGATTACTCACTGATGCAGGTTTCATTTTCTAGTAACTTGCTTACTTATAATAACAACCAAGTAACGAGTGGTATTACAAAAAAAATTAAGTCCAAAGCACTGCAATACGACCACTTTATAGACGACCAATACCAAGCGCTAACCTACCCCGTGTCTGAATATTCGCTATCAGCAAGCTATAAATCGTCTAATAATCGTTATAAGGGACTACTCAGACTTAATAGCTACTTTGACTTATTTCATCATCGAGCTGAACTACGATTCAACAAAAACGAAAACACCGCTAATACCTTTTTAAAAATAACTAAAGACTTTAACTTAAGTGAACAAGATCACTCACTGGCACGCATTCACTACCAATTGGGAGATATTCAATCTCAGTCAGATCAGCTTATTACTAGCTCAAACCAAGGCCGGGGATTTTATATTTCAAATGCTAACCCGCATTCGGCACAAAATTTTTCAACTATCACCATTGAAGAACCGGCACTACCGGGCTGGCAAGCAGAGCTGCATCGAAATGGCCAATTTATTGCCACGACTCAAGCTAACGACGAAAATTTGGTTCGATTTACCGATGTTGAAACTTTTTACGGCAACAATATCTTTGAAATTAAACTTTTTGGCTCACAGGGTGAGCAAATTACACGCACTCAAAAATATACAATAGGGCAAGACGCACTATCGCCCGGAAAAATAAGCTATCAGGTGGAGTTTTTAGAAACAGATAAAAGCGTTTTTAATCAATCCAGTAACTCCTCAACGGCGATGAGTAATGCCTTTAAAAGTAATCTCTCTTATGGCATTAGTGAGTTTATTACTTATGACGCTCAAATTACTCATTTGCAAACTGAACAAAATAACAGCAGCTACCTATCATCTGGGCTAAACACACTTACAGATCACGGCAGTTACCGTTTTTTAGCCACAAAACAACTCGATGCTGGCTATGCTTATTTTGCCGGTTTTAGAGGCCTACTTTCTAATAAACTTTATAACGATATCAATGTTAATGTTGAATACAGTGCCCTTAATAACTTTTCTAGCGCTTTATTTGTAGCAAAAGAGAACTCACTCAAAAATAGGCTGTCACTGAGCCTCAATGGCCGCACTGATTTTTTTAACTCCCTTAACTGGAATATGAGGTGGAACAATGAAGTACGTAAAAATACTAACACTAAAAATCGGTTCTCATTAGGCATCAATAAAAGTTATGTCGCAGGAACATGGTCAAGCCAACTATTTTATGATGACGATACCAATAACCTAATAAACCGGCTTTATTCTTCAATAGATATTGCCTCTTGGAAATGGACCAACACCTTAGATTGGCAGGCTAATAATGGCGCAGAACTCACTCGTTTGAGAAGTAGTTTACGCTGGCCACAAACACAAAGTACCTTTAATCAAACCCAGCTGACGTATCAGTCTAACTCTGCGGCAAGTACGCTTTTAAATCATCAATATACTTACCGCCATGAGATATTTAATATACAAGTATCAGGGCAAGTTGATAATCAAGGAGATTGGCGCTTATCTTTAGGTTTAAATGGCACATTTAGTTTTGATCATTTAGAAGCAGACTTTAACTTTGACACTCCTCGCTCATTAAATTCCGGGCAAATAGAAGTTAGTTCGTTCATAGATTGGAATGAAAATGAAATCTTTGACCAAGGCGATGAGCCAATTCAAGACGTTAATTTTACTGGCAACTACCTATGGCGAGATAAATACACCAATAATGACGGAAAGGTCTTGCTACCAAGCAGTTACGGTGGCCAGGTTTTAGATGTTAATTTACGCTCGTTGTCTAATCCTTACTTGCAGCCCTCTTTAGGAAAAATTAAAACATTGGCTCATAGAGGCGGACAAACCAAAGTAAATATTCCTTTAGTGGTCTACAACGAGGTTGAGGGGACTATTTATCTATCGAGCAATGAAAAGAGTAAACCTATCGCAGGACTGACGGTTGTACTTAAAGAAAAAGACGGCGAAAAGCATTATTCAACGGTCACTGAATATGATGGTTATTATTATTTCCCCAATGTTTCTCAAGGAAATTATATACTTGAAATAGAAAAAAATGAGCAACTCTCAGAAAACATAACTATAAAAAATCTTCCTGAGCAGGTCATCACTGAAAAAAGCGGCGATACCATAATATTGCAAGATATTATTGTATACACAAATAACGCTGATACCTTAACTGAACAAGCTACAATAGCGGCTGAATCAAACCAACAAACACCTTATTTTGTGCAATTAGGCGTATTCAAAAAGTTTCAATCGGCACTTACTGTTGCGAATAAAATTGATAAAGCAGCCTATGCTTTGCAGTTATATAAGCATGAACGTCGTGATAGCTATTACCTCGTTGCAGGCCCATATAACAATGCAGCTAAAGCACAACAAACCATTAATGATGTTTATTCAATACCAGCGCTTCATGGTAGCTTTATGGTTGATGCAAGGCGATATGCCTCACCACAGTGGCGAAAAATAGGGGAGTGGAGCGATATGCAAACCAAAAATACTGAGACTTATTTTTGCCAGTATGGTGCATATACCTCTAAAAAATCCGTTAACAAAAAACTACTAAGGGAAAACCCATCACTGTTCATAGCAGAACGAGCAATAAAAGGTAAAGCCCACTATTTGATGCTGTCAGGACCTCATAATGCAAAGCAAACAGCTTGTGATACGCAAGTGATTAAACAAATAAAAGGGCTCACCACCGCGATAAAGAAACCTTGGCACAGCATTTTTACTATAAATCAGTAGTAAAGTACTGCACCTGTGTTTTGCCATCACTGTTTAAATGCGACTCACATTTTATTTCACAACGCGCTCCCGCAGATTCAGCAACCCAAATCGATTGCGCGCTCTTTTTGATATAACACGCAGAATACAGAGCATCTTCTTTTTGCGCAGCAACAACAAAGCAACGCTGAAAATCACCCAAAGCTAATACTTTGATTGGATAAACTTGTTCTTGTGCAATTACACCAGCACTAAATGTTTGTGATGATTTAGCATAAACAGCATATGAAATAGCGAGCATACACACCAAAAACATTAAAATAGATATTTGTTTCATATAATTAAAGCGAATTAAAAAGCAATATAGTAAGTGTAGAATAAATTAGTTTTTATGTGTTTATTTAACAAATATTAGACTGTAAATAGCAATGACCGCTTGATTCACCACAAGTCAATGTACTGATGATATAATACATTTTTTGCAAAAAGAGCGGGGCACTATGTTAACTATTTCAAATACCGTAACCATAGATGAATGGGAAGTAGAGCTCAGCGCTATTCGCTCACAAGGTGCAGGCGGGCAAAATGTTAATAAAGTAGCCAGTGCTATACATTTACGCTTTGATATTAATCGCTCTAAATTACCTGACTTTTATAAAGAACGATTACTTGCTTTAAAAGATTCAAGGATCACCAAAGAAGGGGTATTGATAATTAAAGCGCAAAGCCACCGCACTCAAGAGCTCAACAGGGAAGATGCATTAAAACGGCTAAAAGATTTAATTTTAAGCGCGACTAAAGTTAATAAAGCACGTCGTGCTACCAAACCTAGCCGTAACTCACAGCGTAAACGCATGGACAAAAAAACCAAACACGGCCAAACCAAAGCCCTACGCGGTAATATTAAGCTATAACTTAAGTAATCTGAACTCTGGATAATAAATCTATCTCAAGCAGCTATTTTCAGCGCTAACTGCGTTGAATTTACTTGCAATAGGCTAGTATAAAAAAGGCTGCGGATGCAGCCTTTAATTTAATCATAAGTATGATGGCGGGTGACGCTAAATCGGTTGAGGATTCGATGCACTACATACACTGCACTTAAGCTTACTGTTACTGCAACAGCCACCGAGCTAAATCGATACATGGCGCTGTATATTAAATCTTGCCCTGGGCCTAACGACTGACCAAATAAAATGCCAAACGTGGTCAATACCCCAAACCCAACACCCGGTGGACCACCGCCTAAAATATGAAAACGACTGAATATAAAAGACAAAATCCATAATATAGCCACCGGAAAAAGCAAAACGTCAGTATGGTTATACAAAAACAATTGCGCAACTAAAGCAGCATTACAGCCTATCAGTGTACCAATAATACGTTGCCAACTTGCGGTGCCCGCAGCCTTAAAACACAACGAAAACAAAATTAAAATAGACGCCGCTTGCGCCGAAATTGAATCTTGTAAGTCAAGTACCTGAAAAACCTCGAATGATAAAGTCGCAACGCTAGCGCATAGCAACACCTCGTGACGAATACTTTCTTTATCCTTGTGTGGCACAGCCCGCATGGGCCGCGCTGTCACATCAGGAAACAAACCATGCATCAAGAGCGCAATAATAATAGTAATAAAAATAGCCATACCATTACTTAAAATAAGCGGGTAAATGCTGCTTCCTTGATCAACATGGCTGGCAAAGTGCAACTGAATCGATAAACTCACCGCACCTAACGCACCAAATAAAAACGCACCACCAGAGCTCATTAAGTAAAACAATATACAAAAGCTGGCAAAAATAATGAGCGTCATTAACACCGGCAAGTGTGAAAATAAGCCCTGTAAAATAAGCACTATAAACGCACTGTAGGCAGCACTGGCAACAAATTGACGGATCACGCCTTTGTTAATACTTGGCACTAAACCGAGTAATAACATAGGGTAAACTGTAAAAAATATTCCATTGGGCCAATTCATTAACTTGCACAAAGTAAAACCAATAGTGCAGCCGCCAGCAATCCGTAGCGCTTGGCGTAAACCATTTGAATCGAGTTGTGGCGCTTGGCTAACATGTTGTGTCATTACTCGCCCCACTAATAAATGTAATGTAACCAACTAATAAAGCGGATCTGTACTGATCCCAACCATTGACCTATAGCCGATTGTGGAAGTAACTGCACAGTGGCACGCGCACCACTGGGCATATTATTTATAAGTTGAGTGTTATTTGGCAGCACTAAATGAATACGTTGACGCTGAGCGTCACGAACCCAGCGGTTGCTGGTTTCGGTGGTGCTAAGTAATCCATTCGCACTAAGTTGCCCGTCACTAACACCTGCTTCGAAGGTTTCAATTTTAGCGTCGAATACTTCACCAGGTCGGCTGTCAAACACTACTTTTGCTAAACTGCCTGGCTGCATATTTAATAGTGACTTTTCACGAAAATCAGCCACTAAATCTGCTTTTCTTGCCACAATAGCAAGTAATGGCTTACCCGCAACAGCATAGGAACCCTCAAGTAACTGTAAATTAGCCACTACACCATCACTTAAAGCACGCACTTGCGTATAGGATAAGTTAAGCTCGGCTTGCGCTAACTGATTGGCCGCATGGCGCAGCGCTAAATTATCTTGCCCTGAATCGCCACGCGCTAAAACAGCTTCAGAAAGCTGTGCTTCAAAGGCGGCTAAATTAGATTGGCTTGCTGCAAAATTTGCACGAATGCTTTCAAGCTCTTGTTCCGAAATAGAGTTTTGTTTATAAAGCGTTTCGCCACGCTTTTTTAATAGCTGCTGCTCATGCAATTTAGCGTTAGCTGCACTTATTTGTGCCTCAAGCGCTTTTACATTGGTATCAAGGCGTTTATTTTGAAGTTTAGCATCGTCAAGGGCAAGCTGTGCTTGCTCAAGTGCTAGTTGGTAAGTATTTTTATCTATCTCAAATAATACATCACCCGCTTTAACCGCTTGGTTATTACTGACCAATACATCGGTAACACGGCCATTTATTTGCGGTGATATTTGCACAACCGGATGATAAACCCGTGCCTGTGGCGTAACCGGCAACCATACATCGGCAACAATATAATAAAAAAAGACAACAATAAAACCAACAAGCGAAACTTTAACGTAGCGGGCAAATTTTTGATCAGGTGTCATACTTATTTATCTCCAGATAAGCTTGCAATACAACGCCGCGCGTTTTCTTCCATTTGCACTAAACTGTGCGCCATACCATCAAGTTGCTCAGTACTTAAACCGGCATATAAACGCTGTTTAATATCGCTTGTTAGCTCTTTTAAGTGTTCTAATAACTTTATACCCTCATCGGTAAAGTACAATTTTTTACTACGTTTATCGTGTTCATCAACTTGTCGAATAACCAGATTTTGCTGCTCTAATTGCTTAATGGTGCGCGTTAATGAGGGCATTTCAATCCCTAAACTGGTCGCCAACGCTTGCTGTGTTGCCCCTAAAGGTAAATGATGTAAGTGAATCATTGCCGTCCAGCGCGACTGAGTTAAACCTAAGGGTTCAACCGCCACTGTCACCGCTTCTCGACATAAGCGGTGCACTCGACCCATATTGCCGCATAAGGTTAAATCGAGTGTTTCATGAAAAGGAATAGTGCTGCTCATAGGAACTCTTGCTTGTGAATATCCAGCAAATTTTAGCATTAGTTAGCAGGCTAAGTAAATGTTTGGTATTTTAACTTCACGTAAATAAGTATTATTTAGATAAATAGTGTACGGCAAGCTTATCTAAGAAAGTATAAAGCTTATTGTTCATTTCACTATAGTCCTGACTTAAGAGCTTTTCGGGATTTTCTACAAAGCGATGGTTTTGGGCATTGCTTAAATCATCGTTGGCAATGAGGAGGGTAACCACCTCGGTGGTCAGTTCCATGTGGCATTGAAAACCAAATACTAAATCGCTATAAGCGACTATTTGCCTTGGACAACCTTCGCTATAGGCAATAATACTGGCTGTAGTAGTCAGCCCTGGCATATCGTTATGCCAATGCCCCACATTAAGCTCACTGCCAAAATGGCTAAATAACGGATGATTCAAACCTGCATCAGTGAGGGTAATAGCAAACTTACCAATTTCCTTTTCTGGACTAGGTTGATAAGCCGCGCCTAACGCTTCACCAATTAATTGCGACCCCAAACAAACGCCCAACACTACTTTGTTTGCCGTGATCATGCTGGCAATAAAGGCTTGTTCTTTTTTGCTATCAAAATAAGCGCATTCTGCAAGCGATGTAGCGGGCGATTGTGGCCCACCCATTACGATTAAAAAGTCTATATCATCAGCATGTTGCGGTAAGTTTCCAGCTAAATAAATACGGGTATAAGACAGCGTATGACCATTCATTTTAGCCCAGGTTTCATAAGCGCCTGGCGCTTCAAAATGTTCATGAATAATAAAGTGAATGTGCATTATCGCTTCCTTAAAATATTATCTTTTTAATAAGTAATGGCCACCGGATATAAGTGACCATATAACAGCTACTAAAAGTTAAGTAAATTTGCTGGAGAGTATTGATCGGTTAGCACCTTAGTATCACTTGGCCAATCTTTACCATCTTTGGTGAAAAACATACGCTGGCTAATTGCCTTTATATCTACGTCATAAGGGGCAAGTAACGGAGCTAGCTGCGTCACCCGCTGCGCTATTTGTTGCTCTGTAGGGATATTGCTATAACCAGCTAAAATAATACGATTACTATTATTATTGGCTGTTACATTAATAAAATCGCCAAATACCGCATGATAGGTTGCCGACTCATGCTCATAGAGTTTACTTGATGAAAACGTGTTAGCAGCCACAATTCCGCCTTCGGCTAATACGCTTTTTATCTCTTCAAAAAACTCTTTTGTGAGTAAGTGCTCAGGAATGTAATCGCCATTAAACGCATCTAAAATAATCCAATCAAATTGCTGTTTTTTAAGCGCCGCACGTTTAATAAAAATACGCCCATCTTGCACTTTAGCAGTTACGTTATCGGTTTCTATAAAGTTAAAATAATCGCGCGCCACTTTAATTACCGCAGGATCTATTTCTACATTTTCAATATGCGCACTCGGGTATAGCTCGTGAATCATATTAGAAAGCGTTCCACCACCTAAACCAATAATGAGCACATTTTTAGGGTTATCAATCAGTAACAAACTAGAAAAAGCCAGCTTAGTGTAGTTAAACACGAGTTTTTTAGGGTCGCTAATGTACATGCAACTTTGGCTGCTTTGTCGGGTTTTTTCATCAAACTTTAAACAGCGTAAATCGCCAGTTTCTTCAACGAGTAGATTTCGATACAAGGAGCGCTCTTTATGCACAACATTAGCTGCACTGTATGATGAAAGCAGTAGCGCCGTAATACAAACAAACAGGGATTTAAACTTAAGCATAAACGGCCTCTCGTACTTTAAGTTTGTCAAAGGTAATAGCAATTAGCCCAAGCGTGCCCAATACACCAGCAAAACCTAAAATAATCGCGTTAACATCAAACGCCAGTACCATATAAAAAGAGGTAATAATGGTGCCCAGTGCGCTGCCTAAGGTACTTACAAAATAAAGGCCACCTGCTACTTGGCCGCTGCGCTCACTATTTGTGACCAGTAAACGTACGGAGTAGGGCGAGATCATGCCTAAAATAATGGTGGGTATAAAAAATAACGCGGTTGAGGCGAGTAACGAGCCATAGCGACTGTCTTCAATATGCGAAAAAATAAATGCCATAATTGGCTCAGCAAACAAAGCAATGGGTAGTACCATAATACTGGCAACTAAAAAGATTAACCCATATTTGGTCAACGAAGGATGACGAATAGACAGCTTACCCCCCAGTAAATACCCAAATGATAAGCTAAGCATAAATACCGTAATAATACTGCCCCAGATATGCACACTACTGCCAAAGTAAGGCGCTAAAATTCGCCCACCTAATAGCTCTATTCCCATAATACTAAAGCCACTACTAAACGCTAAAAAGTAAATTAATGCATTTGTTTTTGTTAACATTATATTGTTCTTATTGTGTTATTTTTATCCATCTTAACGTGATAGCTGCATAGTCGCTAGTGTAAAAATTAGACGCACACATAGAGCGCAAAAAAACATTTTGTTATAAAGTAACACATGTTATAGTTTTGGTTATAATATAACGTTACTAAAAAGCATTTTATGAAGTACTCATTAATTTACTTAGCCTGCTTAAGTGCAAGCGCACAAAGCCTTGCCCAAAGTCAACCAATAGAGAAAATTGCGGTTACATATAAACAAGCTTACCGAGGCGATATTCCTCAAAAGCAAATGCCACAATCAATCGAAACCCTCGATAACGCGGTACTTGATCAAAAAGGAATAACTCAATTACAAGATGCGCTGGACTTTTCTGCCAGTATTTCACGTAAAAATAACAGTGGCGCATTATGGGATAGCTTTTCGATTCGTGGATTATCGGGTAACGAAAACATGCCATCGGGTTACTTAATTAATGGTTTTAGCGGTGGGCGCGGATTCAGCGGCCCTCGTGATGTATCAAACATTGAGTACATTGAAGTATTAAAAGGCCCAGGCTCCGCACTTTATGGCCGCTCAGAGCCCGGCGGTACAGTTAATATCGTGACCAAAAAACCTCAGTTTGAGCAACAGGGTGAGCTAAAGCTCAGCTTAGGTAGTGATAATTTTAATCGCGTTGAAGGTGACTATACAAACGGCATTAACGATAACACTGCATTTAGAATAAATGGCGCATGGCAAGATAGCGACAGCTACCGCGATGAGGTGTACACCCATAAAAAGGTGGTTACACCATCGATTTATCATCAAATAAACGCTTCAACCAGCATCACTTATGAATTTGAATACGTTGATTTAGCCCAGCTATTTGACCGTGGGGTTGTTGTACTTAATGATAATTTTAATACTGTCCCTAACTCGCGCTATTTAGGCAATCCAAACGATGGTGACACGCAAGTATATTCTCGTGGTCACCAAGTGACTTTAAATCATGATATAAACAATGAATGGTCACTCGTTGTAGGCGCAAACTACCGCAGCTCTACACTAACTGGGTTTTCGTCTGATGCTGAACTTGCACCCTCGCGCCAATCATTATTCGATGATGGCCGCACACTTACCCGCCAACAGCGCTACCGCGATTATGAAGTTGATGATACCAGCCTTAAATTTGAGCTAAGCGGGCATTTTGATACCGCAGGCATTACCCATCATTTATTAATGGGAGCCGATGCATACAAATACGACTTACGCACTGGACTTTATCGTTATCGCGGCGGTAACGGCACCTACACAATTGATATTTATCAACCTAATTATAACGTTGCGCGTCCTGAAGTAGGTTTACTCTACGAAAACAACGAACAACAAGATGCTTATGGTATATACGTTCAAGATCAAATGGATCTGACTGATAAATTTAAGCTATTAGTTGGCCTTAGGTTCGATAGCGTAGATCAAGACATTTTAGAAACCAAAAGTGCTGTGCTTTCAAGTAGCTCACAGAGCCAGGTAAGCCCGCGAATAGGCTTATTATACGAGCTAAACAACGCTGTAACCTTATACAGCAGTTACTCTGAAGGCTTTTTACCATTAAGTGGCACAGATGCAAGTGGCGACCCATTTGGCTTTGAATACAGTGACTCATTTGAAGTAGGCGCTAAATTTAGCTACCAAGGCATAACGGGAACCCTAGCATTATTTGATGCCACTAAAAGTAATATGTTAGTAGCCGACCCTGTAAACGTTGGTTTTTCAGCGCCTATTGGTAAAGCAAACAGTAAAGGTGTTGAACTCGATTTAAGTACTTACATTACTGATGATACAAAGTTTAATTTATCTTACGCTTATATAGATGCCAGTACGGCAAACGACATAATAAATGCTGATTGGGGCGTGCCAATAAAAAAAGGCAGCCCATTAGTCAATGTGCCTAAAAATAACTTAAACCTAACGCTTAGCCATCAAACAGCCTTGCTTGGTAAAGAGCTTGAGCTAGGGGCTAGTTATCAGTACACCAGTGAACGATTAGGCGATGCCGCCGATTTAACATTTAACTTACCGAGTTATCAACTAGTTGGTATTTTTGGGCAGGTAAACTTAACCGAGCGCACCAAGTTAAATATCAGTGTTAACAATATTTTTGATGAAGAATATGCTCAAAGTAGCTACAACGCATTATGGGTTTACCCCGGTGCGCCTACTCAATTTAAGATGTCATTGGCCTATCAATTCTAACAATTTCATAGTCCCGATTAGCTATTTTAACGTCTAGTTATTTATAGTTTTTCATCCAAAGCGTCTTAATGTAGT
Source organism: Pseudoalteromonas tetraodonis (assembly GCF_002310835.1). Lineage (NCBI taxonomy): Bacteria > Pseudomonadati > Pseudomonadota > Gammaproteobacteria > Alteromonadales > Pseudoalteromonadaceae > Pseudoalteromonas > Pseudoalteromonas tetraodonis. The sequence continues at coordinate 42,464 of NZ_CP011042.1, read as the reverse complement.
GGTTAAGGCGCTTTTTTATTTTTTTGTATAATACATAGCCGCTGTTAACCCCCTTTACAGTCACTTTCATATCATAAAATAGCTGTCTGCATTATGACATTTTAGGTACGCTGTATTATAAAACATGTTATAAATATCACACTAAAATACAGCGACTCCGGTTAGATTTAAAGGACAAAAATAAATGGATACAAGCAGCAATAATAGCTCGTTAATTATTTTTCTTATTTCTGCATGTTTATTGTTACCATTCCTAGAAAGCATGCACGGGGGAGCGCTATGGGGGTTAAATTGGCACTCACCACGGCTTATGGATACATTAAGCCATAATCTACTTTATATAAAATTAGTGTTGGTAATTACGGGTTTAATACTGCTTTTCACCAAACCTAAAAAAATTAAAAGCATAATTAAAAATAAAATAGCCCAGTGGTTGTTCTATATCATTCTTACATTAGTCGGTGTAATACAAATTCCTTTTTTGTGTTTAGGGATTTTAGTCAATGGTTCTTCATTATCAACGCCTGATTATATTCACAAACAAAACACGTTTACTGATCGTACTATTTATATTTATACCGCAGACCCTGGGGCAATGGGGAAAGCCTATCATTATGCGTATTTAAATTGCCCGCTAGCATTTGGCCGTTATGAGCTAAAGCGAATTGCTAAACTCAATTGGATGCGCGAATACACGTTTTACATTGAAAAGAATAATCTGATAGTAATTGATAAAAATTCTGATGGTTTAACGCATACTTTTGGTATGAGTGATGTAACCTGTTCGAGCTGATACCTCCTTTTTATAATTAGCTTAGGTTTCTCGTGTTGAATACGCATGCCATAAGTGCCTTTAGTAAACCAATATTGATTTAAACGCACTCTTTTGAAAATGTATGCATAGTGCTATTGAAATATATGAGCAGTACAAAAATTATAGAGACGTAAACCCCCTTTACACTATGGTGCAATACGCAGTGTTTTCTAGTGCTTTATATACCAATCAGCTTAAACATAAAAAAATTCAATCCGTTAAATTATTCAGATATTTATGCCGATTGGTATATATACAACTTTTAATATTAATTAAAACTGATAGCTTATCCGAGCCGAAACATTACGTCCTGGTTGGCTATATTGGCTAAAATCAGTACCTTTGGATTGACCAGCAATAAGTTCAAACGGTACGTACTCTTTATCGAGTAGGTTAAGTAAACCTACATTCATTTGCCATGCTTGCCACTGATAATTTGCATATAAATCAACAACACCATAACCGTTACCTTGTGTTGTTTTATTACCATTAGTATCAAGTACTACATCAGACTGCGCCTTAGCTAAACGCCAAGCAGCGGTCCAATTAACATTGCCAAACTCAGTGCTTACTAATATAGAACCATTTAACGGGCTAATACTAGTGAGTGGCTGGTCAGAATCTTTGTTTTCACCATCTACGTAAGCAACATTGGCTTCTAATAAAATATCGTCGGTAACATACATAGCAATACCAGCTTCTACACCGCTGATCTGGGTTTCGCTAATATTTTGATATTGGTAAAATGTTTTATTTACATTAGGAATATAAGTTGGTTCAACACCCGCGATTGTTGTTTCGATAAAGTCATCATAGGCAGCATAAAAAGTACTTAGATTTACACTAATATCGCTACTTGCGTATCTTAATCCGATCTCGAATGAGTCACTGCTTTCAGGGTCTAAATCTGCATTTGGTAATATTTGATAAAATGGCTCAACACCATGGCTTTGATAAGCTTGGTCATGTGGCGGTATTTTAAAGCCTCGAACATATTGCCCATACCAAGATAAATTATCGTCTACCTGATAAATCACACCCAGCTTTGGTGAAAACGCAGACTCGGTAATATCATCAAGCTCGATGTCAGCGTATAGCGCATCTTTTTTTGCTTCAAGTGCATAATAATCGTAACGAATACCCGCAACTAACGACCAATCAGTCTCATTAAATTTAATACTGTCTTGCATATATACACCAACTAAAGAAGTATCGGCGCCAGGAAATGCTTTTTGTTTTTCATTCGTAAAATCAACAGTACCATCATTTAATACACGGGTTTTTAAGCGTGGTCGAGTAGTATCATATAAATCAATATCGATTCCATAGACAAATTCATGCTCGGTATTTTCTCCTTTAACTTCCTTACTAAATACCGCTTTTAAGCCTAAAATATCTTGCTCAAACCCGTAGTCATTATAATCGATGTAATTTCTAGCTGCGCTTATTTGGTCACTTTGTTGCTCGTATCGACTATAAGATAGTTGCCCATACCATTTATCAAATATAGCTGTTGCCATATCTGAATCATAATCGAGTGCAAATGAGATATTTGTGTCTTCGTCTTCGGTTTCTTGAATGGATGGAGTGATTACTTGTTCTGTCGTTTGATTAAAGTAATCTAAGGTGTATTTAAGGGTGCGTTTTTCATCAAGTTTTTGCTCAACTTTAAGCAGCAAAGCGTCCGAGCGGGCATCGTAACCTGGTAAATCTTCAACGTAGTTTTGTACTTCTTCACTATCGCGATGGCTATAAACAGCGCTAATAGCAAAGTCACCTAAATCTTTTGCTGCTGTAATATCAGCAGCAACCTGATTACTTTGGCCTTGGTAGCCTAACGCTACTTTTACCAAGCTTTGTTGATCCACTAAATAATCACTCGGGTCTTTAGTTGTTATTACTACAATTCCCCCTAGTGCATCAGAACCATATAGCGATGATGCCGCCCCTTTTGCAACTTCAACTTGTTTAACACCCGCAACATCAAAGTAGTTTCGACCCACTAAATAACCGCCGCCGCCAGCGTAGCCATCGTTTGTGCGTCTTCCATCTTTAATAAAAACAACTCTGTTGCCACCAACACCCCGTACAGTTAATGTTTGCGCGCCTGCGCCACTGCCAGTACTTGAGATACTTGGATCGTATTTAAACATAGTTTGTAAATCTACAGCGAGCTGACGCTCAATATCTTGTTCGGTAATAACCGTTACTGAGCCAGTCACATCTTCAAGCTTTTGTTCAAAACGAGAGCCACTAACCACAATATGATCGTCAATAACATTTTCGGCCAGTGCGCTACCAGAGCTAATTAACAAAGAGGCTAATGCTGTAAATTTAAAAGAAAAGGGATTCATCTCCACTCCAAATGATAATAGTTATTATTTACTTTCAAATGGTACAACCAACCCGAAATAAGATCAATTGATTATGATAATCATTATCATTTAGATTAAAGTAGTTATAATACTAAAAAATAAAATCGGAGTTTGTTATGAAGTACCTAATTTTTTTTCTGGCTTTAGCCACTCAATCAGCACTCGCGAAAGAGCGTGTGATCAGTGCTGGCGGCACATTAACTGAAATAATCTACGCACTAGAAAAACAAAATAGTTTAGTCGCGGTTGACCAATCAAGTATGTATCCGCAACAAGCAACACAGTTGCCACAGGTAGGTTACTATCGAGACCTAGCCGCTGAGGGAGTGCTTTCAATGCGCCCAACTACGTTACTTGCACTTGAAGGTGCAGGAAGAGAGCAGGCGCTCAAGCAAATAGAAGCGACCGGAGTGAAGGTTATTCACTATAAAAAACCGACTTCTGTAAATGAACTACTTGAGCTAATTAAGCGCCTTGGTAGTGATTTAGATGCAAACCTAAAAGCTCAAAACCTAATTACTAAAATAAAAAAATCGTTACCTACTAAAGCAAAAACACAGACTCACAACGCTTTGTTTTTACTTTCAGCTAATGAGCGTGGGCTCGTCGCAGCAGGACAAGAAACGGTGCCCAACTTGCTGTTTAATTATGCGGGCATTACCAATATAGCTGCTACGCATACAGGCTTTAAAGCAATTAACAGTGAAGTACTGGCTGTAAGTCAGCCCGATTTTTTAGTGGCGCCAGCGCATGTTGTGCAAAGCCTTGGTGGGAAACAAGCCTTTTGTAAACAACCTACACTTCGTTTATTAAAAGCAGCGCAAGAGTGTCAGTTACTGGTCATGGACAGCTTACTTTCACTGGGCATGTCGCCGCGTATTGCAACTGCGATTCAAGCATTGCATGAGTATAAAACACGCTTATGAGCACGTTAACTTTGAATCGTTTTAACGCCATAACACTGAGTAACCCGCATAAGTGGATGCTATTAAGTTATGGCTGCATTTTTGCTTTAGCATTACTTAGCATAGGCTATGGAGCCGCAGGATGGGATTGGCGTTTAGCTATTGCATGGCTAGCTCCTGAACATTTTAGTCAATTTGATGCGCTACAAATCAATGTGGTTACACAAATACGCCTGCCTCGTTTTGTCCTTGCAGTGATGGTAGGGTTAGTACTTGCACAAACAGGGGCTGCAACCCAAGCGCTATGTCGTAACCCGCTTGCTGATCCCTCTATTATTGGTATAAGCGCAGGCGCTGCAATGGTCGCGGTTGCTTTTATCGCCCTTAGTGCACAATTTAATTTTAACGCCCAACACTACTTACCTTATGCCTCATTTTTGGGCGCACTCTCAGTAACGTCGCTGGTATATTTAGTCTCAAAACAACAAAAACAAATTAATATAAATACGCTTATATTAGTCGGTGCCGCCATTAATGCATTGGCATTCGCTGTTATTGGATTATTAAGTTTTTATGCCGATGACAGCGCACTGCGGTTAATTAACTATTGGACCATGGGCTCATTAGGCGGTGCGAGCTGGGATAATATAAAACAGGCGAGTCCTTTGCTTTTACTGAGCCTTATCGGGCTATGGCGATTAAAAGAGCCAATGAATCTACTTCTTATCGGTGAATCACAAGCTCAATACTTAGGCGTCGATACCAGCAAGCTTAAATTATACGTCATTATATTAGTGGCATTGGGCGTAGGTGCGGTGGTTGCGCTAACAGGTTTAATTGGCTTTGTTGGTTTAGTTGTCCCTCATATTGCACGCCTAATGGTTGGGCCTCATTTACGAAATATGCTGCCACTTTGTATGCTTTTAGGTGTCATAGTGTTGCTACTTTCAGATTGGTTAGCACGCTTGGTTGTTATGCCTGCGGAGCTGCCGATAGGCATTATAACGGCGTTACTTGGGGCTCCACTATTTATATATTTGATCATTAAAAATAAGCGAGATTGGTCATGATCACGTTTAACAACCTCAATATAGGCTTTAACACCCATCGTGTTTTAGAGGGTATTAGCGGCAATATCTAAGCAGGACAACTTGTCGCACTGATAGGCGAAAATGGCGCAGGTAAATCGACCTTACTGCATACTTTGGCAGGCATGCATCCCTTTGAGGGAGATATACTATTTAATACCAAACCTTTGCATTCATTTTCTAAAGAGCAATTAGCTAGCAAGCGCGCTGTAATGATGCAAAGTAACCATGTTGGCTTTGATTTTAGTGTAGTTGAACTCATTGCTATGGGTCGCTATCCCTATACAGAGTCTCTTAAAACACAAGCCAATAAAGTTCAAAAATATGCCTCACTTATGGATTTAACCCATTACCTAACACGTCGAATGAGTGCGCTTTCGGGCGGCGAACAACAGCGTGTTCATATGGCGCGCACATTAGCACAGTTAGATGCTTTTACTGCGCAAACGGGGCCTAAATTAATGTTGCTCGATGAGCCAACATCAGCGCTAGATATGCGTCATCAACATACTTTACTTAGCTGTGTTAGAACCTTTGTAGAGCAAGGAAACAGCGCCATTATTGCTATACACGATCTTAATTTAGCAAGCCTTTATGCAACCAACGCTATTTTATTACACAACCAAAAAGTGCTGCAAAGCGGGTCTATAAATACCGTTTTAACAGCACAAAACTTACAACAAATGTACGCCATGAAATTGCACGTTAACCCTCATCCTTATAACGATGCGCCCATGGTTTTTTCTCAACGTCAGGAGTTTTCATGAGAGAGCAAGCATTAAACGACGCACGTACGCTCGTTTTTAAAACCCATGCCGGCGTAATGTCGACCATTTCAAATAATTTACGCGGCTATCCGTTTGGCTCTGTTACACCTTATATGTGTGACGAACAAGGTCGCATCTACTTTTTTATTAGTGACATAGCTCAGCATACCAAAAATTTAAAACAGGACTCACGCATGAGTCTGACTATTTTTGATGCCGCCGATTATGGCGATCAAAACGAACATGGGCGAGTAACACTCGTAGGTGATGGCTCTATTGTGGCAAAAGAGCAAAGCGAAGTGCTACTTGATAAATATATAGCTTTGTACCCTGAGGCTGCAAGCTATCGCAATGCGCATGATTTTCAGCTTTGGCAATTAGATGCAGTACGGGTGCGTTATATTGGCGGTTTTGGAAAAATATTTTGGCTTGAGCAAAACGAGTGGCAAGCTCAGCCTAAAAAGTGGGATGAAAGCCAGCAGCAAAGCATGATCACTCATATGAATGAAGATCATCAAGATGCTATGTCGCTGATATTAATGCAGCACTATAACGTAGCCGATAACACCCCAATAATGAGCGGCCTACTACCCACAGGCTTTTATATACAAAGCCACAAGCGTAATTACTTTATTAATTTTGCGAACGAGTGCGATAGCCCATTAGCCGTGCGAAAAGCACTTGTAGCCTTAACAAATAAAGCTCGAAACAGCTCAAACCAACTAGCACAGACAGTATGAAAAAATTAATAGCCTTACTAAGCACTACACTGCTACTGAGTACCAATGCTGCATATGCAGACGAATGCACACTAAATATAGATGCAAACGATATGATGCAGTTTTCAACTAAAACACTAAGCGCCCCTAAAAGCTGTAAGCAAGTGACCGTAAAGCATAGGGCGTGTTGAACTTTGCGGATTGGAATTTGTTCAATCTAGGGGCGATTAAGTCGCGGCGCGAGATTTGTAACCTGGTGGGCTAAGTAAAAATCGAGCAACAATGAGTTTATCGCCCCTAGGCAGAACCCGAAGGACAGCGCATGTTTGGTATTTATGCTGCGTTATCGCCTATTTATGTGGAATAACCACACTTCATAGGCTCTGTCTTGCCTAAAAACCAAACACACTGCTGCAAATTCAACCATCAAAGATCAACACGCCCTTGCCACACCGGTAAATTACCTGCCAATGTAATGGGTCATAACTGGGTGCTATCTACGATTAAAACATGCAAGGTATTATCACAGATGGCAACGCTGCAGGGCTTAGCAACCACTACATAAAGCCTAATGATAGTCGTGTGATTGGTGCTACAGACATTATTGGCGGCGGTAAAACAACCGACGTTACTTTTAAAACCAGCGGCTTAACCGCCGGAACCGATTACACTTTCTTTTGCTCTTTTCCTGGCCATTACGCCATGATGAAAAGCACATTTACGCTTAAGTAAATATTAAAAAGTGTATTACACAAACACAGTGCCAACCTATTATTGGCACTGTGTTTTCTCCCCTCGTTTGGCTAAAGCTTTAAATGCAGCTTGTTGATGTGCTTTTTGCACATAGCGAGCAGGCAAAGCGTTAACTTCTAATTGATAACCACTTTGCTCAGATTGTACCTTTGATACTGGCGAAACCCATACAACATTAAGCTCTGGGGCAATTCGCTTAATTACCCGCGCTATGCCTTCACCATTTCTCACATGAAAGTCACCAGCTAAATGTATAACCTGCGTGCCCTTATTTTGACTAATATAGTTAACGATAGACTCAGCCATGGTTTCGTCCCAAGTAACTTGCGCGGCGTAAAGTTTTTCGTTTTTACTCGCCGTTCCATGATGCATGGATTGCATAAAGCGTTCTTTATAAAGGCTTGGAGAAGTATCTATCTCTTTTGCAATAAAACTACGCTGTTGTGGGTCGGGTTTATTAATATAATTAATACCTTGGCGACCAATACAGGTAACAATATGCTTAGGCGCATTTGCAGCTATTACATCGCTATTTTGTATCTTCGCCAATTCCACTAACGCACGATAATCGCTCTTATAATTAGGCCAAGCCTTAGTATTATCAATTAGGTATTGTTCACCTATTTTACTCTCAAGATAAAGGTTTAGTGTTTGCTGATCAGCGCGACTAAATTGCTCAAGCGATAAGGCAATAGGCTTATTTTGTGTGCTTAATTGCTGAAATAGCTGAGCCTGAAATAAGTGCACACCGGGGTGTGTATGCCATTCACCGACTAAAACAACATCGGCATTCAAAAGCGTGGACTCTGACAATATTGAATTAACTCGCTGGCCATTTGCATTATAAAGCCCGTAATTATACAAGGATGAATTTTGAGATATTGATACTGTGTTTGTACTGCAGCCTGATAATCCACTGAGTAAAACAAGTGCTAAAAATGGGTTTTTCATATCGGTTTTTATAAAAATAAGAATCAAAACAATGAAGTTAGTATACACAACAAACTGCTTTAAACCTATAAATGCAAATAAAAACAATTATCATTTGATGTTTTAAGATTTCTGTTTTACAGTCTTAAAAAATATACAGATATGGAACGTCCCATGGCCTTACCTTTTTTATGTGCTCGACACAAACAACATGTTTTATGTCAACCAGAGCAAGCAATTATAGATATTCAAAATGCGCAGCTAAGTGGCGAAGCGCTGTTTAAACGATACCAATTTGCACAAGCATTGCCGTATTTGGGGTGTGCACTTGAAAGTGCGTCCTTATTAGCTCAAATGTATAACTGTGCGAATAAACAGCAAATCATACAAATTACCTCACTTACAGAGCGCCTTTATTCCACACTTCACTTTTTAGACGAACAAAGTGCTGCGCACAATGCACTCATACAATCTATTAATCTGCTAAACGAGATATTGTATAGCGATGATGAATATCATGACTTAGCGCTTTCATGCATTACACAGCTAAAAAAATTAGCACTGCAACATCCTCCACACCTTACTAAGCACTAATCTTTATGGCAATAAGCAACGCGCTAAACAAAATTGGGTTAACTTTTTATATTAATAATGGCTAACATATCTTCTTCGTCTTCATCTAGGCCAACTTCTTCAAACCCAAAACTAGAATAAAAATCCTTAGCAACAGGGTTTTGCGGGTTATAACAAATCTCGATTTGTTCAAGCTTAGAAGTCGTTTTAATCTCTGCAATTGCCATTAATAATGCTTGGCGGCCAATACCTTTATTTTGATGATGTTCATCTACCATAAAACGCCAAATAGAAACTTTTGTAGGGGTTTCTTGCACCCACATAAAAAAGCCTACAGGCTTATTATTTTGGTAAATAGCTTTACAGGTATGTCCACTATTGTAGTGCGCCTCAACTAACGACCACATATTACACGCTACGTATTCTTGTTGCGCTTTGGTAACGTCTAAATCGCATACCTCTTCGTAATTAGCAGAAGTGATATCTTCCAATGAAATGTTCATTATTGTCCTTAATTTAAAACATGGAGTTATAAGTAGTTTTGTTTTATCACGTTATCAGCACTAACATATCTAGGCAATGTATTCTTTTTAGGCACAAAACCACAGTAATAAATACTGCGGCTTTGTTTTTACTAAATACTTTAAGCTATGTGCTTTTAGTATGCGCCTGCGCTATATATAAGCTCGTAACTGTGGCTGTAAATCTCAAGGATGTTACCAAACGGGTCTTCCATGTAGATCATGCGGTACGGCTTTTCACCAGGGTAGTAGTAACGTGGCTCTGGCATACGTTTTTTACCACCTGCGGCAACAATGCGATCTGCTAAGCCTTCTACATCTGGGTCTTGTACACAGAAATGGAAGATACCGGTTTTCCAGTACTCAAAGTTGTCTTTAGGGTTTTCTTGGTCTTTAAATTCAAAAATTTCGACACCAATACGATCGCCTGTTGAAAGGTGCGCTATTTTAAATTTTTCCCAATTTGGACCAAATACATCGGTACACATTTCGCCAATGGGGCTGTTATCTTCAGTGATCACTGTCGGCTCCATTATGGTGTACCAGCCCATCACCTTAGTGTAAAACTCTACGGCTTTTTCAACATCCGGTACTGAAATACCAATGTGCGAAAAACTACGTGGATATGTATGACTCATAATAAATACTCCTACTTAACTATGTTTAGTTGATGGAGTTAGTTTACGAATTGACCAACATTAAGTAAAATTATCATTAATCATCATTTTGAGTATATTTTGTAATGATAAATCCGACATGGTTAAACACGTTTTGTACTTTAGTTGATGTAAATCATTTTACCCAAACCGCCGAGCGCCTTTATATGACCCAGTCAGGCGTAAGCCAACATATAAAAAAGTTAGAGCAGCAACTAGATTGCGCCTTGCTTGAGCGTCACGGTAAACAATTTACGCTTACTATTCAGGGTCAAAATTTATATCAGCAGGGTAGTCAGTTACTCAAAGAATGGCAGTTTTTAGAGCAGCAATTAAAAGATGATTCACCTTACAGCGGTTTAGTTAAAATACAGTCGCCAGGCAGTTGCGGGCTAAAGTTTTACAATCAACTATTAGCATTGCAAGTAGAGTACAAGGAGCTAATTATAGATTACCGCTTTGCTCCAAATACCAGTGTTGAACAAGCAGTGGCCAATCATAGTGCCGATATTGGCTTTTTAACTCAAGCGCCTACCCTTAGTGAAGTTACCAGCCACAAAATTGGTAAAGAATGCCTATTATTAGTAACGCCCGCACATATAGAAAACCCAACATGGAGCGCATTAAATCAACTAGGTTTTATTAGCCACCCCGATGCAAAACATCATGCACAGCTTTTATTAAGTGAAAATTTCCCAGAATTTGAACATGTTGATCAAATTAAGCAAACGGGGTTTTCTAACCAAATAAGTTTAATACTGGAGCCGGTAAGTTTAGGGCTGGGTTTTACGGTTTTACCAGCACACGCAGTAAGTGCTTTTAATAAACCTGCGCTTATTAAAACGCATCATTTAACCAAACCAATTAGCGAAAATATTTATGTGAGTCATCACCGAAATAGACCATTAGCAAAGCGTATGCATAGCGTTATTAACGCAATAAAAGCAGGCTAGGGCACCCAAATCAGCGCCCGTAAAGCCCCTTTACAGCTTAAGCTGTACGTTTAGTTTTTTGCGTAATGTCTGTGAAGCTCTGTTTGCTTTTTAAATAAACCTTATGCACAGCAAAAGTCAGTAAAGTCATTAGTACCATCATACAAAGTGTCGGCCAAAGGCTAAGGGTATGATAACCAAGCGCCCCCATAAACCAGCAAATAAGTACCCATTGAATAACATATAGCGCGGTTACATGTTTACTGGCATATAAAAGAGCACGTGTAATAGGACCATTATATTTATCAGCAAAAATATACTGTATAGCCGCTAGGGCACATAAATTTAAGCCAACTAAATAGCTAATACCGCCGCCATTTAAATGGAAAAAGTTGCCAAACTGTCCTTTAAAATCAATGGCTAACCATATGCCGCCAATAACAAGTAAAGCAGCACCAAGTTGTGCACATACTTTATATAAGTAATCGGCATTTTGTTGATTACTAAGGTATAAACGACCAAGTACATACCCCGTTAATATCGCACTTATCCAAGGAAATACCGGAAAATACACTTGATAGTTATTAGCAAAAAACAAATCGCTAATATAAGGTGAAAGCGTAAATTGTTGCCCCCTCACAAACTGGCTCATAACTGCAATTGCAATGGCTAAAACCGCAATCCATATTGTTTTCCAACGGGCAATATTAAGCACACCAAACAGCAATAAGCTAACTCCAGCCAGTTGTAAAATATCACCTGTTAACACCATAAATTGTAACTGCCCAGCACTGAGCGGACTTTGCCAGCCATAAGCATTTATAAACGCCTCGGGCATGGTATTAAATACTTCAATAGGTAGCCAAAACTTGGCCGCATTCATTAAATAGGCAAGCAGTAAAAGCTGTAAACCACGCTTAATTAATAGCAAGGGTGTTTGCCTGCGCGAAAGCGCCATAGATAGCCCCATTGCCACCAAAAACGAGGCGGTGCCTTTGCCAAGTATATGTACAACCGTACCAAATGCGCTTTCACTTTGAAGCGCTGTGGTGGCATACATCCATAAGGTATGCACAATAATCATAATGAAAACGCTCGCACCACGCGCAAGATCAATCGTTTTAAGACGTTGGTTCATTGGTTTTAATATCCTTTTTAGGGCAGGTTTGGCATTTGCTATAACCGGCTAAATAATAGCGGCAACAGGTTAAACGCTGGGGGTTTTCAGTAAATGGCGCATCAAGGCTAAAGTGCTCACAAATAAGGGTATGCAGCTGACGATGGCAATTATTGATATGTAAAGTGGTTGCAAGGGCTAAGCTATGAGCTCGCTCAATAGCACTACTTAACGAATCGAGTAATAACCGTGCTTGTTCTTTTTTACCCAGCGCGTAGTCGGTATTTACCCATTCACCAACTTGGCTTATAAAATGAGTAAACGCTTTGGTTTGCTCAGCTTTACTTACTAACACGCCATTATTCAGGTTAAACCCACGACAATAAGCGCCATTTACCGCTAACGGCATGTTAATGGGGTCAGCCGTACTTTGCTTGCAAGCAAACCAATAGCAATAAGCGTAAATAGCTTGCCAACAAAGCTGCAAATACAAATGCCGACTAATAAATTGCTTAGGCGCAGTCGGGTACTGCGCCTTACAACGAACTGTTAAAGCGCGCACTAATAATAAGCTCGGTTTAAAAGTTCGTTGTACGGGTTGATGGCAATATAAAAACTGCGCAAGGGTAATCGGTTTAGCCATACAGCTTTGCCGATACGGGGTTGTTTAAGTTACCAGCAAACTGCAAACTACCTGCCGGATCCGTTAAATCAACCATTTGCTCATTATTACCCAGCTGTAAGCGGTTTAAACAAGAGTGAGCAAACTCATCACTAAAAAAGTCATACTCTTTAAATCGCTCATTTAAAGCAGGGTTAGCATGTTGATATGCTTTAACACTTTGCGTAACACACTGCCAAAAGTCATGCTCTGTAATACGCTCTTCTCGCACTAAAATTGCCACTAAGTATCTAAAGAAGCAGTCAAATACATCGGTAAATATACTTAACAGCTCAAGCTCTTTAGGCATAGAAACATGAATACGTTCAACCCCTGCAGGCAATACTTCAGTGCTATTAAGTAAGGCAACCTCTTCACCTATGTCTTTCATATATGCGCCCACTGGCACCGAATTTTTAAGCTTTAAAATGAGGTTTTCACCGTGGGGCATAAACACTAATTTATGCGCGTAAAAGCAATGTACTAGCGGAATTAAATAGGCATTAAAGTACTCATGTAACCACTGCTGCGTGCTCAAACCACTTTGCGCTATCCATTCGCCCACTAAACTTTGGCCATTATTATCTAAGTGTAATAACGCTGCCATAGTGGTCAGTTGTTCATCACTATTTAAATTATGGTTTGGGTTTTCTCGCCATAAGCAGGCAAACATTTTACGATAGGGTGTATCCCCAAGGGCGTGTTGCTCAAACGTATGATGGGCATAACCTAAGGTGGCGTATTCTCTAAGCGCTGTAAAATTAGCGCCTGCGAGTTGTTGATCTTGGCTAACCTTTTCAAATACCCAATCGTTAATGGCAGGAGTCACCGCCATGTAAGCACGCGATAGGCCACGCATAAATCCCATATTTAAAATCGACAACGCCACTTTTAAATACGGCTTATGCGGGTGCGAGCAATTATATAAGGTCCGAATTGATTGTTGCGCTTGATATAAATCGTCACCTTCACCTAAATACACTAATCGCTGATTTGCCAACTCATTTGCAAATACCACACTCAATTTGTGTTGGTACTGCCAAGGGTGAGCAGGAATGAGTAAGTAATCATCGGGGTTAAGGTTTTGAGCTTTTAGCGCTTTGTTAAACGCATCTCGGGTGGTTAAATCTAGCTCATCACTTATATGGCTTGGGTAATCGGCAAAGTATTCACTATGGGCAAAGTCGCATACCGCTTTATGCGCTGCTAACCACAGTATTTTAAACGGTTTGCCTACTTCTGGCGCATAACGTAAAAAGTCAGCTTTACTAAAACCAATGCGGCCATTATTAGCCACAAACGCAGGGTGACCTTCACTCATTGCAGCTTCTATTTTTTGCAGCCCTAAATTAGCTAACTGCGCCGCTGTTAAGGTGTTATTTTCGCGTTTAAAGCACGCACTGGCTAAAGTAGCATTTAGCTCTTCAAGGTAGGTGGCAAGGCGCTTACCCGTTAAACCTAGCGCAGGCCCTTGCATACTAAAAAAGTGCAACACATCTAGCGGCTGCAGCTCTTCGTTAAGGTTGTAAAAGCATAGGCTTGGCTCGTCTATATCAATATGGTTTAGTGCCATAGCACGGCCATTAAAAATAAAGTAACCGCCTTCAACATTCACTTTAAAGCCTTGCTTTGTTGTCTCTGCGGCCAATAAACGCTCGTGCACAAGCTCGGTGAGTGCTTTAGCTTGTAAATGCCGATTTGCCCATTGCCAATGTGGCTGTATCACGTAATCAGTTTGTAAAGGCGCTAACGAATCAGTAAATAGTTGGCTGTGCCTATCAAAGGCTGCTTTATTACAAAAGCCTAAATAAGCGGCTTTTTCGCCCAGTTGAATTTGCTGGGTATGCACAAACCCCAAACGCTTATTTAATGTATGAATTTTACTATTAGCAATGTCAGGCTCAACCACAACACGAGCGGCGCTGTTTTGAGCAAAAATACTTTGCAGCACGCACTGCATCATTTCAAAACTAAAATGGTGCTTAGGTGCCGTGTTAGGCGCTAATAAAATATGCATACCCACATCATTCGGTTCAACTTCGTACGCCGCTTTCATTAAGCTTTCGTGCTCTGGGCTATAAAGCTCAACTAAAGCCAATAGGTTATTATTTTGCTCGATCACGTATGCCTGATGATGAGGCGTATCAATAATAGCTTGATACGCTTTAGTTATTTGTTGCTCGGTTTGCTGCTGCATCCCCCAAAAGTGCGCATACGGTTGCTTAAGCCAATCGCATATTGTTGGCATATCTGTTTGCTGTAATAACCGCATCGTTACTTTGCCGGTATGCTGTAGGGTGCTTACAAAAGATGAAAAATACATAAAAACTCCAATAAATCTTAAAAACTAAGACGCTGAACGCGCAGTTCGAGCAACAGCCTTAACCCGCCAAAGCAAAATAAAGGCAAGGCTTGCAAAGCCAATGGCAGCAAAGTAAAACACAACCGTGGTTGAAAGATGCTCTACGCTCATACCCACTAGTAACGACGCTAAAATAACCCCGATATTTTGAGCAATGTGCACTTTGGCAAAGTCGCTGCCGTAATGTGCAGGCTCACTTTTAGCAAATAGCATTACCTCTAGCAGTACCATCACTTGAAATAGCGCAAAGCCATATAAAACACGTGATAAAATCACTAACCCCACCGACGCCTGCGCTTGTAAATAAAGCCCAAGCGCCCCTAAAATAAGTGCACATAACAAAGTGCTAGTGCGGCTTAATGTTGGCAGTGGTAGATGCTGCCTGAAATGGTTAAAAACCAGCATAACAAGCGCTGAAAAAGCAGGAATGGCGTATACAACAGCGCTTTGCAAGGTGCTGCTTTGTGCGTTTAATGCTTGCCAATGAGTAGTAAAGAAAGGGCGAATTAAAAACGCGCTAAAATAAACCACCACACTTAAAAAGCAAAATTGCCAAATAAAATAGGGAATACGTTCTCGCGGTTTTTCAGTCGCTATTACTTGCTGATAAATACCTGTTTTTAATGAATACATTAAGTAGGCGCATAATAAAACCTGGATTAGGTCACCGGCACTACTGAGTAATAACGCATAGCGTGGCTCTGCTAAACTAAAGAAGTAACCACCAATTAAAGCACCACCAATCGCACCAAAATGCATCAATACAGAAAACAAACCAATAATAGATAAATGCTTAGTTTGTTGCTCTAATCGCAGTGCAAATGGGTATATAAGTAGGTAGCTTGCCTTGAGCACCAACATAAGTTGGTAGTAAACCCAAAACTCCCACACATTGGTCGCAAAGTAGCAAAGCAGGCCAAAACCAGCGGCTACTACTTGGGTTACTAACCACAAAGCCAATTCATTGTATTTTTTAGCGACCTTAGCCCATAGCGGTAAAGCCAGCATTACAGTAATACAACAGTTAGCCACAAAGAGGCCGATTAGAGTGGCGTTACTAATAGCAAATTCACTAGCAAAAAATTGCGGATAAAACGGTAGCAGCAAGGTATCGCATACCACCGAAATAACCGTCAGCAAAATTAGCGCTAAACGAAGACTCATGCGGCGCTACTCTGCTGTTGTGTTGATAGGGTGACATCACTTAAATCAAAGTTTTGAAAAGCAATTTTTTGCTCAACCTGATAAGGCGAATAACCTAAAATTTCACGTAAAATAATACTATTACGGTAGCAAGCCATACCTAAATCTGGAGTTACAAAACCATGAGTATGCTGCTCAGCATTTTGTACAAAAATACGTTTTTGCTCTGTATCTACCGCATAGTCACGGCTCACTAAATAACGACCTTGCTCATCTTGGGGTAGTTGATGGGCAATATTATTTAAAAAAGCAGGGCGCTGATATTTAAAGCCCGTGGCGCAAATTAAAAAGTCGGTTTCTATTGAAAAGGGCTGCTCAAGCTCCTGATGATAAAACTCAGTCAGTAAACGCTTACCTACTTTTTGAGTACCTGTTAGCCTGCTGTTAGTTTTAAATGTAGTAGAAATTGGCCCATCAAGGCTTTGCGCGTAGAGGGTGTCGAAAATGTCGTTAATTAAATCGCCATTAATGCCCTTAAATAGATTTTTTTGGTTTTGATTGAGCCAATCTCGCTGCTCAGTTTTTAAATTATAAAAGTAATCTACATACTCAGGAGAGGTCATTTCAAGGGTGAGTTTAGTATACTCAAGCGGAAAATAGCGCGGTGAGCGTGCTATCCAATCTAACTGCAAGCCTTGCGGTACTGCTTGCTGCAATAAGGTGTGGTAAATTTCTGCTGCACTTTGTCCAGCCCCTACCACGGTAACCCGTTTAGCCGCTTTTAATTCATCAAGCCGATGACAAAAATCGCTACTGTGCATTACGTTATTTGAGTTACTTTGCACAGCGCAATCAGGAATATACGGTGCAGGCCCTGTGCCCAAAACAATATGGCGAGTCACATAATGTTGTATGCCATTAGGGGTGTTACAGCTAACGGTATAACACTCACTTTGCGGGCAAAATTCAACGTGAGTGACTGTTTGTTCAAAGTTAACATTTGAAAGCTGCGAGCAAACCCATTGGCAATATAAGTTGTATTCACGGCGCAATAAAAAAAAGCTTTCGCGAATATAAAACGGGTATAAACGATTATTTAATTTGGCATAATTTAAAAAGCTATACTGGCTGGTTGGATCTGCCATGGTTACTAAATCCGACATAAACGGAGTTTGTAATGTAACGCCCTCAAGCATCATTCCTGGGTGCCAATCAAATTCACTGCGCTGCTCTAAAAACAGGCTTTTTACATCTTCGAGCGGTTCACTTAAACACGCTAAAGATAAGTTAAATGGCCCAAGGCCAATAGCTATAAAATCGTAAGGTTGATTATCCATTATGCAATTTCCCTATAAGTTTGCCATGCAATGTGGCTAATTTTCTCAATAACAGCGCGTACATCTGTTAATTGGCACTGCGCATTAAGCAATGTAAATTTAAGGTAATGACGACCATTTATTTTTGTACGGGCAACCATGGCTTCACCGGTTTGTAAAAACGTTTGTCGTACATGCAGGTTTAAAGAGTCGAGTAAATCAAGGTCATGTTTTAAATCATCAGGGGCAAATCTAAATACCAAGGCACTAAGCTCGGGGTAATTTACTACTTCAAAGTCGGGATGGTCGTTAAGTACAATATGCGTTTGGCGCGCAAGGCCAATAACTTTATCGAACGCGCGACCCAGCGGTGCTTCTCCAGTGGTGCGCAGTGTTAGCCATAACTTTAAGGCATCAAAACGGCGGGTGGTTTGTAGGCTTTTATCAACCAAATTAGGCGTGCCATTTCCAGCCTCTGCTAATGGGTTTAAATAATCGGCATATAAAGTAATGTGGCTAAAATGGCGTTTGTCACTTAATAAAAAGGCACTACAACTAACCGGTTGCATAAATGATTTGTGATAATCAATCGTTATTGAATCAACCAACTCAATGCCATTAAGCGCATTTCGGTGGTGCTCGCTCACCAACAAACCGCCGCCATAAGCGCCATCTACGTGGCACCATAGCTGCTCTTCTTTAGCTAGCATGACAATATTATGGATTGGATCGATTGAGCCAAAATCGGTTGTACCTGCGGTAATAACCACTGCAATGGGTAAATCGCCTTGCGCTTTGCTTGTTGCTATGGCGGTTTTAAGTGCATGCATATCCATTTGCATTTCGCTGTTTGTAGCCACCGGCACCACAGCGTTGTAACCGAGCCCCAATAACGCCGCCGCTTTTTGAATACTAAAATGCGCCACCTCAGAGCAGTAAATTTTAAAGCGCGAGGCAACAGCTGGTAAGCCCTGAAGTTTTACCTGATGTTCTGGCGCATATCGGCTAACTGCTACTTCACGAGCAACTAACATTGCCATTAAGTTTGATTGTGTGCCGCCACTAGTAAATACTCCATCGGCAGTGCTTGGCAATGCTGCTTTTTGGCATGTCCAATCAATCAGCTTTTGCTCAATTAAGGTCGCACCTGCACTTTGATCCCACGTATCTACCGAGGTATTAATAGCAGCAATAATGTGTTCGGCCACCACAGCAGGATAGGTTACAGGGCAGTTTAAATGCGCCATGTAGCGAGGATGATGAAAATACACGGCATGATCTAAATACACGCCTTTTAGCTCTTCAAGCACCGCCGGAAAGTCAGCCAAAGGCTTTGATAAATCAACATCGTTTACTACTTTTGCTAACGCATTTACCGACACACCTGAAAATGGCTTTTGGGCTTTAGCCATCGCTTGCTGTACCGCCGACAACCCTTGCAAAGACGCTATTTGATAATTAATGAACTGCTCTAAATTGAATTGTGGGGGCAGGCCGCTTTGTTCAAATACAGCCTGTTTTTCAATGGTATTAATATTTAACACGTGAGATTGAGACACATCAACATTCCTTGAGTACACTTTTTAGGTGCAAGGATCTTAATGATAATGATTTCTATTTACAATAATGAAAAAGGATTAGATAACAACTTTTTTTAAATTAGAGCTAATAAGCTTGTCGTATATTTTTAACAAAAATCGATAAGCCATATTATTAAACGACAAGCATTACATGCAAAAATAAAGTTAAAAAAGGGGGAATTGAGCAATTATTTTAGCGGTAGCAAAGCCACGTTTAGCGATTGGCACCTATTTAAACATGAGCAATAAACACGCAATTGAGCTCAATAATCACTGTTTATGAAATATTTAATACAAAATTTAAAGTATTGGCGGTTTTTCTGTTACGTTGGTGTTTGTATTAACGCTAAAGGACGTCATGATGGAAGTAAAACAATTAGCAAGTCAGACCTTAATCGGCTTAAAAGTAAGAACCTGCAACGCCAATGAAATGAACGCTGGCACTGCAAATATAGCTGAACTTTGGCAAAAATTTGGTGAAAAGTTTGCCAACAGCCTTACCCAAAACACCAAAGTGTATGGTGTGTATACTAATTACGAAAGCGATCTCACTGGCGATTTTGACGTAATTGCCTGCTGCGATAATTTATCAATTAAACTCCCTGAAGCTAAAAAAGTAACCACCCAAGCGGGGCGTTATTTGGTATTTAAAGGTGAAGGTGAAATGCCCGATGCAGTAATCGATTTATGGGGCGAAATTTGGCAATACTTCAGCTCAGACGATTGCCGCTATGAACGTACTTACACCAGTGATTTTGAGTATTATAAAAACAGTAACGAAATAGAAATTGCCATTGCAATTAAAGACTAGGGTCTGTTGACCTTTGCGGATTAAAATTTGTTCAAACTAGGGGCGGTTTAATCGCGGCGCGAGGTTTGTAACCTAGTGGGCTAAGTAAAAACCGAGCAACAAAGAGTAAATCGCCCCTAGGCAGAACCCGAAGGGCAGCGCCTGTTTGGCATTGATGCTGCGTTATCGCCTATTTATGGGGAATAACCACACCACATAGGCTCTGCCTTGCCTAAATACCAAACAGACTGCTGCAAATTTAACCTTGAAAGATCAACAGACCCTAAAACGGCTAGGTTTGTAAGCGCAAACCTAGCCTTTCATTGGTGTAATTTAACCCCTGCCAACTAAATCATTGGTTATTACTGGCTAGCTTGGTTTTTAAATCATGTATATCGCACGCCGTTGTTGTAGGCGTTAGTTCCCAGGGATCAAAAATAGCCTCACTTGAGCGCTGTATCCACGCAGCACGCATACCATGCGATAACGCCCCAATAACATCAAACGGGTTACTCGATATCAACCAGGTATTAGCGCATGTTGAATTTGCCTGACGTAAAAAATGACTATAAACACCGGGGTTGGGTTTAAAGGTTTTAATATCATCGGCGCTCACCACACCTTCAAAAAGCTCACTTATACCCGCCGTTTCGAGCAAGGTATTTACCGCACTGGCCGCACCATTAGAAAACGCAAACAACCGATAGTTTTGTGCTTTTAAGCTCTCAAGCCCCGCTTTTACATCATCAAATGCGGGGAGGGTTTTATAACGTGCTAATAACTGTGCTTTTTGCTCATCGCTTAAAGTTACCTTGTGCAGTAAACACGCATAATTAAGTGCCTGCTCAGTACACACAGAAAACGGCACGTAGTTTTGCATTAAGCCGCGTCTAAACGAGTATTCAAGCTGCTTTTCACGCCAGGTAGTTGAAAATGCGTGCGCGTTATCACCAATCATATTTTCAAGTAACGACACCACGCCATGAGTGTTTATAAGCGTACCGTATACATCAAACGCCAGTGTAGTTGCCATTAATGACTCCTGTTTAAATCGTTACTAAAACGCAATTTTATTGCTTCGCTTAATCACCTTATCAGTTAATAAAGTACAGTAACAGCACCCGCGTTTTAAGCCGTTGCTGTAAACCCCCGTTACGGTTTGGTTAAAAATACCGCATGTAGGTGGGGGTTGATAAAGTAATTAATCAGCAGCGCGAACAAACCCAAAACACACGCTTTGTTTTAGAATGGGTAGAAGGACTGTTGAGTTTGTAAGTGCTAGTTAGAAATCAAACTAAGTAATAGCTAAAAGTAGGGGTTATTTGTTTATCTTATTGTTTTAGACTGTTACTGATAAGCAAAATATTGATAATGGGTCAGCCAAAGTATTTGATGCCTGAAGTTAAGATTTTCCTCCTTTGTCCTTTGTATCGGAGGGATAACCTCAGGTATTGCTACGAATGAAATAGTTCGAAAAAGTTAGCTGCCTTGGTTGCTGCATCAAATCAATGAGTTAACCTGCTTAACTGCTCAGGCTAATAGCGGCTGTGCGAGCGAAAAATATCCTTGCTTAACGGTTAAATATTAGGTTTAATGGATAAATAATGAACACTGAGCGACGCAGGGAAAGCTTAAATTATAATTGGTCAGCTGATTAAATTAGCTGATTTAGCTTAGGTCATAAAAAGCCCTTCTTTTATATAAAAAGTCCATAGCATAAACAACACCAACTCTGATACACCGAGCAGGTAGCGGCTCAGTCCAACAAGCGATTATGCAACACAAACAGCGTGTCGCATAAATACTAAAATGTTAGGCGAAACTCAAATTAAGGCATATCTGTGACAATAAAGGTTTTCTATTCTTGGCAAAGTGATATCAATGCGAAATACAATCGATATTTTCAACTAGATTGCCTTAAGGCAGCTGTAAAGAAAGTCAATCAAGAGTTCGATCTTAAAGAATCGATGCGAGAAGATCACGATACGAAGGGCGTTCCGGGATCTCCCGATATAGCTACAACTATTTTATCTAAAATAGAAAGCAGTGATATTTTTATTGGTGATATTACTTTTGTGTCATTTTCTGAAAGTGGCAGAGCATTATCCAACCCAAATGTGCTAATAGAGTTAGGCTATGCAATGTACGCTTTAGGCGATGAAAGAGTTATTAACGTAATTAATACTTCTTTTGGTGAGGCAAATGGTAATATTCCTTTCGATTTAGCTCACAAGCGTTGGCCTATTAGCTATGAATTAAGTGATAAAAATATATCTGACAAAGCTGAAGTTAAGAAAAAACTAATTGATTCATTTGTTAGCGCATTAAAACCCTATGCTAAACAGCCTAAAGTTGTAGGCCCTAAGTTTTCCAGTAATGGTGAAAAAGTTAAACACCAAGAAGCCGTAAGACAGCAGTTATCTGAATATATTCAAAAAATAAATTACGAGAAATTAAGGCGTAGGGTTATTCTCCGCGACTTAGATCGCGTTGATAATTACCCAGAAGTATCAGATGATGATGGAATATCTCCTTGGTTTAAGGTTGAGTTAGCTCAACTTTATCATCGTGGAGTTCAAGTTTTTTTAAAAGCTGGAGCGCTTTCACTCTGTGAAGATGGAAGCTTAAGGTTCAGAGATACCAAAAGTGGAGAGCAAGGTGACGAAAGAGTTTTTCTTGTAGGTGAAATTCCCTTTGTTAATATTGAAACTATCAATTTTTACGGAGATGAGTATGACTATTTCCCTCATATTTTCTGTCACTTCTCTGAAAAAAACCAAGAACCTTATGAGCGATTAATCTTCTGTAAAGAAATTGATATGGGGCATGGTTATAAGTATTATTCAGAAATTGAAACATTAGAAAATGTTCAAGAAAATAGTAAAAAGTATGGGTTGCAATATTTCGCCTAACAAGGGCTTAAAGTCGGTTCGTAACAGTTGGCTCGGTTCCGCTTCGCTTCACATTTTAGCCAACTATTACTCACCGCTCAAGGCGGCGTTAGGCGCTTAAGGAGTTGCATCTAAGTATGTCAGAAAATCAAATTAAACCTGAAAAAATTACTAAACCTATCCAACTTCTTGGAGCTTGGTTAGTTGGTCTGTTTTCTATAAATAGTTGTTACTTAGTTGGCGCTGCAAATTTTGATGTTAATTCATGGCAGTCTGGCGCATTAGTTTTAGCGGCTATAATCAATGTACCAATATTTTTAGGTTCTGTTTTTTTACTACAAACTAAATTTAGGCCAGAGCTACAAGAAGACTCTTATTATTCAAGTTATTTAAATAAAAAGACAAACGAGCCAGTTAAAGTCCCTAAAAACGAAGTTCAATTAAACGAGTTAACTATTTCTATAGAAAAAATAGAAGAGAAGTTATCTAAACTGAGTTTTGTAAATGAGCCAAACCAAGGTGCACCGGAAACCTCACTCCTTATTGGTGTCAATAAGCATTTAGCGGATAAAAATCGTATCAAAGAGGTACTTTCTACAAATGGCGTACTTAGAGTTACAAGTTTTGGTTCTAATGATGTCCCTGAAAAGAGAATCATGTCTATTTCCCAATATTTAGAGAATCGAGAGATAGATGTTGCAATAAAGCTTGCTAACGAGCTGAATCTGGATGGTTACAATTTCTTTGATTCTAGAGGCGAAGAAACACGCGAAGATATATTAATTGGCTCATATGGTAATCCAGAATATGAGGTACTCTCTAAAAGCGCCTAAAAAGCTGTTAAACAAGGACAATGTAACTTTGCCATGGTTTTGGCAAGCAACGCAAAAAGCCACACCAACACAATGCATGTTAGGCGGGCGTTGCCTTTCTCTGCAAATGACACTCCCTACTCAATCAATAATACCTTGCGGCTCGGTTAGGTTTAATTACTTTTGCTAGGTTTGTTGCACTCAACCCAACTAACACTCAACGAACTTAAACCTTTCACCTAGCACCTTTTGCCTTTAACCTCGTTGTGTAAACCCCCATGACATTTTGATTAAAAAAGCCACACCTCAACATGTGCTAAGGTGTGGCTTTTTACAGCAGCTATAACTAAAAATTAAGCGACATTTGCTGCTAATAGTTCGTTACGTACTAACTCTGCGCCTTTGCTTAGGGCGTTGAGCTTACCGTTTGCAATATTGCGGGGCAGGGGGGCCATGCCGCAGTTGGTGCAGGGGTAGAGTTTGTCGGCATCAACATATTTGAGTGCTTCGCGTAGGGTTTTGGCCACCTCTTCGGGAGTTTCTATGGTATTGGTGGCTACATCGATTGCGCCTACCATTATTTTTTTACCGCGCACCAGTTCGAGTAGCTCTATGGGTACATGTGAGTTTTGGCATTCTAGCGAAATAATATCTATATTCGATTTTTGCAGCTTAGGGAATACTTCTTCGTATTGTCGCCACTCGGTGCCGAGGGTTTTCTTCCAATCGGTGTTGGCTTTAATGCCGTAGCCGTAACAAATATGCACGGCGGTTTCGCATTTTAACCCTTCTATAGCTCGCTCTAGGCAGGCTATGCCCCAGTCGTTTACCTCGTCAAAAAACACGTTAAAAGCAGGTTCATCAAATTGAATTATATCAACCCCAGCGGCTTCTAGCTCTTTGGCTTCTTGGTTAAGTATTTTAGCAAATTCCCATGCTAGTTTTTCACGGCTTTTATAGTGATCGTCATACAGGGTGTCGATCATGGTCATGGGCCCAGGCAGTGCCCATTTAATTGGTTGGCTGGTTTGTTGGCGTAAAAACTTGGCGTCTTCAACAAATACCGATTTAGTACGAGACACAGGGCCAACCACTGTGGGTACGCTGGCGTCGTAACGGTCGCGAATTTTAACTGTTTTACGGTTTTCAAAATCAACGCCATTTAAGTGTTCAATAAAGGTGGTTACAAAGTGCTGACGAGTTTGTTCGCCATCGCTGACTATATCTACGCCTGCGGTTTGTTGATCGTGCAGGGAAATACGCAGGGCATCGTGTTTGCCATCAATCAGCTCACTACCTTGTAATTTCCACGGTGACCATAAGGTTTCGGGCTCAGCAAGCCATGACGGTTTTGGCAAGCTGCCTGCTGATGAAGTGGGTAATAGTTTTTTCATAATAAATGCTGCCTTTAATTTTGTTGTGTGATTAAGCGATACTTGCCGAGAACTGCTGCAGCACTGACTGATAAGGCTTAATAAAGTGCTGCTCGGTAAATTTGCCTTGCTCAACCGCTAATTGACCTCGCTCTGCGCGGTCATACACAATTTGCGTTAATGAATGATCATCATTTTTTAAATTTGGTTTATAACGACTACCTGCGGCGGCATTAGCGTTATAAATTTCTGGACGATAAATTTTTTGAAACGTTTCCATGGTGCTAATAGTGCTAATTAGCTCAAGG
The DNA here is from genome assembly GCF_002310835.1 of Pseudoalteromonas tetraodonis. Classification (NCBI taxonomy): domain Bacteria; kingdom Pseudomonadati; phylum Pseudomonadota; class Gammaproteobacteria; order Alteromonadales; family Pseudoalteromonadaceae; genus Pseudoalteromonas; species Pseudoalteromonas tetraodonis. The sequence goes on along the minus strand of NZ_CP011042.1, from coordinate 17,078 downwards.
TTGCTGTAGTCGTTAAGTAGGTCACCAAAAAAGTAAAACGCTAACGGTGCAACGCTGTTTGGTGGCATAAAGTAGCGCACTTGTAGGCCCATTTTTTTAAAGTATTGCTCTGTTAACGACGACTCATTAGGCTGATACTCTACGCCTAAGATAGGGTGTAAGTTTTCGGTTTGCTGATAGATTTTGTTATCAGACACGCTTAAGCAAATAACTGGCGGCTTTTTAAAATGCTGTTTATAGGTATCTGAGTTTACAAAGCATTTAAACAACTTACCGTGTAAGTCACCAAAATTATCGGGGATACTAAATTGCGGTTTGCTTTTGTTATGCTCAAGCAATAACACGCTAAAGTCGTAGTCGCGCACATAGGATGAAAAGTTATTACCCACCATGCCTTCAATTCGCTCATTAGTTTGGTGGTCAATAATATTGGTTTTTAATACCTCAATTGACGGAAATGCTTGGCCACTGCCTGCAATGTCTAAATCAACCGAAATGATCTCGAGCTCAACCTCGTAACGATCCCCTTGTGGGTTATCCCAACTAGCCAAAGCATTAAAACGATTGTTGATCATTTTTAGGGTATTACGCAGGTTTTGTTGGCGGCTTTCACCCCTTGCTAAATTAGCGAAATTGGTCGTAATACGTGTGTTATTTGATGGATGGTAGTTTTCATCCAAGTTAGTGCTTTTAATAGTAAATGTAAGATCAGTGCTCATAGCCGTATCCTTTCAATCTGAGTTGTTGCTGCTTTTATTGATGACGCATTACTCGCTGTTAAAACCGACATAACGGGTTAGCTGTAATGGTGCTCTGCAGAGTTAATAAATTTATACGCGGTATGTAGCATGAAGAAAAACGGTATTATTTCAGGTAAAACATGAGTCAGATTCATTCTGTAGCAAAGTTAAATGGGTAAATTCAGCGAATTGCCTTTGACCCTCTCACAAAAGCCACTTTAGAAGTCTAGATTTCTAGATGTTTTTACGGTTGTTGTAATTTATTCATACAAAACGTGAGTATTATTCAATACTTATAAGTACTTAAAGTGCCATTTGCATAAACGGTTGTTGATATACTCGAATAAACCTTGGTGAGCTTAGATGTTTTATTGAACGTTTTTTACACGCAACTCACCACCACAGAGCATAACAACCCTTAACATAAGAAGAGACAAAAGGAATGAGTGATTTAATAGTGTTAATTATATACTGCGCCATATTAGGTAGTGGTGTTGGTTTTTTAGCTGGCCTTTTAGGGATAGGGGGCGGGCTGGTGATTGTGCCCATACTCAGCATGATATTACTGCACTTTAATGCTTTGCCACCTGAACAAGTAGTGGTGGTTGCCATTGCGACCTCGCTGGCCTCTATTTTATTTACTTCGACCTCGTCGGCTATTGCGCATCATAAAAATGGCAATGTACCCTGGGATATTGCACCTTGGGTTATGGCGGGCGTTGCCTTTGGCGCGCTTATTAGTGGCTTTATAGCTGCGCTGTTACCTGAGCATGTAGTGCGTTTGGTATTTGCAGTAAGTGTGGTGCTAATTGCACTAAAAATGATTTTTTCTGGTAAGAATGATTCAGCAATAGCGCGCCCGTTGCCAAGCAAAGGGTTGCTAAGTGTTTATACGACCATAACCGGTGGCTTGTCTGCCATGATAGGTATTGGCGGCGGGGCAGTATTAGTGCCGTTACTGACGTTTTTTTCTGTTGATATGAAAAAAGCCATTGGCTGCGCCTCGGCCTCAGGCATTGTGATAGCGCTGTTTGGTTCAATGGGTTATATCAGCTCAGGCAGCCAGTTATTTACATTAAAACAAGGATTTGCAGGTTTTGTGTATTTGCCCGCTTTATTGGGTATTGTATGCACCTCATGGTTTACCGCGCCACTCGGTGCTAAAGCCACCCATTATTTGCCAGTTTCAACCATAAAGAAAGTATTTGCCGGCTTATTAATTGTAATGGCAATCAATATGTTTACTCGATAAGAGCATTTATATGAGCCTTAAAAAGACGAGGCATAAAGCCGCTGCTACCGTATTAGCTACTAGTAACAGCGGGTTCACCCCGCGTCGAGGTTAAATAATAGCTTTTAGCCCCCCCGTAACCCGCACCCCGACGCCCGTCAATCTTAAAACGATTAACTAAAATCTACGTCATTTGCGCGTGCTTTATAAATTCGTCATAAATACTGTCTTTAATGAGCCTGTCAGGTGTAAAGGCATAATAATGCTGATAAACATTATCAATTGTACCAATGTAATTAACGCCGTAATGGCGCTCTACTTCGGCTCTTACCAAAATAGGCGCAGGGAATATACCAAACCCTTGCTCACCGAGTGACTTCATTAATGCGCTGTCGTCAACATGGCCAGCTATTGTCATTTCAATGTCTTGCTCTTGCAGCCAATAATAAATAGCTCGCGCGACGGGGCTTTCTTTTGCGGGGAGCACTAAAGGCTTATTGTTTAAAGACTGCGGAAACTGCTTATGTAGTTGCGAATGCCATGTTTCGTTACCAAAAAGAGCGATTTGGCTTTTACCTATTTCATGGCAAAACGCCTTAAATGGCAAGGTGGTATCGAGTGGTTTATCAGCTAACACTAAGTCGAGCTTATGAATCGCCATTTGCGCAAGCAGTTCATCTTGTTGGCCGTCAATACAGTGCAAGTTTGTAATACGGTCGTTATTAATTAAAGGCGCTAGCCACTTCGACACCAGTGATTTGGGTAACACATCTGAAATACCGACCTTTAGTGTTCGTGAATAGTGCGTGGTATCACCTTGCGTGGTTTCTAGCCATTCGTGAGCAATAGCAAACATATCATTAGTGTACTGCTGAGTTACATGGCCAAACTCCGTTAACTGTAGGCCTCGCCCTTGACGAATAAATAGCGGTTTTCCTAGTCGTTGCTCTAAGTTAGTAATTTGCGAGCTGACCGTTTGCGGCGTTAAATTAAGTATTTTACTCGCCGCTGCAATACTGCCGTGCTTACTTACTTGCCAAAAATAATATAAGTGATTGTAGTTAATGTTGGTAATCATTCGAAAATACCTGTTTTAAAGTAAGAAACAATCAGCTTTTTCCTTTGCCACTAAGTTAGTAGATTACAGTCATGCCTGCAACATAGTTACTATTAAAAGGTGTGATTGCATGAAGCTAAAACTTACAGTTAAAAACAAGATAATTAACGCAAGTGAAAAGATGTCGCTTTTGAAGTTGATAAAAAGCCAATTGGCAAAACATGCTTTGAATATTCGTAAAGTTGAGATTCAAATAAATGATTTTTCGAGTGAGCGCCACGGCACTTTGCAGCAATGCAAAATTAATATTCTTTTGCCTGGGCTACCCAGTATTAATGTAAATACAAAGGGAAGAAGTATGCTGCAAGCGATAAAGCGAGCACTTAAAAGTTTGCAGCACATTCTCGTTAATAAGTATCAACCTTCGCAACCAAGCTCTTAATTTTTATTAATATCGCACTTGCAGTAGCATGGATGCTACTCTTTTTATTTCTATTCTCGTACCAAGCTGTGTTTAACATTAAACGATTCACTTATTACCTATTGAGCAGTATTTCCTTGTTGGGTTTTGTTCGGCTATACCCAACTTACCGTAACTAAAATTCTTTGACCTTGTTCCTTTAACCTTTAAACCCAGCTGTAAATCCCCGTTACATTTTGATTAAAAAAGCCGCATACTAATAATTAGTGTGCGGCTTTAGTATTTTATTTTTTTAAAGCGATTACTTGTTTAGTAAGTGCTTTTCAAAAAAGTCAGCCATCATAGTATGGTAATGCAAAGTGGTGCCCTTGCCTTCGCGCAAGCTGTGTGAACGGTTAGGGTATGAGAAAAACTCAAACTGCTTGTTATGCTTTACAAGCTCGTCAATTAAACGCTCTGAGCCTTGGTAATGCACGTTATCATCGCCTGTGCCGTGAATAAGCAATAGCTTACCGGTTAGGTTTTTAGCAAAGGTAATCGGCGAGGTGTTATAGTAACTCTCAGGATCGGTATTTGGGTTACCCGCATAACGCTCTTGGTAAATGGTGTCGTATAAACGAATGTCTGGCACGGGTGCTGAGGCAATGCCTACTTTAAATTTATCACCGTGGCGGAACAATAAGTTAAGGGTTGAACTACCGCCCCCTGAATGCCCCCACACACCAACACGGTCTGTGTCTATTACATCCCAACGTTTAGCCATAGCATCAAGCGCGTCTACTTGGTCTTGCACGGTAATTGAGCCAATTTTTTTATAAATTGATTTACGCCAATCGCGGCCTTTTGGTGCACGTGTACCACGATTATCAACCGATGCCACAATAAAGCCTTTTTGCGTTAGTAACGATTTATATAAGTAACTGTTACCTTCCCAGCGGTCTTGCACGGTTGAACCCCATGGTTCGCCGTATACGTAAAACACAATTGGGTATTTTTTACTTTTATCCATGTTCTCTGGGAACATAATGTAGCCGTCAAGCTCGGTGCCATCTTGCGCGTTTACTTTAAAAAACTCATGCTTTGGTAAGCTTTGCTCAGCCAGTTTTTGTTTAAGCTTTGTATTTTCAACTAAGGTTTTTACATTACTATGATCGCTCACTTTAATGATCTCTTTAGTCGGTGGCGTACCAAATTTTGAGTAAGTGTGCACAGCCCATGAGGCATCTTTTGACATGTAGTAGCTGTTTGAACCTTCAAACTCAGCAGGCGTTACCCGTACCGGTTTGCTGCTGCCATCAAGCGGTGTGCTGTATAAATAACGCTGACCAGGATCGTTTGGCGAGGCAATAAAATACATTACGTTTTTATCTTCATTGATGCTCAGCATATCAATAATGTCGTAATCACCAGGGGTTAGGTCGATAATAGTTTTGCCATCGCGCGATACACGGTAAAGATGACGCCAACCGTCGCGTTCGCTATGCCAAATAAAAAACTCGCCGTCTTTTGACCAGTTTGCTTTATAAAACCATTCGATAAACGCATCGTCTTTGTCTTCTAAAATCTTGGTCAGTTGCTGCTTTTGCCAATCAAACAACCACACTTTGTTATGGCTTTGTGGGCGGTTTAAGTCTTGAATCATTAATTCATTACCGGTGCCTGCCCAGCTAATACGCGGAATATAACGGTCGCGGTTATCGCCTTCAAGCTCAGCCCAACGGGTTTGTTTGTCGCTAAGGCTTACCACACCAACACGCACGGCAGAGTTGGTTTCACCGGCTTTAGGATAAGGGAATTCTTTTAGGGTAGGGTACAGTTCGTCAGTGTTGTTGATCATAGTGAAAAATTTAACGTCACTAGTATCAAGCTGCCAATAGGCGATTGATTTGTTGTCGGGGCTCCAACGAAAACCATCGGCAATAGTAAACTCTTCTTCGTATACCCAATCAAAATTACCGTTAACAAGGGTGGCACTGCCATCGGTTGTGAGCGCAGTTACATCGTTACTACCAACCGCTTGCATATAAATATTGTTGTCGCGTACGTAAGCCACTTTTGAGCTATCTGGCGAGAACTTAGCAAACATTAACTTAGTTGGCTCAACGTCTTTACCACCTAATTGCTGTAATTGGTTTGTCTCAAGGTTAAGTAACCAAAAGTCGCCTCTGCTGCGCGAACGCCAAACTTGCTCGCTGTTGGTAAATACCATCAACCATTTACCGTCTTTTGACCACTGATAGCTTTCGATTGCAAATGGCTCGTCTGCGCCCTCTGGCAACAGCTTTTCAAACTCAACCAATACTTTACGGCCTGTGCCGTCAGCATTGTAAAATACAATGTCGTTGCCTTTTACACCGTGCTCTCTGTCGTCATCGGTGTTGTTATCGTCTGCTTTTTCTTTTTCGCTTTCGCGCTCTTCAAGCACAGTGTAGCCGGTACCATCGTCTAGCCACTTAAAGTAAGTGCTTCGCTGGGTTTTAAACTCTTTATCTTTATAAATTTGCGCTAGGCTTAATGGATTATTCACGGTACTCATCGCTGCATTATTGTTGGTTGTTATGCTGGTACTTGAACATGCTTGCAAGCCTAAGCCCGCAACAATGGCCAGTGCCAAGCCCGATGTTTTGATCAGATTCATTGTTATTGTTCCTTGGGTCTGTTGACCTTTATAGATTAAGGCGCTTATTACATTTACTGTAACAAAATAACCTACACAATATCAGCATGCTTAACGCACAAAGCTATGGTTTAAACCCAAACTTTTATAATTAATTACCATGCTGGATTTTTAAATTCTTCACTGAGCGTGTCGATTAGTGCTCTTACTGTTGCTGATAAATGCTGACGAGAAGGGTAAAGCACATATATTTTCATTGGGTTTAATGTCCATGGCGCTAATACACGCTGCAAGCGACCATCCAGTATATATTGATTTGCCAAATACGTAGGCTGCACTGAAATACCACCACCGGCTATGGCTGCATGAAGTAATGTGGTGGCCTCGTTTGCACTTAAATTACATTTAACATCAACCGATTGAAATTCATCCCCGTTGTGTAAATGCCAAATATATCGGTCAAAGTTTTTATAGCCTAAACATTGATGAGTGCTTAACTGTTGTGGTGTCGTTATTGGCGGATAATCTGCGAGGTAATCAGCTGAGGCCACTAATATAGATTCACACTCGGCAATAGGTTTACCTATTAACGAAGGATCAGGATTGGCTGCAATACGTATTGCTAAGTCAACACGCTGCTCTATTAGATCTGTGGTTGAGTCTTCAAGATCTATGTCTATTTGCACGTTAGGGTGACGTTTCATAAAGCGTGTAAATATAGGGGCTAATTGTGCAAAGCCTAACGACATACTGGTCGCTACTCGAATTTTACCTGACAACTGTTGCTGGCTTTTAGTTTGTTCAACTAAACGGTTAGCCTGTGCTAACCATTGCTCTATTTCGGGTAAACAGGCCTCGCCAGCGGTGGTAAGTGTAACTTTGCGGGTAGTTCGGTGTAGCAAACGAGTATTGAGCCATGCTTCTGCCGACTCAATATGACGAGTAACCATAGGGCGTGACATTTCAAGCCGATCGGCAGTGGCAGTAAAACTGCCTGAGTAGGCAACATCAACAAAAACCTGCGCTGCGGTGAGTTTATCCATAGTATTTGCACGATTTATGAAACAATGATGCTAATTATTGGTTGTTTTTCTGAACATATCAAACCTTTATTATGCTCGCATTAGCAACCAATGATGAAAATACCATGAACCTACGCACGCTTTTATTAAGCACACTATTAACCAGCAATATCGCTATTGCAGACGAAACCCCATTAACCCTTGATGTGTATAACGCTGACAGCAATAGCTTTCATGTTAATGCCACGCTGGTTTATGGCCGTACCGATGCAATTTTAATTGATACCGGATTTACCAAAGCCGATGCACTGCGCATTGCCGCCAAAGTAATTGACTCTGGTAAACAACTAAAAACTATTTTTATTAGCCAGGCCGATCCTGATTACTACTTTGGCGCTGAAGTGTTACAGCAGTTTTTCCCAAATGCAGAGGTTATTACTACGCCCGCAGTGCACCAAAAAATAGCAGCAAAGCTTAAAGGTAAACTTGCTTTCTGGACCCCAAAAATGGGTGAAAACGCACCAAAAAACCCCGTCGTACCTAAGGTATTTAATGGTAATATCTTAAAAATAGAAGGCCATACCATTGAAATTCGTGGCGCAGAGGGTGAGCATAATCATCGCCCTTATTTATGGATCCCTGATAATAAAGCTATTTTAGGGAATGTGGCTGTATACGCTAATGTTCATTTATGGATGGCCGATGCACAAACTCAGGCAGAGCAAAATGCATGGGCAAAGCAACTTAATGAAATGAAAGCACTCAACCCTGACGTGGTGATCCCTGGGCATATGAAAGCAGGCACTCAATTAGATGCTGCAAATATTGATTTTTCAATCCAGTATTTAAAGGATTTTGCACACGCTAAGCAAAGTAGTGATAGCAGTAAGCTGCTGATAGATAAAATGACCAACTCATACCCAGAGGCTGTATTACCTATGGCTCTTAGCATTGGCGCTAAAGTTCATAAAGGCGAAATGAAATGGTAATTGCTTACGCTTAACCACTGTAATAAATACAGTAGAACCAAAAAACACGCCTAGCAAAGTCTGGCGTGTTTTTTATTATTGCCACAAATACATACTGGCTCGCTTATTGGCAATATTTAATTCAAATACCTCAGTGCTTGCACACATAGCAGCGCCATAGCATACATGTAGCGGTAACAAGTGCTCTTCTCTGGGGTGATTAAAGCGTGCAGCTGGAGCTTGCTGCCATGCTAATAATTGCTGTTCACGCTGTTGCTCGGTTAATGTTTGATCTGCGATTGTGCTTACCAACCAATTTTCAAATGCCTGATTTTGCTGGTTAACATCGTTTGATTGAGTAACACCAAAAGCGCGCATATTATGGAAGGTAAAGCCTGAGCCTATAATTAATAAGTTATCGTAATCAATACGTTGCAGCACTTTACCAATTTCAACATGCAACAGCGGATCAAGACTTGGATGCAAGGATATTTGCACACAAGGAATATCGGCCTCTGGGTACATAATTTTTAACGGTACAAACATACCGTGATCAAAACCACGCTGTGGATCGAGTTTTGAGTCAATATTATGTGTTGCGAGCGCTTGCTGTACTAAATTAGCAAGTTGCGGCTGGCCAGTACAAGGGTAAGTTAATTGGTACGCCTGCTCAGGAAAACCATAGTAATCGTAAATAAGCGGCGGTGAAGAGTGCGCAGTTATACTAATTGGTTGAGCTTCCCAATGCGCGCTGACCATTAAAATAGCGCTAGGCTTTGGGATTGTAGCGGCAACTTGTTCTAAGCAGGCTCGCATTTCTGCATGGTTAGCATCACCTAGTAATGGCATTGGGCCGCCACCATGAGAAATGAAAAAGACGGTTGGGCGTTGCATGTGGTTAATCCTAAAGGACAGATATTATTATAGTGCCTGCGCAGTTAGTAAATAACTAGCCACATAAACGCACAACCTCAGTGCGCAAATATTATATGTGGTGTTTATTCATCAAGCTCTAAGTGAGCGCGTTCAACGCTTTCTTGAGGTAACTCTTTTTGCACCGATACACCCAACTCTTTAAATTCTGAGGCTTGTTTAATTAAGTTACCTTTACCACGGTATAACTGAGAGAATGCTTTATCGTAGGTTTCTTTGGCTTTATCGAGCTGTTTACCCACCCCTTCCATACTGGTTAAAAAGCCGTTGAGCTTACTGTAAAAACGCTCAGCACGATTAGCCAGCTCTTTTGAATATTTAGTTTGCTCTTCAAAGCGCCATAACTGCTTAACAATATTTAAACTGGTTAGCAGGGTAGTAGGAGTAGCAACCAAAATGTTTTTTTCGATTGCTTGCTGGTAAATGTCGCTTTGGTATTTAAGTGCTTCTACAAACGCAGATTCAATCGGTACAAACATAATAACAACCTCAGGCGAGTTTATCCCTGGTAAACGGTCATACGATTTACTGGCCAGCTCATTTATACGGGAAGTTACGGCATTTACATGCTCTTTAATCGCTTGTTGAGATTCCAGCTCTGTTTCGGCATTTACATAACGGGTATAGGCATTTAACGATGTTTTTGCATCAATCACTAAGTGGCGACCTTGAGGTAAATACACCACCACATCAGGACGAAGACGGCCGTCTTCGGTATTAAACGACACTTCGCGTTTATAGTCTGTGCCAGCTCGAAGTCCTGCGCTATCAAGCACGTTTTCAAGCATTAACTCGCCCCAATTACCTTGGGTTTTCTTTTGTCCTTGCAGCGCATTACTGAGCTTGTCAGCCTGCTCGGTAATGGCTTGGCTTTTGGCTTGTAAATGCAATAGTTCGGTTTTAAGCGCAGCACGTTGTTTTAAGTCTTCAACGTGAATAGATTCCATTTTATCTCTAAAGCCTTTTAGCTCACCTTGAACCGGCTTGAGTAACTGCTCTATGCTTTCTTGATTGAGGGTTTTAAATTTTTGCGATTTTTCTTCTAAGATTTGATTGGCTAAATTTTCGAATTCTTTTTTAAGCGTTTCTTTACTTTGCTCTATATGGGCGAGTTGCTCGCTGAAATGTTGCTGCTTTTGCTCAAGGGTGGTGCGTATATTATTAAGCTCGACATCGCGCAGATTGTATTGCTCGCGCAGGGCGGTTAGCTCGGCTTCGGTTTTACGCCAATATTGATTATAAAGTTGACTTTGTTTTTCTTGCTCAGTTAATCGCGTTTTAAAATGTTGCGCCTGATCACGTTGCTCTTGATGAGTAAGCCCTAACAAGTCGTGCTCTTCCACTAAAGAGGCATATTGATTTTGCGTATGCTCATACTGGCTTTGTAATAACAATAACTCTTGTTGCTGCTCACTCACTTGGCGCTTTATTTTTTTACTTAACTGGACTGATACAACGCTGAAAATAGCCATACCGGCTATAGCGCCAGTACCAACACTTAACCAATCTAAATGGGATAAAAACGAAGTAAACATAGAATAAACTTTTAAAATTTAGTGACATGCCATCATAACGAATTACGCTCTTTAGCAGTAGGGTAAAACACTAAATTAAGCGCATAAAAAAAGCCAGCTAGTAAAGCTGGCTCAATATTACTAAATTAGTAAATTAGTAAATTAGTAATCAAACAGGGAAATCAACATGAAACTTGTAAAACAACATATCAACTACAAGCATAATTGTAGACGCGCTCTGATTAAATTAGTTCAAAATAATTTTAAAAAAGTTGAATTTGAGGCATAAAAAAAGCCAGCTAATAAAGCTGGCTCAATATTACTAAATTAGTAATCAAACAGGGAAATCAACATGAAACTTGTATAACAACACATCAACTACAAGCATAATAATAGACCCAGCCATTTGTGATTAGTTCAAAATAAATTAAATAAAAAATAAATATTTTTAAAAGCAAAAAAAAGCCAGCGCATTACTGGCTGGCTTAATCATTACTATGTCTAGTAACTACTATATGGGATATCAACATGAAAGCTTGGAGAAACTGCAATTTAACCAAGCATATTAATAGACGCCTACAATTTAAATAAGTTCAAAAACTCGTCATGATTTTTTAAAATTATTTTAGCTTTTAATTAAAGACAGCATTTGTTGTTCGTCAAACTGGGTAAAACTCATTGATTTTTCGGTAAATAATGCATCTACAAGCGCTTGCTTATCTTGCTGCATTTGAAATACTTTTTGTTCAATAGAGTTAGCCATAATTAGTTTATAAACAAACACTGGGTTTGTTTGCCCAATTCGATAAGCACGATCGGTGGCTTGTTTTTCAACGGCAGGGTTCCACCATGGATCAAAATGAATAACCGTGTCGGCTTGGGTTAAATTAAGCCCTGTGCCACCGGCTTTTAAGCTAATTAAAAACACAGAAGTGTTACCACTGGTAAATTCGTCTATTACTTTATCCCGATGACGCGTTTGCCCCGTTAGCATACTAAAATTAATATTTAGCTCATTTAAACGCTCGGCAATTAAATCAAGGGCAGAGGTAAACTGACTGAATATAATGACCTTACGGCCAAGGCTTAGCATTAAAGGTAAGTGGCTCGATAACCATTCTAATTTAGCACTGGCTGCCTCAGTTTCAGGTTCAATGAGTTTAGGATGACAACAAATTTGGCGTAACTTTAACAAGGCTTCTAAAAAGGCGAGTTTACTTTTTTGCACACCTTGCTCAGCAAATAAATCGATGAGCTTTTCTTCAAGCGCACGCGTAATGCCGTGATACATATCTTTTTGTTTAGGTTCAAACTCAAACTCTTTTATAAGTTCGGTTTTTTGCGGCAGCTCTTGAGCCACTTGGGCTTTAGTACGGCGCAAAATAAACGGCATAATTAACGCTTTTAGTTGCTCTGCACGTTCAATGTTGCTTTCGCGTTCAATAGGGCCTTGAAAATGCTGCTTAAAGTGCGCCTGTGAACCTAAAAGCGAGGGCATTGCAAAGTCGAGCAATGACTTTAATTCAAATAAATTGTTTTCAATTGGTGTGCCACTTAAACAAAGCTTAAAGTCGGCATTTAAACGTTTTACCAACCGCGAAACTTGTGCGGTATCGTTTTTAATATACTGGGCTTCATCAAGAATAATGTTTTCAAAATACAGCGGTGAGTAATAAGCAATGTCACGTTTTAATAGCGGATACGTGGTTAAAATACACTGCGCTTGTGCCAAATGCTGCAACGAATCATTTCGGTGTGCACCAAAAATAGTGGTCACTTTTAAGCTTTTTGCGAACTTGGTAATTTCGTTTTGCCAATTACTCACTAAACTTGTAGGGCACACAATAAGCGTAGGCCCTGCTTGCGGTGTATTGTATGAGCTTGCTAAGTAGGCAATCACTTGTAACGTTTTACCCAAGCCCATATCATCCGCTAAAATCCCACCTAACTGATTACGCTTTAAAAAGTTAAGCCAAGCCACGCCTTCTTGCTGATACTCTCTTAATACTACAGAATCGTGTAAGCCATGAATGGCAGTGTTAGGTGATAGCAGTGCATCGTTATTTAGTTCATCAAGGTAACGCTCTAATGACGGGTCATGTAGCTCTACATTAATAGCTGTGTGCTGAACTAATTCAGGTAAGTATGAAAGCGGAATGTTAAATTCGTCACGGGTTTTAATAAATTCAAACCGCAGTTTAAACTCAATTAATAAATTAAACGCTGCTTTATCAATAACCCCAAATTGACGGCCAACAGGGTAGTAATAAAATAATTCACTTTGACGGTTTAACGATTCATACAGTTTATTATTTACATTTAATAGGGTGGCTACTTTGGTATCGTTTAGCATTACTTTACTATGCATTTGATGATTTGCAGCTCTGTTTACATGCAATGAGATTTGGCTTTTAGTATCAGCAACATTAACTTTGCTCATTGATACTTGCCAACCGCGTTGTTTAAAGCTGGGCAGTACCTCGTGAACTAGCCAATGTAAGTGAATAGCCGATTCCTGACTAAAAATAAACTCGCTGTGTAAACCCCCTTTACAAAAATCGAAGCCTAAGTTGACTAACTCATTGGTAACGGTGTTTTCAAAGGCGCTATTAATTAACTTTGCAGGCGCGGTGCCCGCTAAATAGTTTTTATTTTTATACTTAAACGATAACGAAATAGCCATTACTGAGCCCGACATGCTAACTTTAAGTATGGCATTACTCAACGACTTAACAGGCGTGCTTGGTGTATTAGTAGGGTGGGGAATAACACCTACTCCAAAGTTATCAGCAAGCTGCTTATAAATTCGGTCAAAGTTTGTATCGTGCAGCGCCGGTATAGTTTGTAAGTGCGCAATTTCATCAGCACTGAGGGGCGTACGAATACGGCCTAATTTATATTTATCTAAATCTAAGTAGATAGGCGGCGTTGTTTTAATTAACGCCCAATTAGGAATTTGATCCAAGTGAATTTTTAACTGGGTTACCTCTTTTTGTTTTTCCCAAACAAAGTTAAGAGGTAAACCAGGTTGCGCTTTAATAGGTACTCGAGAGCGTTGTAAAAATAATCTGTCTGTGGCTAGTAATTGCTGCAGCGCATTAAAACCCCATTGACCTTTAAGCTCAATATTACCGACCGCATTTTGCGATCGGATCCAGCTATATAATCTAAAATCACTTTCGAGCAAATCGCTAGGGGTTACAAAACTATTAAGCTGTTGCTCAGTTAAATTTCGCCCAAGTGCATAATTATTATTTTTATCGTAGTTGGCAATTTTAGGGGTTAAAAATACTTTGTTGTTTTCTATGTCTAATACAAACAGTAATACTTGCGAGGGTTGAGCTTGGTCGGTGTTTTTAAGTGCGCTTAGTTCACTAAACCAATCATTAATAAAATAATCTTCACCGTACTCACCAGAATGCTCAATTTTAAGCTTTAACAAAATAGCGGCCAAATGGCGGCATTTTGTTTTAACATTACAGGTACAGTGGGTATCGACCGAATAACCAGTTGGTAATTTACTGATCTCAATACGTTGGTTGAACGCGATTCCTTTATCACCTTGCACCGTAGAGTCAACCACAGAAAAATCTGCATTATGTTCTAACCAACTGATTTGGCCGTTTTTATAGTACGATTTTCCTTTGGCCAACACCGCGGGTTTAAATAATTTTTTTATGAATCGCTCAGAAAGAGGAAACTGGGTAGCCTGCTCATTTTTAATTTCTTCAAAAATAGCCATTAAATCATTTTTTGATAAGTTAGCAGACATGTCACTCAAAGTATTAAAATTTAAAAACAATTTTTCCAGTATATGCCTTATCAGCGCTGAGCTAAAGCAATATTATTTTTAAAATAAACTGGTTGGATCTGATTGGTTAGTAAAAAATTGGTTTATAGCGAATTGGCGATCATTGTTTAATTTTGCTCACTAAAAAAGTACGTTTAAATTACAAAATAAAAACAATTAATTAACTTTAAAAGGAGATTTAGTTAGGCTTAGATCAGGTTTTTACTAACAAGGTGAAAAATGGCATTAAAAGGAGGTGTTTAGTTAGTAAAAATATGATCCTTGATGGTTTAAGCCATGTTTTTAGCCTTTTTATGCCACTAAAGATCAGATTTTTACCAACTAAAAAAGAGGTTTAGATCATGTTTTAACTAACCCAACCCCTTTTACAGATCACGATATTACTAACTAATTAAAGGCACTTAATAACTTAGTAAGTTGCTCTAAGCGCTTGTCTGTCATCACTTTATTATTTATTTTAATTGAAACGTCACCACTTTTAAGGTTGCGTTGCACACTAATAAAGTCATTTTCTAAAACCGCTTCACGTTTTGATGCTGTTTTAGGCTCTGCAGTTAGGTATTTAGTAATTAGCATAGCGCGCTTGTCGTCGGCTTCTAAGGCGTTAATTTCATCATTGCTGGCAAGTGCAACAACTAACTCGTTAAATGCTTCCTCATCGCGCTCCTTTGCGTTAATCAGCTTTTTAGCAACTTCTCTACCAACATGATTAGCTGTTGGGTAAAGGGCTATAACATCTGCAGATATTTGCTCATACGCTTTTATCGCATCAGCAATCGCTGTATGCGATACCCCTTCAATAACAGCAATTTCACGGTACGAGCCTTTTTTGCCTTGTTGAATAAGATCGTTTCTAGTTTGCTGATACGCTTGACCCAACTCCCAAAGACTTGGGGCAATGTATTGATCTGATGAAACCGCAAGTACTTTGGCATCTTGCTCGCTAAAGTCACTAGAACTCAATACGAGGTAGTCTGCGCCACCTAAAATACAGGCTTTACGACGTCTAGAGCCAGCTAATACAAGGCTCATATCACCTTGCTCCCACAATAGAGCAGGGTGCTGATTACGGCCATCTTCTTTAATAGCAGGAAGAATATCTGCGACTGACTTTTCGTTTAAAAGCGCTTGTACGCGACGATTTTTACCATAAACCTGAGTTGAGTTTTCAATCTCGTTATGTGCTATCACTTTACAAACAAGCGTAATTTCCCGATTAGGATCACTAGGAGCAGGCATACGAATAACATCGCCTGCATTGGCTTGCTCTAAAAGGGCATCTAAGCTGCTACTGCCAACAGCGGTTGCAAAGGGATCTAAGCGGGTGTCATTTTTACGTTTTTTAGCCATTTTTAGTCAACATCCTTACTTAGGCGTATTTAATTTAGATTGAGTGGATTGCCAATTAGAACGAATTAGCATTTCGAGTTCATCAACTACATCTTTGATATTTTCTTGTGCGCGCATTAATGACTCTCTACTTGCTAAGCTGTCAGATGCTTTTTGGTCAAAGATAGTATTGAACGACGATGAACTGGCGGTAATTGCTGAACTATGATTGATAGGATAGCTCATTACTTGGCGACCAAAAGCACTACGCACATCTTTAACTATGTCGCGTTGTGAGTGATTGCCTTTCACATAATTAGTAACTAAAAATTGCATGAAATCCCAACCATCATGGCCAAGAGCGGCAACTGTATGATAAATCTCACCTAAACGTTTTAAATATTTATTATTTGCATCAAAGTCTACCGCTTCAGGGTGAACCGGAATTAGCATCGCCGTTGAAGCCATTAATGCATTGTAAAACATAAAGTTAAGCGTTGGCGCTGTATCAATTAAAAGAATGTCAAACTCATCTTTTACCGGATTTATTACTCGTTCTAGTAGTTTGTGGTAATGGCGTGTTTGCTCATAATTGGAGGTGTCTTTGAGTAATGTTGCTGTTTCGTGTTCAAAGTAAAAGTCATCCATACCTGATGGTAAAACACGAATATTAGGAATATGAGTAGGTAAAAAAGAATTAGACACAAATTCTGGCCATGTTTCACCTTCATCAAGGTCAATGCAATCACGCATCAAATCACCAACGGTAATTGGATCGGGCTCTGAAGATGGGAAAAAGCTTGATGATGACCCTTGAGGATCTAAATCAATTATACCGATACGGTAACGTTTAATGTTAGTGGTAGCGAGTGCAGCAGCAATGTTAACAATGCTTGTTGTTTTACCACAACCACCTTTTAATGAATTAATAACAATAACTTGGAGTTTGTCTGTTGATGCGCGGTGATCAGGCTGTATGTCCATAATATCAGCCATAGCAAAAATATTAACTAAGGTGTAGGCATAGTGGCCGTTTGCACCGCGTTTTATATTTAAATCGTCAAAGTCACCATTGTCATGGCGTCTTTTTAAGGTACGATTATTACAGCCAAGTAAATCAGCTGCTGCTTTTTGGGTGTAAGTTCTTAATTCTTTTTCTTCAGATTTAAGATGGGCGCGATAATGTTGGATACGTCCTTCTAGTGATTTTTCAGCAACTTCTGCGGTTGCTTTCAAAAGTCGATAAGTATCTAGCGCGTTTTTATTGATAGACATACTTTATTCCTCAAAGTTAGGTGTTTAGTATAATGTCCATTCAATTAGCTGTAAACAACTATTTAAGGCGACATGTCTTTTAAATACATGACATATAAAATAATTTTTACACCTTTAAGATTGCTTAGTATAAATAAAGAAGTTTAAGTATGGTTAAATA